>CADATZ010000075.1 GCA_902791025.1 uncultured Chloroflexota bacterium | reverse complement strand
TGATGAATGCCATCATGCCGCTTCCGACACAATCTCCAAGGTACTTCAGGAAATAAAAGCCAGATATGTCTATGGAGTGACTGCCACACCGATCAGAGGTGACGGGTTGGAGCGCATCAATTATATGCTGCTTGGTCCCGTCCGCTATAGGTATACATCAAAGGAAAAAGCAAAAACACAAGGGATTGAGCACCTGGTATATCCCAGATTTACAAGGACCGTCATGCCTCGTGGTGTAATCAGTAAAAAAATGCATCCGAACGAAGCGTATGAGCTGATTCGTAATAATGAAGTCCGGGATGAGCAGATTCTGGCGGATGTAAGGGAATGTGTACAGTCCGGCCGGACACCGGTCATTCTTTCCAGGTACAAGGATCATTCGGAACGACTATTCGAGCGGGTGAAGGCATATGCTGATCATGTATTTCTGTTGACGGGTAATAACTCTAAAAGAGAACACAAACAAATTCTCTCAGAAATGCAGAAGATATCCGCAGAAGAAAGTATGATTTTGGTAGCAACGGGTTCCCTGATCGGAGAAGGGTTTGACTATCCAAGACTGGATACCCTGGTCATGGCGACGCCTGTTTCTTTCAAGGGTGTTGTGGAGCAATATGCCGGTCGTCTGAACAGGGATTATGCCGGGAAAGAAAGTGTGGTCGTGTATGATTATGTAGACAGCCATATTCCAATGTTTGATAACATGTATGCTAAACGATTGAGAGCATATAAACAGATTGGATATGATGTCTTCGGAGGGATTTCCGGTAAAAAGCAGGCAGCGGATGCAATTTACGACGGAGAATCTTGCCGGCCAGTTTTTCAGAAAGATTTGCTTGAGGCTCAAAAGACGATTGTGATTTCAAGCCCGGCCATCAGCGGGCCAAAAGTATACAAGCTGATTTCTTTGTTAAAGGACCAGATAACCGGTGGAGTCACAGTAACGATCGTGACATGGGAACCGGACTTTTATGGTTTTGGTGATGCCGCATATTGGATGCAGCTGCACGAAGAAATTCGTCAGGCCGGATTTTATATAAAGCAGCAGGATGAATCCTGCGAGCGCTTTGCTGTGATCGATCAGGAAGTAGTGTGGTATGGTGGAGTGAATCTGCTCGCCAGGTCGGATGCGGAGCAAAGCATTATGCGGGTTCCGAGTAAGAAGATTGCAGCGGAACTGATGGAGCTGGCGTTTGGAACGAAAGATTCCTGAAACTTACACCATTACACCATTTTTTACACCATCTGAAACAGCCTCGGTAATAACTTATAACAGGTTATGAAAAATCGGGCTTTTGAGGGAACCCGCCAATAACAGCTTATAACAGGTTACGGTAAGATATAAAATGGCGGCTGTTGAAATCGGTGCATCCGCATCATCTGCAAAAGCAGAGAATGCCGGAACGGCGCAGGCAGGGGCAGGAAAAGATTCCGAGGGAGAGCAGGCCGACGGGGAGAAGGCAGACACTGCCGAAAACTCGTGCGGTTTCTTCACACCGAATGACAGCATTGACTTCTCGAATGTGAAGATCGAGCCGCTCTTTGAGGAGCAGGTAGACTTTGATACCTTCAGCAAGTCCGATTTCCGCGCTGTGAAGGTGAAGGAATGCTCGGCAGTTCCGAAGTCCAAGAAGCTCTTGAAGTTTGTTCTGGACGACGGAACGGGCGCAGACCGCGTGATTTTAAGCGGGATTCACGCCTATTACGAGCCGGAAGAACTGGTGGGAAAGACATTGATTGCCATCACAAATCTTCCGCCGAGGAAGATGATGGGCATCGATTCCTGCGGCATGCTCCTGTCCGCGGTGAACATGCTCCTGTCCGCGGTGAACGAGAGAAACGGCGAGGAAGAGCTGCATCTTCTGATGGTGGACAACCACATCCCGGCCGGCGCAAAGCTGTATTGATCCTGTGAAAATCACGGGCGGAAAACCTGCGGATTTTTACAACAAATCCGGGCTGATTTTTTGCAGTGACACCGGATTTACAACATTTGTGCAACAAAAAGTCAAATGACGGTACATTGTAACAGATGACAGTATAAAGTAAAGCGTACGTCCCAGTTCCAAAAACCTTCAAGGCACTCCTTTTCAGAATCAATCTGAGAGGGAGTGCTTTTTTTTACGCGAACAGTGAGCCGCAGCCGAATGAGAAGTATTCGTGTGCGGCGAGCGTCGCGATAGCGGGATAAAACTCGCGCAGCGTGTTTTATCTCGTTCGTGCAAACAGCAGGAAAAGAGGCGGAAAGCCTTTTATCCCTGTTTGAATAGAAACCAGATGACGCAGATTATCAGGAGGGAGAAGTATTCATTGTTCTCCTTGACATTTTATGCTATGTTCGATTTGTACGCATGATCGGTTGAGGCCGCAAATTACGACCTCAAGTTAAAACCCGAAATTTGATATCTTTCAACGACTGCCCTATGAGGTGTGGCACTTAGTCTCAGAGGCGCCGGTTCTGAATTGAATCAATTCCTCGACTTTCCTGAGACGGTTCTGCTCATTGACTGTTGGAAGGATCAGGCATCAATTGATGCGCATCACATTTCTCCGATGATGCAGACCATCTCGGAGCTTCGTGAGAAATATGATCTTCATATGGCTGTGGAGCATTATGTCAGTACGGAGACAATTGAATCGGATCACCGGTTTATCCGAAGATAAATCAGAATTTAATGTTCAAAGAATAGTGAAGGAGGCAAATAGGTTGATTCATAAAAGGAAATCTGTGTTACGAGTTATTTTTGGCATCATGGCTGCTATTGCATTCGTCTTTGCTTGCCTTCTTGGAGACCTTATCTATGCCACACGTTTTAAAATTAATCCGGTTGATAAATCAACATCACCAGATGGAACCTATGAGCTTTTACTCCAGCAGGTTGGTGATCCGGACTGGCCTTTTGGATATACACATGCAAGACTTGTTTTGAAGAATGGAAAACGCGCCATAATTAAGCAAACATTTGATATTGCAGATGATGGAGCTAAAGCTACTATCAATAGCTGGAATGTAGACTGGAAAGATACTTCTGTGGAAGTCGTTAT
>CADATZ010000074.1 GCA_902791025.1 uncultured Chloroflexota bacterium | reverse complement strand
TTTGTCCGGCCTGAAGGGACAGAACAAAACGGAATTTGCTCATAAGATTTTGAAGGAACTGTCTCCTGAGGAAAGAAAGTTCCTGAAGGTGTATTACGGAGAAGATATGTCTTTGAAAAAAACATCGGAAAAACTGTTTCTTCACAAAAACACTGTGCAGCAGCGGTTGAACAGAATAGCTTTAAAAACAGGACGGGATCCGAGAATGTTCAGGGAAGCAGTGCTTTATTATCTTGCGGGACAGATCTGACTTAGAAAGCGGCCGGCACACTTCGCGAACCCATATAAAATAAAAAACAGCCTGAAACTCAGGGAAATCAATACGCTCCCGGTTTCAGGCTATTCCTTGTGATATAAGACAAACACAGCAAAATCAAATATCGAAACAATCAGCGGTCCAAATTCCTTTACGTGACAGTGCCAGAGAGTTTCCGATTTGGAATTATTTGAAAAAAGGGAGTGTTCATTCCGAACCGGCTGACAAAATTTATCGAATTTGCTAAGACCTTTGATGTGACTGCGTACTGACAAAATTTATCGAATTTGCTAAGACCTTTGATGTGACTGCGTATATACCCGAGTATTGACAGGAATGCCATTCATGTGTTAAAGTCTGTTTGTCAATAATATCTGACGGGGCATTAGCGCAGTTGGGAGCGCGTTTCCATGGCATGGAAGAGGTCACGAGTTCGAATCTCGTATGCTCCATAGTGGTGAAAACCGGACTCATTGAGTTCGGTTTTCTTTTTTATAACAGCCCGACATATGCAGTGTTTATTTTTAGGAGAAGTATGGTGGAGCGGAAGACAACAAAACAACTGCTGGCGGAATCGTTCAAGGAGCTTGCGGAGACCAGGCCGGTCAATAAAATTACAATACAGGAGATTGCCGGTAACTGTGGTTATTCGCCGGCGACGTTTTACAGGCACTTTAATGACAAGTTTGATCTGATTGCATGGGATTACACATCGGGATGCCGCAAAATGATGAGCAGGATCGGGAAGGATGGAGTCACCTGGGAGTGCTCCGTGTTAAGCGGGTGTCAGTACCTGTTTGAACATAAAAAGTATCTGAAGAATCTTCTTCTTAACACAAACGGACATGATTCCTTCATTCGCTACATGTCGTTGACCAATATGGAGCTTTTAACAGATGAAATCAAAAGAAAAGCAGGCGGCGAAGGAACTGTTCAGGAGTTGCTGCCACTAATCAAGATTTACAGTTATGGGACAGCCTGTCTGGCTGCGGAATATCTGACCGGAGAAGATATGATCCAGCCCGGATAGCTTTCCAAGATGATGATCCGGGGGCTTCCGGAGCCGCTGATTCCGTGGCTTTGCAGCTGACTGTTTTAATTATTATGTCCCCGGACGAAGGAGAGGTGGACCTTTGCGGAACGAATGTTACAACGCTTCCCGCAGGAAAATGGACAAAGCTGCGCAAAGAACAGATTGGTTTCATTTTTCAAAGTCACCAGCTTCTGCCGTACCTGAAAGCCGGCGAGCAGCTCTCGGTGCTGCTGAAAACAAACCGCACCGAGGTGCAGCAGCTTTTCAGTGAACTTGGAATTGAGAATATCATTGACCAGTATCCGGCAAAGCTTTCCGGAGGAGAGCGGCAGCGCGTTGCCATCGCGAGGGCATTCGCGACGGATGCAAAGCTGATTCTGGCGGACGAACCAACGGCTTCTCTGGATTCCGAGCGTGGCAGACACGCGGTCGAAATGATCCGTATGGAAGTTCACAGACGCGGGAAAGCAGCTGTTATGGTCACACACGATGAACGTGTATTGGATCTGACAGACACCATCTATCGGATGGAAGACGGAAAGCTCAGGGCAGTCTGAACGCTGACTGCAAAACTTCCAGACTTTTTCTTTTTCTAAAAATGGGGAGGGTATCTATATAGGAAAGAGTGCTTGAACCGTTATTCGGAAGGCGGGTATATCAGGGGGGACCGTTTTCAGGCCGTATATTGATTTTTTTGGATAATGTGTTAGTATAATCAAGAAGGCAATGAGCATAATGACCATATTGTGAGCGGTAATTGTCATGTTCGCGGTCATTTTAAATGGATTTGCCGTTAATTAAAAATAGCACAGGAGTTCGAGAGATTAAAATGTAATTCGAAGGATATAAATGTGCT
>CADATZ010000073.1 GCA_902791025.1 uncultured Chloroflexota bacterium | reverse complement strand
TTCAGTCCGGTAACTTTTTGAGTCTCTGCACAATTTTATGTCCTTGTATTCATTCTTATTTTGTGCGCCCTATCTCTTCTTTTGAGATGTTTTCGCCTCGGGTCTTTAACACTTAAAAAAGCCTTAGCCTTCAAAAACCGCCTAATGGCGGTATTTTTTTGTCAAATCCTTGCTTATTTTTAGTTGTATGCATTGTATGCATATGCTATAATTGAAGTGGTGTATGGAGGGCCACATTGTGAAACTTTTTTATGACAAGAGACGCAGCGATCCAATCTATTATGTCCAGCAGGGATATCGGAATGCGAAAGGGAAGCCCACAACAAGAAATGTGAAGACCCTTGGCAGGCATTCCGAACTTTTAAAAATCACCGATGATCCGGTTGCCTACTGCAGACAACAAGTGGCAGATATGAACGCTGAGTACAATGCAGGAAGGTCTACTATCCAGCTGTCTATTGATTACAAGGAGAAAGTGGATCATACGGATGATGCTTTTTCCAAGTCCGACCAGTTGAATATCGGATATTTTTATCTGCAGACCATCTATCAAAAACTGGAATTGTCCCGCTTTTTTGAAACAGTTTCCGCAGACCGCAAATTCACCTATGATTGTAATGAAATCAACCGTTTCCTTACCTATGCCCGGATTCTTGATCCCCGTTCCAAGCACGGGACTTTTGACAGGCTGGATAATTACTTCGAAAAGCCTGAGTTTGAATATCAGCATATCTTAAGGTTCATGGATACCCTGACGGCAAACTCCGGCGCTTACCTCAAATGGCTCTTTCAAAAAAGCAATAACGTTATTCCCAGGGACACCTCCGTCATTTATTACGATTGCACGAACTACTATTTCGAGACGGAACAGCCGGATGAGGATGTTGTTGATGAGGTTACCGGGGAAATCCTTTCCGACGGCTTGCGAAAGTATGGGATGAGCAAGGAACACCGCCCGAATCCGATTGTCGAAATGGGGCTTCTAATGGATAAGCACGGAATACCAATCTCCATGTGCATCCATCCCGGCAATACAAGTGAACAGGTTACCGCGGTCCCCCTCGAAAAGGAAATCCTCCACACACTGAAGGGGTCTGAGTTTATATATTGCGCGGACGCAGGCCTTGGTTCCTACAGCATCAGGAAATTCAATTCCATGGGCGGGCGGGCCTTTATTGTTACACAGTCTATAAAGAAGCTGTCCGATGCCATGAAACATGCCGTATTCAATGATTATGATTACAGGCTTCTTTCTACAGATGTGCCCGTTACCATCGGGAAAATGAAAACATTTGACCGTATGGCCCCGGAAAACTTTTCCCTCTACAATGATACTGCGTATAAAGTCATCCCCGCTGACAAAGCGGTTGATCTTGGGATATATGACTATGTAAAACTTGAAAATGGCCAGACAAAAAAGGTAAAGGCCACCGGCTTGATCCCACAGAACATCATTATTACTTTTTCAAGAAAAATGATGGAATACCAGCGGATTATCCGTGAGCGCCAGATTGAACGCGCAAAGCGTCTTGCAGCCAGCAAGGATCCCGAAGAGATTAAGAAAGGGCCGAATGATGTACGCCGTTTTCTAAAAAGGAATGTCAAAACAAAAGACGGGCAGAAGGCAGAAGTGACGTATATCCTGGATGATGCCAAAATCGAAGAAGAGAAAAAATACGATGGATACTATGCCGTCGCCACGAACCTGAAAAGCGACAGGGCAAAAGACATCCTGGCAGTCATCCATAAGCGTTATCAGATCGAGGACTGTTTTCGAATCATGAAAACGAACTTTGCTGCACGCCCAGTCTTCCACAGCAAAGAGAAGCGGATCCGGGCACATTTTCTGATCTGTTATACTGCATTGCTGGTATACAGGCTTCTGGAGTGCAAACTTGATAACCGCGGCACGCATGTGACAACAGAGAACCTGATAAAGACACTAAAAAACATGAATGTGACAGATGAAGATATTTATTATCGTTCCACCTATAAAGGCAGCAAAGCACTGGACGCATTGATATTAATGGAAGATCTCGGATTAGACAGGAAGCGATATAAGCCAACAGAACTTAAGAAAAAAATCAAAAAAATATTAAAATAGACGTACGCATACAACATTTTAAAACACATAAGGAGTGCCAGAAACCCTTCTAAACACAAGGAATTCTGGCACTTATGTATTTATAAAGTGTCAAAGATGGGA
>CADATZ010000072.1 GCA_902791025.1 uncultured Chloroflexota bacterium | reverse complement strand
CTGTTTGTGACAATATTAGTGCTCCGTGGCTTTAATAAAACTCTGACGAAATTGGATTCCATACAGGAAAGCATGAAACTCGTCAGCAACCAGTTAAGCAAAACAGTGGGCAGCCAGGCAATCAGTGCTGCCCGGCTTACGGGAGAAGCCAAGGTTCAGGCTGCGCTCGGGAAGGCTGAAATGAAAGACAGACTGAACGAAAAATTATCCGGTCAGCTTTCACCGGATGAGGCCCGCCAGAAACTATCTGTCCTGCAGGCGCGCTTTGATGAATTATCCGGTAAAATCAGCAAAAACAACCTGTGGGGGCAAGGCCGCCTCTTGCATGCGTTTCCTTCACTGAAACACAGGGATCATCCGGATATCATCCGCCTTCTCCGGGAACGGAAGGAGGAAAAGTGAGAAATGGAAAAAGATTATTTCCCTGTAATTGAACAGTTTGTGAAAACCCGGCTTTCCGGCGTCGATCTGAAGCAGATGCTCCATGAATACGCCGGCCCTTACCGGGAATTAATGGCATATTATCGCTGTGCCATGATGGAAGTAGAGGCAAAATTCAAAGTTTTGAGCGAAGAACTGTCTCTGCAAAGTGACCATAACCCGATTGAAACAATAAAAACCCGGCTTAAAAAGCCCGAGAGCATCCTTGAGAAAGCTTCTTCCAGGAATATAGCCCTGAATCCCGAAGATCTGGAACAAGGCATCAATGATATCGCCGGCGTAAGGGTCATATGCTCATTTGTCTCCGACATCTATATGCTGGCGGAAGCTCTTCTGAAGCAGGATGATATCACACTCATCCGCCGAAAAGATTATATCCAAACCCCCAAACCGAATGGATACCGTTCCCTTCACCTGATTGTGGAAATCCCTATCTTCCTTCATGACAGAAAACGCCTTATGAAGGTAGAGGTACAGCTCCGGACGATTGCAATGGATTGGTGGGCAAGTTCAGAACATAAAATACGGTATAAACAGAAACTGTCAGACTCTGTTTTACAGGAGATCGATCAGGATCTTCTGGAATGCGCAGAGATCGGTGCCATGCTTGATGCCAAAATGGAAAAAATACAGGAAAAGACACTGGCCGGTGCTGCCCCAATCCAAACAGGCACCGCACCACCCTCTGTTTCCACTTCAAAATCAGAACAATAAGAGGCGCATCCATGTCAAATATTACAAAACGAGCACTGGAAGATTCCTTAAAACACCTTCTCCTGAAGAAGCCGGTCAATAAAATCACCATCAATGATATTACGGAAGACTGCGGTGTCAACCGTGCCACTTTTTACTATCATTTTCAGGATATTTACGCCCTGATCGAATGGTCCTGTGAAGAAGATTCCAGAAAAGCCTTATCTGATAATACCACATATGATACATGGCAGCAGGGGTTTCTGAACATCCTTCATGCGGTTGAGGATAACAAACCGTTTATTATCAATGTATACCGCCATGTCAGCCAGGAACAGATCCTTCAGTATCTTTACCGGGTGGTCTATGGTCTCCTGATTGCGGTCGTCGAGGAATGTGCCCAGGGAATGACTGTCCGGGATGAAGACAAAAAATTTATTGCTGATTTTTACAAGCATGCCTTTGTTGGGCTGACGCTGGAATGGATCAAAAGTGATATGAAACCATCTCCTGAAAGTATTGTATCCCGCCTGAGCGACCTGATCGATGGCGATATTCCCCGCATGCTGGCAAAATACAGATTAGATACATCTCTAAACAGGCTCTGATTTCAATCATTACGCCGTTTTGTCGAAAACCCCGCCAATTGTAAGCAGATGTTGTTGTTTCCGATACTCCTGAAAGTTCGTCGATTGTAAACGAAAAGATTACCTTCTAAACTGTAACCGTACCGGCAGACAGTACAAAAAATGACTAAGAAGGAGGTTCTCTTATGTATTATTCAAGCGGTAACTATGAGGCGTTTGCCCGCCCGAAAAAGCCAGAGGGAATTGACCATAAATCCGCCTACTTCATCGGAACCGGACTTGCGGCACTCTCTGCAGGATGTTTTCTCGTGCGTGATGCACAGATGCCTGGTAAAAACATTCATTTCTTTGAACGCGATCCGATCGCTGGCGGTGCCTGTGACGGATGGAACTATCCGGAAATCGGTTATGTCATGCGCGGCGGCCGTGAAATGGATAACCATGTGGGATCTGTTTCGTTCCATTCCATCCATTGAGACGGAAGGAGTCAGTGTTCTCGACGAGTATTACTGGCTGAACAAGGAAGACCCCAATTATTCCCTTTGCAGGGTAACGGAAAAACAGGGGCAGAATGCACACACGGACGGTAAGTTTTGCCTGAGTGATAAAGCGGCAATGCAGCTTACCCGGCTGATCTTCACTCCTGATGAGATGCTGGAGGAAAAGCGCATCACGGATGTTTTGGATGAAGAAGTCCTGGACAGCAATTTCTGGACTTACTGGCGGACAATGTTCGCCTTTTACAACTGCAACAGTGCCCTGGAAATGAAGCGGTACATGCAGCGTTTCATTCACCACATTGACGGTCTACCAGATCTGCGCGCACTGCGTTTTACCAAGTATAACCAGTACGAATCCATGATCCTTCCCATGGTTAAATACCTGGAAGCGCAAGGGGTACAGTTCCATTTCAATACGCAGATCATGGATGTCCGTTTTGACATTCATGACGGTCAAAAGGTTGCAAAACGTGTGGAGCTTTTCGTGGATGGGCATCAGGATTTTCTGGATCTGACAGAAAATGACTATCTGTTTATCACCAACGGAAGCAACGTGGAGAATTCCTCCATTGGAGGGCAGGACAAAACCTGTGAGTATATCAGGGAAATCCGTCCCGGCGGCTCCTTTGATCTGTGGCGTAAAATTGCCGGGCAGGACAGTTCCTTTGGACACCCTGAAAAGTTTTATGGTAATCCCGAAGAATGCAACTGGATGGGTGTCACCGTCAATACGTTAGACGGCAGAATCCTGCCATACATCAAAAATATCTGCCAACGCGATCCGCTGTCGGGCAAAGTAGTCACCGGCGGTATTGTCACCGCCAGAGATTCCGGCTGGCTCCTTAGCTGGACAATCAATCGTCAGCCGCAGTTCCATTCACAGCCGAAGGATCAGTGCCTTGTATGGCTTTATGGCCTGTTTACGAACCGGCCCGGTGAT
>CADATZ010000071.1 GCA_902791025.1 uncultured Chloroflexota bacterium | reverse complement strand
GTGGTTCCCGCACACGCGGGGGTGATCCCGAATACGGTTAGTTCCAAGCCATGCTCGCCACGTGGTTCCCGCACACGCGGGGGTGATCCTAATGATTCGCTGATTCAAATTAGACATGGTGGGTGGTTCCCGCACACGCGGGGGTGATCCTTCCATCGGAACTTCGCTTGGCACGATCGCGGCGTGGTTCCCGCACACGCGGGGGTGATCCCTGCATTGAAAACGGTTGATGTTACAGACTTAAGTGGTTCCCGCACACGCGGGGGTGATCCTATGCTTGGCGAAAAATTAGACTCATGGGAGGAGTGGTTCCCGCACACGCGGGGGTGATTCTCCCGGCACGGCAATCGCGGAGCTTGAGCTCAAGTGGTTCCCGCATACGCGGGATGATTCTAGCGCAAAAGGAAACTTTGACGCTGTTTTATAGTGGTTCCCGTACACGCGGGTTAAACGTCAAACCTCGCCTGCCTAGCACTCCGCTAGTTTTGAGCGATACTTGAGAAAACTAATAGTTAATTCAAGTATTGAGGAGTATTCTCATGGATTCAATCATGCATCAGGTGTGGTATGAGTACCTGAAGGAGATCATTTTTTAGTGCCAGGCAAAGCGGGAAGGCGTCCTGCAAAACAGTGGATGAAAGACCATAACATCAGCGAAAAATCGTATTATTACTGGTTAATGGCACGGGAAAATTCAGAAAGAGGTCTGTGAACTGAGCAGAAAACATGGTCTTGTTGGTTGCCAAACATGGTTATCTGCAACAACCACTATAGAGCCTGTTCAGAGATCTCACTCCCCGCCTCCAATATAGATTTTTTCCCCGTCTGTGAGGAACCCCTCCGTCGAGGTCTGGATCATTTCCACTTTTGCGATGCTCGTTGTAAATGCCGCCGTTCGTGTATCTGCGAATTCGCCGAACTTTTGGAGCGCCTTATCTTCCTCTGTGCAGCTCAGCTTCTTGATTTTATCTCCCGCATCGACCAGCGCTTCATCGATCGGTCCTTTTTCGATCACGGGGATGCTGTGGATAATATTTCCGGCCATTTTGCTGGCTTTCGCGAGTCCCTTAAGAGCCCCTGCTTCCACGGATGTCCGCGCAAAATTCTGCATTCGGTTGTAGCAGGCGCCGTACAGCTCGTTGTATTCCCTGACGCGGTCTGAGATCTTGTCTTTGACCTTTTCGAGATACTCCGCAGAGTAGTTGCCTAGCAGCATGGCGTCGAGATATGATGCGAATGCATAGTTGTAGACGGCGTCCAGATACATGCGGTAATACAGCTGAATTTGTGCGAAGGCGTCTTTCAGCTGCTGGTTGGCGTGGGGCAGCCGGTCGTCCGGGAGCTTCTTCACGATCTGCTGCCGGGTCAGCTGGATCTTCGCGTCCGCCCGGTTGCGGATATCTTCAATCGTTGTTATCCGGGCATTTACAAAAACTTCATTTCCCCAGTTGTCGCCAAGCTCATCGTTGATGTCGATCAGCGTCCGGAGGTCGGCCCGCAGCTCCGCGGCATCTCTTTCCTGCAGGTATTCCAGGATCTCCTTACCTGTCTTCCTGATTTCGTTCAGCTCTACCTTTATGTCAATGAGAGCCGCTGCCATGAGCAGCATTGTGGGGTTGAACGGCACTGTAACCTTGGACGCTATGCTTGCCTTTGTCAGTCTCGACTGGCCGACGATTCCGTGGTTCATGATTGTTCCGAGATATCCGGAGCCATCTTTTGCCGCTGCCAGTGTTCCCACTTTTCCGTTAAAATCCACCCAATAAAGTCCTGCCTGACCGGCAGCGCCGCCTGTGTCGACAGCCGCCGTAATTGTCCTGGCTGCTTCCGGAAGCATGGAAAATGCAGCGCCGACTGCACCAAGTTCGGTGATCGGAAACTCCTTCATCCCTGCTTTGACTACGTCTGCTGCGGTCAGGTCAGGATAGTACTGGACATCGACCTTTTGCTCGATCATTTCATTTTTTGTGTTTTCTTCTGCCATAGGAAATACCTCATACAACCGTTTTCTTGAGAGGCCGCCGCGCCTCTTTGTACTGGTTTCAGTATATCTGCTATTTCTCATGTTTTCAATCCGCGTGGGCCCGGAGCCTTCTTTTAAGCGGTACCCGGTTCCGATTAAATTTTGATAAACCCGATCCCCTGGCCGCTCGGCCTGCATTTTCCGCATGCGGATTTTCTGAATCCGTATTGACATCTCATTTCCATAAGTATATAGTTCACTAATGTAAACGATTGATAAAACGCAATTATTTCAAGCCTCGCACCCGCGGGCGCATGGCTTGATGAAGATGAAAATGGGAGGACTGAGGAGGAGAGAATGACGGATATTTCAAGTGAGACGATGTCGGTCGGCTTCCGCTACATGCGGCTTTTGCGTAGGCAGACGATGGCGATTCAGAAGAAG
>CADATZ010000070.1 GCA_902791025.1 uncultured Chloroflexota bacterium | reverse complement strand
CGCTGCCGTCAGCCGCCGCATTGACAAGTCCCGCAATCACCTTGTTCCGGATTTTGATCGACTGCCCATTGAGCACATAGGATATAAACGAAATGCTCGCACCGATTGCCGCGGAAAACTCCCGATATCCCCGCTCCCCTTTCGCTTTTCCGACAAGGTAAATGGTCCGTGGCGTATCGACGGGCTTGACGGACACATAATCACTAACCTCGGACAGCAGAGCGTCGTTTTTTGAATTTTGCATTGTATTGGGATTTGTCTCAGGATTCATAATTTTATCGGGGTGGATTTGTGGGTGTCCCACAGCATAGCAGGAACATCAGCCATTCTTGGTGTCGGTTCATGCATATCCCGCCGCGAAGCAGGTACACCAGGAACCACCTCATTATCAGAAAACGTTACAAAAGAACCGTCCCCATGTCATATTTACAGGATGATTTTCCCTTCAAGAACGGCACGGAGGTGTTCTCCGTAGGGGCTCTTGCCGTATTTCGCGGCGCTTTGTTCCAACTGACTGTCATCGATCCAGCCAAGGCGGTAGGCGATTTCTTCGGGAGCGGAGATGGTCATTCCCTGGTATTGTTCGAGCATACAGACGAAGTTCGTCGCCCGGCGCAGGGAATCGACTGTCCCGGCATCGATCCAGGTGAAGCCACGACCGAGCAGCTGAGCCTGAAGACGTCCCTCCTTCAGGTACATTTCATTCAGGGTCGTGATTTCCAGTTCGCCACGGGAGCTTGGGGTGACCTGCTCGGCCATCTCACTGACACCTTTGGGATAAAAATAGAGACCTGAGATAGCGTAATTGGATTTTGGATGAGCGGGTTTTTCCTCCACGGAAAGGACCTCGACGTTTTCCTCTGGTCCCTCACCTTTTTTGATGAATTCCATCACTCCGAAGCGTTCCGGATCTTCGACATAATACCCAAAGATGGAGGCTTTATCATTTTCCACGGATTTTGCCGCAGCAGCCAGCTTCCGTCCCAGACCGTTCCCGTAGAAGATGTTGTCGCCAAGGATCATGGCGCAGCTGTCATCCCCGATGAAGGTTTTTCCCAGTGTGAATGCCTGTGCTAATCCCTCGGGACGCTCCTGAACGATATAGGAAAGGTTGATCCCGAACTGGCTGCCGTCTCCCAGCAGCTTGATGATGTTCGGTGTGTCTTCCTGCGTGCTGATGACCAGAATATCCCGGATCTGTGCCAGCATCAGCGTGGATAGTGGATAAAAGATCATCGGCTTGTTATATACCGGCAGCAGCTGCTTGGATGTAGCGATGGTCAAAGGATAAAGCCGTGTTCCGGCTCCTCCTGCAAGGATAATTCCTTTCATGTTTTATTCTCCTGAATAGGGGATTTTGTTGAGATTCCTGCCGTCACAGAGAATCATATTTTTGTCATTCCCGGTGCCGGTACGTGCATGTCCCACCACTCAGTCGGGACATCAGGAACTGCCCACTTCACTGACATTCCGATTTCAGCAGCTCATCTTGACACGATAAATACCATGATATATACTTATAAAAAAGGAGGATGATCTAATGGATACTCTTAATATTACCCGCCCATTCACCACCGGCCGCTCTCAGGCAATTCGAATTCCCAAGGAATATCGCTTTGCCGAAAATGAAGAACTTGTTCTGAATCGCGTAGGCGACAGTATCATAATCACACCCAAAAGGGCGCTTGCCTCCGCATTCTTTTCCGGTGCCGCCATGCTTGATGATGATTTTCTGGCAGAAGGGAGACCAAATGAGATGTCAACCGTAAGGGAGGCTCTGGACTGATAATGTATATGCTCGATACCAACATCCTGATTTTTGCGATGCGGCATCCGAATACTCCCTGTGCATATACAGTCGCCTCTCATGCGGGAAATGACATCTGTATATCTGTTATAACATATTCAGAACTCGAATACGGCATTGTAAACAGTCGAAATCCTGCTAAAAACCGTGAAGCGATAAACCGAATGCTGGCAGGAATTCCCATCCTTGCTTTTGATATATCTGCCGGAAAGCACTTCGGTGATATACTGGCAAAGACAAAGGCTGTCTGCGGTCAGGACAGAGACAAGATGATTGCCGCACATTGCCGGAGTCTTGGATATTCTCTGGTCACCGATAATATAAAGGATTTTCAATATACTGAAGGCCTCGACATCCTGACCTGGCGCACTCCGGATGATATCTGAGGTAAACACTGCAGGGGGAAGGGCAGGCAACAGGGACAGTACATATCAAGAACAAGGGCAAGCTCGTATCAGGTGAGCCTGTCCCTCTTAAGCTCGCTCCATAAGAATGTGACAAAAGAACCGTCCCCTTGTCACATCCTTATGGAGCTTTCCCATGCCGAAAAATAATGTTTCGTTTTCGTATTCACCTTCCAACAGAAATCACAACATTCCGCTCCGTTCCGGTGCTGACCTTTCCGGTTTATTCCTTTCCGGTCACGTAATCGATCGTACCCGACGCACCATTCAAACCCGAATGGATACGTCTACCCAAATTGTTACTTATACGATTATGGATTCAGCCAGCCGCCGTTATTACGTCGATGAATATGCTCCGAATGATTATCACGAGATCGGTGACTATATTATAATTCCGGTTTATGTCAAAACTTTCAAGAAAAACAATGGTGAGATTGGTCATTCATTTGCTGTTCAACAGCAATTCGGTCCCGCCCGCGGTGAGCATTTCTGACTTCCGGTAATTCGTC
>CADATZ010000069.1 GCA_902791025.1 uncultured Chloroflexota bacterium | reverse complement strand
AGTATGAATTTTGTGATCGAGAAGAATTCGGATATAGCGTTTGAAATCGGAATTCAAAAGCGGAAGATCATTGACGGAAATATCGAAAATGACGGCATCTTTCATAATGTTGTAATTTTTGTAAGAGAACTCCTGAGCGGTAAGCATCATATAATACATAGCGGTACACATTTTACGACCGACGGCATTGGAACCCTTCTTCCATTTACCGGAAGACAAAGCCATCAAGCCTGACCCGTAAGGAACAGGCTTCGCCTGGAATTATATTCGGATCAGGAGCATCGCTGCGCTCGCCCCGCACCTGCCGAACGCTTCCGTATGATTACGCATAATACGGTCGGCACCGGTCACCAGAATTTTATGAAGAATTTGACAACCGCCGCGTTTTTTAGTACTGGTAACCTTGCCGGCGCTGACTTTGAGAGAAGGATCAAGATCGGCATAAGCAGCTAGAGCCTTGGCATTTCTGAAACGATTGGGAGTACCGATATAAGCGAGCCAGGTAAAACAGGTAATCTCACCGACACCGGGAGTTGTGCAAAGAATCCGGACCATTTCTTCACCGGAGAGCGTACCGTCTTTGGTTTCCCATTCCAAGGAAAGAACCTTTTGACGGATAAGCTGAAGAAAATAATCAGCCTGAGAGGTAAATTCATCATAATAACGGTATTCCAAACGAATTAAATGTTTAATATCAGGGGGCAGGGGAAGCGGACAGATATTGTCGTGAGCAGAAGGAGAATCGGAAATCAGATCTTCCAATAAAGCTCTGACATCAGGATTTTTGGTAACACTGGAACCTCTGCCAACGGTAAGACCAAAACGAACAATGATGTTATTGATGCGGTTTGAGCATTGCGTTGCAAGTTTGGTGAAATGATCACGTTCGGCAATCAGAACACAAAGCTCCTGAATATCATCGGAAGGAACATAAGAAGCTTCCCAGACTTCAGTCAGATCGTGGAAAGAAAGCCTTTCAGCATCCAGTTTGTCGGTTTTCTTCTTGGCAGCACCGGCAATCATAGGGTTGATAACCGAAGGGAGTCCCTGCCAGGTGCGAACCACAGGCATATGATAATTGGACGTGGTTTTGCCTGGCTGGATACCGGAACAATGCTGAGTTTGCTGCAGGCGGCAGAATTTGTTCAAATGATACAAACCAGACAGGGTATTACCATTTCTGCTCCGAAAGAGATTGCATTCATAAATGGATTCATTGATAAAGATAGGTTGATAGAATCCGCGAAAGCTTATGGAAAGAGTCCGTATGGTGACCATCTGAAAGCAGTAGCTGAAGGAAAAGTACGGTATTGATTATTGAAAAATATTTTTACTGTATTTCGTACAACAATTATCTGTCAGATTTTTTCAATCCATAATCATGGTTTCTGTTATCATACCTATTTACAACGTTGAACCCTATCTGCAAAAATGCCTCGATAGTCTGGTGGCACAGAAATTTACGGATGTAGAATTTATCCTGATCGATGACGGATCAACCGACCAAAGCGGTGAGATCGCAGCGGTTTATGCCGAAGCGGATCGCCGCTTTTTTGTTTACCATACCGCCAATCACGGTCTTTCCGCTGCCAGAAACCTCGGCATTGAAAAATCCCGAGGCGAATGGCTGATGTTCGTGGATCCCGACGATTATGTGGCACCGAATTTCTGTAAGATACCTTATCAGGCGGCAATGCAGGAAAGCGTGGATCTGATCATATTTCAGTGGGCAGTAGACGGTGGAAAGGTATCGGTTATCGATTGTCGGCGGTCAGGGAGCAGTGAGATCGTTGACGCGGAGACGGCGGTGAAATATGGTGGCGCTTATGTCTGGAACAAACTATACCGGCAGGAGCTGTTTGTTGCCATTCGTTATCCGGAAGGTCGGGTCTATGAAGATCTCGCTACCACTCATAAACTCATTTTTGAGGCAAAAAGGGTCTTGATGCTGCCGGATGTCCTCTATTATCATGTACCTCGGAAAGGCAGTATTTCGAATACCCGCTCATTGAAAAACAAACGTGACGCCTTTCTGGCATCACTTGAACGGGCGGAATACCTGAAGTCCCGCGGATGCGCCGAAGACCTTTATCAACCGGGAGTGTGGTCCCGTGCGCTCACCCTGCTGGCCGTTTCGGAACCGGATGACGATCCCCTCTTTCAGCAAGCCGAAGCTATAGCGGATTCTATCCCCAGCATCCCGCAGCAACTGAACCGGAAGAAGAAGCTCATGCTCCTGGTCTGGAAACTTGACAAGCGCCTCTTCCACCTCGCCTGTCGAATTCTTGGGCAAAAAGACAAAAACGCGTAGAATTGCTCGAAAAAATTATATTGCTTCAAGCATACTACAAAAGGCAGGATATATATAATAATTTCAACTGGTTACATTAATTATGGTTCATATCGCTATGTTGTTTGTAAATATAGTTTCTATTTTGGGGTGTCCCGATATATATTTGAAATAATGTGTAGGGAATGGAATTTAGAAGCCATTCGAAAGAGACGTCTGTTTTTATATTTCGTAGGTGATTTATTGCCAAAATTATTACAAGACACCACGAAATTTCCATATGTAAAATACCTTCCAGATTTTTATAAAAACATTCTACAAAACAGAATATCATCACAATCTCACTGAGAAGAATTTGTTTGCTGAAAATGAGAACAGAAATCGACAATAATAAGATCCGTCAACAGAAAAAATTCCTTGATTTCTTTGTTGTCACAAAACAACTACAATCCATAATTCTCCGAGGGGATAAAGATATGGCAAGCTTTCACGCTATCGAACAGGTAATGAACATGATAATTACAAGAGAAGGGAATCCTATTAAACAAAACAAAATTATTTCTATTGATGAGTACTTTGATGAAAGTGATAAAACACAAATAAACAACAGAATAGGAATATGTATAAAAAACAGATTAAATAAAAAAAATGAAACGGTCTGTCGTTTTTAAAATACTTCCCAACGGAGATCTTGCGTTCAAGTTAGTTTAAACATAAGTGAACTTTTGGAAATTGTAAAATCATATATCTGAAAAGTGTTTGAGTTTTTTCAGATCAGGCACAAACCCGTATCATCATTTAAAAACTAACCTTAAAATCGAGTTTATGGAAAATAATTGTAATCAAACCATGACCTTTATTCAATGGTGTAATGATAATAATGGTTTTTTAACCGCGATATTATCGATAATAGGGCTATTGCTCAGCGTAATCGCTATAGTTGTTTCAATCCACACAGCGCGGTTACCATATAAGAAGAAGATTTTGCTTGGTTCATCTTTACATTTAGTTACAAAAGTTTTGCCCGGGGTAAGTGCTGACACTTTTATAAAGGGTTTATCTGCTTCCGCCACGAACATTGGAAATCGGCCAGTGAGTCTAACATATTTGGGATATGCAATAAAAAAAGAAGGCCGATTTCACAAGTTTTATACAATAAAACGAGAACTGAATAATAAAGCAAATCTTACCCCATCAGAAATGTTAGAAGTGAAATTTGAAACAAAAGAATTGATTGATATATTGAAAAATGAGAATCAAGAAACTAAAGTTTATGTATTTGCTAATGATACAGAAGGAACAGAGTATAAAAAGAGAATTGGAACAGTTGGAAATCTGCTGAAAAAACTATCTGAGTGATGATTCACAGTTATGAGCTGCCCAATCTCCCTGACGGTCGCTGGTTTGTCGAGTAAAGAGTGTGGGCTGAAAGGCCGGGCACACTATGAAATTGAATAAGACGAATTACTGGAAGTCAGAAATGTTCACCGCGGGCGGAACCGAATTGCTGTTGAACAGCAAATGAATGACCAATCTCACCATTGTTTTTCTTGAAAGTTTTGACATAAACCGGAATAATAATATAGTCACCGATTTCATGATACTCATCCGGAGAATATTCATCGACATAATAACGACGGCTGGCTGAATCCATAAT
>CADATZ010000068.1 GCA_902791025.1 uncultured Chloroflexota bacterium | reverse complement strand
TTTGGTAGAAATGTGTATACAGGATGTAGCTATCCTTGGCGTTATGCCTCATTTTTTTCAGCATAGCGGACTTTTTACAGAAATTATTTCACACTACCGTGTCTCCTCACGTATTATTATCCCCTGATACGAGTTAAATCTTACTGATTTACTCTAAAATTTTGCAAAAACCAGTTTTTAATCAAGCATTTTCCCCTAAATACAGTGCAACAAATCGTGCAAAAAAAAAGCCATTCTAATTCTTTAAGGTTCAGTGTTTTTTTTTTGAGTAACGTTGTTGTAGATCATACCTTATTTGATAGCACCTTTTTATTATGAGTGCTTTTATTAATTATTGCTTGTTCATATTATATCAAAACAATCCTTATTTTGAAGTGCTTATTTCTTTATTTGTTGGTAATCATTCTCTCATCCTTGTAAGGATATTGTACGAGTAATTAAATCGAATGAAAACCGAAAAAAGCGAATCTTTCCTCGAAAAACGATTTTTTTGAGATTTTCTTTTGAAAATGTTTGAAAATTTGTTAGAAATGTTGTTAGAAATATCACGATAACCAAAGACAGAATCTTCCACAAAAAAACGCATATCAGTTACATAATTTGATTTGCGGTTTTCAAAATAAAATTCAGTGTCAAGTCAGAGATCGCGGGTTCGACGGGGGTGAATACCCCACAAAGTAACTTTTCTTCCCGAGTAATTTCTCTCAAATTTATTTTACCATAAAGATATAATTTGAATGGCACTTGTTCTTTATTTAAAAAAGATAATGAACAATCTTTACCCGCTTGAATTTCGTAATTAGATGTAAACAACCTCTAAATGCATTTTTATCAATTATAGTAACGGCACTACTGCCTAAATAATATATTGATTCAAGTTCAGTGCAGCCTTCAAATGCAGATTCTGAAATAATGGTGGTTTTCTTAGGAACATCTATGTACTCAAGGAAACTGCAATTCATAAAAGCACGTTTTCCTATAGATGTAACGGAGCTGCTGCCCAAGTAATAAGCAGCTTCCATATTTGTACAGCCTTCAAAAGTCGATTCCTGTATGCATGAAAGATTCTTTGGGATGTCAACATACTCCAAAGATGTACACCCTCTAAAAGCACCTTCTCCAATATTTGTAACAGAACTACTGCCTAAATAATATACTGCTTCAAGATCGGAACAATTTTCAAATGCAAATGCACCAATAGAAGTAAGTCTCTTTGGAATATCAACATATTCCAAAGAAGTGCATCCTTTGAATGCGTTTTTTCCTATTTCAGTAATTGAACTGCTGCCCAGGTAGTCTATATATTTTTATTATAAGCGTAAATCTGACATTTTTTCCGGGATAAACAATTCAAAAGAATTGTTCAGAATCGCATAAACGGAATCATCAAAATAGAGTGCTTTGCATCAGAGATGATTAGTCCATTGAAACAGGACTTTGCCGAGATAGAGATCTCGCCGGGACAGTACACTTTCTGGAAGGCGGAACAATAACAAAACTCTCCCGGGTTTTAGCTGATGCCAACGAAATGCCGGAGGAATTGACACTCCGGCATTTTGTCTTTGTACGGTGCGGCAAACATCTGCCGTTATTCAATTCTCCATCGTTTGATCTATCGGACCTTTTTTGCTGCCACGATGCGGCGGTTGGCATATCCGCCTGAAATCATTTCGTCTTCACAGGTGATCATGATCAGTGTGTCTTCAAAAGATCCGGCAATTTGATCAACTGCTTCGAAATCGGTTTCAGAAACTTTTGCGTTCGCGTAAACGATAAACGTCAGAAGGTCATTGTTTCCGTCACGGATGAAGATCCTCTCTCCTTCTTCCATGGAACTGAGCAGTGCGAACGGACCGCTTTCGGAATCGTTCAAATGGTTATGTGCCGCAAGAATGACCGTGCCTTCTCCCGGCTGCGCGGATCCTTCCAGCATTCCGACAGAATCTCCGAGCCATGTGACCGCGTATTCATTATTTATAACGGGCACTTCAACGATTTCTGATAAAACGCCGAGGGTAGGTATCTCCAGGATCATATCCAGGGATCTATACTTCAGATCCTTCGGCATGGCATCCGGGGAATGCGGATGCGCCGGGGGAAAACCGGTGCGGGGAAGAACTTCCATATCGGCATACCAAAAGTCATGCTCGTGATCCGGCCGCGGTGCCGGGGAAATGTATTTTTCAATTTCCGAAAAATCCAGCACCGGTTTATCAAACTCGAATGTCGTAGCGGGATACAGGTTGTTTTTCAACCGGTAATTCGCTGTTTTCGTCGACATGCTGATGATCAGGGATTTCAGTTCGGAAGCCGTCAGGCTCGGATCTGCCTGCTTGAGAATGGCAAGTGCACCGGTCACCATCGGTGCCGCCATGGATGTGCCGTTTTTGGAGCCGTAACAATTGATCCCCGAACAGACCGTATCCTCCTTGCCGTCATCGGTCAAAAGAGCGGACCAGATATGCGTTCCGGGGGCCAGAATGTCGATCCTCGGGCCGTGACTGGAAGTGCCTCGGATCGTCGGATCAGGGAGATCCGCGAGCGCGCCGACAGTCAAACTGCCGGATATACACCCGTAGGGCTGAACATTTCCCAAAAATCCGGCATTCCCGCTGGCTGTGACAGGGATGATATCGTTTTCCAGGAGAAGGTCAAACGCTTCTTTATAATCCTTATATTTATCATCGCAGTTGTCCGAAAAAGACATTGTAGGACCGAAGCTGAGATTGACGGCAGCGATCTGCGGCTTTCCCGCTGCCTTATATTTTTTCTGTAAGTCAGCGAGATACTGGCTGACTTCCCAGATGCTGAAATTAATTTGGCGGTAACATTCATTTTCAAAACAAGTTTCGACCGAATGATTAATGGAAATGATCTTCGTGTTCGGCGCGATCCCGTCGCGTCCGGCGGCGATCCCGGTCACGTGAGATCCGTGATTGTATTCCGTTTTGATCTGAGAATTTGTCGGTTCGGAAGATCCTTCGTTACAGGATGCATACATTTCATCGTCAGAGTGTCCGGCACAATATTCAGCAATGACCCTGCCCCTGAATTGTTCGTGATTTTTATTCAGACCGGAATCGATGATGGCGATAACGACATTATCTCCTTTCAAGCCAAGACGATGGGCCGTGCTTACGGAGGTCAATTCCTCAACATTGTCTTTCAGGTTCATGCTCTTGGGCGCGGTCCCGTAGTCTTGCTCAGTGATCGGATCATCCATGGTCATCGGTTCAAATTCAAAAAGACGGACCAGATCATCATTGTTCTCCGCATATTCCAGGATCTGTCCCAGGGTCCCATATAAACTGACCGCGAAAAAATCCGGAAGCTCCAATGCTTTCTCCATGCCCAGAGATATCGCCAGTCTGCTTTGAGCGGAGACGGTTCCCGGTCTTACGACCGCGGTCAGATTATAATGCCTGTCTGACAGCGCTGCAAAATCTTCCTGGATAAAGCTTGAGCTTTCGAGAAAATCCAGATAGTGCAGGAGGGTCTCCGCCTCAATCTTTTTCCGTGCCGAATCAGACAGCGTGACCAGTTCTGTTCCGGCCTTTTTCTCCGCGGCGTTTTTTGCCTCGCTTCCGGTTACGGTGATGTCGCAGTAATCCCAGGCAAATCCGGAATTGCTTTCCAACAACAGGCGGGTTTTCCCCACTGAAAGTGCGGTGACCGTGAGGGATCCGGGATCGATACTGATTGTTTTATCATCTGTATACCATTTCAAAAACACATTGGGAGTCTCAGCAGGCAGCCAGGTGAGCGGAAGCTTGACCTGATCTCCGACGTGCAGGGAAAGTTCTTTGACATTCAGAAAAATATCCGTAATCGGCCGGTAATAGACAGTCTCTTCCTCTGCCTGCGCCGGAAGAAAAATCAGCGCCGAAATAAGGATAAGGAAAAGAACAAAAAATCGATAGCTTTTTCTATATATCATTTTTCTCCGTAACTGCCGTTAAAAACAGAATAACAAATCAATTCTTTCATGGTAACTATTCAGAACCCCTGCTGAAGAACGATGTTACCTTTGTCGGCAAAGGCTGCGGATAATGCTTCAACAACGCCAATGCCATGCTTCAGCCCGGAACTGAGATATGATATAATATCGAGATAATTCTGCGCTTCATCCTCAGCACGGAAACAACCGATTATTTTGTTTTTAGTTTTTATATTTCGAAGGTCACGTTCTGCTTGATTGTTATCAAACGGTACCTTGAAATCAT
>CADATZ010000067.1 GCA_902791025.1 uncultured Chloroflexota bacterium | reverse complement strand
GTTTTCCCAGAACCGGTGGGGCCAAGTAAAATCACATTATGATGTTCACGAATGTAATTACATGTAGACAAAGTTGTGATGAGATTCTTGTCTAATTTAATATTTGCTCAGGAAAAGGTACAGTGTCACCAGGTGGCATCTGCAGCATGGCTATGGTTCTGAACTGTTATTTTATAAAACCGGTTTGGCGAAAACCACACGGCGGTTGAGATAGCCGCCGTCAAGGCTTTCATTTTCGCAGGTCAGCAAGATCAGCGAACCCGCTTCCCGCTCCCCAATCATCTTTATCGTCTCAAAATCATCCGGTGCGATCAGTTCACTCGCATAGACCCGGAAGGGGATCAGTTTCCCGTCCGCAGTCCGCACCTGAATCAGATCATTCCCGTCCAGCTGTGCAAGCAGCGCAAACGGACCGTATTCCGTGTTATTCAGCGTATTATGAGCTGCAATAATGCTGTACCCCTCACCGGGCAGCGCACTGCCTTCCAGGACTCCTGCCCGCTCACCCAGCCATTCCGCCGGCCAGCTGCCATCTGTCAGCGGAAGCCGGACAAGCTCTGTATCCACGCCGAGACGCGGGATTTGCAAACTGATCCTCAGCCCGTGATAGGCAAGTCCCTGCGGACGCGCAGGCAGCTCCTCTGCAAATCGGGAAGAGAACCCGGTGTTCGGCAGATGATCCACATCCATGAAGAGCGGGAAAAGCTCAATCCCGTCATCAGGATGGGGCACCTGTGCTTCCCATTGCGCGAAAAGCGTCAGGTCGTCGGAAATGGTGACGGATTGCTCATCCTCGTATGCCGTACCAGATCCGTCTTCTTCCGTATTCCAGCCGGTGAATTGATAATGATCACGGGTGAAGGCGTTCGGCGTCAGCGCTTTTGATTCGCCTGCGAGGAAGGGCTGGGAATCCATGTTTCCCGTCCCGCCGTTCGAATCAAAGCTCACACTGAGATGCCTGCCCAGGATGGCTTCCTCTTCAGCTGTGAGTCCGACACCGTATGCGGGATCGTCGCTTTCGAAATTCACCGCTGTTCCGCGGTCTTTCAGCTCTTTGGTGAAGACGCCGGGATCATTCATCGAGATACCTAACTTTACGGATTCGGATAAAGCGTCGGCGATGTGGATGATGTTATCGTTCGTATTGACATTAATGTTGTTACCTGTGACCACCGGGCTGCCGTAACCCTGTGCGGGGGCATCAGAGAGATTGAAAGAAGCGCCGTCCGCGTAATAAATACCTGTTTGATTGCCGCTGATGTTCCCGCCGCTGAGGTTGAAGATGCCCTGGTCCATTACTCCGTAATCATTGCCACTGATGCTCCCGCCGCTCATGCTGACGATATGGGTATCCAACACAAAAATGCCGGTCAGATTGTCGGTAATCTCTCCTCCATTGATATTGGTATAGGCCTTATGTTCCTCTATAGTTCTTACACCATACATACAGCCGGAAATTTTACCGCCGTTCATTTCAAATAAACCGCTGTAAATTCTTACGCCTTCGGCATAAAGATCACCACCGATTTCCAGGCCGAGGATCTCACCCCCGTTCAGCGTAAATGATCCCAAAAGAACTTTCACGCCGGAATATTTAATATCTGTTTCGATCTTTCCTCCGCTCATGGTGAAGGTTCCCATTTCCATGAGAACGCCGTCACCGCCATTGGCTGAAATGCTGCCGCCGCTCATAACAAAGGAAGCGGTATCGGATCCTCCATATCCTTCAAAGAACACCCCTGAACCGGAAGAATTAATTCCGTCGCCGGTGATGGAACCGCTGCCGCTCAGTGTGAATGACGCTCCGCTGCGTAATATAACCCCAGCTTTCCTGTTATGCGTGACCGTCCCGCCGCTCATGGTAAAGTCTCCGTTTACGACAATAGCAGCTGCCTCTCCTTTGCTGCGGATCATCCCGCTGCTGCTGTTGTCAGTAAGCGTCAGCTCCCCTTTTGAGGGAATGATGAGAGGTGATGAATCTCCGTCGGTCTCGATCGTCTGTCCATTGAGGTCGAGCGTGACGGTGGCGTCTTCTGGAGCGGTCAGCGGGAAGCGGTCCACCGTGCTGTCGATGGTCTTCAGGGGCCTGACTGTCTGCCCCGTCTGTGCGTCGTCCAGCGCCTCCTGCAGGGAGTGGTAATAGGTCGTGATGCCGTCCGCGGTGATCGCCGCCGCGGCATCCAGCAGGATGGCTTCCTTTTCATAGTTGAGATCCACGCCGTAATTTCTGTTGTCGCTGCTGAAGTTCCAGCTTTTCCCGTTATTTTCCAGTCCTTCGGTGAAACCAAGGGGCGTGGGCGAATACACACCGACTTTTGTGGATGCGGACAGAGGACCGGTGATGTGGATCTTATTGTTATTGAGGACAACGTTTCGCGGATCGTCTTTGGAACCGTTCCCGGTGACCGTCGGGCTGCCATATCCTTTAGCCGGCGCGTCGGAGAGATTGAGGCTCCCGCCCTGATAGTCAATGCCTATACCATTCTCTTCGATGCTGCCGCCACTGAAGTTAAATGTGCTATTGTTTTCAATAATTACGCCTGTGTCGTTCTTGGTGATGCTGCCGCCGCTGAAGTTAAATGTATTTGAAATATTTACGCCTCTTGAGTTCCCGGTGATCTCACCACCGGAAATGCTGACCACGTCTCCCCCGGTAACGCCTGTACTCAAACTGCCGGTGATCGTTCCCCCTCTCATTTCAAAGGAGGTTCCGAAATTCATATTCACACCATACGCGTTTGTCTGCATCGCGTTGAGGTTCCCGCCGCTCATGAGAAAGCTTCCTGCCTGCAAGTGCACACATTGCGACCAGCAGCTGCCATATTGGATTTCCATGTCGCCGCCGCTCATGCTGAAGGTGGGGTTGCCTCCTTCTCCATCATACAGGTTTACCCCTCCCGAGTTGTGTTTATAACCGTCACCGGGACAATTATCATTAAAGTATCCGCTCTCAAATTTGAGCAGGCCGCCATTCATCTCAAATCTGCCGTTCCCGCTTACAAGGACACCATAGAAAGCATATTCGGAGATCCTGCCGCTTTCCATGATGAAAGTCCCGCCGGGGACATAGATCAGTCCCCCTCCGATGGGATCTGCCTCAATGCATCTTTCTCCGGTGATTTTCCCGCCGCCGACACTGTCGATGAGCGTCAGATGCGCGCCGGTGGGGATCGTGAAGGTATTGTTTTCGATCTTGCGTCCGTTCAGGTCCAGAGTGATGGGCTTGTTATTCGCGGGCACCTGGATCGTCTGGGCTTCCCAGCCAATACTTTTCAGCATTTTGACCGTCTGCCCGGCTTCCGCGGCGCTCAGCGCCGCCTGCAGGGTAGGATAGGGTGTTCCGTCGATCTCCGCAACGGCTTCCTGCGCCTGTGCTTGTCCGCTGAGTGCGCCCAGGCCTCCCAGGGTGATGAGGGTGATCAGGAAAAGGATGAAAATGTTTTTGCTGTAGGTTTTCATGGCTGCTCTCTTTTTCGTGCTTCTGCTATTGCGTACCGGTAATGCGCGGGACCGTCACGGATAGACGCGCCGGATCGAAAAATTTATCTTCTTAAATACCAATTACACTTCATTACAAGAACCGTGCCAAAATAAAGATGGGAATAGACCCAACAAGCGGGATCTCTCACTTTTCTTTGACATATCATCCTGGCACAAATTTTGTATTTAATATATATGTAAATATTATGGCAGCTTTTCAGGAGTCAGTCGGAGTCAGTCATAAAAAGCTCCTGCTTCAAACCCGGCCAGGCACAGCCTGTTCCTTAGCCTTCTGAATCCTTACAAATTTTGAATACTTTCACACATCAGGGGAACTGTTTATGAACAAACCGTCATCACAACATCACATTAAGGCCTTTTTGCGGACAAATGTAATTTTCGTTCTCTGTCTCCTTCTTGCGGGACTTTTCGCAGCAAAGCCTGTCTGTGCACAAAGAATCACCACCTGGGCCGGACTGCAAGCCGCTCTGGATGAAAACAATGACGGTGGAACCGTCAAATTAACCAGGGACATCACAGCCGGTGCTAATGACGGCCCGCTGAAGATAAGAGGAACAGTCACCCTCGATTTAAACAGTTATACGATCAGCCGCAATCTAAGCCAGGCCGCAAGCGCAGCCAAAGTGGATGGAAATGTTATCACAGTTTACGGCAATCTGACAATTGTAGATACCAGTATGCACTAATTTACGTTCAGGTACATATTCGATATTTTCGACACAGGTTATTCTTTCTGGTTGTCCATTCCTGGTCAATCATAAGTCCGACTCGTTCTTCAAAAGATAAAGTTTGAAATGCAGGATCTTCCAGTTGCTTCTGAAATGCTGCTGCCATTGTACTGAGTTTCATCTCCTGCATTTTGGTAATGGTTGTCATGTTTACCATTATTTTGTCCTCCCATAATACTCGGCGCCCCGAGTAAACCCATACTGAGAGGATTCAGTTTGATCAACATGACCGGTTTCTGAAACAGGTCTGTCCTGCCCTGATACCAGAATACCTTTTATCAATTTATATGAAGGCTGAGGTGTAAATGTCAGGGCTTTTTCACAAGCTGCTTCCAAGCGGTTGTTTGTATATTTATCTGCAAGTTTGAGCAAAGCCAGAGATGGTTTATATCCCTGTTGTTCAATCTTATGACTGGAAAGAATAGCTCGTACAACAATTTCTGTTTTCGGACCTATCTTCGATGCCCATGAAATAAAACGCTCTCCATTCCAAAGCATATATTTTTGATGATCCGGAGGCATGTGATCTTCATTCGTGCTGTACTGATTGGTTCTTCCATAAAGACGAAC
>CADATZ010000066.1 GCA_902791025.1 uncultured Chloroflexota bacterium | reverse complement strand
GATTCAGATTTGGAAAAATTTGTTATATTCTTTATCTGCTGACGAGGTTCTTCAAGACCCAGTTTGATGTCGAGAGCACGATTTTCCGTGACACGCAGGCGCTGCATCACTTTCGCGAAACTAAGCATCTGGTTATACAAATCAAGATCAAATTCATGCAGCGTGTTTTTCTTTTCGTCCAGAGCCGCTTTGACTTTCCTGAAATTAAAGGAAAGCATCTGATACAGATGTTCAATTGTCAAATGATTGATCAGGGAAACATCCTTCCCGTAATATTTCATGGCACTCTTCGTCAGGCAGACACTCCCGAGATATTCTATGGTCTTTTCCAATGTTTTGCAAATCTTGAGATATTGGGGGACGAAGCGGTCGCAGAGACGGGAAAGCGCGAAGAGTTCTTCATTCTCTTCGATTATTTCGGCTGCAACCTGTACATATGACACATATGACATACTTTCGGTCTCGAATGACTTCGGATCTTCCTTCAGAAAATCAGCGCGAACAGAAGCTTTGGAAGACAGACCGGCATCTTTTTTGATGTCGGCTACTGTTTCTTTCACTTCCGCAAGCATCTGCTGATGTCTTTCGTATGCCATTTTCTCTCCTCCCTTAGGTGTTAGGTATTAGGTGTTAGGTGTTAGGATATTGACACCAACTTGTCCCATGCTCCTTGTTCCTGCCCCCGGCCCCTGAATCCTGAACCCTGATAAACAGTATACACACAATTTCATAAAAAAAAACCACCAATATTGGCGGTTGACAAATGTTCAATTTTGTGGTATAGCGCACCGGGCCATTTGAGCGCACCCGAAGGCAGCGCTCCTGTGCCACTCGTTCCGCCAATACCATACGCTGTCCCTGACCTCACGAATACCGTCCGTCTCTGACATCCCCGAGGCACAGGAGGACTGCTTTCGCGTGCTTATTCGGAGCAGGAGCTGCGCTCTCATCCTGCATATTTCTATCAAAAACCGACATTTTACACTAATTATGCGCTACAATTAAGATAAACACTTTATGCTTCGTTTATTTATCTCATTTGAGATTAAAAAACGACGCAGCCTTCCTGTCAGGGCTGAAACAGCTCGTTCGACCAGTTATCCCAAGATACTAAAGAGGTGCCGAACATGTCCGAAAATCCGCATCCCACCAGTTATATCCCGAACGCTATCCCTTCAGAGGTTCCCGCCGGATTCTTCATTTATCATGCCACCGGCGATGAAGGAATCGTCTATGCCGACCGGAACGTCATCAGTCTGTTCGGCTGCGATGACATCGAAGATTTCCGCACGCTCACAGGGAACAGCTTCAGAGGCATGGTCCACCCGGAAGACCTGGAAAAAGTCGAAAGCAACATCCTGACGCAGACCTTCAACAGCGGGAAACGTCATGACTACGTCCGCTATCGCATCATCACGAAACAGGGCACTGTCCGTTACATGGAAGATTTTGGCCATCTGGTACATGACAAAGCCGGAAACGCCTATTATTATGTTTATATCATCGATGTCGAAAAGGAAGAATACTACAACCGGAATCTCAACAGCTACGCGGAAATGGAGATCTTCCGGGAGAATAAAAAGGTCGACCGGCTGACGGGGTTGCTGAACATGAACGCCTTTTATGAAAAGGCACAGGAGATGCTGCTGGACAGCGCCGTCAAGGGTCAACACCCGTCCTGTATCGTCGTTTTCGATATACTCGGACTCCGGGAAATCAACCGCACCATAGGCCGGGAAGAGGGAGACGCCCGCATCATCGCCCTGACGGAAACCATCCGCGCAAAGATGCCGCAGGAAAGCTTTATTTTCCGCGGGCATGAAGCGGAACTGATCGTTGTCACCTCGCATTACGATGAGAAAGAACTGATGAGCGCGGTCATGTCTGTGCTGCAAACAAGCAAGGGTAACGTTCTCTTCGGCATCGGCTCAACAGTCTCAGAAATCAAATTCACCACCTACCATCAAACCGGCACCCTGCTGCAGGCACTGGAAGAAGCGCAGACAGACCTGAAGATCAAGAAAATGCTCAACAGCGATTCCTCCCGCTCACAGGCACTCACATCACTGGTCCGCGCACTGGAAGAAGTGGATTATGACACAGAAGAACATGTGAAAAGGACGCAGCAAATGGGCATCGCCCTCGGGCATAAGATCGGTCTCTCCGACGCCCAGCTGACCTCACTGCAGCTTCTCTGCCTGCTTCACGATATCGGCAAGATCACGGTCCCGCTGGAAATCCTGAACAAACCCGGACGGCTGACCGATGAAGAATGGGCAATCATCCGCTCGCATGCTGAAAAGGGTTATCAAATCGCCATGTCTTCAGAGGAACTGCGGCCGATTGCCGACATGATCCTCCACCATCATGAAAGATGGGATGGAAAGGGCTACCCCTCCCGGCTCGCCGGTGATGAGATCCCGGTGCTTTCCCGCATTATTTCCATCGTGGATGCCTATGACGCCATGGTGAACGACCGCGCTTATCGCAAGGCCATGCTGCCGGGGAAAGCCATGCAGGAGATCCGTGATAATACCGGGACCCAGTTTGATCCCTATCTGGCGGTCGAATTTCTGAACCTGCTTGAAGAAAACCCCGCGCTTGCGGTAGGTGCCAAAACCGGCAGCAGCGAGATCCGTGTGTTTGATCACCCTGATGCGCAGGAGATCGGGACCGGAAGCACGACGCCTGTTTTATATACGCATTATATGCTCGATATTGACGAAAGAATTATTGAAACCGATGACTATTTTGAAAAAATGACCGGCTACAAACGTTCCGAGGTTATCGGGAAGATGACGCAATTCGATTTGGTTCCCCCGGAAGAAAGAGACTACTATATCAAACAGGTACAAAACCAGTTCGCGAAAGGCGATATCGCCTACCTCCGCCACCCCATTCGACGCAAGGATGGAAAAACCATCACCGTCATCTGCAATGGCGAAAGATATTACGACTCCTCCGTCAAAGCCTTCCGCAGCGCCATCATGATGTTCGAAGTCGACTGATATTCATCGGTGACCGGACCGCTTGCGTGCCTGTACCCGCACAGGACATCAGCGCCGAAGCCATACACCAACCGCACCGCTTGCATTTATCTTTCCGGGTTTTCCGCTGATCTGTTTGATTATCCGAGTTTCCTATTATAATAATACGAAGAAAAAACTGTTTTTCAGAAATAAACAGAGAAGGTTAAGCTGATGAGCAAAAAGAGAGATGAAAAACACGATATTTTTATCTCATACAGAAGAGATGGCGGGGAAGATCTCTCTTGGCGTTTAGCTGAAGCTTTACAAAAAAAAGGTTACGATGCTTTTCGGGACGCCGATCTCAAAGCAGGTCCATTTGATAAACAACTTTATTTTGTAATTGACAGCTGTAAAGATTTTTTACTGGTTTTAACCCCCAACACACTGGATCGATGTATTAACGACGGCGATTGGGTTCGTCTGGAAATCGAACGGGCAAAAGAAGATAATAAGAATATCATCCCGATAAAACACAAAAAATTTTCAATGCCGGATGAACTGCCGGAATCTCTCGAGTTTCTGAAGAAACAGCAAACCATAGAGTTATATCCGCGCCTTCTTCCGGGTGAGATGCACACGAAGTCAGCTTTCCTGTGCCATGAGTGTTGTGAAACCGTGATGCTGAAGCTGATGGAATGTACGCCGTCCGGCCCTGACATTCCCGAGGCACGCGAAGACAGCGCTCCTGTGCCATTAGTGTTGTGTCACCCTGACGCTGATACTGATGGGACACACACCGTCCGACCCTGACATTCCCGAGGCACAGGAGGACTGTCTTCGCGTGCTTTTCCCGGAGACCACACCTTTTCCCGTACTATACAAGCCCCGCTCCGACTCACGTGCTTCGCGCGACTCGATTTGGAGCGGGAGCTTTGCCATACTTCACTGCAGCAAATTCCCGGCCCGGTGCTCGTCCGGTGCTCGTTGCCGCACATGGGGACAGGCACGCTTGTGCGGGCTGCGCCGCACAAGTTGCCAGTCCCCATGTGCTTCGCTTGATTGATTCGGAGCGGGAGCTTCGATCTTGGTTAAATAAAAAATATGAAGTTGGCAATTTCTTACTCTCCAAGGAGGCCGCCCTCCAAGTACCATCAGCGGACACGCGCTTGACTTCCGGGTTCGGTATGTTTCCGGGTGTACCCACGCTCCTATGGTCACCAACTTCACTTTATATATTTTATTTACAGTGAGATTGTAAGGTTTCTATTCTGACTGTCTTACATGATCTGCTACCACGTATACAAAAAGATATCACTCCAATCGCACCGATTTGTAAAATTATAGTTTTTCCCGTTACTGATACCGATTCCCACATTATTTCCGTCATGGTTCAATTCTTGGGGACCCAAAAAATAACTGGACCATGTAGAACCATACTTTTCAAAACTAAGATAAAACCACGATTCATTACCATTAGCAATTACCGTGAAATCTATGCTTCCCTCTTTGAGCGGTGTCCCCGAATTCATGAAAGTTCCGAAGTTTCTGCCGCTTTCCACACCTTCATAGTGGAATTCTTCATCTACACCCCAATACATATATACAAAATCTTTTTCACTGTCATCAACTTTAAATGTAATTCCACAGCCGGTTCCACTGCCGTTTCTGGCAACAGGTTCTGTAGACCAGTTTAGTTTTGCAGAAAAAACAAACCGATCCGCTTGTATAAAATTATCCCAATGGATCGAATCGTAGGTAGAATATTCACTCGAATAATCCCCATAATAACGGATTTCTCCATCAAGGTTCGGGATCCTTTCCCTTTTTTGGAATTTTTCCAACAATGCTTTAAAATTTTCTTCTGCATCTGCAGGTATCTGATCTTTCACAGTAATTATTGGCTCATATGGGAGTTCTTGTTCCTGTGCCGAACAGGAAAAAACGGAAAAAAGAAAACAAACTGCAACAATTACTGAAATTTTCAGTAGTAATGATTTAGCTGGTATAGACATATAAATACTCCTCTCTGTCATTTTGGTCATACATATATATTATATTATACTTTATATTATTTTGTGAATAAATGGCAGGTATTTAAAAAAAAAAGTGAAGTTGGCAATTTCTTACTCTCCCAGGAGGCCGCCCTCCAAGTACCATCAGCGGACACGCGCTTGACTGCCGGGTTCGGTATGTTTC
>CADATZ010000065.1 GCA_902791025.1 uncultured Chloroflexota bacterium | reverse complement strand
GTCTACGGGAATTATCAAATCGCCTCCGACGGCTTTGCCTCGATCATGGAGGAAGTGCGTGAAAATGCCCTCGTCCTGATCACCTGTGAAGATGAATCCATCGATGGCGGCTATCTCCACCGCCGCGTGATCATGGCCGAACCGCTCTAATATCACGAAGCACATGGGGACTGGCAACTTGTGCGGCGCAGCCCGCACAAGCGTGCCTGTCCCCATGTGCGGCGCAGCCCGCACAAGCCCCGTTCTGCAAGGTATCGGCTTCGCCTTGTTAATCCAGAACGGGAGCTTCGCCTGTACTCATGTGCGTTCTGAAATTACGAGACAGTTTCCCGTCACACTTTCCGTGACGGAGAGCTGTCTTGCTATATTTGGGAGGGACATATGGAAACCAGATCTCAACATATACGAAAAATATTTCTTATTTTAATTTGTCTTGTACTCATCGGCTTTATGCCTGAGGTACGAGAGGTTCATGCCGCGCAATCCGGGCCGATCACAAAGATCGATCTCGGGGTGACGGAACTGAACCTGTCTGTCGGGGAAAGCTATACCTTCGACGTGCGTTACGAACCGGAAGACACCGTCCTGACGACACTGGACTGGCAGGTCACGGATGACAGCATCATCACTGTGGATTCCCTGACCAATACCGTCACGGCACTCGCAAACGGGGAAGCCCGGATCTTCGCGGAAAGCTTTGACGGCTTTTCCTACGCGGTCTGCACCGTGACAGTCGGTGATTCCGCAGCAAAGGACGTTTCCATCATGAAGTCCGGCGGGGATTTCATGGATCTTTCTCCGGAAGATCGGAATAAGATCACCGCGGAAACACTTACCCGCTACCTGGATTTCATCGCTGATTCCACCCTGGATGAAAGCTCATATGAAAATGTGACTGAACGCTATTTTGATCTCCTCGGCGCGGTCAAACCCGGAACGGAACAGGCACAGAGTCAGCTGGCAAGAGACTGCGGTGTAGAGGATTCGGTACCGCTGAGTGAATTGCATGCCATTACACTGACGGGAAATCTGGGCGCAATCTTGAAATATGCTCAAAACAACCCGGATCTCACTGAAATTTTTGAACTTGGTCCCTTCTTCCTTGAAGAACCGGAATATCTTGAAATGGATCCTGAAACTGTTGCGAAGGCAGTGACATTGGAGGGAGCCACGCAGGAATTGACAAATATCGGGTATGCTCAGGATACATTGGGATTGGACGGAAAAGGCCGTTGGATCGCAGTGATCGATACCGGTACTGATACCAATAATGTCCAGTTCGCAGGTAGTCGGCAAATCATTGAAAAATGTTTTTCCGGGTCAGGTGAAATGGGCAATTATAGAATACAGTCCGTATGCGTAACGGATAAGGAAGGAAAAGGGGCAGCGGCTCCCGGAAATGCTTGGAACAGATCGAAATTTGATCATGGAACCCATGTAGCCGGTATCGCTGTCGGGACAGGTGGCATTGCACCGAAGGCAAACCTTATAGCGATTCAGGCTTTTACGGAAAGGGTCTGGACCTGCAAAGATGATGATGAACGAAATTATTATGCCTGCGGCGCGGATCATGCCGGTATGTGTTGTAAGAGTTCACTGCGCAATAAGGAGATCGGTCAGGCTTATGATTACCTCTTGAATCTTGCAAAAACAAAAAAGATCCAAATCGATGCGCTCAATATGAGTTATGGAGGCGGGAAGGAATATGCCGCCGCGTGTGATGATATTAACCCATTTGAAAAGAAATATTTTGATCAGATGCTCGATTTGGGAATCGTTCCGATCGTTGCGGCTGGAAACAACTACTATAACAATGGATTGAATGATGCGGCTTGTCTTTCCAACACCTATTCGGTGGGCGCCCTGCTTGATCGGGCTGATCCGGTTTATGCTAAGTTTTCCAACACCGGGCCGAATCTCGATATCGCAGCGCCCGGATCGGATATTCTCTCGGCCGGATATACAAAACCGATGATGAAGATGAGCGGAACCTCCATGGCGGCACCGATGGTCTCCGGCGCGGTGGCGCTGGTAAAACAGGTTTATCCGGGGATGAAGCCGAAGAATGTTGAATTTTATCTGAAGTCGATTTCCACGAAAATTGTGAAAGAAAAACCGGACACGATCTTTATGTACAATAAACCTGTACTGACGTTTGACAACATGCTCAAGCTGATCGTTCCCTACTATGACTGGATCACAGGCGGGGACCATTCGATAACGATCAAAGTCGACCGGATGTCCCGGCAAGCGAAATTCACTGCCACAGTGACTGATTTGAATAATGATCCTGTCACCGGGCTCAAAGTGCAGTGGAAATCAGACGGAGATTACACCTATGTCAAGATTTCCGGAAATAATCTTCAGAATGGCATTGTTTACAAAGTGAACCTGACCAGGACTGTCAATATCGGAGGGAAAACATATGACTCTTCCACAACGGAGTTTGGACGCCCGTGGAAAAATATTGTCAAACCTGCCGCAGCACCCGCAAATGGCATGGTATATGTGAAAAGTCAAAGCGGAAATGTTCGATATCTGTTTTATGAAGCAAACACAGGGAAATTCATGGCAGCCTTCAATGTAGACGATGGCAGCAAATCCTTTAAGGTTACCGGGTTTGTCAATGGCAGGCTGTATTCCGTGTCTGTGGTGCCTTATGAGGTTGTAAAGGTAAACGGTCAGGACGTAAATTTCTATGGCAGTGAATCCGCTCGTGTCAATTTCATGCCCATGAGCGAGCCCTTCAACGCAAAAGTCACTTATCCATCGAAGAAAAACGCCGCAGTGACGGTGAGCTGTACAGCGGATAAGGCAGCTGACGGTATCATCGTCAAGGTGGGTTCCGACGGAAAATGGACAGATGGTTGTCAATCCAAGGGGAATAAATTTACCTGTTCCATTAAATCAGTCGGAACCAATCAGGATTTCCGGATCGTGAAATACAAAGTCTATAAAGGCAAGACTTATGAAAGTCCGGCAGTGATCGTGAAGGGTAAGAAATAAGAGGGAACGGAGGTAATGATGAAAAAGCAGAATCAAAGGTTTGTTTTCTTTTTGACCGCGTTCCTGATGTTGGTCATGGCCTGCGCGGTTTCCGCTCAGGAGAGCACAGATCCAGATACCGGTAAAACCGTTCAGGAAAGTATTGTTCTGAAAGCCGATGGAGAAACGATTTCCAAAACTGTGGAAGAGCCTATTGAATCCGAGGGGACTGCTGTGTCTCTGAGTGCGGTCAATCAGGGCTCAGTGACGCTCACCGCACAGGATATTTTCGGGACACAGACGGGTGCTTCGATTGAAACAGAAAGCGATGGAACCGCGGTTCTTAATTCGTACAGTATTGCATCCGAGGCTGCCGGATTGTCTGTCTACGCGGAATCGGGCAAAGTCAATGTGCACAATGACGGTTTTATTGATGGATACAGGGCTGTCTCTTTGATCAATGAAGGAGCGGAAGCCGATATCCATGCCGGTGAACTTGACAGTGTTGTCGGAGTATCGATCACAGCTTCCGGCGGTACCACGAAGCTGGAGAGTGATGACATTTATGCGGAAGGGTACGGCGTTATCGTCGATGCCGCGGCTGAAAATTCCGCACCGGTCGTGACAGTAACGGTCAATGGCGGGATCACCGATCAATATGCTTCCGATTCCTGGGAAAATGAAATTAATGAGGATCCTATTGCCCCCATCGAAACCCAAACCGAAGCGAAAGACGCGGAGGGTGATCTCTCTGAGGAGACAGATCCCGAGGGTGACTGGATCGAAGATGACGATAAATTCAACTGGGGTGATGATAATTGGGATGGCAGCTGGGATGATGAAGTTGACCCCGACGAAGGTGAAGATCCATCGGGCAGTACCACCGGTGTTCAGGTCAGCGCAAGCGGAAAAGGCACCGCTGTCACGGTCGATGTCAGCGGTGATGTTTCCATGGGATATGGCAATGAAGTGCAATCCGAAAGCGAAGCAGTTGTGAATGTTTCCGTTGGCGGAGCTGTTATAACAGATTATGGAAACCGAATCGCCGCTGTGGATAAGGGGAAAGCAGCGCTGACCTTTGGCGGCGATATTACAGCCGGCGGGATAGCGCTTGATACCTATAATGATTCCGGCGAGCTGACAGTCACGGCAAAGGGCAGGATAGCAGCGACGAACACTGATGAAGGCGATTTTGAAACGGTGGGAATCTATTCCGCTTCCGAAGGTAATGGCACAACAACCATTCAGGCGGCGGAAGGAATATTGGTTTCATCCCAGGAAGAAGAAATGACCGTTTACGGGATCGCCGTCGATAATGCCGGCGGGAAAGTCAGCATTACATCTGAAAAGGATCTGACGGTCATTGGAGATAAAGCCGTCGGTGTCTATGTTAACAATGATCCTGACGTGAACGCTTTTGGTGAAGAAGACCCTGAATCGTACCCGAAAGCGGCTGATGCCGGAACTGAACCGGAGACAAGCATCATTATTCAGGGTAATGTTTCTGCGGAACTTTCTAACAGTTCCTCCGGTGCGGAGCTTTGGAACACAGCAGGGAAAACCGAATTGTTGATCTATGGTGATCTCACCGGCTCCGTAACCGGGTTGATCGTTGATACTTTTGATGGTGCTTTCACAGATATTCTGGTCACCGGAACGATTTCCGGAAGTAATCAGAGTTTCATCGTAGGGAAGGATGTGACTTCCGATCATCAGCTTAGCCTGACCACCTGGAAAATCGCTCTGAACGGTGATACAAAAGCCGCGAAAGACAGTGCCGGAAACGCAAATGACGACGTTGAAAAGAACATCAAATACATCATCAAAATCGATCCGAAATTCGCGGACCAACTCGAAGCCGTAAAGGAAGACGGTACTGTTCTTGAACAGTCACACGATTATCCGGTGGCACTGCTTGGTGAAAAGATCTATGTCCGCGCCAAAGACAGCTCTGAACTGACAGAAAGAAGTGTATAACGGCAAAGAAAAACAGACCTTGCTGGAAAAAGATGATAACGGATTTTATCTTGTGATTCCCGCCGGTGGGGCTGTCTGGCTTACCCTTGACAAAACCGAACCGGAACCTGTGACTCCGGATCGTTCTATGGAATTCTTCCGTATCGGTGATCTTTCATGGCTGATGGATGTGAAGCTCCCGGCAACCGGGTTCTCTTCCGGTCATGTGACGGCATTGCCTGCCCGTCCGGAAGGGCTGAATTATAAAGATACTGGCTTTACGCTGCAGATCCCGGAACTGGATGTCGAAGAAAGAATTGTCACCGTTCCGCAGATGGATGGGAGTTATCCGGTGGAGTGGCTGGGACATTCCGTAGGTTTG
>CADATZ010000064.1 GCA_902791025.1 uncultured Chloroflexota bacterium | reverse complement strand
AATAAAACGCTCTCCATTCCAAAGCATATATTTTTGATGATCCGGAGGCATGTGATCTTCATTCGTGCTGTACTGATTGGTTCTTCCATAAAGACGAACATGAGAACAAATTCGATTTCCGCCAAAGAAAACTTCAACCATATTTCGGGTAAGCCGAACATCCACTTTTTGTTTGATGTACTCGTAAGGAACCGAGTAATTCATCTTGTCAACTGAAATATGATAGTTTGGCCCTACGGTTGCGATTTTCCATTGTGACAGTTCGTAAGGTTCAGCAGGAAGTGAACGAAGAAATGGTTTTTCCTCTTCAAATAATGAAGCACGGCTGCCTTCTTTTTTCTGAAAGGGTTTATGGTTGAATTGAGATAGTTTCTCAAAAATAGCAGTATTCAATTCCGGTAGAGAAAGAAACTGCTGATTCCGTAATGCCGCCAGAATAAAAGTTGAGATAACACCTACTGTTCCTTCGACGAGGGCTTTGTCCTTAGGAGCCCTGACTCTGGCTGGAATGATGGCTGTATTGTAATGTTCTGCCAACTCCTGATAAGTACGGTTGAGTTCAATCTCATCTTTACCGTGCTTCACAACTCCGGTTTTCAGGTTGACACACTGAATGATTTTCGGAACCCCGCTAAAATATTTGAGCGCGTTCACATGAGCTGATATCCAGCACTCCTGATCCATGGAGAAGAAACCTTCTACATAGCTATAGCCACTGTACGGCAATGAAACCACGAAAATGTACACTTTGATGGATTCACCGGTATTGGTATCATGGATCTGCGCTGTGTCACCGGCCCAGTCCACCTGCATGATCTCACCGGGCTTGTGATTCAGATGCATTGTAGCATTCTTTTTGTGAAGGTAATCATTGTAAAGTTTGTTGAACTGAGTTGATTGGTATGGCAGTTCTCCGTTTCGGTGGCATTCTTCTACATATTCCCGCCACAGGAGATCCCGTGTGACGCTATCCCGCTTCAATTCGTTATAAACATAGTCATAGTCCGGCATCTTATATGTTTGTTTGCTGGAAACTGCCGGATACAACGTCTCGAACAGAGCTTTATCTGATACATGTTCTGACAGCGGATACTGCAGCCCATTTTCTTCCGCTAGGTGAATGACATTTACAACTGTCGTTCTTGAACAGTTCACAGATTGTGCTATCTGTGTATTATTGAACCCGAGATATTTCAACCTCAGGATTTCACGGTAATTGGTCATGGTTATGACCCTCCTTATGATGATGTCACGCTATTCGCATGCTCTGTCATATTACCGTATTTCATTGGTGTTCAATCGTTGCGGTCTAAGTGTTCATTCTTTGCGGTGAAGGAGCTTCCTGTAAAATACAAAGGAACATAGGAAGCTCCTTCTGGGAGGGCTATTACCCAATCATAATTTGGGTTTATAATTTTACCATAATAGTTTTGTATACTATAGAAGAATAAAGCAGGTCAAATTATTTAGGAGATATTTAATAATATGTGTGTAATTGCAGATTATCTTTTCCTATTCTCCAGATTTTTTACTCATACCAGTTGCAAATATTCTTTTCATATTCTGATTTTTCTATTTTTTGAATTGCAAAATTCTTTTCTTATTCTGATTTGCTCAATTTTGTTGTATTGTATGATATAATTTTCCATAGAAAAAGGTTATCCAGACAAATTGTCGATGTCAGGGAAGACAGTCGCTTGAAATCAGCTTTTTCATGGAGTAGTTTCTGAATTACCCGCTTTCCGGCGGATCACTGATTTATGAGAAGTATGCGGATTGCATAAACGGAGAAAAATTACTCTAATCATCCGATTATGCAAATGGTGAACAACAAATAATACCTGACACCAGCAGCTCTGATTTTATCTCTTTTTTCAGTATTCTATAATTCAATTCGGAATGAACGCAAATACAGACTGTCGTGAACAATCCCTATAGATGTAGTGAGTTTATATGTACCCTCAAATTAATCACAACTCCAGGAAACAGCAGCCGGAGGCAAAGGATGAAAGCGTCCGGCAGGAAATCCAGCAGGAAGAAGACCTGAAATCCGTTCAGCCGATGGGCAACGAGGCTGCAAATATTCAGCTCATGAACCAGATGTTGAGGGAGGCAAATGCCGATAACATGCTGGATCTCAGCGGCTATGAGGACCAGGAAGAAGAAATTGTCCCTTATGAAGGAAATAAAGGCTCCATCATAGGGGGGGGGAAACTCCCTGATAATATAAACAATAACCCCAAACAAGCCGGCAAACCGCTCGAAGAATCCGACAGCAGCATTGATTTAAATAACAGCATGTACCTGAACAATTCTCATAACATCGTCAATGAGGATTGGCTGGACCGCGTGAAAGAAGAAAAGAAGAACAAAAAAGCGCAGAAACCGAAAAAGGAAAAGAACCCGGCTCAGGAGGATGTGAAAAATATCTTAGAGATCGCGGAAGAGGTCGTTCAGGACGAAATCAAGCAAAAAGGCCCGGAGAAGGAGTCTGAGAAAGTCTCCGAACCGAAAAAAGATGAGTTCGAACCTCTTTCCACCTATGAGCTTGACGAAGACATGCGTGTGGAAACCGGGAGAAAAAAGAACAAGAAAAAGAAGAAAAAAAACGCATCCGAATCTGCCCTGAAAAATACATCCAGGGTCGAAGGAGTGGAAGGCATCGAAGACGCCCGCTGGAAAGATGCTGCCATGAAGCGTGTCAAAAAAGTTGAACTTGATTCCGGTAAGGAAGCTACGGATGCGTTCCATGCGGAAGAGATGGAAAAAATTAAAAACTGGAGCTTCAACGCAGAGAAGCTGAACAAAGTCAAAAAGACAAGCAAGTTCCGCAGATTTCTGACATGGACAGCTGCCGGTTTTGGGAAACTGTTGGGGAAAGCGCTCCAGATCATCACATTTGGACATTTCTGGCGGGCAAAAAGCACACTGCGTTTTGCTTTTACGAACACAAAAAAATGGCAGACGACAAAGGAATATAAAAACATTCCGGGTTGGGACGGAGCCCAATTCGATCCAAATGCAAACAAAGGGGAAGATGTCCTGGCAGACTTCCGCCGCGTGCCGACAGTCTGGTCGCGTCTGACGGCGGCGAAGGCAGCTGAACCGGTCAAAAAGGATGGAAAAGAAGAGGAAAAACCGCTGGATCCGGTGGTCAGCATTCTGGTGGACCAGCCGAAAACAGGTTCATCCAGATCCATGGAAAGCGATGAAATGGGACATACCATGCTCGGCATCGAGTACAGCCGCAAAAGCGCCGTTTCTGGCCGGTATGAACGGTATAAACTTCAGTACGGCTTTTACCCTGCCGGCGGAACCACGGGGATGGCAGGCGGCAGCGTGATGCAGCTGCATAACGCGTTCCTTCCAGGGCAGCTCGTGGATGATTACGGGCATCAATATGATATCAGCCGGAGCTATCCCGCGAAATCCGAACAGGTCAGTAAAATTTTCCGGGCTTCGGAAAAATATGCTGAAGGCGGGTACAGCTACTATGACCGGAACTGCACCACCTTTGTCAAGGAAATGGTGGTCAATATAGCACACCTGGCAACCGGCGGGGATATTTTCAAACAATCCGAAGTCAGGTTCAGCAATTTGGGAAATTTTGGTATGTTTGCGGCTGAAGCCTTTGACCAGAACACAAAGGCCGGTGCGGATAACCTCCTGATGGATCTCACAAAAAAGAATGATCAGTCTTATCAAAACTACGGCAATAAACGGGCGACCGCGCGGGACTGGGTCAATTACAAGGAATCCATGTCCAAGGGCAGCAGCCTGACAAAAAAGACTTATGTTCCCGCGGAAGTCGGTGAACAAATGCGGCGTATGGAAGGTGATGAAACCGGTGAGATCGGTTCTTATAAATTCAACGATCCGCTGAAAGCCGGGGGAGAAGGAAACGATAACATATTGGTGGGGCTCAGGAAAATAAGCAGCGGTATTGAACAAATCGGAACGGAAATTCAGGGAAATTTTGAACAAATCCTTCCGGCAGAACAACAGCAGAGCGCACCGTTTGAAGTTGCAACGATCGCCAATACACTTTCCGGTATGGGCGCCCCGTTAGAATCACTCGATTTGGAAATTACCAGAAAATTGGAAAAAGATAATGAAGAGAGAGAGGACGATAAAAAACTCAAGCGGGAAGAAATCAAAGAACAATTATTTGTGACACCTGAGATGCTTCGCGAAACACGGAAAGAACTTTCCGACAACATCGGCAAAGTAAACATTCTTCTCATGAAATATTTCAAAAATGACAAGCGCCTGCATCAGCCGCTGCTGAACCTGATCTCGCTGCTGAATTATGGCATCAATTATGTTGATGATCTCTACAGGCTTTCTGTCCGCGGGGGATTGGATGATAAAAAGGATGTTATCAACATCCGGGAAGAAATGATGCAAAATCTCTATACGGTTCGTGCCGGCGGGAAGGAAGCCAAGTTTACGCCGACCCACTATGAATCCTATATCCAGATTTATAAAGATCCGAAAATCGCAGTAGCAAAATACGCACGGCTGAGGGATCTTCGCAATAAAAAGATAAATGCGGACTGGACCAAAAGTAAAATGTCCACTGTAAGCCACAAGATCCAAAGCACGTTCGGTCTTGAAGATAAGGAAGGATTGACATACGCTGAACTGAAGGAGCTGAACAAGCTGGAACGGATGGATAAGCTGGCGCTTGATTTTGACAATTCTCATAATTATATGATCGAAAAAGAGGATTACAACCAGCAGGACATTGATTACGCCTTCCGAATGCATGACAAAGAAACAAATGGTCTGCAGACCCGCGATGAAGTTCCCCAAGCCCAGGAGGACGTTAATGAAGGCATGCGGGATCAATATAAATCCGCCTCCGGGATCTATATCACGCTGTTTATGGAGAAATTTTTCAAAGACATAAAAGAGCAGTGGATGAAAGGAGCCGATGAGGGCGGGCTCAATGAGGATGCATCAAAGAATCCGGAAATGTCCGCTGCATGGCTGGATGATTATCTCGCAAACCGGATCAAACAGAAGGAAAAAGACTTTCAGATGATCGTCAGAGGGCTGTACCGATCCATGAAGGCGGGTGATCCGAATAAAAAAATTGATGATAAAGCGGTGATGGAAAAGCTTGCAGAAGTCTTAACATGGACCATTATAGCCCGTAAATTTTCCAGTGTCGGTGGTGAAAAGAAAGAGCTTTTCGGCAGTATGTTTCTCCCCATGGCTCTTGAACAGATGACCACAAATCACCGCATGAAATTCAATCAGATCGTTTCTACCATGATCCGTGTCTGCCAGATGGAGGAGAAGGACCAAACACTGACCGTCATGAATAACCACATTCACTGACGCGACCTATTTACTCGTGGATTTAACTGTATATTTAGAGTTATTTTATAGGAGAGGCTGTCCATTATGGGGCACCCTCTTTTATCCGTCCTTGTAACGTGCTGGTATCAGCATGCGTTCAAGCTATTTTGGAGTCATTGCTGCAAAAAAATAAAATATTTCAGTAAAAACATAATGACAAAATGAAATCTGATGATCAAAACCAAGGCGAATTGGAAATGAATTATTCAATTCATCTGTTTATAACCAGACAATTATGGATTATGAAACAGTAATTAGTGTCTGCTCAACAATAGACTAATTGAGCATTTGATTCTGAAAAGGCTTCTATTTTGGCAAATATACGCTTTATCCAGAAGAGAAACCAAACAATA
>CADATZ010000063.1 GCA_902791025.1 uncultured Chloroflexota bacterium | reverse complement strand
AATCGCTGGTATAACAATTTTCCGATGCGTCCTTTAGGCTGGTTATCTCCCGCTTCTTTTTTAAAGAATTTTGTTACACATCATTGACAAACCTACAGTCCGAGTAATGTTTACAAAAAAAGACTGACAATATTCCTTTTTTTCTTATGTAGTGAACTACCCGGGGGTAAAACCCCAGGCTTACTGCTTCACCGACAAATGCACCGAATCAGCGGGAGTTGGCTCCCTGCTGACCGACGTCTTATTTTTATCTTCACAGGCGTGACTTCCGGCCGCTCCAGCCGTAGTGAACGTTATATTTTTATCTTCGGAGCGAAGTACGTTCAAGCCTTCGTTCCGGATGTTTATCGCGGCGTTATGATCGCGGTCAATGACTGTACCGCAGGAAGGACACTTATATGTTCTTTCGCTAAGGGACAGTTTTTGTTTGTGCCCGCAGTTGCTGCATATTTGTGAGGAAGGGAAAAATCTGTCGACACGGATAAGTATTTTTCCTCTATCCTCCAGTTTGTACTTGAGAAGAGTAGTGAATAAGCCCCATGCATTATCCATCGTCGACTTGCCGAGATGGCGCTTTTTATTCGCGATGCCTTTCATTTCAAGATCCTCAATAAACACGATGTCATAAAGATTGGCTATCTCCTTAGACTTCTTGTGGTGATGATCAAGACGCTGATTAGCGATGTGCTGGTGCAGCTTCCCTACTTTCTTTTTCTGCTTCAGATAATTTTTGGACGGATCCTCGTTTTTACGGGCTCTGGTCTTGCGGGAAAGCTCCCTTTGGAGTTTCGCAAGTTTCTTTTCCGATTTCCGGAAATACTTCGGCATATCGGCAACCTTCCCGTTGGAATCGCAAAACAGACCGTCAGATTTATAGTCAAAAGCAATAACTTTGTCGATGTCAATGACAGAGTTGTCAGTTTCCTGTGCTTCGAGTTCGAACTCATACAGGACGGAAATATAGTATGCCCCGTCACTCTCTCTGGAAAACGTCGCACTTTTAATTTCAGCGTTCATCCATTCGGAAGGAACTTCCCGGTGCTTAACGATTTTTACATATCCCATTTTCGGGAGACGTATAAACTTATTCCCGACGTGTATTGATTCAGACAATGTGCCGTCTTTCTTGGTATATGCCTGATAGTTTGTGGTATAAGAAGGGTGTTCTTTACGCTTGCACTTGAGCTTCGGATATCTGAAATGCTTCGGGTTATTGAAGAAGTTGCTGAAAGACTGATCAAGGTCTATCTGAGCGTTACAAAGTGCCAGGGAGTCAACTTCTTTCAGGTACGGATACTTATCCTTGTATTGAGCCGGCGTTGGCTTAATTGTCTTGCGTTCGTTTTGCCAGGCTTTTTTCCTGTCGGCAAGGATCAAATTCCAGATTTTGCGCTTACAGCCGACTGTTTTGTTGAAAAGGACAACCTGCCCTTCGGTGGGATACGCGCGATAGCGGATCGCCTTATTCTGACGATCCGAGGATTTTTTCGATGTGCGCTTACCGTTTAGTGCTGGCATACCTTTTGTCTCTCGATGTATCTGGTGATGTTTTCTTCGCTGGTTGATCCGATAGACTCGGCAAAATATGAGCAATTTCATAGCTCGCCGCGCCAGAGCTTCTCTCTAAGTTCAGGGAACTCGTGCAGAAGGATGCGTCCTGACACTCCCTTCAGGTATTTGACCACCTGCGTTACAGACATCTTCGGAGGAGCCGACACAAAACAATGCACGTGATCCATTTCTCCGGATTTGATAGTTACAACTTCGAAGCCCTTTTCTCGTGCAACGTTCTTACAGATCTCATACAGACGGGATACAATATTCTCTGAAATCACCTTTCGCCGGTATTTTACGCACCAGACTATATGGTAGTTCAGATTGTAGACGCATGTTCTCCCGTGTGTGTACTTTTCCATACCTATAGTATACAAAAGTTATAACGAATTGAACAAGACATATAGTTTCCCGCTTTCATCCCGGATATTGAATAACCGGGAATTCCCGCGGGTCTTCTTAAAGCCTTTTTATCAATATAAGAAAAAAAAGTAGGCCTAATTATGAAAACCTGATAAAATTGTTTCATGGACAATACTTATTCAATTCAATCATATTTACAAAAATCACCATATATCACAGTCGAATTATTTGATTCGCTTTTACAAAATTGCGAACAGGATTGGAAAAAATTATATCTGACCTTACTGTATGACTATGGTATGCCTTAGACCTCGTGCTGAATATATCTTCTTCATTATTCCAAAGACAACGATCTTGAACAGTTTTATCGGATCCGCTGTCCTTTTGACATGTCTTCCATACAGGAAGCTTTATGATGCAGCGAAAACATCTCCGATATATCTCGAGATTGTGCTCGCGATGGTCTATGGATTGCGTCGAAGCGAAGTACTTGGTCTTAGATGGTCCTGCGTAGATTTCGAAAAGAGGTTGATTAAGGTAAATCTCTCGGTAACCAGGGTCAACGGGGAGTTTTATTTTAATGAAGCGATGAAAACGGATGGAAGTATCCGCAAACTTGAACTGAATGATACGATGGTAAAGTTTCTTCAGGAAGTTCGACGCAAACAACAGGAGATAAAGGAAACTGTAGGTGATTTCTACAGTACAGAGTATGAGGATTTTATTTGTGTCGATTATTTTGGTGAGCTGCACAAGCCTGATTACATATCGTCAAAATTCAATGAAATTATTAAAGAGAATGGTTTTCCATATCTAACTTTTCATGGGCTGAGGCACTCCTTCATCACTATATTGCTGGAGCAGCGGTTCCCATTAAAGGCGGTGAAGCGTGCCGCTGGTCATGAGATTCTATCCACTACGCTGGATTACTCCGATGTTTCCGAAGAAGTAAGTATGAACATGATCAATGTTACATCATCTTTCCTGTTGGAAGAAGATGGGGACGAGTAGATACATGTGGCGAACCTTAAAAAAACAAAAAGTGATTTTCCGTGAAGGAAAATAAAAAGTTCGGAAGAAAAAAAGCAAAACATTGAAAATTTCGTGCTGAAATCGTGCTGAAGAATAAGATGTGATTAAATTTTTAAAAAGAAAACGCCTGTTTGCGAAATGTTTCTCGTAAAAACAGGCAAAAAAAGTAGCGGGGATTGGATTCGAACCAATGACCTCCGGGTTATGAGCCCGACGAGCTGCCTCTGCTCTACCCCGCATCAACATTTATTAGTTTAGCATCAATTTCAAAAATGTCAAGGACAGAATGAAAGTTTTATGACATACCGCAATAATTCATTAATCAACATTTTCCTAACTAACCATAATTTGAACAAAACACTATCCCTTTATAGGACTGTCCCCACATTTTTGTTTTAACTGATGTATAGTGAGCTTCGGGCTCGGCTATGAATTCCTAATGACTCGGTGCTTACTCAGGTTTCTGAAGTATGATAATGAGGTAATGACTCGTGAGCTATACAGACAACCGTATAAGAATGCGAAAACACACATGAGCTTCCAATGTAATCCAGGAAAACGGAGCGTCACGCACGATATACACCCATGCCTTTCTCGGAATTACTAAATACGGTCAGATTAATAACGCAAGGATAGCGAATTTCAGCCAAGTGCCACATCCAGGATCATCATCAGAACAAAACCGAAAGCAAATGCAATTGTTCCCAGATTTGAATGCTGCCCTTCGGACATTTCCGGGATCAACTCTTCCACAACGACATAAAACATAGCCCCGGCAGCAAAAGCCAACAGGTAGGGCAAAACCGGTACAACAGCACTTGCGGCAAGAATGGTCACAAGGGCTGCGATAGGCTCTACCGCACCGGAAAGCACACCATACCAGAATGTCTTTCCTTTCGGCATACCCTCAGCGAGCAGCGGCATGGAGACAATGGCTCCTTCCGGAAAATTCTGGATCGCGATACCGAGTGCCAATGCCAATGCGGCCGCTTGTGAGACACCGGCATGTCCTGCCATCCAACCCGCATATACTACACCGACAGCCATTCCTTCCGGAATGTTATGCAGTGTGACAGCAAGGATCAACTTTGTTGTCCGTTTCAGCTTGCTCTTGGGACCTTCCATCTGGTTGTCCATGTGCATATGTGGAGTCACTTCATCAAGGAAGAGCAAGAACCCGATGCCCAGCAGAAACCCGACTGCCGCGGGAATAAAGGACAGTTTTCCCATATGTTCACTGCTGTCCAGTGCCGGCTGCAGCAGACTCCAGAAGGATGCCGCGACCATCACTCCCGCTGCAAACCCGGTAAAGATCTTTTGCAGATTGCCTGATATCTGCTTTGAGAAGAAAAAAACCATTGCCGCGCCGAGACTTGTCCCGAAAAAGGGAATCAGCAAACCAAGGATCACTTCACTTGTCATACACTCACACTCCATTTGCACATCTTCAGCAGGAAACAGGAATCTGCATCACCACGGGATTTCCTGCTAAGGTAAGTATATACCCAATTCTAAGCTATTGAGAGCCTTAATTATTTCGTCATTAGTCATATTGAATTCCTCCGGTTGTATTATGAGTTCCTTTCTGCTGGACTTGCGGCTTTCATCATCAAATGGATATTAAATAGTGACTTAACAGACAGCCAGGCTGAAGAACTTTTAGCCGAAATACTTGTTCAGATTTCCACGAAAGTCCCCGGAATATCCGTCAAATAAAAGAAATGTGCCGCAGCAATAAACCGTTCCGGATAGATCCTTTTATTCTTTGTTTTCGAATTGTTCAGGTTTCCAGACAAACAACCCCTCTGATGGGGCAATGGTTTTTATCAGTTCCAGCAGATCTATATCCGGATTATGGACCGTCAAATAAGTATCATCCGGTTCTGAAACGATCATCGCGTTTCCCATAAGAATACACAGATATCTTTTCCACATCTCATCCGCGATTCGTTCCGGCGGAGGATTGACAGCTCCTTCCTCATCGATAAAAAGATCCCGGTAGCAGTTCAGTTTTAAGACCAAATTGATATGTTTCTGCTTAATTATAGTTCTCTGTTCGCCCGTAATGAAATACCTTTCGACGGCAAAGTACTGCCCGGGACTGTCAGAAGGAACCTGCTTCGGCAGGATATCCACGATCCAATATGGTGTTTGAAGCAATTCGTCAATTGACATTTTCATATCAGCCAGCTTTGATCCCGATATACGCAAATACTGCTCCCAGGATAAACATGAAAACCATACCAGCCACACCTTCCCACAATGAATTCTCAGGTCGTTTCAAGTCAGCAGGGTTTTGCGGATTATAAAGGATATTCAATCGTTCTCCTTTTTGAAAAGTTTCCGGACGAGTGGCTTTGAGAACAGTTTTTACGCGCCAGATTTTATCACCGGCGGTAAATTCAAGAACGGGATAATAATAGGTTACATATCCTGACCTATTCTTCCTGTACCGCCAATGCTCATCTTTGATCACATCCACGATGAGCGCAGATGCTTCAGCAGTACACCGTTTGGTTTGAAAATATTCTGATAAGAATATCAAAATACCCATTACGCCAAAAACAATTCCAATGATTATTCCCGTCAGCGCCATTTTCGCGTCCCGCCCTCACGAACTATGAAAACCTACTCAGTTCCATTCCTTCCACACATCAGGGGCATATCCAACCGTTGCCTGACGACCGTTGCGGACGATCGGCTGCTTGAGTATGATTTGGTTTTCGAGCACTTTTTGGATCCGGTCTTCCGGAACAATATATCGGATCAGGGCTAATAGCTCTTCATCTTTGCAGTTCTTGTCGATCATGGCGTCAAGACTCCCCACAGCCTGCAGCACGGACTGGAATTCTCCTTTGCTCAAGCCTTTTTCCTTCAAATCAATGTACTGATATTTTATTCCACGTTCCTTGAAAAACCGCTCAGCCTTGCGGGTATCTGCGCTTTTCTTTGTTCCGAAAATCTGAATGTTCATGATCACGCATTCCTTTCAGTATATACGTACTATTAATGATACATCATTTTACGATTAAAAAAATAAAAGAACGCAATAAAAAAACAAAACGCATGCCGGCCATTCGCGCGGATTAAGAGGACGAAACTCCTGCCCTGAATATAAAAAAGCTGCTTCATTCAGTCTGAGGCAAAAGTGCACTGTTTTCATTGACTCAGTACTGAATAATTGCTTATAATTATGTTCCTGCTTAAGTTTCGGCAGAGCTATTCTAAGGAAACGCTGATTAATTCAGCTTAGAGACAAAAGAAGCCGTCAGAAGTATAATTAAAGAAAAAAAGGACGGTGAAAAATGGGACAACTTTCATT
>CADATZ010000062.1 GCA_902791025.1 uncultured Chloroflexota bacterium | reverse complement strand
AATAAAACGCTCTCCATTCCAAAGCATATATTTTTGATGATCCGGAGGCATGTGATCTTCATTCGTGCTGTACTGATTGGTTCTTCCATAAAGACGAACGTGAGAACAAATTCGATTTCCGCCAAAGAAAACTTCAACCATATTTCGGGTAAGCCGAACATCCACTTTTTGTTTGATGTACTCGTAAGGAACAGAGTAATTCATCTTGTCAACTGAAATATGATAGTTAGGCCCTACGGTTGCGATTTTCCATTGTGACAGTTCGTAAGGTTCAGCCGGAAGTGAACGAAGAAATGGTTTTTCCTCTTCAAATAATGAAGCGCGGCTACCCTCTTTTTTCTGAAATGGTTTATGGTTGAACTGATACAGTTTCTCAAAGATTGCAGTATTCAATTCCAGAAGAGAAAGAAATTGCTGATTCCGTAATGCTGCCAGAATAAAAGTTGAGATAACACCTACTGTTCCTTCAACAAAGGCTTTGTCCTTAGGAGCCCTGACTCTGGCCGGAATGATGGCTGTATTGTAATGTTCTGCCAACTCCTGATAAGCACGGTTGAGTTCAATCTCATCTTTTCCGTGCTTCACAACTCCGGTTTTCAGGTTGTCACACTGGATAATTTTCGGAGCCCCGCCAAAATATTTGAGGGCGTTCACATGAGCTGATACCCAGCATTCCTGATTCATGGAGAAGAAACCTTCTACATAACTATAGCCACTGTAAGGCAATGTTGCCACGAAAATGTACACTTTGATGGATTCACCGGTATCGGTATCAAGGATCTGCGCTGTGTCACCGGCCCAGTCCACCTGCATGATCTCACCGGGCTTGTGATCCAGATGCATTGTAGCATTCTTTTTGTGAAGGTAATCATTGTAAAGTTTGTTGAACTGAGTTGATTGGTATGGCAGTTCTCCGTTTCGGTGACATTCTTCTACATATTCCCGCCACAGCAGATCCCGTGTGACGCCATCCCGCTTCAATTCGTTGTAAACGTAGTCATAGTCCGGCATCTTATATGTTTGTTTGCTGGAAACTGCCGGATACAATATCTCGAACAAAGCTTTATCTGATACTTGCTCGGACAGCGGATACTGCAGCCCATTTTCTTCCGCAAGGTGGATGACATTTACAACTGTTGTTCTTGAACAATTCACAGATTGGGCTATCTGTGTATTATTGAACCCAAGATATTTCAGCCTCAGGATTTCACGGTAATTGGTCATTGTTATGACCCTCCTTATGATGATGTCACGCTATTCGCATGCTCAGTCATATTACCGTATTTTTGGGTGTTCAATTGTTGCGGTCTAAGTGTTCATTCTTTGCGGTGAAGGTGTTCAATCTGTGCGGTCTTACTGTTCAATCTTATGCGGATTATTCAGTATTGATGGTTTATAAAAAGCAAGTGACAGATAATGCTGGGTAAAATCAAAGTTTTGAATATAATTAACAAAAATATGTTTGTAGTAGAAGGTGTTGTTATGATTTTCGTAGATCTCTATTAGTAGTTGCACTTTATTGTGCTGTTGATCGTTCTGATATTCGTTGACGCAGGTGCGCATATCTTGGAAACGAAGAATTTCATGACAATGACCTCTATTATCATAAACAATGTTATAGAGAAAGAAGTCAAAAAGGTATGTTTGTTTTGAACACAAAAGCAATTTATTATCTGTTGTTTTTGGTTGCTAATGAGTAATATTTTGATGAGAATTGTGTTCAAATTTGGGGATGGTTTGAAAAGCTGGACTGTTGAGAGCATAAAATCAAAATACAGGCGGATAGGTGTTGATTTGAACATTTTACGCACTTGTTATCCTTGCGAGCTCGTGGCGGCAATGAATCCCTGCCCCTGCGGATATTACGGTGACCCGACTCATAACTGCACCTGCTCGGAGTTTTCGATCCAGCGCTATCAAAAACGTATTTCCGGACCGCTGCTGGACCGCATCGACATCCAGATCAATGTTCCCCGGGTGGATTACGAAAAACTCTCCGCCAACACCGTCGGAGAAAGCTCCGCTTCCATCCGCGAACGGGTCGAAGCCGCACGGGAACGGCAGCGGATACGCTTCAAAGAGAATCCGAATGTCACCTGCAATTCCGAGATGGGACCCGCAGAGATCCGCCAGTACTGCCGGCTGGATGCGGAGGGAGAAAAACTGGTCAAGGGACTGATGACACATTACAACATTTCCGCCCGGGCTTATCACCGTCTGCTGAAGCTGGCTCGAACCATTGCAGACCTGGATGCCTCTCCCGATATCCGCACTCCTCACATGGCTGAAGCCATCCAGTACCGTCCGCGGAATAAAGGATAAAACCGCGATATAATAGTTTGAAAATCAGTTGATTAGCTGAATATTATGCTGAAATTGCAGAAGGAATAAAATACGGCTGAAAAGCCGCTAAAGATATATGGAACCCGGAAGTAATCTTCCGTCCCTTGCGGACAATTTAATACTGCTGATTTTGATCATTTTTGCCGTCCTGGATTTTCTGGCGGCAGTTATCCTCCATGTTTACCGTTACCTGCTTGAAGAAAACATCGTCATTCCCGGCGGGGATGACAAGAGCGAAAGCCGTCCCATCAGTGCCCGGCTGCTGGATGACAAATCCCTGATCAACAAACTGAACCTTGCAGCCCGCTTTTTTAACGGAATGACCGGCGGATTTGCTTTGGTCTACGCCATCCGTGTGATCCCCTATCAATTGACGATCGCCGCACTGTGTCTGTATGTGCTCTGTACGGTTCTGGTCCTTATGCTTCTGGAATCTATCGTGATAGCTTTAACGGCTAAAAACCCGCAGAAAACTGCCGACAACCTTGCCGGACTCTGTGTTTTTCTCACAAAACTGTTCACCCCGCTCTGCCTGCTGATCCATCGCATTATCCCGGAACCGGTTGTTTCGACCCCGCCGGATATTGAAAAGGAAGAAAGCCACCTGAAGGACTGGGTGGAAAACATTCCGGAAAACACGATCCTGGAGCAGGATGAGAAGAAGATGATCCGCTCCATCGTCCACTTTTCAAACACCATGGTCCGTGAGATCATGATCCCGCGCGTGGAAATTGATGCCCTTGAGCTTGAGACGCCGCTGGATGAAGCAGCCCGCTTGATCCGGGAGACCGGACATTCCCGCCTGCCGATTTACGATGATGAAATTGACCGCATTGTCGGCGTTCTCTACGCGAAAGATCTGCTGCAGGCTTATGTAGATCAGCGGCCTGTAACTATCAGTGATTTGATGCGGCAGCCGCTTTTTGCGCCGGAATCAAAAATGATAGGGGATCTGCTCAACGAGATGAAATCTACCGGGATCCACATGGCTGTCGTGGTCGATGAATACGGCGGGACTTCGGGTGTCGTCTCGATGGAGGATATCGTAGAAGAGATCGTCGGTGAGATCCGCGACGAATACGACGACCGGGAAGAAGAACTGGTTCAGGAACTCGGCCCGGATGAATATTCCTTCCTCGGCCGGATAGACCTGGAAGACGTCAATGAATATCTCGGGATCCATCTGACCCGTGAATCAGCCGATACGCTTGCCGGATACCTGTATTCACAAATTGGTAAAATTCCAACGCTCAAAGAAAAAGTTGAGGCAGAAGGCTGGACATTTGAAATTGAAGAATTATCCGGGAGACGGATCCAGCGGGTACATGTTTACCGCAGCCCGGCGGAACCTGAAAAGGAAGAGGTGCAGGATGATATACAATGAACAAAAACAGGAGTTAGGAAAAATTGCGGCTGATATGCGGCATATGAGCTATATTCCATACTCTCATTACGCGGTTGGTGCGGCTCTGCTGACCAAAAGCGGCAAAATTTATACCGGCTGCAACATTGAAAATGCAGCATTTCCGGTCACAATCTGCGCAGAACGGACCGCAATTTTCAAGGCGATTTCCGAAGGGGAAAAGGATTTTGCAGCTATAGCTATCGCGACGGAAGATGGACTGGGATATCCGTGCGGTTCCTGCCGGCAGGTCATGTCTGAGTTCTCAAGCAATATGGAGGTCATGCTTGCGGACGCGGATGGAAACATCACCGTGGAAACCAATATCAATGAACTGCTCCCCGGTGCGTTCACAGCGGATAAGCTGCTCACCCGCTGATTTGTGGAACGCTCTGTCCATTTCCGGGCGATCGTCGTCCGTCATACCAATTATGATGAAGCAGACCGCTTCATTACCTTCCTGACACCTTTTCAGGGACGTGTCTCCGCACTTGCGAAGGGCGTCCGCAAGATGAACTCCCGCAAGGCAGGGCATCTGCAGCCCTTCACCTATGTGGACGTGCAGCTGTCGAAAAGCCGCGGTGCTTCCTGGCTGGTGACTCAGGTCTCCACCATTGAGGCTTATCCCGATATTCTGGCCTCGTTCGACAAAACCGTGCGTACCTCCTGTGTATTGGAACTGGCGGATCGCTTCTCGCTGGATGAGGTCGAAAATGTGCCGCTCTTTCAGCTGACCTTGGACACACTGCGTCGTATTGCGGTTTTTGAGGATATCTTCCCTGTTCAGCGTTATTTTGATTTGCAGCTGCTGAACGTCACCGGGTACCGGCCGCAGCTCTTTGAATGTGTCCGCTGCCATAAGAAGATCCAGCCGGAGGATCAGTATCTCCATTACGCCATGGGCGGTGTCCTCTGTCCGGACTGCGGCTCTATCACCGCCGGTTCCCGCAAGATCACTATGAAGACACTGAAATACTTTCGCTACTATCAGACGCACTCTTTCCCGGAAGCGGCAGCTGCCGGCTGGCCGCAGGATATCCGTCTCGAGTCCGAAAACCTCCTCACCGGTTACCAGAGCTATTTACTGGAGCGAAAGACAAACAGTCAGGAATTTTTGGAGAAGCTTTAGAATTGAGGATGCAGAGTTCAGGGGCCAGAGGCCAGAATATTGAATTCGAAATCTGAAACAAGGATCAAGGATCAAGGATCAAGTGACTTTGAAATCGGTTTGCATTGACTCATTGAGTGATTCCCGTTACTGCATGATATAATCGATGAAAAGGAATGAAACTATGACGAAAAAAATCAAAGCAGGAGTTATCGGGTGCGGAAAGGTGGGACCTTTCCATGCCGCCGCTTATCAAAAAATCGAAGACTGTGAACTGTGTGCAGTCTATGACGTACAGGAAGAGCGGGCTCAGGCTTTCGCGAAAAAATACGGAGCCAAAGCCTATACATCCATCGAAGCCATGGTGAAGGAAAACGGACTGGATGTTGTCAGTGTCTGTACACCGCACCCCGTTCACCGTCAGGCAGCTGTGGAAGCGCTCAAAGCCGGTGCCAACATTGCTATCGAAAAACCGCTGGCTTCCTCACTGGAAGACTGCGACGCCATCCTGCAGGCAGCTGAAGAAAATCATGCCGTCGGCACCGCCATCTGCCAGCGCCGCTTTTTTCCGCCATCTATGCGCATCCGCAAAGCTATTGATGAGAGGAAGATCGGCACCCCGATCCTCGGCACGGTCAATATGTACGGCTGGCGCGATGCCGCCTACTATGCTTCTGACCCCTGGCGCGGTACCTGGAAAGGCGAAGGCGGCGGCGTGTTGGTCAATCAGGCTCCACACCAGCTGGACCTGCTGCTGTGGTATATGGGTGAAATCGAAGAGCTCTACGGCATGTGGGACACGCTCAACCATCCGGGGCTGGAAGTTGAAGATACCGCACTGGCAGTCATCCGCTTCAAAAACGGCGGTCTGGGTAATATCGTCGTCAGCAATTCCCAGAATCCCGCTCTTTACGGCAAAGTCCACGTACACGGGAGCAATGGCGCCTCCATTGGCGTCCAGACCGATGGCGGAGCCATGTTCATCGCCGGAGTTTCTTCCATCACAGAAGCCCCTTATAACGATATCTGGACTGTTCCCGGAGAAGAAGATAAAAAAGATCAATGGAAGGCAGAGGATGAGGCTTATTTCCAAACCATCGACGCCACCACGCATTTCCATTACGTCCAGCTGAAAGATTTTATCGATGCCCTCCGAGAAAACCGAAAGCCCTTGATCTCCCTGCGGGATGCACGGCAAACCGTTGAACTCTTCACCGCCATCTACCGCTCCCAGCGGGACAAGAAGCCTGTCCGCTTCCCCCTCAAACCGGAATACGGGACTGACTTTGACGGCAGAATATTATAGTGAATAATGATTGATGAGTAAATAAAACAAAAATAAGACTTACGAAATCAGTAATATTTGTTGTAGTCATTTGGTTTGATTAGTATAATAAGAGTTAGTTTGCAGTAGAAAGACTAACTATTAAAAGTCAAGAAAAATAAGGAATTTTCCTGGTTCTCCATCAGTTGATCCCGATTGAAAGGATCAACTGATGGAGAACCAGGA
>CADATZ010000061.1 GCA_902791025.1 uncultured Chloroflexota bacterium | reverse complement strand
AAAAACGAAAGGTAAAGAGCCTGATTTTAGCCCAATATTGACAAAATAAAAGGATAATTACGACAATTTGAAACTATTGTAACTATCCGTCTGCTTAATGTTCAAAAAAGGGTTATTAATCAGCGTTTCCCTAAAAAAGTGATGATTGTCACAAAATGTTCCCGCATATATACACTTCAAAAGATAGCCTTATCTAATTAAAATATGGGCGTTGAAATCGGACGTACCGATTATCAACTCATTTTAATCTATTGTAAAGGATTAACCATGAAAAAAGCATTATTATTCCTGCTTGTCGTTTCAATGCTGGCTCTTGTTCCGGCCGTTTTCGCTGATGACGCTCCTGTCGCCGGCGTGATTTGGTACAACTTTGCCGATACATTCATTCAGAATGCCCGGCAGACCCTGCTCAACACCGCTGCCGCTGACGGCACCATCGAGATCATCGACGCCGACTCCATGAATGATGCAGCCACCCAGACCAACAATCTGAACAACATGTACACCAACGGCGTAAAATACCTCGTGCTGAACAACATCAACACCGCCGGCATCAGTGAGATCTGCGAACAGGGTAAAGAAGAAGGCGTGACCATGATCTTCGCCAACACCGACTCCCCGTCCGATGAAGATTTCGAAAACTACGAAAACCTGTACCTCGTCACCTCCCGTGCTGAAATGTCCGGTACCATGATGGGGAAAGCCGTCGTTGATTACTGGACTTCCCATCCGGAAGCTGACCGCAACGGCAACGGGAAACTTGACTACATCATGCTGCTTGGTTTCACCTGGCACTATGACACCCAGGTTCGTGCTGAATATTCCATCGCTGCCTGTGAAGAAGCCGGCATCGAAACCAACCGCATCGGCGGTGAAGTGATTGCTGAATACAACCGCGGTAAGGCTCAGGAAATGGTTGCCGCTTTGCTGGCAAACTACGGTGATGACATTGACGTCGTTTTCGCCTGCAACGACGATATGGCCCTCGGTGCTATCGAAGCTCTGAAAGCCGGCGGTTTCTTCCAGGATGAAGCTTCCTTCATCCCCGTCTGCGGTGTTGACGCCACTGTCGTCGGCTGCGAAGCTGTCGAAGAAGGCACCATGCTGGTCACCGCACTGAACAACCCTGTCAAACTCGGTAAGGCCATCTACAAAGTCATGTGGCTGCTCGAAAACGGTCAGGAAGTTACCACTGAAACAATGGATATGGAAGGTGTTGAAGTGGAAGGCCATCGTGTCTGGATCAACTACGTCGGCATCACCAAGGATAACCTCGAAGAAGCTGCCTACGATATCACCGACCCAACTTTCTAATCAAATTAATTCAATGACTGACAGCCGGGACCTGGTTCCCGGCTGTTTCTTGAATGGAAAGGAAGAATCCGATGGAGGATTCCAGATATATTCTTGAACTGAAACACATCAGCAAATCCTTTCCCGGCGTAAAAGCATTGGACAACGTCTCATTCGCGGTAAAGCCCGGGAAAGTCCATGCATTAATGGGCGAAAACGGAGCAGGAAAATCGACCCTGATGAAGTGTGCCTTCGGTATCTACCAGCCTGACAATGGAGAGATTTTTGTCAACGGAAAGAAGGTCGTTTTTTCCGGTCCCGCCAATGCACTGGAAAACGGTATCGCGATGATCCATCAGGAACTGCAGCCGATGCGGGCACTTACCGTCATGGAAAACGTCTGGGTAGGCCGTCTACCTCATCACAATACGCTGGGCGTACAATGGGTCGACTGGAAACAGCTCTATAAGCAGACCAAAGAGCTGTTGGACGATCTTGAAATTCCCATTGACCCGAAAACGAAGGTTCAGAACCTTTCAACTTCGCACTGCCAGCTCATTGAAATCGCTCGTTCCGTCTCCTTTAATGCGAAGATCATCATCATGGATGAACCCACATCCTCACTGACAGAAACAGAAACGGAACTGCTCTTCAAGCTGATCGCCCGTCTGACACAAAAGGGTGTTTCCATCATCTACATCTCGCACAAGATCGATGAGATCTTGAGAATTTCCGATGATGTCACCATCATGCGCGACGGACAGCTTGTCGGTGACTGGCCGGCAAATGAGCTGGACATGGATACCATTGTCAAACGCATGGTCGGACGAGAGATGAGCAACCGTTTCCCGTCGAAAAAACACAAACCGGGCGAGGTAAAAATGGAGGTTTCTCACCTCACATCCGCAAATCCGCACAGCTTCAAAGATATCAGCTTCACGCTCCACAAAGGAGAAATTCTTGGTATCGGCGGACTGGTCGGTGCCCAGCGGACAGAACTGGTCGAAACCATCTTTGGGCTTCGCAAAAAGGCCTCGGGTGAAGTGACGATTGACGGGCAAAAGGTCGAGATCAATTCTCCGGAAGATGCCATTCGCCACTCCATGGCGCTGCTGACGGAAGAACGCCGCGTTTCAGGTATCTTCCCGAAAATCAGCGTATTGGAAAACGTGACCGTTGCCAAACAGACAGCCGATCACAGCAGCTACACCAATGGTCTGTTCCTGAACAACAAAAAACGTCAGAAAGATGCAGAGCAGTTCGTAAAAACCTTTGAGATCAAAACACCAAGTCTGAAAGCTGAGATCCAAAATCTTTCCGGCGGAAACCAGCAAAAGGCAGTCCTTGCCCGCTGGATGCTCCTCACGCCCCAAATCCTGATTCTCGACGAGCCGACACGGGGTATCGATGTCGGTGCAAAATATGAGATCTACAGCCTGATGGAGCAAATGGCACAGGAAGGGAAAGCCGTGATCATGATCAGCTCGGAAATGCCCGAACTGCTGGGCATGTCAGACCGTATCGCGGTCATGTGTGAAGGGCACCTGTCCGGTATTCTGGATGGGAAAGATGCTACTGACGAAAAGGTGATGTACCTCGCAAGTACTTATCAAAAAAGCGGAGTAACAACGGATGCAAACTAAAAAATTCAACATCAAAAATATTCTGTCGAACTATGCGCTTTATTTCATCATGATCCTGATGGTCATCGTTATCGGCAGCATGTCACCGAAGTTTTTCTCATGGCGTGTTCTGCGCGACATTCTGATGCAGAGTTCGACCCGTATCATTGTGGCACTGGGTTGTCTGTTCATCCTGATTTCAGGGTCGGCAGACCTCTCGGGCGGACGTACGGTCGGTCTGACCGCTGTGATTGCCGGATCTCTGGCCCAGAAAGCTGACTATTATATCAAATTCTGGAACCTGCCGGAATTACCGCCGATCGTTCCGATTTTCGCCGCGGTCCTTGTCGGTCTGATCGTAGGTCTGCTCAACGGTTTTACCGTTTCCAAGCTGAAGGTCCCGGCCTTTCTGGCAACGCTGGGCTGGATGATGGTCGTCTACGGTACCAACCTGCTGCTGTGCAACAAACCACCGAATAATTCCCAGCCTCTGGGCGGTTTCCTGAAGAACTTCACCAACCTCGGTTCCGGAAACATTGCCGGAATTCCGATCATCGTGTTCTTCGCGCTGGGAATGTGTATCATCGTCCATGTTCTGCTGACAAAAACCACACTCGGGCGTGAAATTTTCTCCGTTGGCTCTAATGCTGAAGCTGCCCGTGTCTCCGGTATCAACGTCTTCAAGATCCAGATGATCACCTTTGCTCTGGCCGGTGCCTGTTACGGTCTGGCCGGTGCACTGGAAGCTGCCCGTACCGGTTCCGCCAACAGCTCCTACGGGAATGGCTATGAAATGGACGCAATTGCTTCCTGTATCGTCGGTGGATGTTCCATGACCGGCGGTGTCGGTTCCGTGATCGGTGTTTTTCTGGGTGTGATCATTTTCAACGTGATCAATTACGGTCTGACCTTTATCGGTCTGTCCTCCTATTGGCAGTGGGTTGTCAAAGGCCTGATCATTATCATCGCCGTCTCCATCGACATGCGGAAGTACAGCTCGAACAAATAAAGGGGGATGCTATGCTTTATGATGAATGCCTGAAGGTTCTCAGGGAAAAGGGAGAACTCATACGCAAGGGCGCTTTGGAAATCTGCGTGAAACCGGTTCCGGAAAGTTCCGAGCCCGGGACAGTCGATCCGAGAGAAGCCCATTGGTTCCGCGTCAAACCGACCGGACCGAACATCAAAGACCCGGCACATCTGACAGGAGCGGAGATTCATGCGATTCGCACATCCATGGGCTGCGTCAGCATAGACCTCAGCCATGATGTCACGACCGAAATCCGGGTCATCACAACCGGTGCGGGAGATCTTCCGATCCTGATCTATACACCGCAAAATGGCAAGAGTCCGAAACCGGTTGTGGTCTACATCCATGGCGGTGGTTTTTTTGGCGGTACAGCCCGTGTGATTGAAAATGCCTGCAAGTCACTGGCAGATAAAGCAGATGCAGTAGTGGTCAGTGTCGATTATGACCTGGCACCGGAGCACAAATTCCCACACCAGGTCACCCAATGCTATCAGACCGTACGCTGGGTCCATGACCATGCCGAAGAGCTGGGTATCGATCCGGAAAAAATCGCTGTTTCCGGTGACTCAGCCGGCGGAAATTTGTCAGCTGCCTGCTGCGTTCTGGACGAAGAAAAGCTCATCAAGCTGCAGCTGCTGCTCTATCCCGGTGCATTCAACCGCACTGAAGAAGAGATCGGATGGTCACTGGATCAGTATGATCTCCGGGAAGATGTTGAGATCAAGATGGAATTGATCAACGACATCCGGAACATGGTTCCGTTTACTACCGCTTTGTATGTAGAAAATGAGAGCCAGATCCATGATCCGCGTGCTTCGATCGGTGATGCGGAAGATTACAGCTGTTTCCCGCCCACTTTCATTGCTGTGGGAGAATATGACTACCTCCGCATTCAGGATGAGCTCTATGGGCAGAAACTGGCAGAAGCCGGCATTCCCGTCCGCTTTGTTGAATACAAAGGTATGGGACATGCATTTTGGGAACACACCGGTGAATTTCCGCAGGCGGAAGACTGCACAGAGGAGATGGCCGCTCTGGTTCGGAAGCTCTAAATATAAAATAAATAATTCAAAACAAAAAGAAAAGGGCTTGGATTTCAGGCCCTTTTCCTTTTGTTTATTATTTTTTTGTTTTGTGTTCTCAGTTCTGCCGTTTGACCGCCATTACACTCAGCACCAAAACGATCGGGAAGAGAATACCCGCAAGGATTCCCGCCTGGATGTTTTCACCCATCACGTGAGAAGCGCTACCCACAATAGCAGGTCCGGCCGCTCCGCCTAAATCACCTGCCAAAGCCAGAAAGGCGAATAAGGCCGTACCACCCTTGGGGAGCTTTGCGGATGATATACTGATGGAACCGGGCCACATAATACCTACAGAGAAACCGCACAGCATACAGCCGATCAGACCCATGACAGGCCATTTGGCAAACGCAGCCAACAGGTAACTGCACAGGCACAGCACACCGGAAGCAATCATAAAGCCGGACAAATCCACTTTTTCACCATATTTTCCGTACCATACCCGGCTGAGTCCCATGAATACCGCAAACCCACAAGCGCCCAGCAAATCGCCGGTGGTCTTTGTTACCCCCAGCGCGGATTCCGCGAAAGCAGAAGCCCATTGTGCCATGGATAGCTCAGATGCCCCCGCGCACACCATCAGCACGACAAAAAGCCAGAATATTTTCGTTTTCAACAGCTGTCCGATGGTCATACTCTTGCCTTCATTGACGATTGGTTCAATCGGACAGACTGCAAAATTGGTAATGTTGTACAGCGGAATTACAGCCCATAAGCAGGACAATATGCGCCAGTTTTCAGTACCGAATATCGTGAAAAAGACTGTTGACAGAAGGATCGTACCCACGGCGCCCCAGCAATAGAAGGAATGCAGCAGGCTCATCATACCTGCTTTTCCTTCAAACGGACAGGCTTCGATGATTGGACTGCAAAGCACTTCGATCAATCCACTGCCGATCGCGTAAATGATCACACAAAGCAGAATTCCCTCAAAGGGACGGGGAAAAAGGTCCGGAACAAAAGAGAGCATGACCAGCCCGGCCCCGGCCAGGATCTGTGAGATGACGATGCTTTTCCTGTAACCGATCCGGTCCACAAACTTTGCGCAGAAAAAATCCACGATCAGCTGCGTCAGAAAAAATGTCAGCGGGATCAATGCAAGATCAGCATAGGAAATGCCATAGGTCTTGTAAAACGTTAGAAATAGCAAAGGAATAAAATTTGCTACGATCGCCTGTGTGACGAAACCAAGATAGCAGGCAAGTTTTGTTTTTTGATAGTTTTTTTCTTCATTCATGGTGATTATTCTACTCCGCAAGCCTTGATTTTACGAGATGTTATGATAAGTATATCATTTGAATAGGCTATCGTTAGGGAAACGCTGATTAAAAGCCATTTTTTACCATTTTCCAGACGGATAATTACAATAGTTTCAAAATATTGTAATTATCCCTTTATTTTGTCAATAT
>CADATZ010000060.1 GCA_902791025.1 uncultured Chloroflexota bacterium | reverse complement strand
TCCGTTCTTTTACCATTCAACTACAATACTTCGCCAAATACATATTATACTGCTGCTCATAGTCTTCCTTCGAATCTCTGATGATACGCTGATTTTCATGCATGTTCATGTTCCTGCCTGCTGCGTCAAGTACACACACTGAAATATTTGAACAGTGATCTGACACGCGCTCAAGGTCTGTCAGCAGATCTAACCAGATAAACCCCGCCGCTACAGAACATTCCCCGTTCTGTAGCCGGATAAAATGACGGGTCCGCAGGTCTTCCTTCAACTTATCAATCACCTGCTCAAGGGGTTCTGTCATCCGTGCCGAATGAAAATCATCTTTTGAAAATGCCTGAAAGGACAGATCCAGTATCTCTATTACTGCCTTGCAGATTACGCGATATTCATGAGCTGCATGCTCCGAAAACGTTACATTCTTATTTTTCATTTCCTCTGCAGATTCCAGAATGTTCACCGCGTGATCGGCAATTCGTTCATAGTCCCCAATCAGTTTCATATACTCAGCGACCCTGGCACTTTCCTCCTCATTCAGATGTCGGGATGTCAGTTTTAAAAGATATGTACCTATGACATCTTCCAGATGATCAATTTCATCTTCTGCTCTGCGTATATTTTCCGTTCTTTCTTCCTTATAGTGAATTACATTTTCAAGACTGTCTTTTAATACGTCGACGGCTGTCGCGGCCATGAAGTCAAGCACCTGTCTGCACCTGTTCAGAGCCAGTGCCGGGCTTGCGAGCAAGCGTTCGTCAAGTTCCTTTGTCCTTTCCGGTACTTTTGCATCAGGAAGAATCCTGCAGACCATATGTTCAAGGACCTGACTGAATGGAAGCATCAGTAAGGTACAAAGAATATTAAACAACGAATGAAAAACCGCGATTCCTATCAGACTGGCAGCCTGCGCGAAGAACATTGGAGCAAATATCATTTTTATCAGGCAGAAAACTGTCAGCCAAACAGTGGCTCCTATGAGGTTGAAAAAAAAATGAACAAGTGTAGCCCTTTTAGCATTTCTGGTTGTACCGATCGAAGAAAGTATTGCCGTTATGCAGGTACCAATATTCTGTCCCATAATGATCGGAATAGCAGCACCGTAAGAAACTGTGCCTGTTGAAGCAAGCGCCTGTAAAATACCTACCGATGCAGAACTGGACTGTATAATAGCCGTCAGGACCGCACCGGCAATTACCCCAAGAACAGGATTCGAAAAGGTAAGAAACAGCTGCTGAAAGGACGGAACATTTCGCAATGCCGAGACAGCGTCTGACATGTTGTCCATTCCGTACATAAGTGTTGTAAATCCGAGTAATATCACCCCTGTATCCTTTCGCTTACTGTTTTTGGATGCCATAAAGAAAACGATTCCCAACAGTGCAAGAATCGGCGTAAATGACGACGGTTTTAACAGTTTAACGAAAACATTGTTGCTCTCGATCCCGGCAAGGCTCAAAATCCATGCCGTTACAGTCGTACCGATATTTGCTCCCATAATGACATTGATGGACTGCTTCAGGCTCATTAGCCCTGAATTAACAAAACCAACCACCATGACTGTGGTCGCCGATGAACTTTGTATGATGGCCGTAACCCCCAGTCCTGTTAAAAGACCGGCAAATCGATTAGTCGTCATGCACCCCAGGAGTGCTTTTAACTTGTTGCCCGCGCGGCGTTCCAACGCCTGCCCCATTATTGTCATACCGAACAGAAACAGGCTTAAACCGCCAATCAGATTCAATACATCAAACAAATCCATAAGATACTCTCCATTCTGTTTTTTCTCAGTTACATAATAGAGAGTCAACATCAAATCCGTTATCGCGCTTCTGTAAAAACCATGTAATGCGCACGAATTAAAAAGCAGGGGCCACCTGTGCCCCTGCAAAACGGATTTTCTTATATCACTTCCCGTCCTCAGGTTTATTCGGTATCGACACGATAAACTCAGAGCCTTCACCGAGACTGCTGTTGAGTCTGATTGTTCCATTATGGATCAGGACTGCATGTTTAACAATGGAAAGTCCAAGTCCTGTACCGCCTGCCTCTTTGCTCCTACTTTTGTCCACACGATAAAATCGTTCAAAAATACGTTCCTGCTCCTCTTCAGGAATACCAACGCCCGTGTCTCTCACGGTAAGCACTGTATATCGTTCGCCTTGCGATACAGATATACTGACACTGCCTCCTCGGTGATTGTACTTAATCGCATTTTCACACAAGTTATATGCTATGCTGTACAGCAGCTGCGGGATTGCTGTTACAGGAGCCGTTTCTCCGCTGAGGGTAAAACTGATATCCATGGCAGAGGCAGCAGTCTCCACCGTATCAACTGTATTTTCGACGATACGGTAAAAATCACAGTTCTCCCATTTCATTTTTGTGCCGCCATTATCCAGTTTCGTCAGGTCAATAATATCCTCAATCAGTCTAGTCATACGTAAAGATTCCGCATGAATCTTTTCCGCAAAAGGCTTTATGTCCTCTTCTTTAACCAAACCGTTTTCAAGGAGCTCCGCATATCCGGAGATCGCATGAAGTGGCGTTTTCAATTCATGGGAGACGTTTGCGCTGAATTCCTGCCTAATCAACGCTGCCTTTTCAATTTCCTCCTGATCGCTCCTTAACTGAGCCTGCTGCGCAGCAATATGACGGAGCAGAGGCTCTATCTCCTCATAGTTTTCCTCCCCATAGTATCGGTTTGGTTGTGTAAGGTCGAGCTCATTGATTGGCTTTACGATCTTTGCAGCAATCCGTGAAGCCAGTACATAGGAAAGTATCAGCGCGGCAAGGACCACAAAACAGATCGGCTGGCCAAAGCCAAAAAGAAGACTCCATACGGACAGCTGTGCAACAGACATGCGGAGTACAGATCCGTCAGGAAGCCGTTTAGCCGCATAATACTGTTGGTCTGCCAGGGTATAGGAATGCCTGACAGCTTCTCCGTATCCCTCTTTCAGCGCCTGCTTTATCTCTGGGCGCTCCATATGATTCTGCATGGTCGAGGTGTCCGCCTCATCATCAAATAAAACGTCTCCCTCCGGACTGACCCAAGTAATTCGATAATTGCCGTCATTCAATCCTTCAAAATATTCCGCTCCAGAGAGTGCGACACCCTGTGCAGCCAGTTCGGTCTCCACGCGAAGCTGGGTCTTCTGTATGGAAGAAAAGTAGGCATACAACGACCCCATAATCAATAGTAATGAAGCCAGAAAAACCAAGAGGGCAACGGTCCAGATCGCCTTAAAAATCTTACTGCTCATTTTCCGCATCCATCTTATATCCAACACCCCTAATGGTCTTGATATAATCCTCAGCTTTTTCAAGCTTGGTTCTAAGCGTACCGATATGAACATCTACCGTTCTTGTTTCACCGCAAAAATCAATGCCCCACACGCTCTGGAGGATATTATCTCTCGTGAAAACCCTCCCGGGATTCTCCATCAGAAGTTTCAGCAGCTCATATTCTTTCAAAGTCAGCAAGACAGGCTTCCCGTTCACGGTTACAGTATGCTTGTTTTCATCCATCGAAATCATCCCGCAGGATAAAACCAAGTCCTGATGATTGCCTGCACGGCGAAGAACCGCCTTTATGCGCGAGACCATTTCCATCATTCCAAACGGCTTCGCCAGATAATCGTCCGCACCTGAATCCAGACCAATCACTGTGTCATACTCGCTGTCTTTTGCTGTTGCCATAATAACAGGAATATCCGATGTAACAGGAGACAACCGCAGTTTTCGAAGGATCGTCAGCCCGTCTTCCCCAGGCAGCATAACATCCAATAAAATCAGTTTCGGCCTTTGCTCTTTCATGGCTGCCCAAAAACCGGTATCATTCTCAAACCCCATTGCTTCAAATCCGGATGCTCTCAGTGTGTAAACCATAAGATCCCGGATGGCACTGTCATCTTCAACACAATAGATCATGTGGAAACCTCCTTTGACACTCTCAATATATCAGTAAAGTCAAAAACCGGATTGCTGTTTGATGGGCAGTCCGGTTTTGTCAGATGTTCTAAGATCGATATGGAATTCACAAGTTTTCTGCTTCGAGATCCTTCTGATCATCTAATTTCCTGATAGGCAGCCTTGCTCTCTGCCGCCGTCGCATCCATCTCATGCATATCCACCTTCAGCTGCTGTGATTCTTTGCTTCAGAAAGTTTGGACAATAAGCCTACAGTCTTAACATACCTCAAATTAAAATTTGAATGGTCAGCGTTTTAAGTAATTATACCACGCAGCAGACTTCCCTGTCTGTTAATTTGCCGGGCTCCTTTTTTCCGATGTCCCGGAATATATGTCGATATACGCATCCTGGAACCGGTAAAGCATGCCCTCTTCCTTCAGGTACTTTAGCAGACCGGATACCTGGTTCGAGAGGCTGTTCAGCTGCTTCTGCTCTGTGGTACTTACCCTGCAGTAAATCCCCACGCTACCGTTATTCACATCGTCCTCTTTCTTGTAACGCTTGAACGGGTTTGCAGGAATCACTTGCACCTTTGGTTTCTGTTCATCCATACCATCGCCTCCCATTTTTGACTACATATCATTATATCACGGTTTGCAAAAATGGAGACAAAAAACGCGTCCTGACAAAGCTGATTGCCAGAACGCGTTTTAGCGATTCCGATTATTTATTTAGTGAGATAAACGTGAATTTGCCTATTTATTCCATCTCCATATATGCTTCCAAAAGGTGACGGGCTTCCTCAATAACATCAGCTTCATTTTCGGAAAGCATTACCTCCTGAAGCAACTTCTTTAATGGTTCATATAACCCGGTCAGATCGTTCTGATAAAACGGATCGAGATACTGATCAAGGTAAAAGAGAAGCCGTCTTTTTGCACTGCTGTTTTTCCCGCACAAAACCGGCCGGATTGCTTCCATTCCTTGCTTAACAAGTTCCTTTTCCTCTGTTCCACAGAGGTAATCCTTATCCAGTTTCCAGATCATCGACGAAAACTGGTCCAGCCATGGAGAGACAATCCTGAGGTCAGGGCGATAGTCAAGCTTTCCCGCAACTTCCACGGTCTTTGCCTTCTCAATGATCTTCATCATAAATCCAACATCTTCAGACAGTGTATCTTTACTCCAGGGCATTTCATCTACATCAAAGGAAGCTGTTCCGGGAGCTGCCAGGTTTTCCTCCCTGCGTTTTTTCAAAAAACCAATAAGTTTTCTCTGGTTGTCCGTCATATCATTTTCAGCTGCAGCCATCTCCAGTAATTCCAGGAAACAATCCGTTCCCTGATTTGACATAGAAAGATTTTCTTTTCCAAAAACAGCTTTACTAAAACCGATACTATTGCTCATAATCCTTATTCCTGCAAACTATGCAATGCTCCTTTAAATCACGATTTGTAACAACACTCACATTTATATTTTATTATATCAAAACAGCCGCGGAAAAATCTACGGCTGTTAGAAAACAGGTATTTTTCAGATACTTCCCGGATTTCATATCCTTCAGCACCATCCGGCCGGCTCATTCACACAATAAAAAGAAGCGGCCCGACAGCAGATACTTTTCCCGGCCGCAATAATTATCCATGTAAAACCTCGCGGTGTTATAAACAATACGTTTTAAACACCGCCGTTACCATGCTTGCCATCGATTGAAAAAATGACCCACTCCCCAATATTCGTCGCATGGTCGCCGATCCGTTCCAGATATTTGCTGATCATCAAAAGATCCGCGCCATGTTCTATGTAATCGGTATTGTTTCTCATCACTTCTACCAGGTCGGCCTTCACTTGTACGAAAAGTTCGTCCACGACGTCATCATGCGCGATTACTTCACGGGCTTTTTCGGCGTCCCGTTCCACATAGGCCTCCACTGCGTGTATGAGCATGAGCATCGTTTCCGCGGCCATTTTCCGGATATGGTCCGGTTTGAGGAGATACGGCCCGTCTGCCATCATCGTCGTCAGCCAGGAAATATCTGCCGCATGGTCCCCGATCCGCTCCATATCGGTCACCATCTTCATGGCCGCCGTAATGGTGCGCAGATCTCTCGCAACGGGCTGCTGCTGGATCAACAGCTGGAAACAGATATTTTCTATCTTTTTCTGTTCCCGGTCGATCAAATCATCATCCTGCATGATCCGCCCGGCCTTCCCGACGTCCTGACAGAAAAACGCTTCAATGCTCTCCCGGATGGCGTTTTCAATCATGTGCCCCATCTGTATCATTTCGGTATTCAGCAGTTGGAGCTGCCCATCAAATTTAACCCTCATGCTTTACCGTCTCCTTTTATCCGAATCGTCCGGTGATATAGTCTTCGGTCCGCTTATCCCTGGGATAGGAAAAAAGCTGCTTTGTGGAAGTGAATTCAATCAGGTCCCCCAACAGGAAGAAAGCGGTATCATCCGCAATCCTGGCTGCCTGCTTCATATTATGGGTTACCGTGATCACCGTGTATTTTTTCTTCAGCTCCTCCATCAGGTCTTCGATCTTAGCCGTTGAGATCGGGTCCAGGGCGGAAGTCGGCTCGTCCATCAGAAGCACTTCCGGATGCACAGCCAGAGCCCTCGCGATACAGATCCTCTGCTGCTGCCCTCCTGACAGTCCCAGCGCGGACTTTTTCAAACGGTCCTTTACTTCGTCAAAAATAGCAGCCCCGCACAGACTTTCTTCCACGATCTCATCCAGTTTCCTTCTGTCTTTAACCCCGTGCACCCTGGGGCCGTACGCGATGTTGTCATAGATGCTCATGGGAAACGGATTGGGCTGCTGAAACACCATTCCCACTCTTTTCCGGAGGATCGTCGTATCCACATCCGGCGCGTAAATATCTTCCCCGTCCAAAAGGATCTTTCCCTCGATCTTCACACCGTCTACCAGGTCATTCATCCGGTTCATCGTCTTCAGAAAGGTGGATTTTCCGCACCCCGAAGGGCCGATGAACGCTGTAACGGCGTTTTTCCGGATATCCATGCTTATCCCTTTTAACGCGTGATTTTCTCCATAGTAAAGGTGCAGGTCCTGCACGCTGATTTTCGGTTTTTCCTTCATTTCATTTTTTCCTCGTCACATCAAAATTGGCTGCCAGGCTTTTCGTTCCCAGATTGATCAGAAAGACCAGCAGGAGGAGAACCACCGCGATCCCGAACGCAGTTTCAAAATCACCTTCGCTCGTTGCGGAAAGATAGAGCTGGATCGTCATGGTCCCTCCGGACTGAAATACCTTGGGGAACAGGTCCCCTATGGTGCGGGGCAGCGCCTTCGCGCTTCCGGCCGTAAACAGCAGCGCCGCCGATTCCCCGACAATGCGCCCGATGGCCAGGATGACCCCTGTGATGATCCCCGGCATTGCGGAAGGCAGCAGGATCGTCCGTATGGTATGCCATTTCCCCGCTCCGAGGCCGACCGCGCCGTGCCGGTAACTGTCCGGCACGGTTTTCAGCGCTTCCTGGGTATTGCGGGTAATAAGCGGCAGTACCATCAGGATCAGGGTCAGGGAACCTGTGAGAAGTGAATATCCCAGACCCAGGGTCTGTCCGAAAAACATCATGCCGAAAAGGCCGAAGATAATGGAAGGGATTCCGGACAGCGTCTCCGTCGCAAATTCGATGCCGTCCACCAGTTTTCCGGGCCTGGCGTATTCGTTCAGATAGATGGCCGCGCCGACACCGACGGGTGTGGCGATGACCGCAGTCATGAAAATGATCATCACCGTGTTCACAATATTCCCGGCTATCCCGACGGTTCCTTTCAGAACGGAAGTTACAGAGGTCAGAAAACTCCAGCTGACGCGATGCATTCCCGCCATAAGCACATAAACGATAATACCTGCCAGCAGGAGCACCGTAAAGGAAGCGCAAAGGAAGATCAGAAACCGCAGATACAGATCCTGCGTCCGTTTTCGCTTTTCTGTCAGCAGGGATCCGGCATGGTCATTCATGTCCGGCAGCCTCCTTTCTCATCTTCTGCAAGGCGAAATTCACCAGCATGATAAAAATGTACAGCACCAGGCCCACGGCAAACAGCACCTGCCGGTGCGTTCCCTCAGCGTATCCCATCTCGCTCACCAGCTGCGTCGTCAGAAAACGGACGGAATTAAACGGCAGGGGAAAATTCACTGATCCCCCCGCGACCATGTTGATCGCCATCGCTTCCCCCAGCGCCCTTCCGATGCCGAGAACGACACCGGTCATAATGCCGGATTTCGCGGCCGGAATAGTTACTTTGAAAATCGTCTGGATCTTGCTCGCGCCCAGTGCCAGCGACGCTGCGCGGAGTTCATCCGGAACCGCGCGGATAGAAGACGCGCTGACGTTGACCACGGTGGGAAGGATCATGATCGCGAGCACGATCACGGCGCAAAGCAGATTGGACCCGCCGGTGAACTGATGCCCGGACGAACCGGTAAAGATCAGTTTTTCCAGCTTATACATGGCGGGGTTCAGGATCATAAGTCCCAGAAGCCCGTAAATCACCGAAGGAATCGCGGCCAGCAGTTCCACGGCAGGCTGCACCAGGGCCGCCAGCCTCTTATCGGCTACCTCGGTTAAAAACACCGCCGTAAGAAGGCCGACGGGAACTCCCAGCAGAATACTTCCCCCGGTTCCCAGGATGGAGGAAATGATGATATAAAAAATGCCGTATGCCGGTTTTGCCGCAGTCGGTTCCCATCTCATCCCAAACAAAAGCTCAGACACGCCGACAGTGGAAAATGCCGGTGTGCCTTTCGCGATCATATAAGCTGTGATGGAACAAACCGCAAAGATGGCGATCACGGCACAGATGGCAAAGATATATCCGGCCGTCGCTTCTACAAGATTCCTCTTTGCTCTGCTCTTCATGGTTTTCCTCTTTTACTGCGGAAGGATCAGTCCCACGCCGGTAATGACCTTCCTGCCTGTTTCCGATTTAAGATAGGCGAACCATTCCCGGACCAGCTCATTCTGCTGTGAAATCTCTCCTTTGGTTGCCATGACAAACGGACGGGCCAGTTTATAGTCTCCCGATTTAATATTCTTTTCCGCAGCGGCAACGCCGTTTAAGGAAGCGCTTTTCACTTTTTTATCGACAGCGTCCAGGGAAACGTATCCGATTGCGCCGGGGGTAGAAGAGACTTTGGCAAGGACCGCGCCGGTGGAATCCAGTTCCTGCGCGTATTTACACTTGCTTTCAATCTTGAGCAGCTCCTCAAAAGCGCCCCGGGTGCCGGACCCGGCCTCGCGGCCGATGACGACGATCGCGTCATTGCTGCCGCCCAGTTTGCTCCAGTTCGTTATTTTCCCGGTATACACGGAAACCAGTTGTTCTGTGGTGAGATCGGATACCTTGTTGTTTTTATCCACTACGACGGCGATCCCGTCAATGGCCACAACGTTTTCAACCGCTCCCTTCTTCTTTTCTCCCTCTTTCAGCCTGCGGGACGCGTTTCCGATATTTACACTGCCCTGCAGCAGGGATTCAACGCCGGAACTGGAACCCGTATATTCCGCCGTGACGGTAACGCCGGGATGTTTTTCCATAAAGCTTTCCTTCATAGCTTCACAGAGCTTTTCCATGGACGTACTGCCTGCAAGCGTTATTTTCCCGGAAAGCGCGCTTCCGCTCTTTGCGGAGCCTGAAGGAGCCGCTGTACCGGAGCCGCTGTTTCCGGAACCTCCGCAACCGGCCATGCATCCCACCATCAGGGCTAACGCCGCCGCTGCAAATGTTTTCATCAATTTCTTATTCATCTGCTGATCCTCCTGTAAATTCTCTTTTTGAAATTTTTTCAGACCTTCGCGATGTCTGAGACCATTGTATACATCAAATGCAAAGTCTGATATCCGGCAAACGTAAATGCTGTGTAAAATCTGAAAAAAGCAAAACTGAGGGATTTGATCAAAAAGCAGCAGAACGATCCGGATAACCGTCCATTAACAGTAAAAGACCGCAGAACATGAACTGACCCCCAAAAGTTAGACCAAAATCTAACTGAAGGAGGTCAGTTCAGAGCGACCTGCGGTCTTTGTTTTCTTTAAAAACATATAAGCCTGTCTGTCCGGTTTTTATATTCCCAGCGTTCGATAAAAATCTTCACTGATTACCCGGAAATATCTCTTCAAGGTTGGACTATATCCCATCGTAGTGTTATAAAACCTCATTTTGTATTCGGATACAAAGGCAACTTCAGCCGTATTGGGCACCAGAGGATTACCATCAGCGTGGCTGTTATCCCTGTTAATATTCCAATCGGCCCAGGTGCCGTCATAAAGCTGACGCGAAACCGACTTACGGTCCCAATTGTACCGGAAAGAGAGGGTCAGTACGTTCCCGTAAGTATAGGGACAATTGTGGTAACTGTGATGCACCCTGTAATGCTCTTCAGAGAACGTTACATTCACGATATTGATTGACAGCTGATAGTCAGGAGGATTGTACCTCTGTACCGCAACAGAGCTCCGGTCTGCATATTGACCGACGCCCATATGCCCGTCTACCAGCACCAGATTCCCATTATCAAGCGTCGCCGGGTACATGGATTCCGCATAGCAGACAGCTGTGATCATTAACATTGCCAATACCGTCATCAAGAGTACTCTGATTTTTTTCATACCAATACCTCCCAATACCTTGCGGAATAAATAATAGTTGGTCTCTTTTTTCCTTGTTAAAATCTTTCGTCGTCTTGTGTGTTTTATTCTGTATCTTTAAAATATCTTGCTTAACCTTCTCTAAATCCTCATAATACTCTCCACTATCAGCAACCGAAATCAACCGAAGCATATCTTCGTTTGTCATATAATTTTTCTTCTGCTGGTCTAATTTAGGGGCAATCGTTTTTTTTACTACATTTACGCCAATAATGTCGTTGTCTAAAGCACGTTCCAAACAGCTAATAAGCATTATACGATAGCTTTTTAATGTTTTTTCTGACAAACCCTTTCCGTTTTTTCCACCGTGCTCTCTGACAAAGCTGATTGCCAGAACGCGTTTTAGCGATTTCGATTATTTATTTAGTGAGAAAAACGTGAATTTCTATTTATGTTTAGGATTCGTTTTCCAAAAGGTTTTTTTGCTCTATGTTTGCCCCCCGTCGACGCGCTGAAAAATTTTGAGGTAAGAATT
>CADATZ010000059.1 GCA_902791025.1 uncultured Chloroflexota bacterium | reverse complement strand
AGCAGGTCGCGTGCCTGTCCCCATGTGCGTCGCCACATCTCGCGAAGCCAATACAAGCTTCATTCCAAGGCGCGTGCTTCGATCTGTCGATACGAAGCGGGAGCTCCGCCGCAGCAAATTCCCGGCCCGGTGCTCGTCCGATGCTCGTTGCCGCACATGGGGACAGGCAACTTGTGCGGGCTGCGCCGCACAAGTTGCCATTCCCGGAGCACGTGGGGTCTGGCATCTTGTGTCGCAACGCCGACACAAGCGTGCCTGTCCCCATGTGCGTCGCCACATCTCGCGAAGCCAATACAAGCTTCATTCCAAGGCGCGTGCTTCGATCTGTCGATTCGAAGCGAAAGCCTCGCCGCAGCAAATTCCCAGCCCGGTGCTCGTCCGATGCTCGTTGCCGCACATGGGGACAGGCACGCTTGTGCGGGCTGCGCCGCACAAGTTGCCAGACCCCACGTGCTTTGTATTCATGTACTTCGTTCAAAAGGGATTTCCCCGGAACAGTCCCGATCGTTATCACCCATTTTTCCTATCTGAACGATTACCAATCGTATCACGAATTTCCCTATTTTTTCCATCAAAAACAAATAATTTTGCACGAGGTGTCGAACCTTTAGGTTCGTCCCCGCCGCCTTGGAACGGGATGAGCATAACGAAAGACTCTTCCGTCGGCAAGATGGCAGGGATGTAGTGTGAAGGTCCAACCCCTCGGGCTTGTTTTCCCAAAATTCGAGGCTCAACCGGAAAAACGTTATCGCGATCCGGAGACGAACCTGATATTCCCCTGTTCATCGGCTTTTGCGCAACACGCAGTACTGTTCCTGCCGTTAAGGAAGACTAAAGACGAACAACGCAAAGGCGGCATCACGAACCGTCCCAAACTTCTGAAAATAAAAAAAGCCGGCCGGGATATCCGGTCGGCTGAGATTTGCTCTCGATTAAATTAGGCAGCGGCCTTGACTTCGACTTTGGCGCCGGCAGCTTCGAGCTTGGACTTGGCGTCTTCAGCAGCTTCTTTGGCAACGGCGGAAAGGATCTTGGTACCAGCGGTTTCAGCCATCTGTTTGGCTTCGACGAGGCCGGCGGAGGTCAGTCCGCGGATGACCTTAATGGTGTCGATCTTCTTGGCACCGGCATCCTGGAGGATGACGTCGAATTCGGTCGGTTCTTCAGCCGGGGCAGCAGCGGCAGCAGGGCCACCAGCAGCGGCGACTGCGACAGGAGCAGCGGCGGAAACGCCCCATTTTTCTTCCAATGCCTTGACGAGGTCAGCGGCTTCCAATACGCTCAGGGCGCTCAGTTCTTCAACAAGTTTAGCAATATCTGCCATTATAAACTCCTAAATAGTATATTTTAAAATTAGTTTTTTGTTTCCGGGTGCATCCCCGGCGAAATGAATGCTGAACTTATTCAGCAGGTGCATTCTGTTTGTCAACGTTCGCCTGAATAACGGCAGCAAGGCCGCGGCCAGGTTCGTTGATGGTACGTACGAGCTGGGATGCAGGAGCCATAATGGTTCCGAGCAGTTTTGCGCGCATTTCCGGAAGAGACGGCAGGGTACCGAGCTTTGCAACTTCTTCTTTGTTCAGAAGTCCCTTGTCCAGGTAGCCATACTTGATCTTCATGCCATAGTCTTTGACGATTTCGCTGACAGCTTTAGCTACAGCGGCTGCGTCAGTGAACGCAAAGTTGACCAGAGTCGTTCCGGTCAGTTCATCACCGGCGGGGTATTCTTTATCAGCAAGCGTCTTGGTGAGCAGGGTGTTTTTCGCAACGTGAGCTTCGCCGCCTGCTTCGCGAACCTTATTACGGATCGCGTCGATGGTGGGCATGTTCATCTTATCATAGGTGAGCATGAACATGGCCTGGCTTTTGTCCAGCCATTCGCCATATTGTTCCATCATCTTTGATTTCTCATTCTTTGTAAAGGCCAATGTAAATTCCTCCTTCCCGTTAAAAATAAAAAATCTTTGCCGCCGGATGCACAGACAAAGACAAAAGATCAAATAAAGGGTATTTGACTTTTTTTCATTCGCCTCGGCAGGATATTAAGCCTTTCGGCACCGGCTGTCATCAGTGAATCGCGGACGCAAGCGTCCAGTTCAATTTACCGTGGAATATATTATCACAGTTTTGTCTTTCAGGGGGAAAGATGTGACAATATTTTTCAGGGGTTGGGGGTTGGGTTTGGGGTTTGGGGGTTGGGATGTAGGATGTAGGATGTAGGATGTAGTGGTTGGATGGTAACTTCTAAAGTTATTACTACTAATTCCTAACTCCTAATTCCTAACCCCCAATCTCTAACTCCAAATCCCTAATCCCTAATCTCTATTCTCTCTCAAACGTCGTGAGGGCGTTGTTTTCCAGGTTTCTTACGGCGGAGAATTGGAAGAGACCGGAGCAGGGGGCTGCATAGGCCTGCTTGTAGGTGACGCCTTCAAAATCATAGGTTGGATCGCCTGTCATCTTCGGTTCAAAGGCCAGCTCCCAGTTGATCAGGATGGGATTGACACGGTAAATCAGCAGAATATCCGCAATGCGCAGCGGCGGCAGCGAATCCCAGTTGTAATAATTTCCCTGACCAAAATAGTCTGTATTAATGATGGTTTCCGGATAATAACTGATCGACCGGTCGCGCACATAGCCGGTGAGTTTGAAGCTTTCGGTGGAAATGCCGTGAAACATACCGGAGGTCATGTTGCGCATCCGGATCCGTACCTGCAGCAGCAGCTCATCAGCATCCGCATTCGCCTGAACCTGTCCTGAATTGGTGAACATATGACCGGTTGAGAGCACGTCAGGAAATGACAGCTCAAAGGTGTCGCCGCACATATAATGAGCCTTCTGATCTACCGGTATGATCTGCAGATCGGAATCGGCAGCAGCGGAAGGGAAGATGACGGCTGTCATCAGGAAAACAAACAACGTCAACGTTGATGTAAACAGTTTCGTATTCATGATCCCTCCATCATTGAAAGACCGCAGCGGGCAGTGTGAATTCGAGCGTCTCTCCGGGTTCTTCGCCAAGAACATGCGGAGAAAAGGTAAAGATCCAGCTATCTGCTTCGGGGAAAACATCAAAGATCAACATGGTGTAAAGCGTAGCGCCGGGTGCGATCGGTGAATAAAAGGCATTCAGGGAAAATCCCTTGGCGCCTTTGGCACTCATCAGCGGATCGAAGGTGTAGGTTCCATAAATCCGGTTGCGGAAAACTTCTTTGATGCCGAAAGACTGCGGTGCAAGCCATCCAACGGTCTCTTCACTGTTATTTGTGATAGCTACACGAACAGTCAGGTATTGAAAGTCATAGTCCCCGACAATAGAATTCATGGATTTTGTGACCAGCGGCCAGTGGGTGAGGCTGATGCTGTAGCTGCCGCAGTCCACAGTCTTGTATAAATCAAGTACCCCGGGTAAATTGCTGCCGTCCGGGAAAGCATACTCTTCCGTAAAGATCACCTGATATCCCGCGGCAGGCAGGACAGAAAGAAGCAACAGGATGAAACTGAGGAGAATTATTTTTTTCATTATTATTTGTTACCTTATAAATGTTGTTAGGAGTTAGGGGTTAGGGGTTGGGGGATAGGTGTTAGGTGTTACTTTTTAACTACCAACTACTAACTTCTAACTACCAACTACCAACTACTAACTTCTAACTACCAACTACCAACTACCAACTTCTAACTTCTAACTTCTAACTACCAACTACCAACTACTAACTACCAACTACTAACTACCATCTACTAACTTCTAATGCACGGGAGCAGCGATGATTAAGTCACCCAGGGAACAGGTCACTGTGACTCCGGTTTCATTGAGAATGGGGCCGTAAGACCAGGATACTCTCTCCGGAACAAGTTCACCGGTTTCATTGGTCGTTTTCATGTGATCTTCATCCGAATAAACCTGATTCCCGTTGATGTAAATCGTCGAGATCCCGTTTTCCCGGATCACCTCCACACGATAAGCTTTCACAGCCGGAGAAGCTTTCATGCGGAATGAACCTCTCAATGCTTCAAAATCATGGAGAAACTGTTCGTCCATTGCCAGACCGGGGTATTCAGCAGCACCGATGGATGTGTTTTTAACTTCATAATCATCCGGATCCAATGCATATTCATACGGGAAAAGCTCCTGCAGCAGTTCCAGACTGTGTTTGATTGTGTTCGGGGTGTAGGTGGTGTGCCTTGCACCACCGTAGGAGTTGGTAGCCTCATAGATGCCGCTTTCAGGGTCGATGAGGATGCCCTTGCTCTCTTTGAGCCCGATCATAAGGGAGTCGGAATAATAAACGTAACAGGAGCCGGTGTCCTGTGGATAGCTGTCCTCAATAAAAAGTGTGGCGTATAAGTAAAAATCATTGAGGATCCCGCGGCTCTCACCGGTAGCTGTTCCGTGCATCGTCTGACTTGCCGCGGGCGGATCCGCATAAAGAATCTGATTATAGGCAATGCCGTCAGTCCAGCGGCCCAACAGTGTCCAGACATCCTTACTCCATTTTTCATGAGGAAAATACGAGAGGTCTATGGGCTCAAAGAACAATACATCCGGCGAAAAACGATAATACATCACCGGAACGTACGTATTGAACTGATCATGGATCTTTATTACAGGGAAGCGCTGCGAAAGAGGCACAGCTTCTTTATCTTCACCTGTATCAGCCGGAATTGTTTCCTCTTCAGAATCCGGCAGTGTGGTATCTGATGTCTCCTGCGCCATAACCGAAGAGACGGAAAAGATTATCAGCAAAACAGTCAAAAGCAGAATCAGTATATTTTTCATTTTTTCTCAATCTCCAACCCCTATCTCCTACCCACTACGCTCTATCTCAAATTCAGCGGAATATCGATTTCACAATAGGGAGCAGAAGCTCCTCGTGCTGTCGGACGAAAGACCAGTGTCCAGCCGTCCAAAACATAGGGGACATTGAAAACCAGGTTGGTTAACCTGAGGTCCGTAAATTTGAGCGGCTTGGAAAACAACGGCCAATGGACTTTCAGATTTGACATCATTGAAAATGCGTAGTTCAGCGGATAGAAAGTTTCGTTTCCATCCTTATCCGTAAGCTTCAGCGAGAAGCTGGTCCGGTCAATCCCTTCCCAGGTGTCATTCACAAGAAACAGGACCTCAACCGGAAACAGAATGAAATATTCAGTTGCCGTCCTGCCGCTGGCTACCTTGCTGATGATTTCTTTCTGCAGGATTTCGATGTAAATATCATTTTTGCAGCCGAATACCTTTTCATTCGGTTCATCAATGAGGATCGGGTCAACAACATTATAAGCCATGCAGGGCGGGACAAAGGAAAAAACTGAAAGAGTCAAAAATAAGATCAGAATAATTTTTTTCATAAATTCAGTAACCTTTCTCACTTGACACGCATGGAAAAATCATCAAACGCACAGCGGACACGATTCCCGTCCAGGTAAAGCTCCGCTCCGGCCTCGAATGAAACGGTATCGACGATACCATCCTCATAGCTGAAGCGAAACCTGCCATTCACATATATGTACATCACGCCCGCAAGCCGGATAAAGTCAAATTTTGTCGTTTCTGACGGGTTCAGGTCGGAAAGATCCCCTATGCTGTCGTAAACCATTTCTCCATCAACATAGTGGAAAAAGTAAGCCTGATCTCCGGGATAAAAAATCACACCGCTTTCATGTCCCGGGGTTGCCTTTAAGATGTTGCTGTATCCAATCCAACAGATGCCGCCGCCCCCATCCGGGATATCTTCGCGTCTCGCCATGGAATAGGTCACATGAAATTCCCGTTCGCGGACCTGATCAAAAGTCAGCCGCTTGTTTGTCGTACGAACTTCAACAGCGGAAGGCTGCATGGTCATCAGCATATCCGATCCTTCACCATCATAAATATAATATTGATGGACTGTCAGTGGGTTTGGAAATTCATTTACATAGCCCTGATCTTCGGAAAAATCAAAACTGAAGTAAAAACGTTTGAATATCTCCTCGTCAGCAGTAAGCAGTAAATTTTCGGGATCTATGCTTTTGTCTTCCTCAGCAAGCTGTGCCCCTGCATTTTCGGTAATCGGAACAAAACACAGCAGAATCAACAGAAAAATAAAAAGTTTATTATTTTTCATAACATATTCACCCTTCTGACGGAAAGATTATCGAAAGAACAAATGGCTGTATCACCTTCCTTCAGTGTCGAAACACCATAAACCAACTGGAAAGGCCCTTCATTGACATCTGTAAACTGTCCTGCAAAAGCGCCATCAATATAGGCATATGTCTGCCCCGTGAAACGAACGATCGACAGGGTGTACTTCTCGCTTTCAGAAACCGAAATCCTTGTAAAGATTCCGGAGTCTTCACTGTCAGCTTTTCTGTAAAAACCGACTCCCGTCTTGTCAGCCATCAGTAAAATCTGAGCAGCTTCTTCGTGTTTTAATGCAGCCGAGAGATCGTTGACATATCCGATAAAACAACCAGCCTGAGCAGTCGGAAAAGCATCTTTGATCGTCACATCCATGGTAAGCATAAAATTATCAAGCTGTCCTGAATTGATTCGGACAACATAGGAGCGGTCATGGATCAGATCCGGATTTGAAAACAGCGAAATATTGCGTACGCCGAAATCTGTGCTTGTTTCTATCGCTGTTTCCGGACCAATATCTGTATAAAGAGCCTGAGCCGGGGTCATAAAGTTTTCTTCAATGCCATGGATCGGGAAAAGATTATCGAGATTTTCGCTGAGCACTGTGATCATGTCACCCCAGGATGCACCGCTGTTATCCGCACCATATACGGCTTGTTCATGAGTAAAGCCTTCAGCGTCGGATTCAAGCAATTCTATCAGTTCAGATCTTTTGTAAGTGGTGACCTCCAGATAGGATTTTGCCTTTTGCGCTGCCATCTCAAACCAATCCACATTTTCACCGATGATAACAACAGCGTCGACAGCCTGTTCATGTGTGAAACCGAGCGTTTCTGATTCCAATTGCCGAATCAGTCCTTTTTCAGACATTGGAGAGTGTTCAAGTATGGATTGTGCGCGCTTCGCTGCCATTTCATCCCAATTAACATCCTTACCCGCGACTTCGACGCCATAAACAGCTTGTTCATGCGTAAAGCCAACCCGTTCCGACTCAAGTTGTTTGATCAACCCTTTTTCGGAAAAGGCTGATGAGCGGAGGTAAAATGCGGCTCTGCGAGCTGCCATCTCGTTCCAATCCACATCTTTACCTGCTATGGAAACCCCGTATACAGCCTGTTCATGGGTAAATCCTTCTGAAGAGGATTCCAACAGGCTGATTAAACCTTTTTCGGAATAATCGGAATTATCTAAATAAGAACGGGCACTTAAAACCGCCATTTCATTCCAATCCGCGCCGCTGTTGTCCGCCGCGTATTCGGCTTCCTCAGTCGAATATCCGGAGAATTCCAGCTGGCTGATCAGACCGCTGCGGGAAAAGGGCATCGTTTCAAGATAATCCTTGGCTGTCTGAAGGGCTTCCTCTTTTTCAGCCCGGGCAGCTGCGGGAAAGAAGAACATCACCAATGTGAGGGAAAAAAGAAAAATAATCATCAACTTCGGATATTTTTTTTGCTCGCTTCTCACTCTTTTGATCCTTTCAAGTAACTTTTCAGAATGGAGCACACCTGGACAGCTTTTTTGCCGGCGCAGCTCCTGTTCCGAATCAACCGAGCGAAGCTCGCACCATACGGAGCAGGCAGCCTGCAAAAAAATGTACTGCGTGATGCGTTTCTGGATTCTGAATAAATAGTAAACGCGTACTGGCTAATTATAACAGATTATTTTCAGACCTTATTCGGAACGAACGCATAAATCAAAGAGACCTGTTTTCGTTGACTCTTTTTGCGTCAACAGAACAGATTGCCTTGACTCAGCAAAAGAGCTGTCCGGGTGTGCTTATGGTCAGTAAATTTCATTTAAAATGGTCAGCAGCGTGTAGAAGGCGAGCAGTCCCACCAGGACAAGGACCTGTTTTTTGGGATTTGCTGCGATCAGACCGATGAACTCCCGGACCGCCGCGTTTGGCCAGTAGAACCAGTTTGTCGGCGCACCGATCCCGACCGCTTTCATGTTGGCCAGGACAGCCTTTACGCCGGAGCGGAAAACGTGGAAATTCGTGGTGACAAAAGCGATCACCGCCTCCGGCATTTTTTGATGAATGATATTCCCGGAATACTGCATGTTTTCCGCGGTATTGGTGGAGCGGTTCTCGGTGAGAATGCGTTTTTCCGGGACATTTTGTGTGAGAAGATATTGCCGCATTGAGGCAGCTTCTGACTGGATCTCATCAGCGCCCTGCCCGCCGGAGACAACAAAAGAAGGCTCCTTCCCGGTTTTGGAAGACTGTTTTTTGGCAAAATTCAGCGCGGCGTCCAGCCGTTTTTTCAGCAGCGGAGTGGGCGTTCCGTCCTTTTCCAGACCGCAGCCCAGGACGATCAGAAAATCCTTGTCCGGCTCGGGTCTATAATTCGCACAGAGAATGTCCGCGATGATGGTGCCGATGAGCATGCACTCAAAATAAAGATATAGGGCGGAAAACAGATTGAGGAACAAATTGCCGATCAGGCTGTGTCCTCCGCTCTTATATCTCATATAACTGAGGTAAACGAGGACTGCCAGTCCGCCGACGACGAGGACAGGCAGAAACAACCCAAAGTAATTGTGAAACAGGTAATCTTTTGTTTTTGTCACGAGAATGATCGTGGATACAAACAGGGCGATCGATGCCACAATGAGGAGCGGTGCGGTGAGCAGCAGGTAGTTTTTGGCTGAATTCAGCAGCGTGAACATCATGAGGTCCAGGTCATATTCGCCGGGAGCGTTGATCGACTGGATCAGCATATACAGATGGTTCCACACCATAAAGAGGATGAAAAAGCCGAACCCTGAGAAGAGGATCGTGTTGTAGGAATAAGGATTGAAGCGCAGCTGTTGTTTGAAAGCAACGAAGAGCAGTACCGAAACGAGGGCGAAGTAGACCATCATCACGGCATTTGCCCGGATGAGCTGCCGCTCTGTTTTGAATTGATGCAAAACCAGCAGCATGATCACGGTAGTGATGGAAAGGATCGCGATATTGCGCAGGTTTGGTTTTTTGTTGCTTGAGAAGAATTTCATTTTTTTAAGGAGCAAGGAGCAAGGGGCAAGAATTCGAGAGTCAGCGGTTATACCGCGTTTGTGGTGTATGCCAATACAAAAAGGGGTGACAAAGCGCCCCTTCATTACTCCTTGCTTGATCCTTGATCCTTGTTCCTCTGAATGCTATTCCACCGAAATGGAGAAGTAATAATGCGGCTGGCCGCCGTAGTGGCATTCCACTTCATGCATCGGGAACGCATCCCGGACCATGGCAGTGTATTCTTCAGCCTCGGCAGCGGTCATCCCATTGCCGTAGAACATCGTGATCTGTTCATAGTCTTCTGCACCGATCTCATCCAGCAGCTTCAGCAGACCTTCAGCGACGGAATTGGCACTGATCACCAGTTCTCCGTTGTGGATGCCGATCACCTGACCCTCAGTGACCTTTACGCCGTTCAGTTCCACAGTGCGGGTGGCTTTGGTCAATTCACCGGATTCCACCTGCAGCAGCGATTCATTCATCGCTTCGACGGTTTCGTCAAAATCACCGTCCGGGTTCAGCATCAGCAAGGAAGCGATCCCCTGCGCAATGTTCTTGGAACGAATCACAGCCACCTTCTTCTTTGACTGGGTGATGGCATTGTTCGCGGAAAGGATGATGTTCTTATTGTTCGGCAGCACGATCACCTTGTCCGTCGGCAGCTCTTCCACCGCTTTCAGGATCTGTTCCGTGCTCGGGTTCATCGTCTGTCCGCCGGAGATGATGGCGTTGACGCCCAGGCTTGCGAGAACACGGGAAATCCCCTCACCCGGAGAAACCGCGATGATGCCAATCTGGCCCGGCTCCACTTCAGCCAGGGTGTAGTCCGCTTCCTTTGACTTGCGGATGTCTTCCATCTGCGCCATCAGGTTTTCGATAGCGACTTTGGTGACGGTGCCGAGTTCCATGATGTAGTTGATCGGCGCGTAGAGGTTTTCCGTCGGGACATGGATGTGCATGCGGTACATTTCATCGCCTTCACCGACCTGAATAGAGGTACCCATATCGGATAGACGATCATAGAAGGAACTGAGTTCCAGCTCTTTGTTGGGATGGAAGTCGACCACCACTTCGTAATCCTGCCCGGGTTCGATGGTCTCTTCTGCATTCATGGTGTCGAGCTGTTCCAATGAAACCATCGGCGGAATTTCGGAATTCACATCCAGCGGTTCTCCGGTCAGCCAGCGCAGGAAGCCTTCGAAAATGTAGAATAAACCGCGTCCGCCGGAGTCGACCACACCGGCCTGTTTCAGCACCGGCAGCAGGTTCGGCGTATTCATTACAGACTCATCTGCCGCCTCAACAGTGACTGTCAGCAGTTTCAGGAAATCGTCGCATTCCGGCAGCGCTTCCGCGACTTTGTCCGCGGTATCCTTGAGCACTGTCAGGATCGTTCCCTCGACAGGGCGGACGACGCCTTTGTAGGCTGTGTTTTTCGCTTCTGTCAATGCACGGGAAAAAATTTCCGGAGTAAAGACTTTGTAATCTGTCATCACGCGGGAAAAGCCGCGCCAGAGCTGGGAAAGGATCACGCCGCTGTTGCCGCGGGCGCCCATCAATGCGCCTTGAGCGGCCGTACGCATGATCTGCCCGGCATGATTGGTATCCATCAAAACAATATCCGACCAGGCTGTCTGCATGGTCAGCAGCATGTTCGTCCCGGTGTCACCATCAGGGACCGGAAAAACATTCAGGGCATTGACAATATTCTGATTGGTTTTGAGCCAGAGCATGCCGGCTTCAAACATTGATTTCCACTGAGCACCGTTCAGTGTTTTCAGCGCACCCTGCCCTTTGGGCGCATTCGTGTTATTCTTTTCAGTCATTGGTCTCCTGGATCTGCTTTATTTATCGGGGTTGCTCACTCGCAGACCCTTGACATGGACATGGACGTTTTCGACATGCAGACCGGTCATTTTTTGAACCTGATATTTGACATTGTCGGCGACGCTGTGTGCGACAGATGTGATGCGGGTCCCGTACTCAATGGTGATGTACAGGTCGATCGTGACATTTTTCCCGTTTGATTTTACGCTGACCCCCTGTGTGGAGTCTTTTGTGATCACAGCGGCCAGTCCGGCAGCTAAATTTTTCGGGGAAAGTCCGACGACCCCGTAGGACATCTGCGCCGCGTGTGAGACGATCGTGCAGATCGCCCGGTGGGACAGTAAAATGTTCCCCAACATATTTTGCTCATTTTCGTTCATGTTTGCTCCTTCTCTTCCGGTTTAAATGGAATGAGAACCGGGGCCCATTAAACCCCTTACCATATTCTAACATCTTTTGGGCACAAAGGGAGCGAAAAGAATTTTAATGTGAACAGCGAATGTTACGATTAGTTACTTTTCACGCCTTAGCCAGAGTGCTGAGTGGAAAACGGGGACGTATCTCATGTGCCCCGTAGCGAAGCAGAGGCGAAGCTCCTGCTCTGAATCCAATCGAGCGAAGCTCGCACCTTACAGAGCAGGTTGAGGTACGTTCCCCACAATACCTCGCTCAATCTCGCGAAAGATGGTTTGTCTGACATGCACTCATCCCTTGATCCGGCACGGTATTGAGGGGACGCCTCCTGATGTCCCTTGCTTCGCTGCGGGACATGCAGGAAAC
>CADATZ010000058.1 GCA_902791025.1 uncultured Chloroflexota bacterium | reverse complement strand
ATGGGAAAAGGCCGGCGCGATCCTGGCAGGATACGCCACTACCATGTTTAACCTATGCAAAGACAATGATGAATTACGCAAATACGCTCTGGACATGCTCGACAAGGTGACCAAATCCGCGGGTGCCCGGGTAATGAACCTGACCAAACGCCGCGAACGCGTGATGGCTAAAAACCCGGATGACAAGGATGAAGAAGCCAGACTTACCAAAGTCAAACAGGATGCCGATGCCGGTTTGATCCGCGCCATCAATACCCAGAACAGATACAAAGATCTTTACGAAAAAGGGGAAAGCCTGGAAACCTCCCGTCAACAGGAGGAGGCAGAGCTTTCCGCGGAAGCTGAAGAGCTGCGTAAGATGATCCCGGCAGGACATCTGCACATTCCAGGACGGATCTATCCGCCGATCCCGATCCCCGCGGGGAAACGGGTTCCCTATGCCCCGAAGCCTTATCAGTTGTATCGGGAGCAGCCGGTGGAAGCCTACACTTTCGACACAGAACTGGACGAGTTCGTCATCAAACCCGGATACGTGAGTGCGGACGGACTGATCGACGACCAGTCGGTGATCCGCCGATCATCTGGGAGGAATGGAAAGCCACCTGGGCTGGCGACATTCCCGACGAGGATAGCTGGATGTGGGAATACTACGGAAGGCTGGGATACCAGATGCGGGAAGACCAGGAGATGCGGATTTTCGAACGCCGCCCGTATGAAGATAATTAGTGAATAGTGAATAGTGAATAATGAATAGTAGCCGGGGTCCGGGTGGATTTCGGCTGTCTTGGGTTAAGATAGCACCGGGCCGGGTATTTGCTGCGGCGAAGCCCGCACAAATGCCAGGCAACCGAGATACGTCGATGAGCAAGGAATGAGTCCCTGACGAGTACCGGAAAGCGCAACTCGGTTGCCACTCACCTGTGCCGGCTTCGCGGCAACAGGTAAATGGCCCGGTGCGCACCAAGTGCTTAATGCGTTTTATTCGATTTTATCAAACTGATAAACGAGGTGGTCATGATGTTTCGCCTGTTTGGCAAGCCTGGCAAAATACTCACCGGTGTGTTTCCCGGAGGTACCATCGGTGAAGGTGCATTCATCGATGATGAATTTCACCCGTTCCGCATGGTCGGTTTCCGGATGAGTGAGGTAAAGGTCCAGGGTCTCTTTGAGTTCATCAATATTATAGACCACCCGGCCGGCCTTTGCATTGCGATAGCGTTCATGCGTCGGCCATTCGCCGATTTCCGAAAGAGAAAGACAGAATTTTTCCGGCTTGTTCCATCCGCCCGGCGCATCAATGCAAACAGCCACGATCGGACGGTCATGAATAGCCGTCTCCACCACCATTGTCGAATAAACTGTGCAGAAGACATCCGACCAGGCCATCATGGAATCCTTTTCCGGCATGTCTTCCCCGGAATAAAATCCCAGGTCACCACCCAGTGCAACAGGTTCGATCAGATGAACATAGGGTTTATCTTTGATCAGTTCGCGGATCCTTACCGCTTCTTCTTCAAACAAAGAGCCCTTGATAAAATGATTCGGGTGCAGCCGGATCAACAGCTGGGAAGGCTCAGCGAGTTTATCTTCCGAAACCAATTTCACCAAAGCCTCAATATCCTGATAGTTCGGAGAGAAGGTAATAAAGCTGCAGGCAAAGGAGATCAGCTTACGGTTCGGGTCGAGATCATGAAGTTTGAAATATTCCTCCCGGCTCATGCGCCAAATCTTGCGGAAGTAGCCATCATAGGTCGGGATCCCGCCGATGTTGACACGTTCCGGAAGCCAATCCGCACCATTCACAAGTTCCCGCTTCTGCTCACCGGACCAGCAATTTGCCCACTGCATCGGTGCACCGGGAAGACGGTAGCTGCTCGGGTTATCCCAGCCGATAACTGCCAGACAGGTCTCAATTCCCGCTTTTGCGGCTTCCCGCAGCAGGTAGCGGTCCAGCCGCCAGCCGGCGGTAGAGGCAATCACCAGATCCGGCTGATACTTTTCAAACAGGTCGCTGTAGATCTGCGTCGTGTATTTCATCTGGCTTTTCACCAGTTCCTTGCGAGCATCAGCGGACTTACGCAGCTGCTTCACCTTAGAACGGATCAGCGGCATGCGGATCAGCTTTTCCGTCATCGTCGACTCATGGCCGCGCTGCCGGAGATGGCAGTCGATCGCGGTCGTGTTGACCTGATCCGATCCGCCCATCCAGCGCAGAAAATGCAGCCAATACTGGTCGGTATGGTCCACTTCATTGAAATACTTTTTACATTGATCCAGGCGCAGTCCCTCGACGTACAGGTTTTCCTGACCGAATTTCTCACGGACTTTTTCCACTACACCATCATCCGTCAGAATGACGACTTTGATTCCCTGGTCCAGCATGGTCTGGACCACATCGGTCTGCAGAAAATAAACAATCGCCAGACCGTGGTCGGCGCTGATCATCACGCATCGCTGTTTTTCGTTTTCGCTCATGGTTTCTCTCATTATTTCCGTTATTTTTTCAGTTTCAATCAGGACAATGATACCATGATTCAGAATTCAGCGGGCAGGATTCAGGAGGCAGTAATACGGTTTTTTGCAGTTTTTTACAAAATATCCGGACTTATTTTATATATTTTTAAATTGCGGATTTTTGTGTTTTCTATTATGATTATTGATACAAAAACACATGTAAGCATAATACGGGACACATTTTTGTGATACTGACGTCCCGCTTTTATATAAGGAGGTACTCATGGAAAACTATCAGCCGGAAAACAATTATCCAAATAAAAAAGCTAAAAAAGGCTCGAAAACCGGTATCCTGATCGTTCTGGTCATACTGCTTCTTGCCGCAGCTTTCGTCTTCTTCAAACCTGTTTACCTGATGAAAGGTCTCGGTCAGCAGGAGATGGGCGTAAAGATCCGTGCCGGTGAGATCGTTGACATCGTAGGGCCCGGCGGCATTTACAATGATTTCGGCCTTTACGTCAAGCTGGAAAGCTATAACATCGAAGGCGTCACCTTTGATGTTGCTGATGATGAAGTTTTCACCAAGGATATGCAGCCGGTCTTTGTTGAGATCCGCGGACAGGTTTTCCGCCCGTCACTGACCAGCATCAAATCGGTAAACACCGACGGAACGATCAGCTATTTCACCAAGGAGGAAATCGCGCGTCATTATGTCAATTACCGGCAGAGCTACGTGGACAACAACGTACTGAAGGATCAGCTGGATGGCTTTTCCCGTCAGGCGATGAAGGTCTGCGTCGGTCAGAATGACCTGCGCGGCAATGCTGTGGCTGAAGGCCGCGATACGCTGCGGAACTGCATCGAAAATGAGCTGGAAAAACTGACTAACGAGATTGGCATGTACGTAAACAACGTGGTCGTGACGGACGTCCAGGCGTCTGACCAGGCGATGCAGGTCATCAACGAAACCAACCAATACCTGCTTGACGCCGAAAAGGCAAAAGCCCAGGCACAGAAGCTGGAAGAAGAAGGGAAAGCGAATGCCGTTCAGAAGGAAGCCGAGATCCGTGTGCAGCAGGCTGCTCAGCAGGAAACTGCTCGCCAGAAGGTCACGCTTGCGGAACTGGAGGAAAAGGAACTCGTCGCCCGCCGGGAAGTTCTGAAGGCTGAAAAGGAGAACGCCATCCTCGAGCAGGAGCTGAATGCCGAAAAGGCTAAAGCGGCCGAACTTGAGGCACAGGCAGAGCTCGCCAAAGAACGGCTTCTGGCTCAAATCTATGAGGAGAACCCGGGATACTATCAGCTGAAGATCTCGGAAATGAATGCCTCCGCCATCAAGGGAACGGATAAGTTCATCATCGTTCCGGAAGGCGCCATGCCGCAGCTGGTCCTCGGCAAAGACGTGATCCCAACTGCCAACGTCGGCACACCGGTGATTGATCCGACAGAATAAGAGGATTCAGTGACCAGTGCCCTGTGATCAGTGACCAGTGGACAGGAGTTAGGGGTTAGGAATTAGGAATTAGTTGTTTACAGTTTAGCAGCGGGGACGCTTCACGAATTCAGAAATAATGCGAAGCGTCCCCGCATTCAAACGCCGAACTATTCACTCTTAAATCTATTCACCATTCACTATTCACTATTTTTCCCAATCACCCACTCGCTGGTATCCCGGTAGATGAAGGGAAGCCCTTCACAAAGCTGTGTGATCCAGTTATCACCATCCGCCACCCAGGACGTGATTCCGAAGAAAACCAGAACCGCTTCACCATCATTCACCTGGCGGCGGATCTCATTCAATGTATCCTGATACCCTTCCCGCACCTGCTCACTGGAGGGATCAACCGGGTCCAGCAGGGCATAAGCGCCCCGCCCGGTCCACAAACTGACCGCTTCGATCTGATTGGAATAGATGATCTTCTCTTCCGGCAGTTTCCGGATAATATTCATCGCCGGAGAGCTATCCCAGCCTTTCCACCCCCAGCCGTAGCCATGCTCCGCCATATCGGAAAGATGAGGTCTGGTATCCATGGCGAAATTGACCGTAAAGAAAAGGATCAGCACCAGGGGGATGATTGCAGGAAGATAGTCCCGGCGCGATATGAGACGTCCGAAAATGACCGGAAAAATCAGGAAAAAGATCATAAACGCCGGAAAAAGGATACGCTCTTCAATATTGACCGAAGCATCAAAAAGGGAGATCGTCAGAACAACAAACAGGTTGTAGCCGACAATGAAAAGCAGCCAGGTCCAGATGCTCACGGCCGCCTCCGGCAAAGCTTTTTTCCGCTTGCCGGCGATGATCATAAGGATGATGCAGAAGATCACAGCAAAAACCATAAATCCGGCTGTGACCCAAACCATCCATCCAACCGGTTTCTCCATTCCGCCGTAACGGGAAGGGTAGATCCATCGCCAGAGGATCATCACACCATGTTTCAGGTCATCCATGGTCACCCAATGGGAGAGAATCTGCCGGTTTGAGGCATTTCCCGTGATCAGCGCATTCCGCACCAGCCAGGCAGCGATCAGCGGGAGAGATCCGCAGAATAATCCAAGCAGCGGCCGTCCTTTTTTCCCGCGGACAAAGACGATCACAGCGCCAAATATCGCGCAAAGGGAAACGATCCCGATATAGCGGGCAAGAAATGCTCCTCCGCAGGCAATTCCACAGCCCAGCCACCACAGGAATTTTCCGCTGCGGTATCCGCGCAACATCAGGATAAAAGCCATGAGGGTACAAAAATAATAGACCGGTTCGGACATGGCATAGAACTGATAATACAGATAAGGCCGCATTGCCAGCATCATTACCGCACCGAGCAGTCCCGCCCAGCGGTTCCCGCTTGCCAGCCAGACCAGCCGAATGATCAAAGCCGTATTGAACACAAAGAAAAACAGGCTCACCCACCAGACAGCCAGCTGCCAATCCATATGGAAAAGGAAGGGCAGTGCCAGACAGATGGAATAGAGCGGAGGGAAATTGGTGATTGGTTTCAATTCTCCTCCGCCGCTCTGACGGTAATATCCGTTTCCCGCGGCAATCGACCGACCTCCGTTGATATAGTTCACGGAATCGCTGACAAGTCCAACGCCATCCGGTGTGCAGCGGACAAAAATATATATACTCAACAGGATCAGCAGCACAAAGAGGATGGCAAAAAAAACATTTGCTGCCTTTTGACTTTTCCGCATGGGAATATCGCGTTCATGACCCATCAATAACTTATTCATTCTATCGTCCCCCTAATCACACCCGTAGGCGACATGCTCTGCATAGGTGCGTGAAAAATTGTGGTATGGCGTATTGTCGCAGCGTGCACGGAAATAGTAATACTCTGTCTGCTCAGGATGAGCCACCGCCTCATATATCGCCGCAGATGGGCTGCAGATCGGCCCCGGAGGGAATCCATTCACTACATAGGTGTTATATGGAGAATACACGGACACATCCGCGGCAGTCAGCGGCATCTTCCACCAGGAATTGCTGTTCCGGTCAAATCCGATCGCATACTGGGCGGTCGGATCACTTTCGAATTTCATTCCCGCCGCGATACGGTTATAGAATACCGAGGCAATTTTACCGTATTCCGAATCCGACATCGCTTCCCTTGCGATCATGGAAGCCATTATCACGGCCTGCTGCAGGGACAGTCCATTTGCTTGAAAGGCAGTCTCATACGGTTCCTGAACTCTCCTGCGGAAAACATTCATAAAGTTGCTTATAAAATCTTCAAGTGATATTCCACGGCTCATTTCATAGGTTCCAGGCACAAAATAGCCTTCCAGCGAAGTCAAACCGGCAGGGTGCAGCGCAGCAGGATAGTTTTCTGCCAGATCAAGGAAATCACTGCCGCTGAAGCTGAACCCATAGCTGTCAATCAATTCCGCGATTTCCTCCAGCCGCATTCCCGAAAGAAAAACAAAACGAACCAGGGATTTTCCCGCTGCTGTGATCAGATCCGTGATTTGCGGTATTGTCAGTGAACCGCTGAGGGCATACCGTCCCGGTTTGATCTGCCGGTCAGCTCCGGTGTAGATCAGATACAGACGCAGCGCTTCCGCGTCCGCGGAAAGGCCATCGGTAATTTTATCAATAACAGACCCGACACCTTCGCCCGATTCTATTTCCAACAAATATCGTCCATTTGACGGATTGACCGGTTCAGAAAACCTTTTTAAATTATCGGAGCATTGTAAAGCAAGGCGGATCCGCTGTATTGTACCTAAATTTCCGGTGATTGGACCAAGCGAAGCTTCCGTCTGATTGATCCTTTCCCGAATGGAGAGAAAGATCGTCAACAAAACCAGAACGATAAGAAGGATTCCAGCAATAATGCCAAGCTGTTTTTTATTCATCAGCAAACTCTTCATTCCCGGCGCCATTATCGAAATTGGTATTCCATCGGCTCATTTCGTATTGCTCATCCAGATATCTCTGTAAAATCGTCTGAGCGGCATGCGCGTCCAGGTGCCCAAGGCGTTTTGAACGACGAACGCCCATTTCTTTAAACCGTTCACGTGTCTCGATCGTACTGCCATATTCATCGTAGAGAATCACCTCTCCTTCGAAATAACGGCTGATCGCTTCCGCCAGTTTTGCGGAATGACGGGCTTTCAGACCTTCTGAGCCATCAGCATTCAATGGCTGACCTACCAGAATTGAAGAAGCACCGCACTCTCGTGCTTTCTCCGCAATCGTCCGCGCATCCTTTTCCATCTGAACGTGAGAAATCACACAAAGAGCAGTGGCACCAATGCCTAAAGGATCGGATTTTGCCAATCCAATATTCTTTTCACCCGGATCAACAGCCAAAATCACCTTCATTACTATTTTTCCTCTTCTACGGCTGGATAAATGACGACACGAATGTTTTGAGCAGTTAATGGCATTCGCTTCAAAATTGATGGAAGGATCGTTATCTTTGCCGATTTCACATGATCCAACGTTTGCAAAATTGAATCCGCCTGCTCCAATGTTTTTCCACGCAGCATGATTTGCAAGGCTTCCTCATTTGTCTGAGGTTCATAAACAAGATAATCCGCTTTGATATCCCAGGTCATCAGGCCGTTTTTTTCTATGGGGCCGGAAAGAATCTCATAACCGGTCAACCCTCCGGCCTGCAGATTCATACGTGATGCCTGCCCCCGCACGATCATTTCCATATCTGAGCGACGAATCGTTTTATAGGAAACCTCCAGCACCTCCCGTACTGACAGCGTATCGGCAGCAAAGCCCATTTCCGGAGAATATTTGATGCTTTTTACCGCTGTGACGACAGCATCGCCAAGCGGTAAGAGATCATATCCGTCCGGGTCATTTTCCAATACGGATAAGGCCGCTTTCTGGATCTGTTCATCAATCTGTTCCTGAGCATTTTTCAGATCAGCCTCACTTGGTGACCTGTATGTACCTGAAGTTCCGCCACGTGTTGGCTGAGCCTGTCTGATATTCCAGCACAGTGATTCGGGATATTCAGCGAATTCGATTGATCCCTCCGCGAGATTCCCGTCCTCACCACCATTTACAGCTTCGATCCGAACCACGCGTTCTTCACCGGGAGCAAGAACAACATCTTCAAGCGTAATAAAATTTACTCCCTGTTCAAAGTCCTCAGCAGTTCCGACTTGCACACCAGCAGAAGCCGAAGTGACACGGTCACAGCTGTTTTCAATAAGTATTTCTCCAACGGCAATACCGGGCTCAGTCTGAACTATACCACTGGCAGGAACTTCCGCAGATAAATTCAACTCAAATCTTTTTTCTTCTGTAGGGATCCCACCGGCTATGGTAGGAACATCCAATCGATCGTCAGTCCAAATCGTCATGTTGATACTTTTCTGAACCAGATACGGCGTAATTTCCACCCTCGCCTGAGGCAATATCGCATAACACACACCGAGTAACACAGCGAGAGTCAGTAGAAATGCAAAAAGACGAATTCCCAATGAGCTCTTAGTCCTTACAGTTTTTTCAGCATCTCCTTTGAGAACGATCAGTTTCCGCAGTCTATCTGATTCTTCGGCTACAGTAAGACGCTTGGAAGACGAGATCCATTCTTTTTCAGACGCTTCATTAACATTTTCAAAAGCAGAAATTCCCTGCTCTGCTGCCATCTTTCGTTTCAGTTTATTACCGGGAATTACCAGCGCAATCTCATAATAGTTACGCTCTGCCCAGCTGCGTAATCGTCCAAATTCAAGTGGAGATTCAAGAATTCTGCCGCGAGCAGGCCATAAGAGTAATATTCTGTGGCTGCTTTCACCTGAGGCATCCAATTGATTCAGCCGATCCATCAAGCTGTAAAAATTATCGTAATTCTGCAAATGGATCAATTCTGTATCAAAACGGGAACGGGAAAAATCCTCCTCACTGGAGCTTTTCTTTTGTATCGGGGTTGACAGATCAATAATAGTTCCCATAACTGGATTATATCCCATCCGGACAAAATGCATATATAATTAGTCACATGAGTTCAAATGAATTAATATCTACAAAACCGCCCAAAGAAAGGGCTTTCCTTGTCGCCGCAGAAATTAAGGATTCGGAGCGGCTTTTGGATACCGAAGACAGTCTTGAAGAACTGGCTCTGTTAGCAGATACTGCCGGTCTTGAAGTTGTCGGAGAAACAACCCAAAAACTGGATCATCCGAATGTCGCAACTTACGTCGGCTCCGGTAAAGTGGAAGAAATTGCCGCTCTTGCGGAAGAAACGCTTGCTGACGTGATTATCTTTGATGATGAACTGACGCCCCGCCATCTACGTGAACTTTCCAAACGTTTTGGGGAGAAAGTCCGGGTTTTGGACCGAACAGCACTGATCCTTGATATTTTTGCACAACATGCCAATACTAAAGAGGGACGGCTCCAGGTAGAACTGGCCCAAAATGAGTACCGCCTGCCCAGGCTTTCCCATGCATGGGGACATCTCGGCAGACAAACCGGTGGTGCATCAGGACGTTCCGGCAGTGTCGGCGGTGTTGGTCTGCGTGGACCCGGTGAAACACAGCTTGAAGTAGATAAACGTGAGATCCGCAAGAGAATCACGATTTTAAAACGCGAAATTGAATCATTGTCTGAACACAGACGACGATATCGCGTTCAACGCAAACGCTCTCGTATTCCGGTTATTGCGCTGGTTGGCTACACAAACGCGGGAAAATCAACCCTGCTGAACAGCCTGTCAGAATCAGATGTTTATGCTGCGAATCAACTCTTCGCGACGCTTGATCCAACAACAAGAAGAGTGCTCCTTCCCGGCGAGAGGGTATGTCTATTTACCGATACAGTTGGTTTTATTCAGAAGCTGCCGACAGATCTTGTCGCCGCATTCAAATCCACGCTTGAGGAAATCAATGAAGCAGACCTGCTGCTCCACGTGATCGACGTTTCGCATTATAATGCAAGTGCGCAATTTGAATCGGTAAAACAGACACTTGAAGAAATTGAGGCGGATAATATTCCAACTGTCAATGTATTCAACAAGGCAGATTTGCTCGATGGTGATATTGAAGAAACAAGAAAACTTCTCGCTGAAACCGATCCTGACGCCTGCTTGATTTCCGCAAAAACTGGGGAGGGAATCGAAGCGTTAAAGAATAAAATTGTTGAAACATTATTCGAAAAGATGGTTCCGATCCGTGTCCGTCTGCCATACACAGAAGGGGCTCTGATTGCACTCTTCCATGATCAGGGAGTTGTTGACTTTATTGAAAGCGGACGAAGCAATGTTGTCATGGAAGGTACGATTCCGACACGCTATCTAACCTCTTATCAACCATTTTTTATTGATGAGACTTTTGATGCTGATGAAAATGAAAAGGTATAAGCATTGTACCCGGTCCGGAATCACCGGATTGTTGCAGAATTATAAATAATCGACAGAAGTATCTGTATTTGAAAAAGGATTTTATATGAAGCATAAAATACTTATCATAGTCGATATGCAAAATGATTTTGTTAACGGTTCTCTTGGAACAAAAGAGGCAGAAGCCATCGTTCCTTTGGTTTGTGAAAAAATAAAACATGCACAGGCAGAAAACGCCTTGGTTTTTGCTACCAAAGATACTCACTCAAAAAATTACCTTGAAACCCGCGAAGGACGATTTCTGCCAGTAGAACACTGTATCAGGGATACTGAGGGATGGCAGATCAACGGAAGTGTTGCAGAGGTATTGGGAAATGCCAGAATTATTGAAAAATATTCTTTTGGCAGTCTGATCCTGCCTGAGGCAATTGCTGAAGAATTGAAAATAAGAGAAATTGCGCCGAAAAACGCAGAAATTGAATTGGTTGGACTTTGTACCGATATCTGTGTGATCTCCAATGCATTAATTCTCAAAGCTCGTTTTCCGGAGACAGATATTATGGTTGATTCCTCATGCTGTGCCGGGGTAACACCAGAAAAACATCTTGCAACGTTGGAAACGATGCGCTCCTGCCAAATTGAAATCATGTAATATATTGGAGATTCAATTATGAGTTACGCTAACCTGAAAGCTCACAATCCTGCAATGGTCATGGATCTTTACGAATTAACTATGGCAAATGGATACTTTCATGATCCTGATGTAAAAAATACAAAAGTCGCTTTCGATGTATTTTTCCGCAGAGTTCCCGACGGCGGAGGCTTTGCCATTTTTGCCGGGCTGGAACAGATAATCGACTACATTACTCATCTCCATTTTAATAAGGATGATGTGGAATATCTTCGAAGTCTGAACCTTTATCAGGAAGATTTTCTGCAATACCTGGAAAGTTTTCGCTTTCATGGCGATGTTTACGCCTTTGAGGAAGGGTCAATCATGTATCCCAATGAACCGGTAATCACAATCGTTGCTGATCTTGTGGAGGCTCAAATCGTTGAAACAGAGATACTTGCCCAGTTTAACCATCAGAGTTTGATCGCGACAAAGGCTCAGCGAGTTGTGCACGCAGCTGATGGCAGGGTCGTTTCCGATTTCGGTGCTCGTCGTGCTCATAACAATGATGCGGCAGTGTTCGGCGCACGTGCCTGCGCAATTGGAGGCGTACACGGAACTGCCACGGTTCTTGCAGGACAGAAATTTGGAATTCCTGTCAGTGGTACAATGGCGCACAGCTGGGTGATGTTATTTGGAGACGAACTCACTGCTTTCCGGAAATTTGCTGCCGCTTATCCTCATAACTGCATTCTCCTTGTCGACACATACGACGTAATGGGTTCCGGTGTACCGAATGCGATTACGGTTTTCAAAGAGATGAAGGAACAGGGTATCCAATCGAAAAACTATGGTATCCGCTTGGACAGCGGCGACCTTGCCTATCTCTCTAAAAAAGCTCGCAAAGCTCTGGACGATGCCGGATTTACTGATGCAAAAATCGTTATTTCTAATAGCCTGGATGAATACAGTATCACATCCATTCTCAAACAGGGAGGCCCTGTGGATGTGTTTGGCGTTGGGGAACGCATGATCACCGCCAAATCCGAACCGGTATTCGGAGGTGTGTATAAGCTTTGTGCTGTCAATGAAAACGGTGAATGGGAACCTCGAATCAAGATTTCTGATAATGTCGAAAAAACTACCAATCCGGGTCTGAAAGATGTTTACCGCATTTATGATGAACATGGTCGGGCTGTAGCGGATTTGATCACGAAAAAGGGTGAAAACCCTGATCTTTCTCAGCCTTATCATTTTGTTGCACCGGAAAGACCCTGGAAAAAGTATAAGTATGAAAACTGCACAGCCAAACTTATGCAGAAGCCTATGGTATTGAACGGGAAACGCACATATGAAACAGAGGACGTGACTGAAATTGCAAATCGTGTAAAATACCAGCTTCATCATGAAATATGGCCGGAAGAGCAGCGTTTTGAAAACCCGCATCTTCACTTTTTGGATATGAGTCCGGCTTATTACGACATGAAAATGCATATGCTGAGCCATTCCTGAGATTTCATAGAAAGACTAACTATTAAAAGTCAAGAAAAATAAGGAATTTTCCTGGTTCTCCATCAGTTGATCCCGATTGAAAGGATCAACTGATGGAGAACCAGGA
>CADATZ010000057.1 GCA_902791025.1 uncultured Chloroflexota bacterium | reverse complement strand
GCAGCCAAAGGACACCTTTGATGTGCTCGGACCCAACGACTGGTGTGTGCAGTACATGCAGCGGGCGTGGGCACAGGAATACGAGGCACTGCTCCCGGGATTGTTCAAGCATAGGACATGGGAAAGGGAGATCCCCGAGTACGATCGAATACCTGAGAAGAGTGGTTAGTGGTTAGTGGTCAGTGGTCAGAAAAGCCGGAGTCCGGAGGGATTTCGGCTGTCTGAGGTTAAGGAAGCACCTGCCCGATGCACCGGGCCGGGAATTTGCTGCGGCGCAGCTTGGCGAAGCTCCCGCTCCGAATCAAAAAGGCGAAGCCGATTCCATACAGAGCGGGTCACCCGTGCCGGCTTCGCGGCAGCGGGTAAATGGCCCGGTGCGCAACCGAGTTACGCGATCAGAGCTGTGTCTTCTATTTTCAGTCAGCTTTTGGCTAACACGAAACGGCTAATGGTAAATTGTAAACAGCTAACGGTTAACAGCTAATGGCAAATTGAAAATAGCTAACGGCTAACAGCTAACACCTAATATCTAATACCTAATACCTAATACCTAATACCTGATTTTCCAGAATCCTCCGTCCTGAATCGGAAGGAATTAAGATATTCATGACCGGGAAAGCGTATATAATATATATTTAGAAGAAAGAGAATTTATAAAAGGAGAGGGTAAAATGCGTCGGGAACGGTGGCGTAACTTTGATTTCTGGCTGTTCGGGGTAGTGATCGTGCTATGCTTTTTCGGCATTGTGATGATCCAGTCCGCATTGGCCGGGAACCTTGAAGTGTCCATCAACAGCCAGATCCTTTATGTGAGTATCGGGCTGGTATTCATTTTAGCCTGTGCGTTTTTTGATTACCATTATCTGGATTCTCTTGCGAACATATTATATATCGGGATCATCGGACTGCTGATCGCGCTGCGTCTGTTTGGTACGGCGGCGTTCGGTTCGGCGCGATGGTTCCGTATCGGTCCGATTTCCCTTCAGCCTTCCGAATTCGCGAAACTGATCCTGATCATTCGTCTGGCGAAGTACTTTTCCGACCATGACCGTGATAAACACGACATGATGTGGATCATCAAAAGCTTTGCGCTTGATTTCGGAATTGTCGTTTTCATTCTGCTGCAGCCGAACATGTCCACGTCTATCGTGATGGTCGTTCTGTGGTTTTCCATGATCTGGGCGAGCGGTATCCCGATAAAGAGCCTGCTGGGATTGGGTGTCGTTGGTATTTTTGTTGTTATTGGCATGCTGGTGTGGATCTTTGTGTCACCGGAGACGGTCCCCTTTGTGCAGGAATATCAGCTGAATCGAGTCCGTACCTTTATCGCTCCGGATCCGGATGCCCGGTATGGGGATTCCTACAACATTGACCAGGCAGTGATTTCTCTGGGATCCGGCAGGTTGACCGGACAGGGGTATGGCGCCGGTACACAGGTGCAGCTGCGCTTCCTGAAGGTGCGCCATACGGACTTTATTTTTTCAGCATTGGGGCAGGAGTTTGGGTTCATCGGCGCTATGCTGGTGATCATTACGCTTTCCTTTATGGTGCTGCGGATCATTCATATTGCCCGCAACGCTCCGGACTTTTTCGGAGCACTGATCTGTTATGGAATCGCGACGCTCTTCTTTTTCCAGATGGTCGTTAATATGGGCGTGAACCTTCAGGTACTGCCTGTGACGGGACTGACGCTGCCTTTCATCAGTTACGGCGGTTCATCCACAATGGCATTGGCTATGGGGATCGGACTGGTGGAATGTGTGGCAGTGGCTTCGGAAAAGAAGACGGAGATCGTTTAGATGGTAGGTATTAGGTGTTAGGTGTTAGGTATTAGGTATTAGGGGTTGGGGATAGAAGTTGGAAGTTGGAAATTGGAAGCTGGAAGTTAGTAGAGCTTTATGGTTCACTGTAATAATTATCTGACATTACACAATCACTAACTCCTAACCCCTGATTATTAATCAATGAAAGGTTGGAATTGATAGAATGACAAATGAAAATAAACCGGCTCGTGTCCGTTTTGCTCCGTCACCGACGGGGCGTTTGCATCTGGGCGGAGCCCGCACAGCGCTTTATGATTATCTGATCGCCAAAAAGACCGGCGGACAGTTTATTTTGCGTATAGAAGATACAGACCGGACGCGTTATGTCCCGACAGCTGAGCAGGAAATCATCGATGGACTGCATTGGCTGGGTATTCAGTGGGATGAAGGACCGGATATCGGCGGACCTTACGGCCCTTATCGTCAGACAGAGCGGAAGGAGATTTATCAGAAAGTCGCCGAGCAGTTGGTTGATATGGGCGCCGCGTACTACTGCTTCTGCACACCGGAACGTTTGGAAGATATGCGCAAAAAGCAGACTGAAAATAACGAGTTCCCTCATTATGACGGACATTGCCGTGATATTCCTCTCGAGGAAGCAAAACGTCGTGTGGCTGCCGGGGAACCTCATGTGGTCCGGCTGAAGGTTCCGCATGAAGGAACCACCGTTGTTCATGATATGCTGCGCGGTGATATTTCCATTGACAACAGTCAGCTGGAAGACGCCATTATTTTGAAGACCGATGGATGGGCTCTGTATCATCTGGCTGCCATGGTGGATGATCATATGATGGGCATCACCCATGTCATCCGCAGTTCCGAATGGCTGCCTTCCCTGCCGCTGCATCACATGATCTATCAGGCGCTGGGCTGGGATGAACCGGAATGGGTTCACCTTTCCGTGCTGCTGAGTCCCAGCGGGAAAGGGAAGCTCTCCAAGCGGGAATCCGAAGAGCTGCTCAAGCAGGGGTATGCGGTATTTTTGACAGATTTCGAAGAACTCGGTTATATTCCGGAAGCGGTGACCAACTGGATCGCTCAAATGGGCGCAAGTTTTGACGGAGAAAATGACTTCTTCACCATGGATGACCTGGTTGAAAAGTTTTCCTTTGAACATCTGAATCCGGCACCTGCCGCGATGAACTTCCAAAAGCTCGACCATTTCAATGGTGCTCATATCCGGGCTCTTTCCCGTGAAGACCTGGCTCAGCGGCTGCTGCCGTTTTTCCTGAAAGCCGGAATCAATACGGATTATGACGGCGTCTATAAGGTTGTCCCCTGTATTCAGGAAAGAATGGTGAAACTTACGGATGGTCCGGAAGTTGCGCGGTTTATGTTTGAAGAGGATATCCCTCCGGTGATGGATCAGCTGATGCAGAAGAAGCTTGAGATCAGCGACTGCGTCAAGATCGCTGAACGGGCTTATGAAGTCATCAGCGGACTGGATGATTTTACTGCCGCGGGTATGGAACAGCCCCTGCGGGATATGGTTGGTGAACTGGGATATAAACCGGGGCAGGTCTTCGGACTGCTGCGCGGTGCGATTTCCGGACAAAAGGTAACGCCTCCATTGTTTGACTGCATGGAAGTTATCGGAAAAGAGAAGGTTTTGCAGCGCGTTGCAGATGCGGCAGCCTTTTTGAAAGAAAATCAATAACTGTTCAGAACCCGTTGACGCATATGGAGACGGGCACGCTTGTTCGGGCTGCGCCGCACAAGGTGCCAGTCCCCGATGTGCTCCGTGAACAGTATTCTGCCATGAACAATAGAGTGAAATATGAGCGGACTTGACAGTTTTACGTTTGAGATTCCTGCCAGATTGCGGTTTGGCTGTGGGGTGATGGATGAATTTCAAAAGAGCACCCTGCCGGGGAAGCGTGTGATGATCGTTACCGGCGGCAATACGATCCGTAAAAACGGAACAGTTGATCGTTTGCTGAAAATGGTTCAGCCGAAAGCAGAGCTTGTGCTGCTTTTTGACGAGGTTAATGCCAATCCTTCTCTGTCATCTGTCATGAAAGGTGCTGAGATTGCAAGGCAAAATGGTGTTGACTGTGTTATCGGGATCGGCGGGGGAAGCGCGATGGATACTGCCAAAGGTATTGCCGCTATGGCTGTCAATGATGGCAGCCTGTGGGATTATACAGCATCCGGGTCAGGCGGCGGAAAAAGCATGTCTGTTAAACCGCTGCCGCTGATCGCCATTCCGACTACCGCCGGGACGGGCAGCGAAGGCAACAAAACAGCTGTTATCACCGATACGGAGCGGCATGAAAAGATCGGTATCCGTACGGATTTTGTTCACAGTGCTTACGTTGATCCGGAACTGACACTCAGCATCCCGCCGCAGCATACTGCAGAGCAGGGCTTTGATGCTTTCTGTCATTGTCTGGAGGCTTTTCTCTCCGTCAAAGCGAATCCATTCAGCGATGTGCTCGCTCTTGCCGGGCTGAAAGCTCTTTGGAAATGGCTTCCGAAAGCGTATGAAAATGGTTCCGATATCGAAGCGCGTTATTGGGTCTGTTATGGTTCCATGATGGGTGGTATGGTGCTCTTTCTTTCTTCTGCTTCCGGTGCTCATACGATTGAGCATATGCTGAGCGGCCTGAATCCATCGGTTTCGCATGGCGGCGGCCTTGCTATGATCTTTGACGCTTTCCATGCGAAAGAGGCAGAAAACGTCCCACAGCGATATGCGGAGGCAGCTGATGCTTTGAATATCGCGGTTGGGAAAACAGAGGTTGAGAAAGCTGAGACCTTATTGAAAGAAATGCATAACTGGAAATCAAGTCTCGGTCTTGACGGTCTGCATTTGCGGGATCATGGTTTTGACAAAGGCGATGTCGGCAAAATGGTCGATATGGTCCATTGGGTGGGAGGCGGTCCTCTGACCCGAGACCGCTATCGGCTGACAGATGACGATCTTGCAGAAATTCTGCTGAAATCGATGGAGAATTGAATCATATGGAAACAGTCCTGATCACCGGCGCAGCCAGAAGACTTGGCAGCATGATCGCCGAAGAGCTTGCTGCCCTTGGATGCTTTGTCTGGATCCATTACAGAACTCATGAGCGTGAAGCGCTCATCCTGAAGGAGCGTATCATTCATGCCGGTGGTCAGGCTGATTGTGTTTCCGCAGATTTAACTGAGATCGATCAAATTGATGCAATGCTGGACCATATCGCGAAATCCGCTCACGGCCATTTAACGACGCTTGTTAATAACGCTTCTGTCTTTCTTCCCGGTACGGTGATGTCCTCCTCTGTTGCGGATTGGGACCTTGTGATGAATACAAACCTGCGTGCTGTCTGGTATCTTTCCGCTCGTTTTGCGGAGCGATTCCCGATGGCGAAGCGTATTATTACTCTTGGTGATGCAGCTGTTGCTAATGGTTATGCAGGGCATGCTCTTTATGGCCTCAGTAAATTTTCCCTGAAATACCTGACAGAACAGATGGCTGCTGCTTTTGCTCCTATAATTCGTGTGAATCTGATCTCTCCGGGTTTTGTACTTAAAGGGGAATCAGAGCCTGCTGAAATTTGGGAAAAACGTTCGACCCGTACATTGACAGACAACGATGATATTGTACGCTCTGTTTTGAATGGTGTGTCTTTCCTTATGTCAGACCCAGGGATGACAGGATCTGAATTGATTTTAGACAATGGGATGAGATTAATGAGCAGAATGGGAAGTGTAATAAAGGATAATAGACATTAGACTTAAGTCTGGAGTCTGGAGTCTACAGCCTAATGTCTTATGTCTTTATAACATCCGTGAACTGCTTGATTGCCTTATGATTTTGAAGTAGAATTAAGTAAGAATTTAGAATGGAGTGCATTATGAAGATCAAGATCCTGATTCTCCTTACTTTTTTTGTAATAATTCTTTCTTCGTGTAATATTCCTGAAAAGGTTACTGAAGAAATGCTTCGTACCATCGTAGCTTCGACAATGCAGGCTAAAATTAATGAGATCGGGTCAATGACGCCTCCAACGCCGACACCTACGGAGACACTGATCCCATCGGATACTCCAACGCCGACAATTACACCAACTCCCACACTTGAGCCTACGCCTACATGGGTAATGCATGAACGCGGCAGTGCTGAAATATTGATCCTGTACTACAACGATATTGTAAACGGAAGGGATGATGATCCTTATTATCAATGGGAATTCGATCATGCCGGTGGTCCATATGTTCATTCGAATGAATTTGAACAGCAGATGCGCATTTTGAATGAAATGAAGTATACAACGATAACGCTTTCTGATATGGTGAATGTTCTCTATAACGGTGGAGAGCTGCCTCCACGCCCGGTTTTGATTACTTTTGACTCAACGGAACTTGGTCAATGGGTGAATGCTTATCCAATCATGAAAAAATATGGGATGATCGGGAATTTGATGGTTCAGGCAAACCATGTTGATGCGAAGAATTCCCTTTCTTCTGATCAGATCAAGACTATGATGGCTGACGGGTGGGAAATCGGTTCCAGCGGATATTATGGAAATGGAATGGCAGACCGCAGTGCGATTAGCCAGGAAATTGGTCCATCTCGAACTAAATTAGAGGAAATATTCGGTGTTGAGGTGACGACTTTTGCCTATCCGGATGGTTATTTGGATCCTGAGGGATTTATGTTATCCCGGGTGAGCAGTACAGGGTATAAAGCTGCACTTGCCGCATATCGTGGAACTGAAGTTACATTGGATCGCTGCTTCTATATCCCCCGATATGAAATTACTCAGGGTATGTCTTACAACGATTTCTTCTCAATTCTGCCGTGGAAAGAGGGTCAGATTTCACAGGAAACAATGGAATGGACACTTCCAACTCCGACTATTGAACCTTCCATTATGGCTATGACAAAGGAGGCTGAAGAAACTTTGATCGCATTGGATGCGACGAATTTCCCGGTTGAAGGAAATTAATCGGAGATGGGAAAAATTACAATAAAGGACGTTGCGAAAGCCGCAAATGTCTCTTTTACAACAGTATCCCGCGCACTTTCCGGCAATCCGGAAATCAGTAAAGAAACGCGGGAAAGGATTCTGAAAATTAGTGAAGAAATGGGCTATACAACAAACTATATAGCCCGTTCTATGATCAAAAAAAAGACGGAACTGATCGGTTTGATCGTTCCGTCTATTGATAATCCTTTTATGTCTGAGCTTGCTTATTATGTGGAAGTCACTGCTCGCAGGTTTGGATATAATCTGATCCTTTGTAATTCGTACCCTGACTTAAGTCAGGAACTGAAAGCGATGCAGCTGATGGTCGGTCATCAGGTAGACGGCGTTGTTATTATTCCCCAAAAGCGTTCCTCCTGCGGAAATCTTATGAAGTATGCATCTCTGCTGCCGACTGTTTATCTGAGTGAAAACCTAAGAGATATGGATGCAAGCTATATTTCTGTGGATAATCATAAAGGATCAATGCTTGGCATGGAATATTTGTACAGACTCGGCCATCGTAAAATAATGTATTTTGGCTGCCGCGTCGGAAGTATAACGCATCAGCTTCGTGCCGAAGGGTATCAGCAGGCTTGCAGGAATCTTGGAATTGAGCCGAATATCGTCTATTTTGAATCCAGCGCCAGTTCGATTGAATTTGGGTACGAAATGGCGTGTTCGGAGCTCTCGCACAATTCTGGTTTTACGGCAATTTTTGCCTCCACAGATTCAAATGCTATTGGCTTGATGCAGGCTGCCAGGAAATTAAACATCCGGATTCCGGAAGATATTTCTCTGCTTGGATTCGATAACATTCGTTTATCTTCCCTGCCGCAGATCGATTTGACGACAGTGGCACAACCTAAGGAAGAAATGGCAGTGCGGGCAGTTAAAATGCTGCTTCATAAGATCGAAAATGGTACTTCCGATAATTCATTCGAAATCATAGAACCCAGTCTCATTGAGCGGGGCTCGTGTAGAAATCTTCCTTCTCCTGTAATATGAAATTTTCAGTAAACAATTTGTTGTACGTATCCTGATTTGAAGCTATGGATGATTTAAACAGCTCATTTTTATAAACAATTTGATTTTTGTGATGAAGGTGGAATGTGATAAATGTCACTTGGCTTTTAAAAATAAAACATATATAATAAAACAATAGAACGTGAACTTTGATAATTAAATAAAAATGAAACAATATTTATCTATGAATTGCCTCAATCTTTTTATCTTTTTTTTACAATGTACCGTATTTGTTGGCAATACGTAACTATCCAGTATTGAATCAATTGTTTTGTTGATTCAATACTGAGTCAAAGAAAGCAGGTTCTGCTGACTTATTCTGAATAATATGTCATAACTTCGCAATGAAACGAATTTTACCCTGGTTTGGATAACAGGCTGTCAGTGTTCCTCCTAATGATGTACAAATTGAGCGGGCAACAGAAAGGCCAATTCCGTATCCGGATCGATGTTCATCGTGGGTTCGTGCATTGTCTGTACGGTAAAACCGTTCAAAGAGATGTTCCGGATCGATATTCATTTCAGGGTCACAGCTGTTTTCTTCAACGAGAATAACATTTTTTGAGTCCTGTGTTAGATTTAAGTTGACATCGCCTTTTTCTGTTGTATATTTCATTGCATTGTCCATGAGTACATTCAATAATTGAGCGTAAGCTTGTCGGTTGGTATCCAATATGATATCCGGTGTAATGCTGCTGATGATTGTTATTTTGTGGTAGTCGGCACTGTCTTTGTATGACTGGATGATTTCGTTGGTAAGGTCGCTAATGTTTATCAGCTCCTTTTGAAGCTCAACTTCTTCATCCAGTCTGGCCTGCATCAGTAAATTGGAGGTTAGTTCACCGAGACGAATGACCTGAGATTTAATATTGCGGTTATATTTGTTTTCGCCATGGATCAGCGTCATGGCATCGTTATTGGATTGTATGATTGCCAGCGGTGTTTTCAGTTCGTGCCCGGCATTGGTGATGAATTGTTTTTGTTTTTCCAGACCGGTTGTAATTGGCTGAACAAAATTGGCTGAGAATATAATTACGAAAATAAGAGCTATCAGCCAACTGACAACTGCGATCAAGGTTGAGGTGAACAGGATGGTTCTGATTGTGATTTGTTCTCTTGTCAGATCTAAGAAGTAGATTACATATTTGTCATCGGTTTGTTTTATCATGTATCTGTATTGGTCAATTTTTCCCGATGGTGTGGATTTTGCAAGTACCGCTTTTGCAAAATCAGCTGCTTCCTCATCGGTAACATAAAAGACCTGATTAATATCACTTGCAGTTACTTCGCCGCTGAGGTTTGTTGTCACCATAAAAAAACGAGCGGAACGCATGATGTCCAATTCCGGTGGAAGATAGATTTGCTGTTTATTCCTGGGCGGCGGGCCTTTCATGAACTCACCGTTGGAATTGACCAGATTCGTCAGAACTTCTTCGGCCTGCCGTTCAAACAAATACCAGCACAGGCCATTAATGGATAGCAAAAGTGCCGTAAGCAGTACTGTGACCGCAGTCATCGCAAATAAGATGAATTTTTTGCGCAGGGATTTTATCATGAGGTTTGTTCCAGTTTATATCCGAAGCTTCGGCGGGAAATGATTTCAACTTTGGATTCAAGAGCGGCAAGCCGTTTGCGCAGGTATGAGATGTAAAGCCAGACACTATTAATATCGGTGTCCGCGTTGTAGCCCCAGGCTTTTTCGAGCAGGTCTTCTGAGGTCATGTAACAGTTGTTGTTGAGCATCAGCTGTTCCATAAGACGGAATTCCTGTTTGGGGAGCACAACAGATTTTACTCCGCAGAGTATTGTCCCGTTGTCAACATCAAGGGTCAAATCGCCGTAATGCAGCTGGTTTGAATGGAATTCTGCGCCTCTGCGGAGCATCGCTCGTATCCGAGCGAGAAGTTCTCCCATATCAAAGGGTTTGGTCAGATAATCGTCTGCCCCTGTATCCAGACCCTTTATGCGGTCCTCGATCTGACTTTTGGCAGTCAGGAGCATGACTGGTTTCTTGTAGCCGTTTTCCCGCAGTTCGGTCAGGACTTGAAGGCCATCCTTTTTGGGCATCATGATATCCAGAATGATGCCGTCATAATCACCGTACATGGCGTAGTCGTAGGCATCCTCTCCGTTATATACAGCGTCAACGATGTACTTGTGGTAGGTCAGAATGTCAACAACAGCTTCAGAAAGGGCTTTCTCATCTTCGGCTAAGAGCAGTTTCATGTGCAAATCTCCTGAGTTTTTCCGGTATATTCTTTGATAATATCACAAAACCGGGATTTGACATGAATACCTGTGAGTTTTTCTGTCAGAATTTGGTCAGGATGGCTTCCAATACTCCGCCTCCGAGTGCCGTGGCTTTGTCGGATGCGGTGAAACAGTGACTTCGGTTGCCGCGCGGGTCGATATCCATGATTTTCAGCTTTTCCCATACGGTGATGCCGGGATATATGATCCCTCTCACGATGCCGGAAAGCTGGGCATGGATTTCTGTTTCATCGATGCGGGCGATCAGGTCTCCGGCTTCAACAGCGTCACCGATTTCGACGGTTGGATGGAAAATGCCTCCGCAGGGTGCTTTGACAACGCGTTTGATGCCTTCGCCTTTGATGGTTCCGGGAATGCCTGTATCGGGCTCTGCTGAACCGCTCCAGAAGACACGCCCCAGGTTGTGTCCGCGGTTGGTTTCAATCACGCAATGAGCATTTTCTCCGGCGGTGAAACCTGGACCGAGCCCAATAACCAGTGGGGCGTCTGTCAGGTGGGTGTCATCACGCCAGGATTTGATGATGCGTGCGTCTATCAGGACATCCGGTTTGAGGGAAAGGAGCTTTTCAGCGTTTTCGTCGACGATTATCGGCAGGTTGTTGTTTCTCCAGATTTTGTCTGCTTCGTCAATATCATGGATCAGGATCCCTTTCGCGTTTTCAACCACTGCGCTTCCGTCAAAAACTGCGCTGGAGAAGGCGATGGTTCTGCGGATGCAAAGCGGGATCGGTAATTCTGACATAATGACCCTGTAGCCGCTGCGCCATAAGCGCAGTGCAATGCCGGATGCAAGGTCTCCGGCTCCTTTGATAGCGATCAATTGTTCTCGTTTCATATTGGCTCCTTGTCAGTGAATACAGACATAGTCGTATTGTTGTAATAATCGTGAAATGGATAGACCTGCTTCAATAAGCTCATCGGTATCAGCATGGGTGAGGTATGCAATTCGAAGCGCATTTGAGGGGATGTTTTTCAGTCCACCCTGCGGATGGTCCATCATTTTGGCGATAATTTCTGCAGTAATGGGTTGGTTGGGGTCGAGCCCCGTTATTTCGGAGAAAATTTCTGGGCGGTGTACGAATTCTCCGTTTAAAGGCCGGTTTATTGTATCCAGTCCGGCAACGTAAAAGCATACATTGTTTTCCTGAGGTATGACCGGTTCATGTGCAGCAGGTGCTTTGAGATGGCGCTGAGCGGCCCCGTCTGTTTCAGAAATCATTGACCAGTTTTTGGCCTTGCATATCTTTGCTAGCTGTGAAAATTCGTTTGTGGTGCAGCCGATGATCTTTTCGTTATGCGGCTGTAGGGAAGGAGAGGCCCAAATGATTTTTTGGGGATGTTCAGGGGGGAAGTTATTGATCGTCAGTTGCTGGTTTGCTGCTGTGATTTGTGTTTTTCCGACTTTTGTCGTTGTTGTGGTGACAACTGTGCCTGGAAGGTTCTGCGCAAGGGAAAACATCAATGTGGTTTTCCCGCCGGCCCCGGCTATGGATATAACCGGATATTCCGGGAGTATGGTGGGCAGGTCTGAGAATAAAACAAGTTTAGGCTTCATCGTCGGAAATGATTCCCTGGATATCGAAAGGAAGTGTCCGGGTAAATGCTTCTACGGTTTCAAGCTGATCCGATTCAAAGCGAACACAGATCCCGCAGTCGGAACTTACTCTGCGCGGAATTGGTGTGAGCCGGCAGTTGATGCCGCGTTTCTTCAGCGCCTTTTCAATGCTGAAGGCGTGCCCGGAGGTGTGTACAAGCAGGATCATTTCCCCGCGCATGATTCCTCCGCAAGTGTTTTGCAGGCATCGATGCAGATTTGGATATCTTCTTCGGTGGTGAAGGGCGAAACGGCAAATCTGATCGTTCCGGAAGGAAAAGTGCCAAGTGTACGGTGTGCCAGCGGAGCGCAATGCAGTCCGATGCGGGTCATAATGCCCCAGCGGTCTTCCAGTTCTGAAGCGGCAGTACCGTTGTCGAGTCCGTCAATGGTGATGGAGAGCACCTGCCCTTCTCCGGAATAAATTTGGATTTTGGGATGATCCTGCAGGCCTTGGCAAAGGTCATTGATCAATTTGCTGCCATGTTGGGAAATGTTTTCAAGCCCCTGATTCTCGATCCACTGCAGACCCGCATTCAGACCGGCAAGTCCGCTGATGTTTTGTGTGCCGCTTTCAAATCGGTCGGGAAGAAAGGCTGGCTGTTTAAAGCTTTCGGAAAGGCTTCCGGTTCCGCCGCATATCAGTGGTTGTATCTGCTCAACATCAACCTGAGAGCCGAAAAGGACTCCTCCGGTGCCTGTTGGGCCAAAGAGACCTTTGTGACCGGTAAAGCAGAGAAAATCGATATTATCCTTTTCAATATGAAGAGGAATATGTCCGGCGGATTGTGCACAGTCCGCCAGGAGGAGAAGGTTATGTTTGTGTGCAATTTGTCCGATTTCTCGCAGCGGTTGTACGATGCCGTTGACATTGGATTCATGACAAATGATGATCAGTTTTGTGTTGCCGCGGATCTTGTTTTCTATTTCGGATGTTTTTATTTTTCCGTCAGCTTCGCTGTCAAGAATGTCGTAGTTGATTGCCATGGCGTTCAGCGGCCGCATGACAGCGTTGTGTTCCATGGGACTGACCAGAACATGGTCTCCGGGGTGCAGAACTCCCCGGAGAATCATATTAATTGCCATCGTAATGTTTTGCGTGTAGGACACACGAAATGGATCTTCGCTTCCGAAAAAAGCCGCAGTGCGGTCGCGCACTTCATAAAGCAGCTCGCCTGCTGCCAATGCCAGCTTGTGCCCTCCGCGTCCGGGGTTGCCTCCGCAGTGGATCATCGCTTGGCTTATGGCTTCAGAAACACACTCCGGTTTCGGCCATGAGGTGGCTGCGTTGTCTAAGTAAATCATATTCGGTGTCATTTGACCTGGTCGACGCGAATTCCTATGAAAGGAACTTTTATAATGAATTATTATACCTTCATCTGTTTCAAAACAGCAAAACCTCTCCGTTTCCGGAGAGGCTTCTGCAGTTTCCTGTTATTTGGAAATCGTGAGAATAATATCTTCACCTTTTTCCACGATATCAACGTTGTATTTCTTGCCTTGAGCCATCCGGCGAATATTCGCTTTTGCAGTGGCATTATCAACGGTGACCTGAATCGGGAATTTTCCCTCCTCAATCGCTTTCAATGTGAGAAAAACCGGTTGAGGACAGGAAAGTCCGCGTGCGTCAACTTCTTTAGCTGCTTTTGTGGTATTAGCCATTTTTATGCCTCCTCAGTCAATTTTATCGCGGTTCGTGAGCCCGATAACGATGCAGACGATCAGTCCGAGACATACGGCGATCATTGTCTGTGTGTTTGGCTGCCAGACTTTTGTTACACCGTCGACAACACTGTTCGCCGCGCCTGCCAGACCAAAATTGTGGCTGAATGCGGCTCCAGTGATCATACCGAGTACGAAAATTCCCGCATCCATGTCGCCTTCACCGCCAAGGAACAACTGACGTCCTGCGCAGCCGCCTGCCAGTGTGTAGGCAAGTCCGGAAAGGATCATGCCCAGCAGGTTCCAGAGAAGGTTGCTGTGAGCGATTGGCATATTGCTGTAGCCGGGGTTGAACTGGCCGAGAACAAGGTTGGTCAGGAATGCGAAGACGCCAAGCGCAAGTACGCCGCTGATGAGGTGGGTGTCTTTGAACATGACCACATCACGAATTGCACCAACAGTGCAGAAGCGGGTGCGCTGTGCAACGAAGCCGATAATGAGTCCAGCGCACAGGGAGATGATCAGCGGAGCATGCATGGAACCGGGACCGGATTCGCTGTTGAAAATCGGTCCGGCGCCATCTGCGCCAAAGCGAGGCTGCATGATTGCCAGGATCAAAAGTGCGATCATGATACCCGGGAATGCCCATCCGGCAGCTTTTTTGCAGCTGTGGCTGCGTCCAAGGTTGTAACCGTTTTTCAGAAAATAAATACCGATCAGAATGCCGACTGCCAGACCGATCAAGCCGACAAGACCGTTCAGATCGCCGCCGGCAAAACGGAACCATGCGCGCCATGGGCATCCAAGAAATACCAGTGCCCCAACCATTGCGAAGAAACCGAGAATAAAACGTACGATTGGTGCGGAACCTCCGCGTGCTTTGAATTCATTGAAAAGCAGTGCTGCAATCAAAGAGCCGAGTACAAATCCAATGATTTCAGGACGGATGTATTGAACAGGAGCAGCGCGGTGCAGACCAAGTGCACCGGCAATGTCGCGTTCAAAACATGCTACACACACACCCATGTTTTTTGGGTTGCCGAATTTCTGGAGCAGTGGGCCCAGAATACCGATCACGGCACCGGTTACGATGATACCGATCCGAGAACTAAAAAAATCAGTAATTTTATCTTTCATTATAAAATTCCTCGTATTATAGAGTCATACCCAAAATCGACAAAATAAAGATATAGGGTATGCTGTTGAAGATGCTGTGGATTGGTATTTTTTCCTACCGCATAGA
>CADATZ010000056.1 GCA_902791025.1 uncultured Chloroflexota bacterium | reverse complement strand
ATATAAATTGGTTGTGTTCAGTTTAGCCAGTTCAGGGAATGTATGTTTTTTCTGCTCCAGCGCATATTTTTGTAAACAGCTGCTGCCGAGATATTTGATTCCTTTTTCCAACTGGGTACAGCTTTTGAGATATTCTGAGGAGTGACGGTTATATTTTACGGCAAGATCAAAGACAGCGGATACTTTTTGAAACAATTTTGATGTGACGTCAGCGAATTCCAATGGGTCCGTGTTGTACTCATCCAGTGTTTCAAACGGCAAAGCGTTTTCCGATTCCGGCTCAGCAGACGCATTTGCGGAAAGAAATGTGTCCATCTCTGTCAGCATCATTTCGCCTGTTGTCTTTTCCATACCGACCACCCCTCCTTTTTTCTAAAATCTATTTTCTAATTCCTATATTACACCATTTTTAAAATAAAAAAACCACCAATATTGGCGGTTGACAAAACGATATTTTTGTGGTAATAAGGCACTTTTTTTGTATTTGTTCAAAATCGAAGCTCGCACCTTACAGAGCAGGTTGAGATACATCCCCCACAATACCGCGATCAAACTCGCGGAAGATGGTTTGTCTGATATGCACTCATCCCTTGATCCGGCACGATATTGAGGGGACGCCTCCTGATGACCCTTGCTTCGCTGCGGGACATGCAGGAAACGTCCCCGTGACCCTATCGGGTCACACGAGATAATTCCTCAGTTCATGCTTTTGCCAATATTACTGGCACGCACCACGGAGTGCAGTCTTTTTGTGCCGGCTGCGCGGCAGCAAAAAGGCAGACCTCGGTGTGCTCCGTGAACAGTACCCCTCAATTAGTGAAAAGTAATCAATTTTTAAAAAGCGTTGACACCGTGTCAATATTAGTTTAGAATAACATCATTGACACCGTGTCAACAGAATTATAAAACTCGGGAATGGGAACAGTTTTGACACATCACCGTTCCGTATCAAAGCCAAGAGGAGAGAAAGATGATCAAGGGAACACCGGAACTGATTGCTGGAAGACGGGAAGAAATTATCAATGCCTGCGAACAGCTATATCAATCCATGAGCTTTCGGGATATAACGATCAAAGAAATCGGAAACATAACTTCGTTTTCACGTCCCACGATTTATAACTACTTCGAGACAAAGGAAGAAATATTTCTCGCGCTTTTCGAACGGGAATACGACCGATGGAACGCCGATCTTCAATTGATCCTCCAAAACGATGAGCCTTTGATAAGGAAACAGGTCGCTGAAAAAATAGCTCTTTCCCTGCAAAACCGAGAACAGCTGCTGAAGCTGCTTTCCATGAATAATTACGATATGGAAGCCAACAGCCGCGAGGAACTGCTGACATCCTTCAAAAAATCTTATGGAGAATCCATGAAGAACGTCCGGCGGATCCTGGAAAAATTCTGTCCGGAAATGAGGGCTGACGAGGTAAACCATTTCATTTATGTATTCTTCCCGTTCATGTTTGGCATCTACCCGTATACGTCGGTAACGGATAAACAGCGGGAGGCCATGAAAAACGCCGACGTAGACTTTACCTATCAGTCTATCTACGATATCACTTACAGCTGTCTCACGCGGCTGCTGAATGCAGAATAAGATACAACAAAAGGAGCAATAAAAATGACAAACCTTCCTAAAATCGCACTTGGTGCATGGGCATGGGGTAATGACGGCACTGGCGACCAAAAAATCAAGGAGATAAAGAAATGAGTGAGAAAATCGTTCAAACCGCGGGCAGGAACCAGCTCGGAACATTTGCCCCGATGTTTGCCCATCTGAATGATGATGTGCTTTTCGGCGAAGTCTGGAATGAGAATGCGATCGATGTCAAAACGAAGTGTGTCATTACCGTAGTGTCACTGATGGCTTCCGGAATCACAGATTCCTCTCTGACCTACCATTTGCAGAACGCAAAAGCTCATGGCGTGACAAAGGAAGAAATAGCCGCCATCATTACCCATGCGACAATGTATGTCGGATGGCCAAAGGGCTGGGCTGTTTTCCGCCTGGCAAAAGAGGTCTGGAATGAAGAGGTGCCGGAACTCAGCGAAAAGGATAAATATCAAAATACCATCTTCTTCCCGATTGGCGCACCGAATGACGCGTTTGCCCGCTATTTTATCGGGCAAAGCTACCTCACACCGATATCAACCGAACAGGTTCCCATTTACAATGTAACCTTTGAACCCGGCTGCCGGAACAACTGGCATATCCACCACGCTAAAAACAACGGCGGGCAAATGCTTATCTGTGTCGGCGGACGCGGATTTTACCAGGAATGGGGCAAAGAAGCTGTTCCGATGGTCCCTGGAACAGTTGTCAATATTCCAACGGATGTAAAACACTGGCACGGTGCCGCACAGGATTCCTGGTTCTCCCATTTGGCAATCGAAGTTCCGGGAGAGGAATCAAGCAATGAATGGCTTGAAGCGGTTGATGACGCCGAATATCTGAAAATACAGTAAGGAATTAGATGATGAAAAGGATTTTTGAAATTATGTTTTTTGCAATGCTGGCAGCTTTTTCCATGTCGGGTATCGTCTCAGCGCAGGAAAGTGATCAGGCCGACGGCTTTCTCTATATTCCCGGCGGGAGTTTCCAGATGGGAAGCCCGGAGACCGAAAATTGGCGCATCGATGATGAAGTTCAGCATGAAGTGACTGTACTGCCCTTCTACATCGACGCCTATGAAACGACTCAGGAAGAATATGAACGGCTTATGGGCGTGAATCCGGGAACTTTTTCCGGAGAGAAACTCCCGGTTGAAAACATTTCCTGGCTGGATGCGGTCAATTTTGCCAATGCCAAAAGCCTCGATGCCGGACTGACACCGGTTTACACCGTGACAGAGGAAGGCGTGAGCTGGGATCGGAGTGCAAACGGGTACAGACTGCCCACAGAAGCCGAATGGGAATATGCCTGCCGCGCGGGTACCGTGACACCGTTCAATGCAGAAAAATCTCTTGATGCGGAAGAAGCGAATTTCTACGGTCACTATCCGTATGAAATCGAGGAGAATTACTTCAACAACTCCGTTCTGGAGGCAAGACCGGGAAAATACCGTCAGACGACGATTACAGTCGGCAGCTTCAGTCCCAACAAATGGGGACTTTATGACTGCCACGGCAACGTCAATGAATGGTGCTGGGATTTCTACGGGGAATATGACCTTGAAAACACCGTCGATCCAACCGGACCCGAAAGGGGTACACGCCATGTCTACAGAGGCGGCGGATGGAATGACTTTGCCAAGAACATGCGCAGTGCCTACCGCGCCGCGGGACAGACCGACATGCAGAGCTTCAACCTTGGCATTCGCCTGGTCCGCAATGCCGGCAGTGAGCGTTCCGGTGTCGTCACCGCATCTGACCGCGATCTTCAGACCCAGGAAGGGAACCGGATCCTGGTAGCCTTTTTCTCCTGGAGCGGCAACACACGCAGGATCGCACAGGAGATCCAGCAGCAGACCGGTGCGGACATCATCGAAGTCGCTCCGATCCACCCCTATTCTTCCGACTATAACACCTGCCTGATGGAAGCACAGCAGGATCAGCACGACAAGGCACGGCCGGAACTGGCGAATCACGTAGCACACATGGATGAATATGATGTGATCCTGCTCGGCTATCCCAACTGGTGGGCTTCCATTCCGATGCCGATTGCTTCCTTCCTCGAGGAATATGATTTTGCCGGAAAACGAATCATCCCGTTCTGCTCTCACGGCGGCGGCAGGTTCGGACAGAGCATCACTGCCATTGCCAAGCTTGCCCCCAACTCCGATATTGGCAACGGTCTTTCCATCCATTATTCTGGCGGTTCAAGCATGCCGGACGATGTATCGGCCTGGCTCACGGCGAATGGGCTGAAGTAGAAGGTAGAAGGTAGAAGGTAAAAGGTAGTAGTTAGTAGTTAGTAGTTAGTAGTTAGAAGCCAATGGCTGTCAACATCATCGAAATTGATAAGTAATAAGTTCCGGAGATATCGATTGGTATCTCCGGAGAATTGAAAGGAAATCTGATGAAAAAGAATTTTGGTGTTATTTTTGTTTTCGTATTGACAATCGTTTTGATGTCTGTTGTTTCCGTGTTTGCTCAGCAGGCTGTAAACACAGCGGAACCAACGGGGAAAGAAGTGCTGGTCGTTTATTTCTCCGCGACCGGTACCACAAAGGGCGTGGCTGAAAAGATTGCAGCCATCACAGATGCTGATCTTTATGAGATCACTGCCGCTGTTGAATACTCCAGCGCGGATCTGAACTGGAACGACCGGAACAGCCGCTCGACCATCGAACAGAATGATCGGAATGCCCGTCCTGAAATCAGCAGTGATCCGGTGAATCTGGAAGGGTATTAGACAATCTATATCGGTTATCCCATCTGGTGGGGTGAAGCACCGCGCATCATGGATACATTTGTTGAATCTTATGACTTCGAAGAAATTACCATGATCCCCTTCTGCACTTCCAGCAGCAGCGGTATCGGCCGAAGCGGGAAGATTTTGGAAGAAAACGCGGAAAGCGGGAAATGGCTTGACGGCAAGCGTTTCGGCGGCAATGTCTCCGAAAATGATCTGCGTGAATGGATCTCCAGCCTTTAGTAGAATCTGTAATTGTTAACTATTCAGAACGGGAGCTTCGCCGCACATGGGGACAGGCGAAGCTCCCGTTCTGGATTAACAAGGCGAATCCGATTCCTTGCAGAAAGGGACTTATGCAGCGACGCACATGGGGACAGGTAACTTATGCAGCGACGCACAAGTTGCCTGTCCCCATGTGCTCCGGTAAAATGGGACAATGCATAGCATGTTTTCCAGCAAATTACGATTTTTGTGTCAGTTTGCAGGATTTGCTTTATAATGTTAAAATATTGAATTCTATTGGAGCAAGAAGATGAGTACGAAATCAACACTGCTGGATAACCTGATTGAAAAAAACGGATATGATGCCGCGGTTTTTATTCCCAGTCCCAACATGACCTGGCTGACCGGTCAAAGCAAAATATTGATGGAACGGCCTACAACTTTGATTTACCGTCCCGGGAAAAAGGCAGCGTTGATCATCGCTGGTTTTGAAGTGGATGCCGCACCGGAAATGGATATTCCCGTTGAAACATTCACCTTTACAGACGATCCCTCCAGATGGGGCGAAGCTTTTCGAAAAGCAGGTGAATATCTTGATCTCAGCGGGAAAAAACTCGCAGTAGAACCGCTCCACTTCCGCTTTTTCGAATACCAATTGATCAAAAATGCGATTCCTGACTGTGAAATCTGCGCAGCGCAGCCTCTTTTTACTGAGCTTCGCCTTCGGAAAACAGAGCAGGAACTTGACTATATGCGGAAAGCTGCCGTCATTGCACAGGATGCGCTTGAAGCTACGCTCAAGCTTGCCAAACCGGGTGTTACAGAACGCGAATTAGGTTCCGAACTGGTTGCTCAGATGCTCCGCAGAGGAAGCGATCCTAAACTTCCGTTTGACCCGATCGTCGGCTCCGGTCCGAATTCTGCGAATCCGCATGCTGAAGTTTCCGACAGACAGCTGCAAACAGGCGATTTTCTGCTCTTTGACTGGGGGGCACGCTATAAAGGATATTGTTCAGATCTTACCCGGACCTTTGTCATCGGAGAAGCATCTGATAAACAAATTGAAATCTACAACACCGTACTGGCGGCAAACCGGGCAGCATTGGCTGCAGTCCGGCCGGGGGTAACGGCAGGGTCTATTGATGACGCCGGAAGAGCTGTGATCAACGCCAAAGGATATGGGGAATATTTCACACACCGTATCGGGCATGGCCTGGGCCTGGAAGAACACGAGGATCCTTATATGTTTGCCGGGAATCCGGTGATTTTGGAAGAAGGGATGTGCTTCTCTGACGAGCCAGGGATCTACATTCCCGACTGGGGCGGTGTTCGTATTGAAGATGATATTACTGTTACCGCGGATGCGGGACGGTCTATCAGTGACTTTCCGCGTGAACTGAGGATCTTATGAGAGTTCAGGAAGTTACCTTCGAAACGCTTCATGTACTTCCGTTTATTTGCGGTCCTATCGCAAACAACACCTATGTTCTTTTTGATGAGGAAAGCGAGGACTGTGTCGTCATAGACCCATCCTTTTCTTTCGATTGGGTACTTTTCCATCTCACAGAGTCTGGTTACAAGCCGCGTGAGATTTGGCTGACGCATGCGCATTATGACCACATCGTCGGAACAGCTTACCCGGAATTCAGAAAATTAAACATACCCGCTCACCTGCATCCGCTCGATGAAATTCTCTTTGACGAAGCACTTGATACAATGCAGAGACAAATTCCATTCATCACGGATTGTCCAAGGCCTGTATTGGATCTCTCCGACGGAGGGAAGCTGCACGTTGGGAAATATACTTTTGAAACACTTTTCACACCGGGGCACGCTCCCGGACACTGTTGTTTTTACTGCGAACAGGCCGGCTGGCTGTTTTCCGGAGATCTGGTGTTTTATCACAGCTACGGACGCTATGATCTTACAGGAGGGGATTTACCAACCCTGATGAAAAGCATAAGAGAAAAGGTACTCACACTGCCTCCTGAAACGTTAATCTTTCCCGGGCATGAAGAATTCACACGAGTCCGGGACGAAAAGGTTTTTTATTGATGAAACCCGGCAGCAGACTTACCCTCAGAACGGTGTTTCTTATGCTGACGACGCTGTTGTGCTCCTGCAACGTGCCCAATCCGGTCCCGACAGCCACACCAACGCCTGACTGGACGGATACACCTGTACCGCCAACGGCTACAGCTACGCCATATCCGACCGCAACACCAACACAGGTCCCGGAATATCTGGAAATAACACCGGAGGATCTTGCAGGAACAAAGCTCTCACTAAAATTCTGCCTGGATGGAAAAGTCAGCACAGCACTTGAAAGTCTGGTGGAAGAATTTAATAACAATAATCCGGAAGGAATTACCGTAAACGCGGAAAACCTGCCATCTGTCGATGAACTTGCCAATCAAATTATCAACAATCAAGCTGATATAGTCATTGCCGACTCATCCTGGCTGCGATCCCTTAATAATGATGGCAGTTTGTACCTGGATCTGACCGGATTTTTGAATTCCCCGACACTTGCTCTCAATGGAGAAAATATCGAACCATTGATGCCGGTGATGTTGGAGACAGAAAACCTCGGCGAGAAGTATCATGCGGTACCGCTATGGACTGATCCCGCGTTTTTGTTTTACAATAAAACATGGGCTATCGAGCTTGGTTTTCCGGATACGCCCACAGATCTCGCCGCATTTGCTGAACAGGTTTGTGCGGCAGGAAAAGCCAATTACCAGGATAAAGACGACGGAAAACACGGAACCGGCGGTTGGATCGTCAGCTCTGATCCCGAAGATGTGATGAGCTGGCTCCTCGCGTTTACCCGGAATGAAGAGACACCGGGAGAAATCATGCGAAACACTGACGGGAACGTTTTTGAAGATACCGCATTATGGCTGCGAAATCTTTACGATAACGGATGTGCATGGACCAGCCGGATCAAAGAACCATATGACTATTTTGCCAACAGATACGCATTGATTTATTCGGGAACTTATTCCGACGCAAATCGTCAATTTAATGCGTTCGATCAGTCAGAGGAACACGCATTTGACAACTGGGATCTGATCCTTTATCCCTCACGAGCGGCCGACGGTAAAAATGCTCCGCGTGTTTTTGCGAACGCTGTTTCAATCGCGATCCCGGCGAAAAAAGATGCCAAAACGCAAAATGCAGCCTGGCATTTCATCCGATGGATCTACAGTGATGAACATGTCGCTGAACTTTCGCTTGAAGCTCTCGGCTGGCCGGTTCAGGATAACGAAGCAGTAACAAAGCTTTATCGAAACAGCGGTGAAGATAAACTGTATCAAACGCTTTCTTACCGGCAGTATCTGGTAAACAGCGATGCCGATGGGAACTGGCTGACAGATCAGCTGATCCTTTCAGATGGATTCAATTATATTTTCAATCCTTCCGCCAAACCGGAGGACATTCCTGAAATCTGGGAGCAAATTGGCAGTCTGATAGCTGAAGTTGATTCTGTAAATCATCTTTCCGAAACACCAGATTCGGGAAGTACAATAGAAAAAGGAGTGAATAATGAAACGCAACCTTAACCTTACTGCTATAATTCTGTGTCTGATTTTCTGCTGCCTGATTCTGTCCGGATGCCATTTTCCCAAACCCTGGCAAAAACCGGCTCCGACTGATACACCTGCTGTAATTACGGAGCAGCAAGACAGCGAAGAGGATACACTTATTCAGAATAACTTTGGTGAAACTTCCGGATCCGGTGAAGAAAACACAATGATTCAGAATAATTCCCAAGGACCTGCCGATTCCACTGATGACACGATGATCCATAACAACTCCGGATCATCCGCAACGCCGGCACCTCAGGATAACGAAGACCTTCCTATGATCTCCAATCCGGGACGCTCTTCTGTGAGTTACCCCAAGACGGCATCGCTCGGTTTTCGCTCGTCTTCCGCCATATCCGGAACAAATGCGCAAATTCAGAGACCAACCGCAGCACCCAACGCCGATAACAGTGTGATGATCGTCAACGATCATACGATCACCTATCAGGAGGCGCCAGCAATCATTCAAAAGAGCGTGCCGAGCGGTCAGCTTGAACCGCTGAGTTACATTCCACCTCAGACGCTGGGGAATAATCAGTCGATCGCATTTGCTCCCGGTGCGACCTCAGCTGTTGTTCGCGGTTATGTTACACCCGGCAATACATTGAGCTACAATTTTTACGCATTCGCAAACCAGAATTGTCTTGTTCTGCTTTCCTCGGACAGCGGCACATCGGTTTTAAGTATCAGTGACAATTACGGCAACGTGTTTCTGGATGCAAGCCAGCGGCAGACAAGCTTCAGCATGTATCTCCCGCGCACCACGACCTATTATATAAACATTCATTCACAAGGATATTCTGAGAATGTTACCATCCAGATTTTCATTCCTGCCCGGGTTACAATCCCACAGGGAAGCTATTCAACAGTACTCAGCGGGACCTTGTCTCCTTACAGTGTGGTAAGCTACACTGCCTATATGTATGCCGGTCAGACTGCCCGCATTGATGATTACTCCGGTCCTAAGCCGAACTCATTCCTTCGTGTCTCCGGTCTGCAGACAGGACTGGTATACATGGATTACACAGCATATTCACCCAGCTGGTATTCTGTCGTTCCAACCACTCAGGATTACCTGATTGAGGTCATTTCCATGGATCAGCCATCCAACTACCGGCTGACCGTGGACATCCGCTGACAAAGATCAATCAACCGGGATGACGCAAACACGCCTTCCCGGTTGATTTTGAAAAACCTGAAAGGAGAGGACGATGTATAATCGAAGAAATGAAAATCCGGGCTGCCTCACAGGTTTATTGCAATTATTTCTGCTGAAAAACGTCTACAATTGGGCGCAGGATCATTTCGGCTCCAAACGGGGCGGCTGCTGCGGCTGTGTGATGGGCGTCATCTTTTTCCTGATTTTCGCGGCTCTTGTGCTGAAGATCGTTTTCAATGTAGACTGGACAAGCATCAGATTCTAAAAGAGAGCAGGTGATTTTGTGGATGGCCTGAATATTTTCCCTCTGAACGGAGAATCGCTGCACATGGATTTCACATCCGGTGTGCAGACAGGCTTTATACTCTCCGCGATCGTAGCTGTGATCACGCTGATCATCGGAATTCGTACGATTCGCAAAGGCGTCCGCATCACCTTTTTCCAAAAACGTCAGCAAATGGTTTCACGAGGCTGGCGTTTGGTGTTTTTCAGCATATTGATGGGCGTCTTTGCATTTTTGCTGAACCGCTATGGGGAACAGACAATTTATTCCATCGTCGTTCCCACACCGACAGCAACATTGACGCCAACCATCACACTGACACCTACTATCACACCGACAGAAACACTCACCCTTTCGCCGACTATCACAAACACACCGTCGATCACCAATACTCCTTCACTTCCGGATGATCTGCATATCCAAAGAGACGGAGCGCTGATGGGGACCAACGTTATCGTCAGCCCGATCACCTTTACGCTGGAAATCGGCAGCAACGGCATGCCGGTGGAAACACAGGAAGAGTTTGATAACCCGATCCGTGAAATCACAGCCTTCTTCAGCTATGACCAGATGGTCAGCGGGTCACACATCGCTTTTGTCTGGTACCGCGTGGATGATTGGGTCACAATGTGTTCCAGCGCTTCCGTATATGAGGGAAGCACCGGCGGTTATTACCGCACCACCTGCAACTCCGAAACACCGGACCGCTGGCTGCCGGGAGAGTATGAACTCCAGCTTTTTGTCAATGAACAATGGATCAATTCCGGACGTTTCACCGTTGTAGGGATGCCGCCGACACATACGCCGACGATCACGCTGTCACCTACCATAACGCCATCTCCGACGCGAACCTTCACGCCGACAGCTACAAATACGTTTACACCGACACCGACAAATACGCCGACGCCTACCTGGACACCCACTATTACATTGACTCCGACGATCACCAGAACGCCGACAATTACCTGGACGCCATCTATTACACCGACGCCGACCATCACCAGAACACCGACGAATACATTGACGCCAAGCAACACACCGACGATCACACCGACGCCGACAAACACTTACACCATCACACCCACCCGCACTCCAAGGCCAACCGATACGCGCGTTCCCACCTGGACCAACACGCCATCCAAAACGCCATGGCCGACCAACACACCGCGTCCCACAGACACACTCCGCCCGACATTAACCATGCCCCCGACAAACACGCCGTGGAGGAATTAGGGGTTAGGAGATAGGATGTAGGATGTAGGAGTTAGAAGTTAGGAGCTAACCACCAATCCCTAACCCCCAATCCCCAATTTCTAACGTTTCCTATACAGATTATACGTTGGTTGGATGGGGCCGAAGCTGTATGTGGCGTCAAATTCTGCCGCGAGTTCATAATTTGGGGACTCGATCGTCCGCAGGAATGTCAGGACAAAATCCACACAGCCGGAATCAAGACAGGCGTCCTGTTCCAGAGCAATATCTTTCAGTGGCAGATTAAAACCGCAGAAAAAGCGCTGGTTCGGCAGCAGTCCTGCTGTGGTATTTACGCCCATATCCAAAAAGTTATAATTCATCAGAGTCGGATTTTCGATCCCGGACGCTTTTATATAATCCCTTGCCTTGTATTGAGGATAATCTTCCTTCTCTAAAGACAGCGAGCGCATATTGCCGGCAAAGAAAAACATACCCAATACGCAAGCTGCCAGAGAAATTGAAATACTCATATTAACATCGTAACTTTGCAGCCAGCGGATCCTCACGTTTCGTTCATAAACATCCGCCACAGCGACCAGCCCAAACGGGACGAAGGCACCGAAAATGAGGGGATAATAGGAATAAAAGCGGCCGCTGAAATAAATCAGCAGGTACATCATCACGAACGTCCAGATCACCAGACCGGAAAGATGTTTGTTTTCCTCGCGTTTACACCAGATGAGACCAATGATCAGCGATACCACAGATAAAGTACTGAAAACAATCATATTCAGAAAACCGCTGAAAAGGTTTTGGATCACAGCGAAACGTCCATAAAGGTCAGCCGTCTTGGGATAAAGAAAAATATTCTGATAAAAATAAACTGTAAACAGGTCGTTCAGTCCGCCGGCAATCGCGAACCAGGCAACGACCAGAACAGTCGGAATCATCACACCTGCGGCAACCAGTCCGATCCCCTTCAGAATTTCCATGCGCATATTTCTTTCACGAGCAAACAAATAAAGCGCAAGGATCCAGCCGAGATAAAAACCAAGCATGGAATATTTCATCCACAACATACAGCCGGATGTGACACCGATCATGACCCATTCACGAGGTTTCGGCAGCATATTCTTCTTCAGACGATGGTAAGCAACCCACAGGGCATAAGCGATCAATGGCAGGCAGAATTCTTCCGCACTGTCGCCCTGGTCAAAAGAAATTGCAGTATAAACGATCAGCGCCAATACAGGCACCATCGGCAGGGCGCCGCTCCCCAAACGCATCCGCATAATTCGGAAAGAAAAGAACAGAAAGAAAAAACAGCTGATAACCTCAAGGACCCACATTCCAAGCAAGGTATCAAAGGAAATCAGCGCACCGACTGAATGAAGAAGCAAAAGCAGCGGTCCCTTCTGTTCATAAACATCCCGATAGGGCAGCATCCCGTGAAGTATAGATTTTCCTACGGTGAACATTGTGTGCGGATCGACCCAGTCATTGAAGGCATAAAATGGGGAACACTTGGAGGCCAAGGTTATCATTACAGACGCGGTCAAACCGATAAAAACAGGTTCAGACTTTGAATCGGAACCTTCATTATGTCCGTTGATGACTGAAGCAAGAATGGTAACGAGCCAATCCGTCCCGAAAAGTGCCAGAACACACAAACCGGCTCCCACCGCACCGCAGATTCGTTTTGCCGGCATAAGCGGCAGCGATTCCCAATCGAGAAACAAAAACGAGTTGTGCCAGCGAAAATAAAACAAAACGCCCAGCAGTAATGTAACAAAAACGGTGAATATGGGATATTGAAACTGGAAGAATGGCTTTGGAGATTGTGTTTTATGATACCGGATTACAGCAAATCCTGTACCCAGATATAAAACGAAAGCCACAGCGGCAGAGATCCAATCCGGCCCGCTGATCAAAAACAGATGCGGAAGAAGAAATAAATAAATCATTGAATGTTATCCGTAAAATCCATATCTAACATCACACTTATATTTCCATACAACATAATTTTACCCGATAACACTTCTTCCGTGTTGATTTTTATTTATGACAAAAGTTATTTATCCAAGACGGAGCACATGAGGACCGGAATCTTGTGCGGTGCTGCCCGCGCAAGCGTGCCTGTCCCCATGTGCGTAAAAACTTGTTTTCTACAATGCTGCCGCGATTTTTGCAGCCATCTTTGCGTTATTGAAAGCCAGCTGGATGTTGGAAGCAAGACTGTCGCCGCCGGTCACATCCTTGATGCGTGCCAGCAGGAACGGGGTAATGTTCTTCCCGTGGATGTGCTGACGTTCTGCTTCCGCAACAGCCTCATCAATGACCTTATTCATGCGGTCCGGGTCCATCGCCCATTCATCCGGGATCGGATTGGCAATCAAAACACCACCATTCAAACCAAGATCCCATTTTGTCCGGATCACTGCCGCAGCGTCTTCCGGAGCAGCACAGGCATAATCACCCTCAAATCCGCTTTCCTTGCAATAAAATGCCGGGAATTTTTTCGTCCCCATGCACAGCACCGGGACACCGAAGGTTTCCAGATACTCCAGCGTCAGTCCGATATCCAGGATGGATTTACAGCCTGCGCAGACAACAGCGACATTCGTATGCGCCAATTCCTGCAGGTCTGCCGAAATATCAAAGGTTTTCTGCGCACCGCGGTGGACACCGCCAATGCCGCCGGTAGCAAACACCTTGATCCCTGCCATTTCCGCAATGATCATCGTCGTGGCGACAGTTGTAGCCCCGGTTTGCTTCATCGCCACGAGATATGGCAGATCACGGCGGGAAACTTTGGCAATGTTCTTGCCGCTTGCCATCAAGCTCAGGTCTTCCGGAGTCAGGCCGACTTTCAATTTTCCGTTAATAATCGCGATTGTCGCAGGGACTGCCCCTTCCGCCCGGATCAGATTTTCAACATCGTTAGCAAATTTTTCGTTTTCAGGGTAGGGCATTCCGTGGGATATGATGGTCGATTCCAATGCCACTACAGGCTTTCCTGTCTGCAAAGCTTCCTGAACTTCCGGTAAAACTTCCAGATAATTTTTCAACAACTCAGTATTCATTTCAGTCCTTTCAATCTTTAACTTCAAAATTAATGAAGGAGTGCAGATCGAATCCGGGGAGATACTGTCTGCACATCCATGATTGTGATTTCCGCTGCCCTCATGGCAAGCTCCAGAGACTGCTCCGGTGTCATCCCGGTCAGCCAACCATACACCATAGCCGCAGTGAAAGAATCTCCTGCACCGGTCGCACTCACAGGTTCCAGTGGTTTGTGATGTTTCCGCAAGCACAGGCCGTCTTTATCCTTATAAAAAACGCCCTTGCTGCCCAGTGTGATCACAGCACAATCGGTTCCGGCTGACAAAATGCGATCCGCCGCCATTTCAACGTCCTCATCACTTTGGATGCGCATTTCAGCAAAAATCTCAGCCTCCTGCCGGTTGCATTTTACCATAAATAAGCGGGGGAGGAACTGTTTGAGTGTCCCTGCATAAGCCGTTGAAATCGGATCCGCAAAAAGTGGTTTGTTTTTCCAACGGGAAGTCAGCACATCCAGACATTCCATGGAAAGGTTCGGGTCCAATACGATAGCATCAGCGCTGTCAAAGGCTTCAGCATGCCGCAGAATGAAATCCGAATCCATATCTTTCAGAATATGCATATCAGAAACCGCTGCAAGCATATCCCCGTCACTATCGGTCAGAACCAGATATGCGGATGAACGTGCGTCCGGAATGATCTCAATGTGAGAAATATCCATACCGGCATCTTTGCAGCTTTTGAGTATGATCTCCCCAAATGGATCGGCTCCAACCGCTGATACCATACGCACATTCGTCCCAAGCCGGGCAAGATTTTCCGCGATATTCCGTCCGACCCCACCGGGACACAGCCGGATCACGCCCGGATTTGAGTCACGCATATTCACGGGAGTATTGGAGAACCCCTGTACATCAATATTTGCGCCGCCTACACAGGTAACTGATGATTTCTGCATTTTTTTACCCCTTGATAAATTATAAATGAACTCCGGAAAAACAGATCGATATTACCGTTTTTGAGATGGATTTGTTATTTTTCAGCCAAATGGGATTAGAATATTAGCGGCCGCAAATGAGAAAGTAAGCGGTATCATCGAAGGAGATAGAATGAAAAAAAGTTTGTCCATATTACTCACCATCATGTTTGTTCTCAGTTTATCGCTGACTGCATGCAATACGAACACGCAGCAGGCAGCTACACAGGTTCCTGCTGTTGTTGAAACCGCAGTTGAAGATGCACAATCTACCGTCGAAGATGCCAAGTCTGATGCCAAACAGGCTGTCGAGGATGCCAAAGCCGCTGTTGACGAAAAGGTCGAAGACGTAAAGTCCACCGTCGAAGATGTAAAGGCTGATGCTGAACAGGCTGTCGATGATGCTAAAGCTTCTGCCGACGAAAAGGTTGAAGACGCCAAGTCCTCCGTCGAAGACGTCAAGGCTGACGCCGAACAGGCTGTCGAGGATGCCAAAGCTGCCGTTGACGAAAAGGTTGAAGACGCTAAGTCCACCGTCGAAGATGTAAAGGCCGATG
>CADATZ010000055.1 GCA_902791025.1 uncultured Chloroflexota bacterium | reverse complement strand
TCCACCTTTTTGACTTCGCCGATCAGAATCCGGCTGATGAGCCGGTTCAGCACCGCCTCGTCCAGTTCTTCGATGGTGGCATAGCGCCGGATTTCCTTGCTGCTTTGAATACTTGCATAACTCTGAAAACTCTCAAAGCTTTTTCAACTTTTCAGAGTCTATTATCGAAGATGGTAAAATTTTTTTCAATCCGCTATATTATTTATCGCTTACAGAGCAGCAACCGGAATTGTTCGCTACGGTTCCGGTCATTCAGCTTTTTCTGTGCTTCCCGTGACGGCTTTTTCCTCGCTTTCCGCGGCTGGGTATAATCAACGCGGGCAGGATACGCTTTCAAGATCTGCATACTACCGGCACGGATCGTCTTTACTCTCCAGCGTATCAGATTGCCATAACTGATGTTTTGGATTTCACATTTCACACGGGAAGAAAAAATTTTATTCAGATGAATTTCTGCCACGACACCTGTTCCCTATACCTAATACTTGTATGCCGAGCTTTTAAAGAACAGGCTGTCCACAGTTAAAAAAAGAACACGATCTTTAATAATCATGTTCGAGAGTATATAAAAAAAATGTGGTCGATTATAAAATGAGTGAAATTATATAGTCGAATACTATGTTGTTTTTTGCAATCATTACTATCACAACAAAGGTGCTTCTGACTCTTTGTACTGATTAAACCAATCCTTATATTCCTGATGGATTCTCTTATAATTTTCTAAATTTACAGTTCGTTCTCTTAAATTAGGAATGTCCATATCATTATGCCAATGATAAACATACATGAAAGCATTTTCAACAATCAAGCGTTGAACAATTTTGAAAAGAGTTTTATCTGCAGTAAACCTCCATTGAACAAGCCGCTTTTTTGATGCAATTAATAATCTCGTCGGAGAAATAGGGAAAAAAATAATTCTATCGTCACAATTAATTCCGTTGGGAACTATATGCAGTCCATTTTCACTGATTTTGCTAATGACAACAGGATTATCACTTGTAGGCCAATAACAACCATCTGGCGCAGATGCAATACTCCATTTTAAATGCCGCATTGCAATTCGTAATTCTGAGTTTTCTTTCAAATCACTTTTCATTAACATCAACCAATAACTTTTCCCTAGAATCGTACTTATTTCAACTTCAACATGATTTTCATCCAAACGGTTACCGGTTTTTTGTATAGAAAAGGGTATTGGTAAGCCATCAAATTCATATGGTTTATGGGAATTACTAATTGTTTTCCAGCTACTATTTTGGAGATTATCGACAATCTTATCTAATTCTGCCGGAGCGATTTCCAGTAAGAAATCACGCTCCCACTGCTGAAAAGCAGGTGTACGAATCATTTGAGCAGCAACGTAATCTGTGATTTTTTTCCATTCATCAGATGTTAATTTATCATCGGTACAAGCTTTCGTGAGTGGTTCTTTTGCTGGTGTTTCAAATCTTTCGGTAAAATCATGCTCAAGATCATCCAATTCAGTACCAGCATCAATTCTCATATATAAATTCTGCATTGATGCAGTCTTTTCTAAAGAATGCAAATTCCATAATGGGAAATTCTCATTAGGAACTAATAAATGATAGACCCAAATTTTATTTTTATTCGCCCAGTTTCTAAGATACATTTGAGGAACATAATGATTATTATGATGTAATTCCATGCTTTATAAACCAATCATTTATGTCTTCAATAAGGGCATCGGAATAAATTTTTCGTTCAGCCATTCTTTTTACTTCATCGATAAGCGGCGGAATATCCTCTTCCGGAATTCCACCATTTTTCAGTTTATTTTGATAGTATGGAGTTAGCAGGTGTATTACAACACCCGGTCGGTTGTCGAATTCGACCGCGATCTGATCACCAAATGGTGATACGGTACACCGAACTGCGGAAATATTTTCGGACACCATTTGGCATATTTCTTCAATCATAACAAGTTTCATTTTTCCTGCCTGACAACTTGTTTACGATCACCGGTATATAAAGAAAAGGATGCAAATCCTTCAAGCAGAGGTTGTGCCCACATTCTCCCGATGTCGATGTGATGGATATCCAAAGCCTGGCGGCAATCTGTAAGACGGCAGAAATCACGCTTAAAATCAGATCTGCTTTTACTTTTCGTCAATTCTTTGACGTTTTTTACATCGGTACAGCGTTCCAATTCATCTTCCAGATTAAGAACCTGAGGTAAACAAACGATCAGCACTTTGCTGACAATCTTTTTGAGCATCTGTATGTTTTTTTCCAGGAAACCGGAACTCTGTACATCCGTATCAAATACCAGAACGACAATCGACCCGGGCTGGATTGTATTCAGAATTGAATTCGGCAGAACTCGATCAATAACGTTCCACTTTTTCACTCGTCCCGGTATTATTTTGGCTGGATCCTTCTTCAATGCATTGATCAAAGTCTCTTCGCACTCGCCTTCAACAAAATAGAAACATCTTTTGTTCATTCGAGCTCTCCGCGGTCCAGCTGATCCAGCAGGCTGTCGTCAGGAAGACTGGAAAAGACATCATTTTCCACCGCACAGCGTATAGAATCAGTATTTCGCTTCAAATAATCCGAAGCATATGCAGCGCTGATCTTATACTCACCGTTCCCATCCGGCTTTTTTCGGAGAAATGCATAGCTGTGCTTTGGCAGATTCAGATCCAGCATATCCATGTTATGAGTGGTAAATATCAACTGATCGTAATCACCTAAGTGCTCCAGCATGATCCCGAAGATCCGTTTTTCGATGTCGCTTTGGATGAAAGAAAAATGCTCGTCACAGTAGTAGAAGCGGCCATTTTTCTGCATGATGGCCGCCAAAAACAGAGCAATATCCACCCCTTCCACCGTACCATGTGATAAAGCCTCTCTGTTCAGCAGCTTCCCATCCTGGATAATGATCTCTTCATTTTTCCGGCGAATGATCATAGAGTCTTTTAGATCTTTTGCGATCGCAATATCCTGTAATGTCGGATCTAAAGTGCCCAAAACGGCCTTCATTACCCGCAGCAGATGGTTCTGGTCCAATTCTGAAGCAGTAACTGTCGCAGCGACATCGGGATACGCAAATCGATATTGAAGCCTTGACATAACATCAGCCGCATAAGCAGGCTGAAGACGTGCGGCAGTTTTCTCATAAGAATCATTTTTTTGTATTTCCGCGGAATATGTATTAAACAATACTGCTCTTGTATCCGATATACCTTCAACACGATACAGCATATTATCATCAACGACAAAATCTACAGAAAAAGAAGCATTGGCATGATCACTCCCCAACGCCGACATAATTCCGGAATATTGTTTTTTACTCAAATATTCAAAGATAAGAAAAAGTGCTTTACCGAGTGTTGTTTTCCCGCTGGCATTGGCTCCCATCAGGATCACAGCTTTTTTATAACGGAAATTTGGCCGGCCGGGAAGGTGTTCTTCAGGGATCATTGAATTGACGATTTTCTTGGGATACGAAAAATTGATTTCAAAATCCCGAAACCCGAAAATATTATCAAGCTTTACATTCAATATAACCATATTTCCGCCTATAAAAAAAATATTATTTCGTAAATTACGAAATAATAATATCATAAAACGTAATTTTTGACAAGCTGTTATTATTTGATTTACATTCTTGCTATTAATGCATGGTCAAGAGTAAGAGTAAAACAAAAGTGTTCGCCTTCCGTTTCCCGCTGTTTTTTCAGCATTCCATTGTATCCGACTCGGGACGCAGTTCGGTGGACAATCACCTATACGTGATGCCCACTCTGTAAAGTACAGACTTCATCTTGGATTGGATGCAAAAACGGGAGCTGCGCCATCAGGTGATCGGCCCGATGCTTATTACCACAAATTATTACTTTTGTCAACCGCCAAAATTGGTGGTTTTCTTTTTTTATTTTTTATGTATACTGGTTATCAGGATTCAGGATTCTGAGGTCAGGGATCAGTGGACAAAGGTCAGTAAGAGGATCAAGGATTCAGGGATCAGGGGCCAGGGGTCAGAGGTCAGTGGACAAAGGTCAGTAAAAGGATCAAGGATCAAGGAGCAAGGGCCAAGCGACAAGGTGGCAGCAGTTACCTAAAACACCTAACTCCTAATACCTAATACCTAACTCCTAACACCTAACACCAAAGGAAGGAAGCAGCTATAAGTGACCACTCAACATATCGAATGATGTACATGAACGCATTGATCGGGTTGGAAAACGGTCATCTGATGCCATGGGACAAGGATATCCTGGCGTCCGCTCCGCTGCCCGATTCTGTCAGTGATCCCTACACGACCAAGGAAATGCCGGATGTTTTGGAATCGATGAAGCTGACGTTCAACGCGATGTCGATATGGGTCGATGAGGCGAAGAAAGTCAATTATTTCTCTAAACGCTTTGTACAATTGAGCCGAATGGTCATGAACGGCGTCACCACCATGGGACGCGGTCTCGTAACACTACACGCAAGAGGCGAAGATCTCAGCCAATCACCGATGTCCATACAGGATCTGCTGGGCGTGGCGTCTTACCATTTTCGCAAGTCATATCTGGGCGTGCTGCAGACTTCCCGTTCTCATCCGGAGATCGGGGAACGCCTGCTGATGAACCAGATCGGCTGGAACAATATGCTGATGCGACTGTTTAAGACGCGTGATAAATTAGCGGAGCCAGTAGTCAGTGGACAGTGTTCAGGAAGCAGGAAGGATCAAGGAGCAAGGATTCAGGATTCAGGGGCCAGTGATCAGTGTTCAGGAGGCAAAAATCAGGAGCCTCAAGCTTTGCCGGATACTTCTGATCTGCTGGTGCAGGCATTGCGGTCCGGCTCTCAAATCTCCGGTCTCAAATCTGCTGTTTCCACTCTGACTGCTCCTTCCTCCTTGACGGAACCGGGTGCGTTCACTGCACCGCGTGCCTTCAGTTCCTATGATTCAGTGCCCAAAAGGGGACTGTTGCCAAAAGCGACTGTCCCGAATAATTCGCTCAGTTCTTCGGGACAGGCACCTGACGGTACCAGTCCCATAGCGGAGAAGCTGCCAAAGGCGACTGTCCCATCTGTGGAAATCAAGAAAGAAGAAAACAGAATTCAGGATTCAGTGGTCAGGGACCAGGAGCTGGAGAATGAAGATGGAAGAGTGAAGGATGAAGAGTTCTCCGGGGACCAGGATTCAGAGGGCAGAGGCAGGAACAAGGAGCAAGGGACAAGGTGGTACAAAGAGGAATTGCAAATCAAGGGGAACGATCAGGATCGGGAATACGAAAAGAATCAAAATGAAATTCAACCCGGAAGTGACAACACAACAAAAAACGATCTTCCGACAGAACCTCCGGTTGATCAGCCACTCGAAATTGATGACGGAGACTGTCTGTCCATGGGACAGTCCCCAACAGGAGAAACGCCTCCACCGAAAAAAGATTCGTTTAAGCAGACAATCAAAGATGAGAACAGTCACATAAAGGGACAGTCCCCGACAGAAGAAAAGTCCTCGGCGAGAGAGGATGCTCCGCAAACAGACCTGCCACCCTACCTGCAAATACTCAAAAATGTCTTTGCCCGCAGCGGTCCGTCCGAAAACGGTGAAGTTTCCTTTACTTCCGATGAAATCTCTTATCTTGCCGCGGACCTGGATTTCAACCGAATCTATCCGGACCAGGCTGTCCAAATGCGCACGATACTGCAAAACCTGAACAGCAGCTGAGGATGGCAGCTCAGTGGCTGCTCTCCCGTGCCAAATATAAACAGGGCAAAGCCTGTCTCTTTCTGAACGGATCCCCCATACAGGCTTCGCCCACGCTGCGCTATCGGTTCTTCTTACCACGTTTTTCGTAGTCCTCTTCGATGCGCTTCTTCCAGCCTGCACCGATCGGGGCGGAACAGCAGCGCATCTCTCTGACGGCATCCGAAAGAACCTCGTAATTGAGAGCGGTTCCCTCGTGATCGCTGTGGTAATTCGCGGCACGATCCGCGGAGATCCCGAAACGTCCGGCGGTTTTGATTGCGTCTATGTTGGCACCCAGGAACAGAAATTCCCAGCCGTATTTTTCCTTCTGCCGTTCTACCATCTGCTTCACGCGGTCATAAGAGTACTGACGGCTTGCATTTTCCATCCCGTCTGTCGTGATCACGAAGATGGTTTTCTCCGGACGATCTTCCTCCCGGGCATATTTGTGCACATTCCCGATGTGATGGATCGCACCGCCGACGGCATCCAACAGCGCCGTGCAGCCGCGGACATAATAATCCTTCTCCGTGATTTCTGACACCTTCTCCAGCGGGACGCGGTCATGAAGCACCTCGATACTGTGATCAAATAAGACGGTCGACACCAACACTTCGCCTTCTGTCTCCCGCTGCTTTTTCAGCATACCGTTGTATCCGCCGATCGTATCGCTCTCCAGCCCGCTCATGGAACCGCTGCGGTCCAGGATCATCACCAGTTCAGTCAAATTCTTTTTCATGTCGTTTATCCTCCTGTTTTCTATTTGATACTTACAGAGGCGGGACATACGGGGACAGTTCGCAGTGTCCCTCACCGGGACACGTGTGAACCGTCCCCGATGTCCCTTCATCCTCCCGATTTCTATTGATACTGATAGTATAGGAAAAATAAACGATCCGTGGTCGCCTGCCGGGCGACATTTTCCACAGGAAGAACACCTCATCCCTTATACAACTTCTTCCACATGGTTATTGATCCTGTAAAATTCTCATCGGAATCGATCCTTCCCCGGACCGGAAAAGGTTTTCGGATCCTGAAGAGGAACGTCAAGAAAACGCTGATTAGAATATCTGTCACTACAATTTACATTCCATCATACAGCTTTGGCCCTGAACAAGTTAGAGTGATAGATTATAACTGGATTATTGTTCAGAGGTATCCTCATACTGCAGCATGAGCTTGAAGATATGCAGATATTTTCCTTCTTCCTCTTCCCGGTATCCATACGGCTCCATTATGATCAAACCGGCTGCCATCTGATCAGCGATCCAATTCTCAAATTCAAGATTCTTTTTCATAAAATATTCCTCGTATTATAGAGTCATATCCGGTGAACCTTTTATTTGACATCCATTTTATCTAATATCTCAGATGCTTTGATCGGATCTGCTTTATACAGGAGTTCTTTAGCCCGTTGTGTGTCAGACTTTTGAGGATCGATCGGCAGGATAAAGAGCGCGTTCAGCCCGATATAATCTTCATTGCGTGAGATCTTTCCACTCTGTTCATCAAAACGATAAGCATCCCGGTTGAAGAAAACTCCATCAGACACACCAAGATATATGGTACGGTCCGCAAAGGGTTCGATATTTGCCATGTGTACCAGGCGATATTGAATACCGTTTTCCACAAACGCTGAATAGCCTCCTCCGCCGAAGGAGAATATGTTGAACCATTGCGGGGCAAGCCCTTCAATATAAGGGGATACCAGAAACATTTCATTGTCGTAAGAATCATCCAGGGTATCGGGCATTGGCGTACCGTCACTATGCTCAATTGTGACCACAGCATAAGATCCCTCCCCGATCACATTTCCGTCAGAAGTGACAAGATGATCGGATATTTCTTTGCCTGAAACCAACCCGATGAGTGAGACTTTATATCCGCCGTATTCCTGCACTTCATTCCCGATCCAGGCATTTTCGTTGTCAAAAGCAGTAGCCAGAGTTTTATCATCAAAATGCTCTGCAACCTCCCTGGATGTCCGGATTTTCCATACAGCAAAAGCTGCAGCAGAAAGGATCAGCAGTATTGCCAGGGCCAGACTGATGCGGAATTGAAAAGAGACAAAGGGAACTGTTTGTGCCTTTGTTTTTTCATATTTCGACGCACGGGCAAGAATACTTTCTTTAAGGTTTTCATTTACCTTGTCATTGGCTGCAAGAGTTTTGTTCAATAATTCATCAATGTCTTTCATATTAACCTCTTTTCTTAATCATGGTAATTTGTCAGTGATCGACTCGGAAAGCTTTAGCTTCGCCTGTGAGATGCGGCTCTTTACCGTTCCCAGCGGAATTGAAAGAATTTCTGCAATTTCACGTTCTTTCATTCCTTCCATGTAGTACAAAAGCAAAGGCAGTTTCAGTTTCTCTGGCAGGCTGTCTACACTATTCCGCACTATTTTTTGGATCTCAGCCGCAGATGCAATATTCACAGGATCTGAATTGTTTTGCTCTGTATTTCTGTTTTCTTCGATAACAGGGAGAATACGGTCATCCGTAATCCGTTTGCGCCAGGCAAATTTCCGTTTCCGGTTTTTCCATAGACGAACCGCAATCGAAAGCAAAAATGATTTTGTTTGTATGCCAAATTGCACAGCATCAGATTTCCGGAAAGCAACCAAAAATACATCTTGAAAAAGATCCTCTGCATCCTCCCGATTTCGCGTCAGGTAATGGCAGAACGATAAGATATCGTTTCCATACATATCTATGATTTGTTCCAGTTCGTTTTTATCCATATCTATCCTTTGTGATGCAAGATAGAAGAATATCCTTCTTCATAGTAACATTGTAATAACCCGGAAAAAGGTTTAAGAATGATATGCGATAACTCAAAACGAGTTTTTCAAAGGAGAAAATAAACCAGAAAAATAATATGTTACAATTGCTTTCATACTCAAATATCTTAGATTTTTTCAGAAAGGGAAATATCCTGTGAAAAAAACGTTCTTTTTTATAATGATGCTAACGCTTTGTCTGAGCGTGTGCTCTATTTTTTCAGTCCTCACCGTAAACGCGGAAAGCGATCAGCCGATAATCAGCAATTTCAGTGAAATTGCACCGCTGAAAAAGGTACTGATGCACAGACCAGGCGGCGAGTTTCTGAATCTTACACCAAACACGCTTGAGCGATTGCTTTTTGATGATATTCCCTATCTCAAAACAGCTCAGGAAGAGCACGATGCCTTTGTCTCAGCACTCAAGGCTGAAGGTGTCGAGGTGGTTTATCTCACGGACCTGGTGGCTGAAGCGTTGGACGCGGGCGGTCCTGAACTTCGGGAACAGTTTTTGAAGCAATTCATCGCAGAGGCAGGGGTGACATCCCCGAAGGTCGCGGAGGAATGCTATAAATTTCTCGACAGTTATAAAGACAACCGTGATATGATCGCGAAATGTATCGCCGGAACAGATATCACCGAGATCGAAACCCTTCAAAACGAGTCCGGTTTTTATGCAACACGCGATTCAGGGAAAATGATCCTGGATCCAATCCCCAATCTTTATTTCCAGCGAGACCCGATGTCCACGATTGGGAACGGGGTATCGATCCATAAAATGTGGGCTGTTACACGAAATCGCGAAACGATCTTTGCTGATTACATTTTCAGCTACCATCCGGATTTTAAGGATACAGTGCACTATTATGACCGTAATTTGCCATATTCCATTGAAGGTGGCGACATTCAGGTATTATCGGATGAAGTCGTCGCGATTGGGATATCCCAGCGCACAGAACCGGACGCTATCGCGGCTTTTGCGGAAAACCTGTTCAAGGATGAGAACGCACCGTTCAAATATGTACTGGCAATCGACATTCCGGATGAGAGAAGCTTTATGCACCTTGACACCGTGATGACCCGCGTGGATGAAAACATCTTTGCCGTCCAGGAAGCCGTCATGGAAATTTCAGATATTTATGAGTTAACAATGGGAGAAGATGACGAACTGGCCATCACTGAGATCCATGAACCGCTGGCGGAGGTCCTGGCCCGATACCTCCATCAGGACCATATCGACCTCATCAAGTGCGGGAACGGCAACCGCATCGACGCCGAACGTGAGCAATGGAGCGACGGGGTCAATCTCTTCTGCATCCGTCCCGGTGTCGTTATCGCTTATGACCGGAATGCTGTAACGAATGCAGCGCTGCGTGCTCATGGTGTTACGGTCATCGAAATTCCAAGTTCGGAGCTCTCACGCGGCCGCGGTGGTTCTCACTGCATGACCCAGGCGCTGATCAGGGAAACAGAACAGAGCCCGAAATAAACACAGGAACACCCTTATATTTCTTTCAACACAGTTACCCGGCCAAAAAATATTTGGCCGGGTAACTTATTAATATGGCTAATTATTAGAAATAGCAAATTCGTCTTTCAGATTCTCTATTTCCTGCAGATACAGATCATCTTCACTTGTGCGGATCTCACTAAAAGTAGCATCCGCCTCCTGAATGATGGCGTTATAGTCCTCCGAAAGCTGCTGTAAGGTAGTCTCTCCGAACATGTCAGGGATGCGGAAATATTTGGTACCAAGCGCTTCCGGTGTTTCAGCGTATTGACTGTATACGCCCTGGGCAAGGGATTCCAGCAGGTCACGCTCACCATAGATGCCTGTTCCGGCGACAACAACACCTTCGACAGCGCTATCTTCAGCGGTGATAAACAGATCCAGGGCTGAGGCAATATCCGCCTGATCCATCCCTTTCAGGATAAAGAAATCGGCAAAGCCGCCTTGGTGAATGTTTCCGGCTTTTTCGTTTTTAATCATCCGGGCAGGTGTCAGGGTACTCGCGCGGAGCAGGTCTTCGGCGTTCAGGGGCGCGAAGTTATAAGCGAATTTGCACTCATCCCATACCGACTTCGAGCCGCTGGGAGACCAATCCGATCCAATACCCATCACGATATTCGGATCCGAGAGAAAATCATAAAAATTCGGTGTATCCTCGTAGAGCAGCAGGTTGGAAACAGGCGACCAGTGGAGACCGATGCCGTACTCACTGATAAACTTGTAATCTTCCTTGGAATCAAGATCAATAGCGCAGCCATGGATCAGGTTGATATGTGCATCCCGGACATCCTGGATCGTAAAATCGCCGTTTTCCACACCCTTTGTGAGAGCATTTTTCAAGGTTTCAAATTCCAGCCGGCTGTAGGCGTCTGTCCCGTTCCGCAGGTTGCCGGCACGACCTTCTGCCAGGTGGATCAGGTATGCATCTTCTGTCTTTTGACTGATACTGTCCAGAATGTATTCGATCAAAGGCTGCTGTGTGACCCGGTCATTGACATATTTAATTTCCCACGCAGAGGTATCCATCGGAGGTAAATAGGACTGCGGGTCATCCGCAGAGATCACCACATCGGGAAGGAAGATCTGTGTAATGCTTTTTGTCGGCCTGTCTGCGCCAAGATGTTCTGCCTTACCGGTTGAGCGGATCAGTCCGACCCTTTCAATAAAATCCTCCTGATCCCAAACGCCATCCAATTGACTGCCATTTTGGAACATCGTTGTCCCTCCCACGGCAGCCTGTAATTCAAGAAAATAGGTGATCAGATCGCCGGTGAGAACATCAGGTGCGCTGTAAGGTTCCATCCACTTGGAGATAATAACGTTCTTTTGCGCTTCGATCATTTGATTTTCTTTGGATGCCTCCATTGAAAACGATTGTCCCATGGCGCATCTACATTTGCCTGAAAATCTACCAGCTGAATGTTGTGATAGGTCAGGTGAGCGTGAAGATCGATGAGACCGGGGAAAATGACACAATCCTCTGCCAGATAAATGACGTCATCCGCATCCTCCCGGTAGTCCTGTATTTCAGAAATCATTCCATCACGGATGCTGATGATTCCGCGGTTGAGAACCGCCTGTCCTTCTTCATTAAAGCTGACATACCAGCCTGCCAGATGTTTTTCAGCACCCGGCTGGGAGACATCATCCGCGAAGGCTGCGGTGTATACAAGGGCAAGTATTGCCATGATAATGAATAAAAATGAATTCTTTTTCATTTTTTCTCCTGTAAAGTTTTTTCAATTGGTTTAAAAAACTATGCGTATTAATCGAAATTAAAATATAGTATATACAAAAAACTCTTTAAACAAAACCAGCAGTTACAAGACAGAATTCCTGCTTTCGTACCACTATGTAATCCACTGAAACCAGGAGATACAGTTAGAAAAAAGAAACATATCTATTCTACATTTATTGACTTATCACTGAATGCGATTTTCTCGTGTTGGTTCTGAAACAGTAAGAATGCTGTCTGCATGTGCTCCGCTCTGGATTGTTTTAACGATTCAATTCACTCGTTGCAATTTATCTTGAAAAATGCAGAAAAAGATTTGTTTGTATTGCAATAGTATCCTGTATGAAGTCCACATCATGCTGCTGTGGAATAAAACAAGAATACCATACTTAATGTTACGCCAATAGGAGCAAAACAGATAAAAAGGAATAACTCCTTTTATTGGTAAAGCATATTATTAATTCGTTGATTTTATAAAGTTGTGATACAATAAATAAAAACAACGGACTTTTCAATCCGTTAATTTTATATGCACAAAATATATCAGAGACTTTCTCCGGATAACTTATAGAGATCGCGGGAGAAACAAAGGATTTGATCAATATGCATAAAATGGGGGAAAACCCTTGGCGGAACCTTAAATAATATCTTAATTTCAGGTTCCGGGGCTTATAGGTGATAAGTCGGTTTAATCAAAAGGCGTAAGAATACAAATGCCGCACATCAGCTTCAATATCTGTGTGCTGAACTTTGTAGTCTGAGCTTTTGAGAAACATGAAACTGAACGCGGACTGCTTTTGATGATACTCTATAGCAAACGCTGAAGGTGGACATAGGGAATCATGGGTTGTTGCTGTAAGCAGTTTTTGTCCCATGGAAAACTGATGGGATGAAAAGTCTATCAGGGGGCGAAGCTATGCCAAAATACAGTGTTGATAACAGATAGTGAAAAGTTGAAAGGTTCAAGTTTCAATGCGAAGTTCAAACGAAAAATTGAATAGTGAATTCTGAACTTTTATTATGTTTTACGTACTTTGGACAAACACCGGAAGTGAAGAAAAAATACGGCAGATGATCCGCGAATACGCGGATCCGGCACTTTATTCCCGCTGTATGATTCCCTATAAGCTCAAGCGCCATTATTTCGGCGGCTCCAGTAAACTCGTAAAAATTATTCTGTTCCCTTCCTATGTGTTTATCGAAACAGACCACATCAAAGAATTCATAAACAACATCAAATGGTTCCCGGGGTTCAATATCATCTTGCACACCGACAATTTCTACTGCCCGCTGCACAAGCATGAAGAAATCCTGTTGGAAAAGCTCGTTAATGATCACGACATCATTGATATCTCCGAAGGATACATGGAAGGCGACAAAGTCCATATCACCGCCGGACCACTCTACGGACATGAGGGCTTCATCAAAAAAGTAAAACGCCGCCAGGGCGTTGCCATCCTCGAGATGAACATTTTCAACCGCACCACCGAGGTTAGTCTGGGTTTGGACCTAATTTCCAAGTAGGGGAAGGAGCTAGGAACAAGGAGCGCTTGATACCTTTCCTCTTTCCTTGCTCCTGATTTGAACTCTAAACTCTGAACTCTGAACCATATAAAGTTATGTACCAACGCAACCGCCAGGGATGGCTGAAACATATCGATTTCATTCTCATCGATGCCATCGTTCTTCAGCTTTCCTTCATTATCGCATACATCATTCGTCATGGCTGGAGCAATCCCTACGGCACAGAGACCTATCGAACCTTTGCGCTGCTGCTGTTCATCACAGACGTCCTGGTCTCGATCGCCTTCAACACCTTTCACAACGTACTGAAACGTGGGCACTATAAAGAGTTTGTCGAAACTCTCAAGCAAACCCTGCTCGTCTTCCTCATCATGACGCTCTACATGTTCACGGTGCAGGGAGGCACGGCGTACAGTCGGACGACCATTTTCCTGACTGCCGGCTTTCATCTGGTCCTGGGGTATCTCGCTACCCTGACATGGAAACATATCCTGAAACACAGTGGCACTGGGAAGATGGCCCGCACGATGATCCTTGTCTCGGATGAGGGGCATGTGGCGGAAGTGCTCGGGAATCTTTCCGACCAGGATCATTTCAAATACTCAGGCGTGATCCTGACGAACCGTGACGCAGCGGGAGAAACGGTCGGCGGGTTGAAGGTCGTGGCGAATTTCCGCAATGCGGCGGATTATATCTGCCGGGAATGGGTGGACGAGGTCTTCATCTACCCGGGCGAGGCTGCTCTTTTCACGGATATCAGCGCTCCGGCCATGGGTACTGCGGAGACGGATGGCGGCATGCTGAACACTCTGATCAGCCAGTGCCGGGAGATGGCGGTGCCGGTTCACATCCGTATGCCGATCACCGCGTTTGGCGGCAAGAGTTTTGTGGAAAAGATCGGCGGCTATACAGTGCTGACCTCCACCGCCAATTACGCTTCTCCGCTGCAGTTGGCGATCAAACGGCTGATGGATATCGTCTTCGGATTCTTCGGCTCCATTATCGCGCTGATCCTGATTGCAGTCATCGGTCCGTTCATCAAGCATGAATCACTGGGCCCGATCCTCTTCAAACAGCAGCGCATCGGCCGGAATGGCAAGCGCTTTACCTGTTTCAAGATCCGTTCGATGTATATGGATGCGGAGGAACGCAAGAAGGAGTTCCTCTCACAGAACCGGGTCTCGGATGGGATGATGTTCAAACTGGACTTCGACCCGCGCATCATCGGCAACAAGATCGTGGACGGCAAACAGGTGACGGGCTTCGGCGAATTCATACGCAAGCATTCTCTGGATGAGTTTCCGCAGTTCTTCAATGTACTAGCCGGTCAAATGTCGTTGGTGGGGACCCGTCCGCCAACGGTGGATGAGTGGGAGAAATACAAATATCATCATCGGGCACGTCTGGCTTTCAAACCGGGTATCACCGGTCTGTGGCAGGTGAGCGGCCGCTCCAATATCACGGATTTTGAGGAAGTCGTGAAGCTGGACACGGAATATATCCAGCATTGGACACTTGGGCTAGATATCAAGATTTTGTTTAAGACCATAAAGGTGATGTTCACCAAAGATGGGGCGATGTAATTGTTAGATCTGTTGATTGGTTCACTTTCTTGTGCATTTAACTAAATGCTCAAGTTCGCAGGCTGCAGACACTATTATAAAAACCGCTTACAACGCATTCGAATAAATGCAATTAAATTTACATCAGTCTACACTAAGAAAAAAACGTTTTACCTAACGTAAAATGGCTTTCAAGAAATTTTCCAAAAAGAAAAACAGGTTGATTCATAAGATCGATAAATTCCATAAATTCAGAAAAATACTAAATAAGACGGCTAATAAAACCAGCTATTAGCATGTTTAGCGATGATATTGCTGTGTATTATTTGTCTAATTGATTACATAATTCCGAATTCCACAAATAAATTTGTAGAAATTTTAGGAGGTGTTTTAATGGCAATCAACAATACACTTTTAATGGTTCAGTTGGGATACCCTACGGGTGTGTTTGGAGGTCTGTAGCCAACGGACAAATTATGGACAAGGCAATGGATTTGCTAAACGTTTAATGTGTAATAGAGATACACCTAGAGGTCGTCCCTCTGGACCTCCCTCCTTTTTTATAGAAATAACCATTTCAATATTTATCCTGTCAGGAGCAGTACAGCGATTACATCAACAGTGTTTTAGCACCAAAAATGGATAAACAAATCTCATTACAGCAACTCGCAAGGTAACGCGACAAACAACGTTGGAAAATAAAGCTCAATCTCATATAAGAACGTTCAAGACGCTATCAAGTCGACCGGGCTCATCACATTGGTTTGGGAACTGGTGGGTGATAAACCATACCAAAAGAGATAAGATTGGGTTTAGAATGCCTGACGACGAGTGAATACTTGGTAAGCAATCATGAGTGTGGATAACCACATGGTAGACCTTGGTTTTGTCATATTAGTTGACACTTTTTAACACAAGGTTTTTTTCAATAAAATTCTTACTGGAGCATGTGAGAAAAAGTCTGTAAAAAAGTCTTCTATGAAATTACAATAAATCATAGGAGGCCAACATGGCAAAGAAAGAAAAGCAACCGGTTCATCAT
>CADATZ010000054.1 GCA_902791025.1 uncultured Chloroflexota bacterium | reverse complement strand
GTGATCGCTGCGGTCAGAGTGGTTTTACCGTGGTCAATGTGACCCATTGTACCCACATTCAAATGGGGTTTGCTTCGGTCAAAATGTTGTTTTGCCATTGTATTTTCTTCTCCTAAAGAAAACGAATTATAAATTTAGAATTTTTGATGCAGTCGCGTCAGATACCGCTGCATAATGGTCAAATTCCATTGAAAATACACCGCGTCCCTGCGTAGCTGAACGCAGAACGGTTGTGTATTCAAACAACTCGCCAAGCGGTACCATTGCGTGAATGAGCTGGACATTTCCCATGCTCATTTCAGAGCCCTGAATTTCACCGCGGCGCGAACTGATCTGACCCAAGACATCTCCGAAAAATTCTTCAGGAACAGTGACTTCCACTTTCATCATCGGTTCGAGGAGAATCGGTGATCCCTTTTCGACAGCTTCTTTGAAACCCATGCTGCCGGCGAGTTTGAAAGCCATTTCACTTGAGTCAACTTCATGGAAGGAACCGTCTACAAGTTCAACCTTCACGTCGGTCATCGGGAATCCACCCAGCGGACCGGATTCGGCCGCTTCCATAACGCCCTTTTCAACCGCCGGAATATATTCCTTGGGAATAGCTCCTCCGACAATCAGATTCTCGAATTCGATACCTTTCCCGGGTTCGTTCGGTTTCACGTTCAGCACGACATGACCGTATTGACCATGACCACCGCTTTGTTTAGCGTATTTATAGCTGTAACGTTCAACAGGTTTGCGGATCGTTTCTTTATAGGCGACCCTTTCCTTACCGACGTTTGCCTGTACCCGAAACTCTCTCTTCATACGATCAACGATGATCGCGAGCTGTAGTTCACCCATACCGGAAATAACTGTCTGACCGGTATTCTCATCCGTGCGGACACGGAAAGTAGGATCTTCTTCAGCGAGCTTCTGTAAGGCTAAACCGATTTTCTCCTGGTCAGCGAGCGTTTTCGGCTCAATAGCCACAGAAATTACCGGTTCCGGGAAGCTGATCGATTCCAAAACAACCGGATGATGCTGATCACAAAGTGTATCTCCGGTAAAGGTATCCTTCAACCCTAAAACGGCTGCGATATCACCGGCATATACTTCATTCACATCATCCCTGCGATCGGCATACATACGGATCAAACGTCCGACACGTTCCTTCTTCCCCTTTACGGGATTCAGAAGCATTGTTCCCTGCTTGACCGTTCCGGAATAGACCCGGAAGTAAGCCAATCTGCCTACGTATGGATCGGTGACGATTTTGAAAACCAGTGCTTTGACCGGTTCGTTATCGTCTGCGTGACCAAAGATTTCTTTCTCTCCGTCAACGCTGTGTCCTTTTACCGGCGGAATGTCGAGCGGAGAAGGCAGCAAGTCAACCACCGCATCGAGCAGCGGCTGTACGCCTTTGTTCCGCAGACAGGAACCACAGTAAACAGGATTGCATAAACCCGCAATGACAGCCCTGCGGAGACCTTTGATAATTTCTTCATTTGAAAGTTCTTCACCCTCAATGAAGCGCTCCATCAGTTCATCATCCAGGCCGGCAATTTCTTCAATCAGAGCTTCTCTTGCGATTGCAGCATTTTCCCGCATAGCTTCCGGGATCTCTTCTACAATCATATCCGTTCCCAACTCATCTTCCCAATAAAACGCTTTTTGAGAAAGAATGTCCACGACACCCTCGAAATTGGCTTCGCTGCCAATCGGGATCTGCATGGCAATGGGATGAGCACCGAGGCGATGTCGAATGGTTTCGATCGCGTTCTCGTATGAAGCTCCGGTCCGATCCATTTTATTTATAAAACAAATGCGCGGGACATTATATTTATCTGCCTGACGCCAGACGGTTTCACTTTGCGGTTCAACCCCCTGCGTCGCATCGAACACCACAACACCACCATCAAGAACACGCAGACATCGCTGAACTTCAGCGGTAAAGTCAATGTGCCCCGGAGTGTCGATGACGTTCATTCGGAAGCCTTTCCATTCGGCTGTCACTGCGGCAGAGACAATCGTAATCCCCCGTTCGCGTTCCTGTTCCATCCAATCCGTTACCGTATTACCGTCGTCAACATTACCGATACGGTACGTTTTCCCTGTGTAGAACAGGATCCGTTCGGTCGTTGTGGTCTTACCGGCATCGATATGTGCGATAATTCCAAAATTGCGGTACTTTTCTAACGGAAATTCTCTCGCCATGTTGTTCTTATCGACTCCAATTACATGCGATAGTGAGAGAACGCACGGTTGGCTTCAGCCATTTTGTGTGTTTCTTCACGTTTGCGGATGGCACTGCCGGTATTATTGAAGGCATCCAGGATTTCGCCGGCCAGGTCTTCATCAAAACCTTTACCGGTGCGGCTGCGGGCTGCGTCGATGATCCAGTGCATCGCCAAAGTCTGGCGGCGGCTCACAGGAACTTCCACCGGAACCTGATAGGTTGCACCACCGATACGGCGGGGGCGGACTTCCATGACAGGACCGACGTTGGACAGAGCAGTTTCGAGAACTTCAAGACCATTCTTGCCGGTCTTCTGACTGCAAATATCCAGAGCACCATAGACCAGACGGGTCGCAGTGCTGCGCTTGCCGTTCCACATAATACGGCTGATCAAATTGGTAACTAATGTACTGTTATAGCGTACATCCGGGAGGATTTCCCGCTTTTCAGGTTTGGTACGTCGCATTCAAAATCTCCGTTAATTATTTCTTGGCTTTCTTCGCGCCATATTTTGAACGACCCTGCGCGCGTTTCGCAACACCGGTACTGTCGAGAGTACCGCGAACAATGTGATAACGAACACCAGGGAGATCCTTCACACGACCACCGCGGACAAGAACGACACTGTGTTCCTGCAGGGAATGGCCTTCGCCAGGGATATAGGCGGTCACTTCAAGACCGTTGGACAAACGAACACGGGCAATCTTACGCAGAGCGGAGTTCGGTTTCTTCGGGGTTGTGGCACGAACGTTCGTGCAGACACCACGCTTCTGCGGAGCGCCCTCAGCGACACGAGTGCGGCGCTGGTTGCTGGAATTGTAAGTATACAGCAATGCAGGAGCCTTACTCTTCACTGACGGGGTCTTTCGACCTTTGCGAATCAGTTGATTGATGGTTGGCACTTTCTATAGCCTCCAGTTAGAATTTGCCGGCGGTCTCCCGCCGGTTTGCCGGTCGCCTGAAATTCTGCGTTACCGGCTGCCTTACAGGCACAAAAATACATAGCCCACCCGCACTTTTCGGGCAAGCGTGTAAGATTATAACATAATTTCTTGAAAGTTTTTCTTAAGATGACGCAATTATTACTTTTTTCAGGGGATAGGATTCAGGATTCAGGTGTCAGGAATTTTCCAGTCAATCCAGATCCAATTTTATTCCAATTTTTGTTTAAGGTTATTCAACAAGTTATTGCAGGCAAGCGAAATATCATTATATGTGGTTTGGAAATCGCCGCTGTACCATGGGTCATCCACTTCACCGCCAGTTGAGTATTCCTTTAAAAGATGGACCTTTCCTTCCGGGTCTCCGTTGAAAAGGCGTTTCATATCCCGGATGTTTTCCCGGTCCATTCCGAGGATCAGGTCGTATTTTTCATAATCGGATTGCTTCAGCAGAACTGCCCGTTTTCCTCCGCAGGATATACCGTGTTTTTTCAATTCCGCCTGCGTTCCGTAATGCGGCGGATTGCCCAGTTCCCAGGTAGAAGTAGCGGCGGAGGCGATCTCAAAATAATCCTCCAGCCCTGCTTTCTTCACCATATCCCGAAACACAAACTCCGCCATCGGGCTCCGGCAGATATTTCCCAGACAAACAAACATCAATCTCATATTCTGCATTGTAATTAACACCTTTAAAATTGAATTTTTCTACACGAAAACGCTTTCATTATTCATTATTCATTATTCATTATTCATTATTCACTATTTTATATTTCCTAAACACCTCTGAAACACAAGGAAATTTCGTTGATCGTATGGTCCGCAATAGACAGCGAACTCGATTTTTTTGAATACATGTGAGAACTCTCTTACAACAGTTTTGGATGCCTGCGCGACCACTTCCGGATCATTTAGAAACGCCCCGCAGCCGAACGCACCGAGGATGATTGCTTCGTTCCCATTGGCAGCAGCAATAGAAAGGATCCGGCGCAGCCGTTTCCCGTGAAGTACCTGCAAATCTTTGGAAGATATTTTCACGGCAGTGTCTCCTTCCCCGGGATTCATCTCATTAGAAGGACGTTCCCGCAGGTTTGGAGCCGCACAGGTCAGGACATTCACCCGATACCAGTATTGTTCCTGCAGAAGCTTCGGATCTCCTGTATCTGATTTAAACACGACAACATCAGGGGTATAAATGCAGTCATTATTATGCAGCGGAGTCCCAGACTTCCGATGCGGAAGATAAAAAGCATTCCACATTTTTTGATCTTTCAGGCAAAAATAAAGCGTTGAACAGCGGCAGAGTGATTCTTCCTGTGCACTGGAACCGTTTACTACACCACCGCCGGGATTTGTAGATGAGGCAAAATTCAGCACAGCCGTCTTCAGTCCGTCCCGGACATAGGGAAAAGCCGCCTCATATGTGCGCTTTTTGGAGACAATCAGGGAACATTGTTCCGAATAACGATCAAAATCCGAAAAATCAAACCGATCCTTTTCCGCGATCATTTCCTGTGAATTGATTGAATTTTCTATCGCTTTTTTTAGTACCGGGTGGGTCTCACACAGCCGTGCGGTATCCTGAAATATTTCCCGATTTCTTTCTCTGCCCATAGGTACTTCCTTCTTGCAATTTTCCATGTTATGTTTTATATTATCACAAGAAACAAAACATTGCAAAGGGAATTTTTATGAATCTGCAAACCATTGACCGCATACGGAAATTCACAGAAGACAGGGACTGGGACCAATTCCACTCTCCGGCAAACCTGGCAAAATCCATCTCCATCGAAGCAAACGAACTGCTGGAATGCTTCCAGTGGGACGAAGAGAATTATGACCTGGAACATGTCAAAGAAGAACTGGCGGACGTGATCGTCTACTGTCAGGACATGCTGGACAAACTGGGTTTGGATGTGGATGAGATCGTCAACGCCAAAATGACGAAGAACGAGGCAAAATACCCGGTTGAAAAGGCGAAGGGAAAATACGACAAATATTCGGAACTGTAATGAAGTTATAGATTGTAGGGAAGAAATACCGGTTTTTATCTGATGAATTTCATGTTTTTATGATTTACCGATATTATTTTGGTTTTTCTCGTTATAATGGAATTTAAGATATGTTAACTCATATTCAAACTGTCTGACGGATAAGCTGATTTTTGATAAGCTGCGGATTCGACTTCCGCACAGACACATAAAAGCACTGCCAGCAAACTTCGGACGAATATTTGCCTCTCAAGCGAATTAGCGGGGATCAATACCCCGGACAGTGCTTTGTTTTCTAAACGTGTTCTCTCTTTCAGTGGGAAAGGCGGTTTACATAATATCGCAGCGGGTTCGACTCCCGCAGGAACAAATAAAAGCACAGCCAGCAACTTTTCACTCGATTCAGGGACTGGTGGGAGATTCTCCCGTACGGGTTCAAGTCCCGTGATCTGCAGTAATGTAGATCTGGTGGAACAGGCAGACACGCCAGAGAGTCTATCTGTGCTTTGTTTTTTTGAAAGGCACAGCCAGCAATCTAAAAACAGAAGACTCGTAACCTTTGGATCCGGGAAGAAATTTCCCCTGTGCTTTGTTTTCATGGAGTTTCGAGGAGGACAATTTCCATGACACATTTGTTTAAGTCGTTTTTAGATGCCCTTAAGGGTGAGGCGAACAAGACCCTGACAGAAAACCTGGCAGTGACATACCGCAGCTCCGGTTCGGAGTGCGTGGATCTGTTCGGATCCATAGGCGCACTGCGCATCGCGGACGATGAGGAAATTGTCCGCCGCTTCATCAAAGCCTGGGCGGATGACCGGGACCTGGCTATGAAGATCCTGTTCTATGCCAGGGACATCCGCGGCGGCTTGGGAGAACGCCGGGTTTTCCGTGTTCTTCTTTCCGCACTGGCAGAAATAGAACCGGAATCGGTCCGCAAAAACATCGCCTTTATTCCTGAATACGGACGCTATGACGACCTTCTCGAACTTCTGGACACACCTTGCGGAGCAGATGCACTTGCCTTTATCCGGGATGAACTGAATAAAGATCTCGCGAAAATGGAAGCCGGCGAACCAGTCTCGCTGCTGGCGAAATGGCTGCCATCCGTCAATGCATCCTCGGAAGAGACGCGGAAGCAGGCGCAAATCATCGCCAAAGCGGTCGGGATGGATACCGCCAGGTACCGTAAGACTCTGAGCGCACTGCGGGCACAGATCAGGATCATCGAAAACAATCTGCGGGAAAAGGATTACACCTTCGACTATTCGCAGCAGCCGTCCAAAGCCATGTTCAAATACCGCAAGGCCTTCAACCGCAATGACGGGGAACGATATAATGACTATCTGAAGAAAGTGGCAAAAGGCGAGTCAACGCTGCACACCGGCACACTGATGCCCTATGAACTGGTCCGCGCGGCATTAACTTTGCCGGGTAAGGAAGAACGTCAGAGTCTGGACGTCACCTGGAACGCGCTGGAGGACTACACTGACGGGCGGAATGCTTTAGCCGTGATCGACGGTTCAGGTTCCATGTACTGGGCCGGAAATCCCCGTCCGGCAGAGGTTGCACTTTCTCTGGGTATGTATTTCGCGGAACGGAACAAAGGGCAGTTCCATGATCATTTCATCACCTTCTCGCAATTGCCTCAGTTGGTACAGATCAAAGGGAAGGATTTCACGGAACGGGTACTGTACTGCAAAGCTTTCGACGAGGTGGCTAATACTAACCTTCAGGCCGTTTTTGAATTGATCCTGAACACAGCCATCACACACCGGTTATCTCAGTCCGAGATGCCGGAACTGCTTTACATCATATCAGACATGGAATTTGACCGCTGCGTCGAAGGGGCAAGCCTGACTAATTTTGAATACGCAAAGCAGCTTTATGAAAGTCATGGTTATCATCTGCCGCAGGTCATATTTTGGAATGTGGAGAGCCGACAGCAGCAGGTGCCGGTGAAGATGAACGACCGGGGTGTTGCGCTGGTCAGCGGAGCTTCACCGCAGATATTCAAAATGGCTATGAGCAATGAAATGGATCCGTACAAATTCATGATGAAAGTCATCGGGTCAGAGCGCTACGCGCAAATCAGGGCATAGATATATAGTATAATCAAAACAGTCCGGCAGCTAAGCAGGTTTACTTCTCTCGATCCAAAGGCGGAGACACGGGTTCAAATCCCGTCGGCAGCACTACGAGCTGCTGTGGTTTAGTGGGAGAGCGCCGCCCTGAAAATTAATCTGCTGATTTCGCCGGGCTTTTTATTGCTGAATTGAAATTCATTTGATATAATCATTTTATCGGCAGCTAATCAGGTTTCCTTCTTTAAATCCATTTAGGATTAGTAGCTCAATGGCAAGAGCGCCCGATCAATAATCGGGAGGTTGTGGGTTCGAGTCCCACCTGAAAATCTGATGATCCCGCCGATTTTTTTATGTTATAATCCTTACCAGGCAGCTAATCAGGCTTACTTCTTTCTTCAACTGCTAATTGAATTTAGTCTGATGATATCGCCTTTTTTGACATAAGATTCGAAAGGAGCATTCATATGAACAGAGTCTTTGTCACATACCTTTTCAACCATCATTATTTTGTCAACCAGCCGGAACAAATAACAGAGGCTCAAGCGGAAACACGGCTGAGCCTTGCGAAACTGTTCAACATCCGCATCTCATCCGGAGCGGAGCTGCTGCAGCCAGTCATGATCCGGACCGCTTCGGAACTCATCGGTATTGATGTTCCGAGACCGTTTTATCTGAGCTTCCCGGAAAGTGTCCGCAAACTGACAATACCTGAACTGCTCATCGACCAGCTGCTGCATTATTACAACACTTATGGTCAGGACAATTTCAACGAGGCAGGACATTCCGTTTTTGAAGAAGAGATCGAGCGCAAAGTCTTCGATGAAAAAACTCCGGTCAAAGATTTTGCCGTACTCACGGAAGCCGAAGCCATCGAAGAACTGAAAGAATACACCGAAGCCCTGCTCTCCGGTTCCCGTCCGCTTTCTGCGGCACAATACGAACTGGTTCTGACATTTATCCGGGAATATGCCTTTATACCGGAGAGCATTGTATCCAAAAACACCGCGATGAGGTTGCTGATCGACTCCCGAGACACAGATCTCGCGGACTTTCTGATGCTTTCCGATGTGCCGAAACTGGCGGATGAACTGAACTACCGTTCAACCGGAAATAAGGATCCGGATAAGCTGAACCTGAAGAACCAGGACCGGAAGCTGCTCACCGCCGTTATCAACAGACTGATTGCCAAGGGAAAGATCGATACACGCACCTGTTACGAGAAAAAGGCGCGTTGGAGCGGGCTGCTGCATCACATCCATTACAAGACTTCCGATCCGAAAGGCAGAGACTTTCTCAATGCAATGCGCGGGAATGAAAACCGTTCCTTCATGTCAGAGTTTGAAGAGACTTTTGCGGAAAAAGGAGCTGTTGCTGCCGCCGACATTCTTTTACGCAGAAAAGGTTCCGGAGCGCTGCTTCGAAACCTCGATTACCTGCTGAGCCGCTGCAATTCGGATGATGAAATCCGAAATGTCATCGGGATGATCGATACGAACAACAACATCATCCTGCTGCAGCTTCTCCTCCATTACTATTCGGAACAGAATCCGCTCCGCACCTTCAGATTCATCAAGTACAACAAAATGCGGAAACATACAGAGACACCCGAAGAATCAAAATCGCGCAAGACAAATCTTGCAAACCGAGACCGCAAAACCGCTTCCTCCGCCATCCAGGATATACTGGAAAAGAACCTGAAAGGAAAACTTGGCAAGGTTTATATTGATCCCTTGATGAAAAATATCGCCCTGCCGCTGCAGGAAGGGTCAAGCCAGGGTGGCTTCGGCACGCTCACCAAAGGCTCCCGCATCCCGCTGCCGGAAGGGAAAAAACTCCGGGCTTTCACCTATTGGGAGAAGGTCAACGACATTGATCTGTCCGTTTTCGGACTGGATAAGAATCAGAAGCAGACAGAATTTTCCTGGCGCAATATGGCTTCCAATCAAAGCGAAGCCATCACCTTCTCCGGCGACCAGACATCCGGGTTCGACGGGGGTTCGGAATATTTCGAGATCGACTTGGAAGAATTTAAAAAGCAGCATCCGGTCATCCGTTATCTGATCTTCTGCAACAACATCTACACCAACGGCGTTACATTTGACCAATGTGTCTGCCGCGCGGGATATATGTTTCGTGATATCGAGGACAGTGGAGAGATTTTTGAACCGAAGACTGTAAATTCTTCCTACACCATCAACTGCGCGTCCCGCTTTGCCTATCTGTTCGGATTGGACCTGACAACAAACGAATTTGTCTGGCTGAATGTTGCTAACGAAAACGGCTCCCGCATCGCAGCTTCAGATAACATGTCCTTCCTGACGCAATATTTCGAGATGACGAAGATCTTCAACGTCTATGACTTCTTCACTTTGATGGCGGGCGAAGTTGTTGACGACCCAAAAAATGCCGACATTGCGGTCACTGATGAAAAGATCGAAACCGGTGAATCGACAGAGATCATCCGCAGTTATGACATAGAAAAGATTATTGCCCTTTTAAATAAAGGTTAGAATAGGGTTAGAAATTACACGCAAACGGTTTTTACACAGATTTTAGGTATATAATAGACCCGTCAGTACGATAAAGTACATTTTATGGAGGTAAAAAATGAGTTGGCTTGTTTCAATCGTTATTGGGGCAGTTGTTGGTTGGCTCGCTGGAAAAATCATGAACAACCAACAGGGATTGTTGATGAACATCATCCTTGGCTGGGTCGGTTCAATTGTCGGTAACTTCGTTGCGAATCTGCTGAGCATCTCAAGCGACAGTCTGGTTGGGAATGCAGCACTTTCATTAGGCGGTGCCTGCCTGGTGCTTTTCCTGTATCGCTTAATTACAAATAAAAAATAAATCGGTACAATTATCCAATAAATCAAAAACAAAAAATGCGGAGAAAATCTCCGCATTTTTTGTTTGTACGAACCTTTGTACCCTTCGGTTCGAAATTGGTATATTTAGTCTTTCTTTTCCGGTTTTTCGACGTTGATGACTTCACGGCCTTTGTAGTAGCCACAGCTTGGGCAAACTGTGTGCGGCAGGCACATTTCACCGCAGTTCGGACACTGGGTCAGATTCTTCGGGGTGAGGAAATCATTCGCGCGGCGGCGATCACGTCGTGCACTGGAAACTCTTCGTTTCGGAAGTGGTGTCATTTGTTATACTCCTCAATCTTAACGTAAATATACCATCTTTTAGGCAAAAATAATTATATGCAAAGGATAATTTCCGTCAAGTGTAATTATAAAGAATGTGAAGGGTTTGGACTTATCTTGCCGGAGCTTTTTCCTCGATCTGGATATTGTCCTCACCCACCTGTTCGCGCAGCTTTCCGAGCAGCTCATTACATATGTTGGTATGAACGTTCGGAAAATCTACGAGGTAAACCTGACCGGATTCAAGGATCATAAAAGCAACATGGTCACGCCCCGGATAGGAAGAAACCAGCCCATGCAGGCGGCGGATACGTCTTCCGGACGAACCGGGCTGAGCATTTGGCTCAATCCGAACCACAACCGTCAGCAGTTTCGGCTGAGGCTTATCGTCAAAAGAAAACAGCTCTTCATCCAGATTGTCAACGCTTTCGGAATCATCCGCATTAATAATACTTTCTGCGGAATCCGAAAGAGACGCGATCCGATCGAGAACCGGTGTGATATTATCCACAGGCTTTGCGTCCATAACCGGTGGTACATCCGGAATCGATTCAGAAATATCATCTTCCGGATCAGTAAAAAACCCTGTTACCGGTTCAGTATTGGCTTCCGCAATCGGCTTAACGACATTCTGCTGTTTTGTTTCTTTCACAGGTTCGTCTATATCAAACGGAGGGTCGTCATCATCCTGACCCGATAACTCATCAGACTGAGCAACAAACTTCAAATCAGAAGGTTGAACAGGCGATTCATCCTGCTTCTCCATTTTAACTGTATTGGCATCCATTTCGGATGTATTGGCAACAGCAGGCTTTTCTTTTATTACTTCTTTCGTCTCTATTCCCCGAGTCTGATAATTAATTGGTTCCGGACCGGATAAAGCACCACAGGCATCCGGCATCTCATCCGGAGAAACCGGTGGAATATCATCAAACGGATCAGTCATCATTGGTATATCTTCCATAGGCGGAAGTTCATCGAACCAACCATCATCCGGGGGTGGCATATATGGAGCGGAAATACTATCCACATTATTTCCCGCTGCGGCCTGGGCTTCAGGAGTCAACTCTTCAACCCGGTCAACATCTGAATAAGTATCAGCGTAATAAGCATCCGATTCCGCGATACCGTTTACCAGCAAAGAAGATGCCTTGGAAGCAGAAATCTGCGGCGCACCGCGTGTTTTGTCGAGACGACCTTCAACAATGATTGGCGCATCAACCTGAATGATGTCCCGAACCTCATCCCATACTTTCGGAAAGAAAACAACATCCGTAATATCACCATTGATATCCTCAAGTTTGATCGCGCACATGGCACGGTTGTCTTTTTTCGTGAGCATATGCCGGGCTGACTGAACCAGACCACCCATCGTAATATATTTATTCTGCTCTATATCATCCAGTTGATTGTGATTCACACAGTGGTGCCGTTTCAATGCGGAACGATGAGCATTCAGCGGATGATCGGAAACATAAAGTCCCAACAGATCCTTTTCCCAGTTCAGCTTTTCACGGGATTCGATCGGTGTTGTTTCCGGCAGTGTGATCTTCTGAAGCGGGATCTCAAACATATCAAAGAGGCCCATCTGCCCGCTATCCTGACCTTTATATTTCGAAGCACTGGTAGCAATCATGTCATCCAGAGCAGCCAGCAAAGCGCCGCGTTCTCCAAATGAATCCATAGCGCCGACTTTGATCAGACTTTCCAGGGCACGCCGTCCGACCTGCCGCAAATCGATACGGCTCACGAAATCATCAAGACTCTTGAAGGGACCGTTCTTCTCTCTTTCCTGAATAATAGCTTCAGCAGCGCCCTGTCCAACGTTTTTCACCGCACCCATACCGAAACGGATCGTTTTGTCACCGTCTACTGAAAAATCCCATAAGCTGGATTCGATTTTCGGAGGCAGGACACTGATTCCATACTGACGGCAGTCATTAATGTAGAAAGCAATCTTTGCGGAATCGCCTGCGTTCGCGGAAAGGATAGCGGTCATAAATTCGACCGTGTAATGGCATTTCAGGTAACCGGTCTGAACTGCCAGAACACCGTAGTCCGCCGCGTGGCTCTTGTTGAAACCATAGTTCGCGAACTGTTCCCACTCCGCGAAAATAGCTTCCGCGGTTTCCTTGGCAACACCGTTCTTCTGCGCCCCTTCAATAAACTTGATGCGGTGTTTTTCTACCTTATCCTTTTTCTTCTTGGAAATCGCTTTCCGCAGGTCATCGGACTCGGACGCAGTATAACCGGCAAGGTCCATTGCTGCGAACATGATCTGTTCCTGATAAACCGGGATCCCGTATGTCTCCGCAAAAATCGGCTCCATCAGCGGGTGCAGATATTTGACCTCTTCCCGACCGTTCATACGTTCAATATAGGACGGAATGAACTGCATAGGTCCGGGACGATAAAGCGCGACCATAGCAATAATATGCTCCAGCTTTTTCGGGCCCATCTCCATCAGGTAACGGGTCATGCCCGTACTTTCCAGTTGGAAGACACCTGCCGTGTTGCCGGCTGACAGGAATGAATAAGTGTCCGCATCATCCGTCGGAATGTTCTGCAGAGTTAACCTGACGCCATGACGTTCAAAGATCGTATCGCAGCATTTCTGCATCACGGTCAGTGTGATCAGCCCCAGAAAGTCCACTTTCAGCAGACCCATGCGGTCTACGATCGTCATCTCAAACTGGGCAACAGACTTGATTGGGTTGTCATCCGAACCGCTGGTCGGACGATGCAGCGGAGCGTATTTAACAATTGGGATATCGGTGATGATCAAACCAGCCGCATGTGTACCGGCGTTGCGTGCAACACCTTCCATTTCGGATGCAGTCATCACCAGTTCTTTGATCTGAGCGCTTTCATCTACCGCCTGCTTGAATTCAGGAACCTCATCAATGCAGTTTTTCAGCGTGATCGGTTTGCCGCTCTGCGGCATCTTGTTTCCGCCCGGTATCAGTTTACAGACCCGATCCACCTCAGAAAGCGGCACATCCATCACACGGCCAACGTCGCGGACTGCACCTTTCGCGCCGAGACAGTTGAAGGTGATAATTTGGGAAACGTGGTCTTCCCCGTACTTGTCGGAACAATACTGCAGCAGCTTGTAGCGTTTATCGTCCTGAATATCCAAATCAATATCCGGCATGGAAATACGCCCCGGATTCAGGAAACGCTCAAAGATCAGCTTGAACTTCAGCGGTTCAACCGGCGTGATTCCCAATGTATAAGCAACCATGGAACCGGCACCGGAACCACGAACGTTGTACCACCAGTTACATTCCTTGGCATGATTGACCAGATCCTGCACGATCAGGAAGTAGGAGTCAAACCCCATGGTATGAATGATATTCAGCTCATGTTCCAGGCGGTCACGGACAACTTTATCCTCGGCGTGTTCTCCATAACGCCAGATCAGGCCCTTTTCGCACTCTTTCCGCAGCTGAGACTGGTCGTTTTCACCTTCAGGAAGCGGGAAGATCGGCAGATGATAGCCATGCGGTTCCAGATCCACAAAACAGCGTTCCGCAATTTTCACCGTATTGGAAAGTGCACCGGGAATATTTCCGAAGAGCTGCTCCATTTCCTCCGGTGAGCGGAAATAGTAGCTGTGATCGCTCATACGGAAACGCTTTTCGTCGGTCAGCTTTGCACCGGTTTGAATCGCGAGAAGAATATCCTGGTATTTCCAGTCACCCGGATCCACATAATGGGCATCATTGGTTGCTACAAATCCAAGATCATATTCTTTTCCAAAATCCAATAGAGTTTTGTTGACTTCCCGGAGTTCCGGAATATTGTGATCCTGCAGTTCGATGAAGAAATTGTCCCGTCCGAAAAGATCAAGATACCATTCCAGCCGCTTTCTCGCACCATCGATATTTCCACGCTTGATCAGGGAAGGAATCTCGCCGGCCAGACAAGCAGTGGTACAAATCAGTCCTTCCGCATGTTTTTCCAGAAATTCGTGATCGATGCGCGGGTGATAATAGAACCCTTCCAATTGAGAGGCAGAGGCAATTTCAAGAAGATTCTGATAACCTGTCTGATTTTCAGCCAGCAGCAGCAGATGATTCGCGCCTTTGTCGCGCGGATCGCGGGACCGCATATCCCGGGGAGCCATATAGGCTTCCAGACCGATAACCGGTTTGATCCCGGCTTCCTGCGCTGCCATGTAAAACTCCACCACGCCGAACATCGTCCCATGATCTGTGATCGCAACGGCAGGCATGTTCATTTCCTTGGCCCGCTGCATCACTTTCTTGATCTTGCTGAAACCGTCCAGCAGGGAATATTCGGTATGTAAGTGAAGATGTACAAAATCAGGCATAGCTATCTCTCCTTATCTTCTATTTTACCCTGATTCATCAAAACAAGCCATTGTCTTTGATAATTTATTCTATAGCATTACTTATTATTCATTTTTCATTTAAAACAAAAAAGAGCGGCTCAAACCGCTCCTTTTTTATTTTTCTTAGTCTTCGCTGCCGGGGACTTCGATGCCCTTGGAGCGCATGGCTTTTTTGATCTCAATCAGGCGGGCCTGACCGATACCTTCGAGGTCAAGAATTGCCTTATCACCGTTAGCCAGAGCTTTGAGAACATCAGCGGCCTTTTCGAACCCAGCTTTTGCCCAGGCTTTGACGCTGGCGGCACTGAGTTCCATATCAGCGATCTTCATGTTGTTAACGTTCTTGCCTTCTTCGCGGGTTTTCTTTTCATCCAGGAAATCCTGGCGAGCCTGCAGACGGCGATAGAAGCGATCAACCTGTCCTTCCATGTCAAGCAAACGCTGCTGCTGACCGGTGAAGAACGGATGGCACTTGGAGCAAACTTCAGTGCGGATTTCTTTCTTGATTGAACCCGTGGTCCAGGTATTACCGCATGCACAAGTCACCTTGGCATCGTAATAATAAGTCGGATGGGTATCTTTTTTCATTTCGTTATTTCCTTTCGCGATTCGTTTCCCCTGTCACTTGAGAGAAACGGACGAGCATCTCATTATTCTTCCGCTGCAGGGACGATATTGACACGCTTCTGACCGGACGGAAGAGTTTCAAAAGCAACTGTACCGTCTGTGGTAGCGAACAAAGTATAATCACTGCCTACACCGACAAACTTTCCGGGCTTAATTTTTGTCCCATGCTGGCGAACCAGGATGGTTCCGGAAAGAACAGACTGACCGCCGAAGCGTTTTACGCCCAGACGCTGTGAATTCGAATCACGACCATTGCGGCTTGAACCGCCACCCTTCTTGTGTGCCATTTTTAATTACCCCTTAATTGAATCAATCTTAATGCGAGTGTAAACCTGGCGATGGCCGGTCTTTACACGATAATGTTTCTTCGGGCGATATTTGAAAACCACGATTTTCGGGCCCTTTTCTTCACCGACAACAGTACCTGTGACCTTTGCACCCTTTACATAAGGAGCACCAACGGAAACAGCGTCATCATTGACGAAGAGCAAAACTTCTTCCAGATTGACCTTTGAACCGGGTTCTGCGCCAATCAGGCGGTCCACGACGATGTCTGAACCTTCAACGGCCTTGTACTGCTTGCCGCCGCTTTCAACGATTGCGTATTTCATTCCTTTTTCTCCAATCTTCACTTCACCTTTTTTCCTGCGTATCCCGCCGAATCAAGGGGAAGTTGGCTTTAAATCAGTTTCAAAACGGTCTCCCGTCCCAAAACCTTATTTATTATACATAAAAATAATTCCTTGTCAATCGCAATTTTAAAATTCATGCAATATTCTTTAAGATTCAAAGTTATGGTTCTCCATGCTTCGCAACGATTGAAAACAGGCTCACATACGGAGCCTGTTCTTAAATTATTTCACTTCTGTTTATTTCCCGGCATAAGGAGAGACAGGGAGTTTTTCTTCCTTCCCTTGCCGGATCAATACAATTTCATTATGATTCGAAATACTCGCGGTTGATCAGCACAAGAGCAATACGTCCATAGCTTTCTTCTGTTTCCGCACTGCCTGCGAGAAGCGCAATTGTGCCATCACCAGCAACTGTATAAGATTCATCGAAATCTGATGCGTATTTGGCAAGTGTTTCATTTTCATAAGGTTCCGCATCTTCAAATCCATATGATTTATAAAGGCTCTGAAAAACGGGGATAACCATTTCTCCATTATAAAGAGCAGAAACACATTCAACCTCCCAAAGTTTTTCCGTTTCATCATCGAAATAAAAAACGTAAGCAAAATATTCATCTTCCGTCTCTTTGGAAGCAGAAATCGTTTTTCCATACTCTGAATCTTGTTCAACATCGACAGTTATGTCATATTCATTCAGTAAATCATAGATTTCCTGCGGAGTTGTTTCCCAGCTGATCATTTCACCGATGGAATCGAAGTTCAGCGTTTGTTCTTCAACTGCCGTTTCCTGTGCAGAAGCAACACTAAAAACAAAAAGCATGGCTGCCATTACAACAAATAAAATCTTTTTCATTTTCTTCCCTCACTCATTAGATTTACCGTCTATTTTATTCGCACTAAATCTATTTGTCAAATTTTATATTGTTTTTTTATTACTACCAAAATTATTTTTATTTACAATAATAGTATAAAAAATTTTTTCGAAACTGTTACAAAATTATTTCAGAAGATGCCGTTTTTCTTTTGAGGTAACTTGAAGTATCGTTTCAACTCGGAATCCTATTCAGAACAGGAGATTCACCTTCAGAACCCGCTCAGGGGGAGTGTCTACCGTGTTGCGCTTTTTTATTGCTTATTCCCTGCTCATTGCAGCAGCTCGGTTACCGGGCAATTGTGCCGGCTTCGCGGCATCAGGTAAAATAGGCCGGTGCTCGTTCGGTGCACACCTGGTGCCCATCCTTAACCTGAGGCAGCCGAAATCCCTCCGGACTCCGGCTTTTCTCACTATATCCTATATCCTATATCCTATATCCTATATCCTATTTCCTATTTCCTATATCCTATATCCAGCTGCCTACTGACTCAAAGGATAAATATCGTCATACCGCAGCTCCGTCCCCGGGATCTTGTCATAATCCTGAATCTCATCTTCATACTGCTGATGTTTCA
>CADATZ010000053.1 GCA_902791025.1 uncultured Chloroflexota bacterium | reverse complement strand
AACAGAATTCCCGCGAGAAAAAGGACACCGCACTGCCGACAGAAGGCCGCGCGCTTTCAGTCGATAAAGCAGCAGTCCGGGAATGGGATCAACAGAAACAAACTGACACTGCCTCTCCGGCGGAAGAAACGGATATTCAGGCAGAAGATACTTCCGAATTGCCGGTTGAAACAGATCCGAATCCTGAAATCTCAGAAGAATGCGAAGCGGCTGATCCGGCTTTCGATGAACCGGATATGGCAGAAGCTCAACCGGCTGAAGAAATCACCCTGAAGGAAAATGATAACGAAGAACTTCCCTCCGTCTCAGAAGAGCTGGTGAGACAGATGTCGGAGTACCTGACGCAGCAGGAGTTTCTGAAATGGGCATATCCGGAATATCAATATGCGCAGCCAACTGCACCACCATAGGGTTTTGAGTCAGTGTAACCTGTTCTGTTGACTCAAAATGAGTCAACGAAAACAGGTCACATTGTCTCAGCCCAAAAGAAACGTGTTTTCACAACAGTGTTTTACTTCTGAAAAATCCAGAAATTTGCAATAAAAAAGCCGAACCCGGATGGTTTTCGGCTGTTTTTGGTTGGGTTATGAGCACAGCGCTGCCAACTTACAACTTGTAACTTTCAACTTATAACTTATAACTTTCAACTTATAACTTATAACTTATAACTTATAACTTCCAACTTCAATGATAATTAGCGAGGAAGTTTTCGGCAAAGGCGGCATAGGTTCCGGCAAAAATTGCAGCACGGGCCTGACGCACGACTTCTTCAAGCGTATGAATATTATGGATCGAAAGCAATGTTGCCGCCAGCATCTCCTTGTTTTGCAGCAGATGACGGATATAGGCCCGGGAGAAATGCAGACAGGTGTAGCAGGTACACCCCTCCACAATAGGCTTTGGATCATGGGTGTACTTCTGATTGACCATGTTCAGACGCCCGTTGAAAGTCATCGCCGCTCCGTGACGTGCAAGGCGGGTAGGCAGAACGCAGTCAAAGAAATCGATACCGCGCCAGATTCCATTGACCAGATCTTCCGGAGACCCGACGCCCATCAGATAACGCGGTTTGTCCTTCGGCAGGATCGGCGTGACGACTTCCATCATCTTGTTCATGTCTTCCTTGGATTCACCGACAGACAGGCCGCCGATCGCGAAACCCGGCAAGTCAAAAGAAGAGACATACTTTGCAGATTCTTCCCGCAGGTCCGCGAAAATCCCACCCTGAACGATGCCGAAAAGTGCCTGATCCGGCCGCTGTTTGGCTTTGATGCAGCGCTCCAGCCAGCGGTGAGTGCGAGCCATTGCCCGCTCATTGTAGGCCTTATCAAAGGGATCCGCGCATTCATCGAACGCCATGATGATATCCGCGCCCAGCTTTTCCTGAACCGCGATCGAGCTCTCCGGTGTCAGACGATGCATGGAGCCATCAATATAGCTCTTGAAAGTCACCCCGTCTTCATCGATCTTGCGCAGCGGACCAAGGGAAAAGACCTGAAAACCGCCGGAATCCGTCAGCATCGGACCATGCCACTGCATAAATTCATGCAGTCCGCCCATCTCCGCCACCAGATCCTCACCAGGACGAAGAAACAGATGATAGGTATTTGCCAGAACCAGAGAACAGCCCAATTCAGAGAGCTGAGCCGGCGTCATGGCCTTCACCGTCGCCTGGGTACCCACTGGGGCGAAAATCGGCGTTGGGATCGGCCCATGCGGTGTATGGAAAACACCGGCGCGTGCCTGTCCGTCCTCTGCCTGTAATTCAAAATGGAAAGTCTGCTCATTGCACATTGGTGTCTTCCTCCTGATTCTCTTCTTCCGGTGTAGCTGAGAGCATATTCTCATCAGCTTTCAATGCTTCAGAAACAATTTCTTCCGCTCCCGCTGCTGCTTCATCTTCTGCCATAATGCTCCCCGCAGCAGCCGCTTCCCGTTCTATGATCCTGCCGCAAAGGACAGGAATGATCTCTTTATAAGCACCGGTGTCTTCTTTCGCCCGGAAATAATGACAGGCATTGTATTCCAGCACCTCATCGGATCTCATCTTCTCAACAACCTCCAGTGCATCCTCTGTACGTCCGGTTTGAGCGTAAGATTCAATCGCCGGGATCCACTCCACAGGGTCAATTGCTGTCAGATCTTTTGCCGCCGCTTCATCCGCCAGTCGGGATGCCAATTCCGGATCACCCATCTGAAGTGCTAAATCCATTTTTTCATAATAGTAGCACCAGCCATGTTCCTGCTCTTTCCCCAGGAAGAAAGGATAAGCCGGGACCTGCTCAGGCACTGTTATGATTTGAGATAATTTGGAGTAACTGCCTATCGTCGGAACCTTTGTCCAGTCCAATGTGGAATACAGCGGATTTTCTCCGTCTATGACACGCAGACAACCTTCCGCAGTCGGTTTGGATATCGCAAGAAGGTGGTCGTAATCTTTTTCAACAAAGATCTCACGGACATACCGCCCGGAGTTGTTTCCAACGAGAATATCACCGGTTGTATGAGAATTCAGGACCTCCGCACCAACCGGGGCCCAGTCAATTTCACCCGGGAAATAAATCATGGAAGCCGGAGCAAAAACATCATAATCCTCTTCAACAAGGAGTGCTCCGCCGCTGACGATCGTGGTACGCTCCTGCAGAGAAGGTGCACGCCACATCAGCTGCTGCCAATAGTCTTTCGTCATGGTCCACTGCCCGGCATAGTTTACCTGGTTCTGCCATTGTGCAAATACAGAAACCAGCAAAGTCACCATCGTCAGAACGTTTCTGAGAAAACGATTCCGCAGAGAACCGACCAGCCCGCACAGGAACAGGATCGAGCCGATCATGCCCGGCCAGGTGAAGCGATCCAGGCTGGAAGTGAAATTGATATCATGAGCGGAAACGACCAGAGGCATGATGGCAATCGTACCGCCAATCAAGCCATACCACAGCCATTGTCCGGCCTCGTTATAGGCATCCTTTACAGATTCTTCCGTCTTTTTCCGGTGCAGCAGGAACAAAGCCAGTTGTCCCACAGCAAAAATGACGCAGGATGGGATCAGCGTTTTCAGAAAGTCCTCGATACCCAAACCGTTGGAAAGGTTGTAAAACGGAACCGTCCAGGAACCGGCAAAAAGCTTCCAGACATTTTTCATCGTCCGAACCGCCAGGTTTTTCAGCTCATGGATCGGAGCTGTTTTGTATGGCCGTAAAATATCAATCAGATCCGCACCTGCACGTTCTGCTTGAAAGAAAAACACACGCCACACGACAAAACCGGCAGCCGGGATCAGATAAGGAAGGTAGGAAAGGATACTCCGGAAAAAGGAGCCGGATTTTCCCTTTCCGGCCTGCTCCCGGTTCATGAGATAAATCAGTCCAAAGCGGTAGACTTCCATCCCGATGTAGTATTCCATCAGCATCATGGAAGCAAAAGAAAACAGGATGGAAAGGAAGGTGAACAGAACGTTCCAACTTTTTTGTCCCGGCTCACAGGCCAGAGCCGTCAGCCACAAGGAGAGCATGAAACACATCATCGCCGTCTGATGCGGTACATAAGCGATCCCATCGACCTGCTGCAGAAATCCCGGGAAGGCAACTGCCAGCAAACCGGCAAGTCCCGCGAATTTGGAAGTTCCCGGCCAGACCTTCATCAGGGCCAGAGCAAGAAATACAGAGCCAATAATGCGGCAGCAGAGGTTCCAGATCATATACGCCGTAATATTGGTACCGAAAAACCAGTAAAGTCCGGCAATCAGATATCCATCCGCAGGCCGGTCAGCTTTATATGCCTCAATCAGCATATGCGGGCCGCGTACGGTCAGGTTGTAAAAATTATTCCAGTCATCCCGGTAAAGACCGAGATTCTTCATCTGCGGAATATACAATAAACAGCCGACAATGATGATCGACAAGATGATAATGATCGTATTTCTCGTTTTATTCATCGCATTCTATCCTTATTCCGCCTCATCGGGCAGCTCTTCCTGAGGAGCAAAAAGGGCATCATAACTCTCACTATCCAAACCGGTTTGGAAATATTTATCCGCCATCAGCGTCATATAGTCATTACTCAAAAGTTTATCAAGAGCGTTCCGCGCATCGTCCATACGTCCGGTCTTCGCGTAAGCTTCGATTACTGGGATCAGTTCAACACTGTCGCCGGCTTGCAGGTTCCTCTCCAAAGCTTCATCCGCAAGAGCAGCCGCGGACTGCGGATCATTCCGTTGTAGGGCAAGCTCCATTTTCTCGAAATAATAGCACCATCCGTGCTCCTGTTCTTTTGGAAGGAAGAACGGGTATCCCGCAGTTGTTTCCGAATCCAGTAAGATCTGCTCCGTTTTTGAATAGGAACCGATGGAAGGGATCTTTGAATAATCCCGGAGAGAATAGACAGGGTTTTCCCCATTGATCACGCGAAGGCAGGCGTTTGCATCCGGCTTGGAAATGGCAAGAAGCTGCTGATAATCCTTCTCTGTATAAATCTCGCGTACATTTCTGTACACCTTCTCGCCCAAACGGATGTCACGCACCGTATTTTCACTCAAAACCTCAGCAGAAACCGGTGCCCAATCCGTTGTAGCGGGATAATATATCATGGATGCAGGGCTGAATATTTCGTAATCCTCTTCCGTCAGCAAGCCTCCGGCAGTGACGATGGTTGTTCCCATCTGCAGAGAAGGAGCCCGCCAAATCAGCTGCTGCCAATAGTCCTGTGTGGTCTTCCAGATATCAGCATAATTCGTCTGATTCTGCCATTGAACCAGGAAGGAAAGCAGCATGACAGAGCACATCAGTGCACCACGGGCAATACGGTTCCGCAGGAGACCGATCAAACCTGTCAGGAACAGGATAGCGCCAAACATTCCCGGCCAGGCAAAGCGATCCAGACTGGAAGTGAAATTGATATCCCGGCCGGAAATCACCAGCGGAAGGATCGATACAGAACCGCTGATCAAGCCAAACCAGAACCATTGTGAAAATTTGCAGCCAGGTTCCGAACCATCTTCCTTTGTCTTTTTCCTATCCAATAGGAACAAGAACAGTATCCCCGCCGCCAAAATAATTACAGCCGGAACAAATGTCTTGAGGAAAGCCTTCATATCCAGTCCGTTGAGAAGCGCAGAAGCAGGTAATGTCCAAGGCCCTGCAAAATGTTTCCAGATATTCTTCAGCATCCGAACACCCAAATCAGCCAATTCATGACGTGGATGCGCCAGGAAAGGCGTGATGATCTCCGTCATAAAATCAGTTCCGGAACGAGTGGCATGAAAGAAAAACGCCCGCCATATCACAAACCCGGCAACGGGCAGCACGAATGGAATGTATAAAAGGACGGAGCGGAAAAAGACTCCTGTTTTTTCCTTTCCTGTCCGATCCCTGTTCATCAGGTAAATCACACCCAGCCGGTAGATCTCCATCCCAACGTAATACTCCATCAGCATCACATTGGCAAAGGAGAAAAGCATGGAAAGGAAAAAGAACAGAACCGCCCATTTTCTCCATCGGGGGGCACAACCAAACGCGGTCAGCCACAGGGAAAGCATAAAACAGAGCATAGCCGTCTGATGTGGAATATACGTGATCACATCGACCTGCTGAAGGAATCCGGGGAACGCCACAGCCAAAATACCGGCGGCAGCAGCCATTTTCGGTGCCTTTGGCCAAACAACCAGCAGGGTCAAAGCAAGAAAAACAGAACTGAGGATCCTGCAGCACAGACAATATATTTTATAAGCGCTAATATTCGTCCCGAAAATACCATATAAGCCGGCAATCAGATACCCATCGGCCGGACGGTCAGCCTGAAAGGCTTTGATAAGCATCTCAGGTCCGCGAACGGTCAGATTGTAAAAATAATTCCAGGCATCCCGGTATAAGCCAATCCCATTCATCTGAGGGATATACAACAAACAGCCGGTAATGATAACCGCTGCAATAATCAGCACAATTTGTTTCGTTCTGCTCATAGATGCTGCACCTTATCCTAAACTCTCCCCATATACCACCAATAGATCCCGACAAATGAAAGGATAACAGAAAAAATTGTCATACCTTTGAAAAGCCAGCTGACTTTTTTCCCGACTCCGTCAGCAGTAAGCAATACCAGCGGCGCGGTTATATCCAACAGATATCGATACCCAATCTGCTCCGCACCTGTATTATGATAGAGCAGTAATAATACCACGCTCACAATCACCGATGACCAGGCACCAATAGAGAACCAATTCTTCCTGAGCGCACGGAAGGCATAGATCAGCGCAGGTGTCATCAGAAATATGGAATATCCGGCAACATGCGGCTGAAAGAAGAACCGCTCACCGGAAAAATCCAGCTCCGGTAAACCGAAAAGCATCACCTCTACATTGGTTTTCAGAAAATGCGGATGGAACATGCCATACTGCTGCACTGCTTGCATTATCCAGTCTGCCCCATTGATCGTCACATAGCCGAAATCCATCCAGTCATCAAACCGCACCTTATTATAAAGCAATGATAAACCAACCGAGAATACAACAGGCAGCCCGCTTTTCAGACACCAAAAAAAGGTTTTCTGCCAATACAAACGGGGAAACTCACGCTCCTGATGCAGGTATAAACCCAACAGGCAAAGCCATATCGGGAAAATATTTGGCCGGCACAGCATTCCAAAACCAAGGGCAATTCCGGCAAAAACAGGAGAAAAGCGGCAGATAACACATATACAGGCCAGCAAGGTAAATGTTACCACCAACAGCTGACTGATAAACCACATCTGGCCGGTCGTTCCCAGCCACAGGTGATCTGTGCCAAAGATGAAAAGAATACAAACCCAGGCTGCAATGGAGGCGCTGTTTCCCGGATAAGTAGAGCCATCTGCTGCCACAGAAAACAACGGACCGCCTTCATGCGTAAAAGCAAGGATCAGCATCAGGTACAGCAGTCCCGCATTGATCCCCGCGGCAACAGCGCTGTAAACAGTCATATTTACGGCTGCCGCACCTCTTTCGGACTGAACGAAGGGGAGCAGAAGGATCCCGGGAAGGGGAGGATTGGGCACATACCACTTGCCATTATACAATGTCAAATCATGAGTCCCGGAGGGATGCTCCAAATACAACCGGCCATGAACAATTGACTCAGCTAATTCATTCCAATAGGCTTTGGGCGGTGTCTCACCCCGTCCCATCCACATTCCTATCGAGCGGGTAACGCAATAGCCAAGAACGGCAAAGAACAGACACCCTGCCGCGGTTTTGACTGCTCTGTCAATTTCACTGTGAAATATGAAAAACCACAGCGCTGCTGAAAGGATCAATGAAAGACACATCAATGTGTTTCCTTTCAAATCGATCTGCCAGGCGTAACGGTCGATATGTGAAGAGATTACCCAATAGACCAAAACCGCTGTTATAAACAAAAACAGGTTGTATGCTCGGGAAGGCTTTTTTCCGGAGAAAGATAGAGCAAGCAGCCAGGTAATCCCGCTGATCAGCATTGCCCAAAGAAGCGGTTTTGCTCGGTCCGCAATCAGGGGAATTAGGTTTCGTGTGTTGTCGCTTGGAAACCGGGAAAATAACAGGATCTCCGCGCTGATGATGACGAGAAATCCGCTGCAATAGTAAAGGAAGGGATGATTTTTTCTGCGGGAAAGAAACATCATGACAGAAAAAACGGTCAGCACCAAAGCTGCTCCGATCAAACCGATCCGGAAAAGCGAAAGGCCAAAAATAAGCGAATTTTTCTCCTCAGAACGAACCAGGAAAACTGCCGGAATGGAGAGAAAACTCACAAGCGGAGGTATTGCATAAAGAATATCGTGAAACAGCCTTTTCATTATTCTCAATTGTACCGCAAAGAAAGACAATTTCAGGAGCAGAACTCTGATGGAAATACCTGATTATGATGATAAAATATAACGATTCAAAACATAGTGACGAATCACTGAGTACAGTTTTCTTGATTTGACTTCACAACTGCAAGAAAACTGTCAGCTTGGTTTCCACTCTGAATATTACCAATTTCTGAATATTACCGATTAAGTTTTCAAAGCTTTCGATAATTCTTCAGGGCAATAATGGCATTGGCCGCATCCGCTGCGTCAGGGAATGCTTTGGCAAGCGGACCGGTCCGGCTGACAGGATATTTTGTGAAAGAATGTATCAGCGCGGTCAAGCCAAATTCCGCAAGAATCTTTTTCCAACGGTCGACACCAACTCCGTTCCATAACCCGGTTGAGGAATTTTGCATGTATTTCCGCTCCGTAGCATCGTAGAGATTCTCCAAATTATCCAGAAACTCTTCCGCCTGATAGATGTAATAACGATCCATGCCGTAAATTTTTGCAGCCGTTTCCAGTCCCCAAATCGTGTCAAGATCAAACTTGAGCAGAAGATCATTAAACGAAGGCCGACGAAAGAAAAAGTAACTGCCAAACAATTTATGGAAAGCTTTCAGCGTATCGAGATAACCGAGTTTCATGTTTTTCTCGATACGCTCCCGGTTGAATTCGAACGTCCCGCCAAGCGGTTCACTGCAGCTGATCATTTTCAGGAACACTTTATCAGCGTTTTCAAGCTTTCTCGTCTGCCCGATTCCATTAATATCAGCAACGATCAGATGCGTATACCCTCGCTCAATCAGCGGATTGAAAGGCATATTATCAAAAAGTCCGCCATCAAGAAAGCTTTTCCCATCCACGTTTTGTACTTTGTAAATCGGAAAATTCGCAGAAGCCAGGAGATATTCGATCAGTTTATCTTTCTCAATATCTTCTTTAAACAGCTCAAAAGCCTCACGAGTCTTTACATTGAAAGTGACAATGCCCAGGTCCAACAGGGAGGAATAGATCTTTTCAATGTCCAGATGGGTTTTCAGCATATTCCGAAGGGGAGCATTATCCAAACCACGCCGGGCAAAAAATTCCTTCGCAATAACGCGCATATTCGAAGGGTCAAAAACATCCTTGGTCGGATCAATATTCCCCATAACCGGCAAAACATCCGTCAGACGGATGTTACGATAGATCTCTTCGATTTTTTTCAGATCCAGGCAAAGGAACATAGCAGCATTTAATGCGCCGATCGATGTACCGGAAATTCCCCGGAGAGGAATTTTCAATTCCTGCAGTGCTTTCCAAACACCGACCTCGTAGGCACCTTTTGTTCCTCCTCCGGACAATACAAGGCCCCATTTCGGTTTTCTTTTTTTGACAGGTTCACGCGGAATCAGTTTCTCTAACAATTCTTTTTCCTTCATAAAAGCAAAATTTATCCGAAAATCATAGCGTATTGAATCCGGATACCGCTGACAAATATTTCCATGATTGACGGGAAGAAACTGATCATCACAAGTAAAACCATCAAAACGATCAGAACTCCCCTGCGCATGATTATATCATACCGTCTTCTTTCTTCCAGAATCCTTGGTTTTTCCTGCTCTTCAGGAAGCGGCGAAAGGAAAATAAACATCAAACGTATTCCGCTGGAAATCAATATGCCTGAAGCTATTGCTGCAGCCCATCCAAGTGGTTCAGAAATCGCAAAACAAGAGGAGAATAAATCCAGTCGTAAATTAAAACCAGCCAGCAGCGGCATACCGGAAACCGTAAAATGAGCCAGCAGCAGTGCCGCGCAAACAACCGGATGCTCACGCCACAAACCTCTCATATTTTGAAGAGAAAGTTCATAATCTGTACTGATGAATTTTACCGATGTCGCCCAAATCAGCCACACAATACTATGAATAAAGAGTGCTGTAAGAAAAGCGTTAATACTCTCCCTTGAATTGGTTCCAATCAACAAAACAGACACACCATTTTCAGCTGTGATTACAAATGCCATCATTCTCTGAAGATTTGTCTGAAACAAAGCCATAACCGAACCGACAGCAAGCATCGTAATTCCGACGATTCGAAGTCCTCTGAACAATGGCTCATAAGTCCGGAGCCAAATATAATCATTTAGAAATTGCAGCAGAATAAACAAAGAAAGAAACTGCAGCAAGCTTACCACAAAACCAATAACAAAAGGGCAGCCGTTTTCCATCAATGAAGCAATCCAGCTGAAAAACGGGAAAACCGCCAGCCACAAAGTCAGTCCGGTAAAAATCAGTATTACAGTCCGCTTAAGCAAATAAGTGTCTTGCGGATTGATATCAACGGTTCCGATGAGCTTACCACTGAAAGCGAGGCAAATCATCCCCATCAGTTGATAAAGCAGAAACCGAAAAATTGCGTTTTCATTATGACGGTTTGTATCACGAAGCATTGGCAAAAATAAAAAGGCGCATATCATTACGAGAAAAATCCCATAAATGAATGGCTGAACCGCAATCACACAAATCACCAGAGCAGTGCTCATTAGTGTAATCGGAATAAAAAAACGGTAGATGTTTGCAAACATACTGCCGAAAATCCATAAGAAAGCAAAAACATAAAAAAAGGCAACAATACTCTGGTCTGCTCTGTTGATAGTTATCGACCGACCAAATATTCTTGATGAAGCAGAAAAAATCAAGGAAGAGCGATTGAATACGATCATGCTGTTTACCGGTATACGTAAAGCAACCACGGAAAGAAATGCTGTCAGAATCAAGCTCGTTATGCGGGTAAATCGTTTGTTCTCCGAAAAAACCATAAGAACCAACCCCGCAATAAACGGAACATAGATCCAAAGTACCGCGGCACTCATACAGACTGCTCCTCTTGTTGCTCAGGCTTTCCTCCCATCGAAAGAACTGAGCTTCCAAAAGCCAAAAGCAAATTAAGCACGGCTAGGAAAGCTAAGACCAAAACAGAATTTTCCATATAGATATAACAAAGCGTAAAGGCAAAACATAGCAACTGGAGATAAATACATCGATATAACATTTCATTTTCGTAAGATAAAGTCAGCAATGCAATCAGACTTATCCATATAGAAACGAAAAGAATCGAGATATGAACCGGGATCCAGTAGCGAAGTGCCTCAGAGGCTGTATAGGACAATATACCAAGGATAAAACATAACAATAAGCGAAAGAGCACACGTTCCCTTGTGTTTTCAGCTGTTTTCAGAGCAATTGGATGCTCTCGCAGGGATATTCCCATCAAAACAGCCGCCCCGATACCACAGACGAATAATGCCCCACACATCTGAAATGAACAAATATTCAGCAGCAAAACACTCCCGCCAAGGTAAAGCAGGATCACCCCGGCCAATTTGGCGGAAGGCCGAAACATCAACATTTGAAGCAAGCCGCCTGCAATACATAAAACCATACCAGAAATGGGGAGATAATGTAAAAGATTCATCTGACTCCCCTGCTAAAGACAACCGCAATCAGCAAAGCCATAATCAGCAGCTCCCATATCAAGCCACCATTATCTTCCAAAACATCACTGACTGTGATAAAAATCCGTCTCAAAATGCGGCTGATCCCTTGAACGAAAGAAATCAGCCAGGCCATATCCATCAGGCTCTGCATTATTCTCCAAAACAAAGACATACCGGCTCTGCCCCAGGCAGCAGCGTCTTGGGAACGACGGTTTTCCGGTGTAAATCGAAAAAGGAAGGTGAGTATAATTGCACTTCCAAACGCAATTAATGAAGCCGGAATCACCCCCATACTGAATGGCGCATCAAAGGAAGTCATTCCAATAAATACATGAGTGCCGATTGCAATGATAAATCCCATAGGATACACCGAACGCATCCATGGCTCGAGATCCGAGAATTTCCGTCCTTCCGTTCGCAGAATGTGAATAAAAGCACCTGCCATCAGAATCATCGGAATCAGGACAAACACACCGTTTTGAATCGGATTCGGTGAACGGACCAAACCCATCCAGCCGAAAGCATTTGGCGTGTATGGGAGTCCGGAAAAACACAATACCACCAAAAAGGCTAGCAGACTCATATAGCGATTCCGGATTTGATACAGTGACAAAGGCGCGCAGGTCAATGCAATTGATACACCCCAAACCATCAGAACAGATTGTTCTCTGCTTAAAGCGCAGTCAAATACCATTCCGCAAATTCCCAACGCAGCGTATGAGATTCCGGTAAATGAATTATTCGAAAGCAGCCAACCGACAGCGCCGGTGAGCGAAGCGATGGCGCTTGCAAGTCCCAAAACGAAACGCATATCCGGTCGTAATCCACCCAATGGAATCCGGCTCAGCACCGGCATTACCGTCAAAACAGAAACGAGACGAAGCATCGTACCCAAACCAACACGGGTTTCCGGCATTTCCGTATACGGCTGTGAAATCGGGAATATACCCATCCGCAAAGCACAGGCTGTCAGCAAATAAGTTCCACCCTTCAGACTGACAAAAGCGCCGGAATTCCTGCCCAATTCCGAATATGAAAGCGCAAGGCTCGCGGCTGCCAGTAACGTTCCCACAAACCTCACGCCGATTGCGGTCAAAAATCCCTGCCGGATCTGTCGAACCTGAATATATTGCGTGATAATATCGATGGCATCAAAAATGACCCAGCCATAAATAATAAAAACAATATTATCTGCCGCAACGGACAAAAAACCGATGATTTCAATAAGCAGGTAAAAAAACCACAAGCGGGGTGCTGATGATGGTTCCATATAGGAAGGAGCCGTCATCAGTAAGATTACCAGCAATGCGGAAACAGCCAGCATATATGGATAAGACACGCCATCGAGAATAAAATAACTGTTTTGATCGCCGAGAAAAACACCGGATTCTTCCAAAATTCCCGGAACAGACTCAGCGATCGGTCTGATGTGAATATCAGGGCGGAAAGAAAGCGAAATGGTCCATCCCCAAACGAACAACCCGGCAGCTATCGCAGTAAACCACGCAGCACCGATATTGAGATGACTGCGGTTGATCAAAAAAACAATAACAGCTGCCGTCAGCAAAACAGCGACAGGAACGAACCATATCAAACTCATATAAATACAATCAGGAGCCAAGGGAAACGCATCCCTGACTCTAACAATATTATTCTAAATCACCAGTATCTGTCCAGAACTCACAGCGACGCACATGGGGACAGGCACGCTCGTGTTGGCTTCGCGCCACAAGATGCCAGTCCCCAAGTGCTCCGTCCTGAACAGATACAATCACCATTCAAACAGCTGCTAACAGCTTGCAATTACTCGCTGAGCGGTTCACAATGGAGGAAACGGCCGGACCCGCGCTTTCCCTTCCATTCTCCATTATCAACGATCACCTCACCACGCAGCATCACCTTCACAGGGAAACCGGTCAGGTTCTTTCCTTCATAAAGGTTGTAATCCGTACGATGCTGGGCGACCTTCACCCCATAGGTGATCTTCTTCAATGGATCCCAAAGAGCAAGGTCCGCGTCAGAACCCGGCAGGATAGCACCCTTCTGCGGATAAATGTTGAAGATTTTCGCCGGATTCGTACACATCAGTTCCACAAAGCGCATCGGAGAAATGCGGCCATTCACAACACCTTCCGTCCACATCACCGGCAAACGGTCGCCAACACCAGGCTGTCCATTCGGAATTTTCGTAAAATCACCTCTGCCAAGCTCTTTACCGGGACGCTTGAAAGGTTTGCCTTCATACATCATTTCTTTTGTACCGTCAAACATGAACGGACAATGATCAGTAGCGACGACATCCATCGTGCAATCCTCCAGTGCAAGCCACAGTCCTTCGTTATCCTCTTCATCACGCATCGGAGGAGAGCAAACAAATTTCGCACCTTCCCAACCTTCCATATCTTTTTCAGTAAACATCATATACTGAGGGCAGGTTTCTCCCCAGACGTTAATGCCCTGATCCTTAGCATAGGCCAACATATCAGCTTCTGAAGCAGTATTCATATGGACCACATAAATCGGCGCATAACCGGCGGTTTTAGAGAGCATACACACATTTAAGAATTCACCGGCAGTCCCCTCTTTGGAACGGGTACGGGCATGCCAGATCGGATCCGTATGTCCTGCCGCAAGCGCCTCGGCGACCTGCAGATCGATCAAATCACCGTTTTCCACATGAAACATGGAAATAATACCCTGTTCACCGGCTTTGCGCATTGCCTGGAATATCTCCCCATCCTGCAGCCGCATCCGGCCGTTATAAGCGGTAAACATTTTGATGGAATTCACACCCAAATTCGGAAGTTTAGCGATTTCCGCAAGAGATTCCGGTGAAAAACGGGTGTAATTCATATGAACGGCATAATCGACAGCCGCTTTTCCCTGTGAATTCTCCTCCCAGACATGAAAACTGTCAACCAGAGAAGGCAGATCATGATTGGCAAAATCAATAACAGTAGTCGTCCCGCCAAAGGCTGCAGCTTTTGTACCGGTATAGTGATCGTCTGAAGATGTTGTGTTCGGCATCGGCAGGTCCAGATGTACGTGAGCATCAACACCACCGGGAAGAACAAGCATTCCGGAAGCGTCTATCACTTCGGCATCGGCAAAACAATCAAAATTCTCACCGATTGCGGCAATTTTTTCACCATCGATCAGAATATCAGCTTCAAACATCGCGGAATCAGTAACGATGGTTCCGCCTTTAATGATTTTTTTCATACGCTTCCTCCTTATGCACTATTTTCAGTTCCCAACTCCAGACCGGAGAGGGATAAATTTCCAAGTAAAAACAGCAGATCCTGAGGCAAGACCTCCGGTAAATCTTCAACAGCCATTCCGGGAGTTCTTCCGTAAACTTCTTCCCGCTCCCGCAAAACGCGCCAGACATCCCCCCGTTCCCGTGCATTCATAGCCAAACCGCGGATCGATTCCGCTGAATAAAGACGGCTGCCGGTGGTGTAAAAGAAGGTGAAACGCTTCCACTCATCCGCAAGGATCGAGTGAGGAAGATTCTCTATACTTCGCAGCTGAATCTTGAAGTACTCTTCATGAGCCCGAGGATGGTCCGGTTCATCACGGAACAGTTCAGCCCGGGTGGTCAATTCCACACCGGCGACCTCCGAATAGCACTCAATCTGGCTTTTATGACCTTTTGGAAAAGAAGATGTCTGATAGAAAGCAATCACATCGGGGTGCAGAATCTTCGGAGCACTTTTTAAAGGGATACGATACCAGCCAAGAAGCCGGGCAATGTCCATGTCCCGGGGTTTCGGCATGATCGCCACCAATACCAAAGCGTCATCAGATAATTCCATAATTTCATTATAATTGCATTCTGTATTTCAGCCAATTTATTTTTAGAATAAAACGGCGCATTCACGCCGTTTTACAAAAACCTTTTTTCCTTAAACTTTCTAATCAGTTCAGCTTCCTTGCAGAAACGATCCTGCGGTTTGTATATCCGCCTTCCGGACGTTCATCCTCACAGGTGAGCAGCGTGATCGTGTTATCATAAATAGATCCCGCCTGGTAAAGAGCTTCGTAATCATATTCATTGATTTTTTCGTTGGAATAAACCTCAAAAATCATTAATTCATTTCTATCCGTCCGGATAAAGAGACGATCTCCCGTCCGCATGGTCCGAATCAAAGCAAATGGACCGAATTCCTCAGCATTCAACGTGTTATGACCGGCAAGCACGGAAAAACCTTCTCCGGGAAGCGATGACTCCGCCAACAAACCGGTCTCCATTTCCAGCCATTGTACAGGATAACCGCTCTCGTCACTCTCAACAATGACGATATCACTGCTGATATTCAATGTCGGGATCTGCAATTCCAGATATGTCGGCTCATAAGAAATCGATGCCGGTTTTTCCGACCTTTTGTATCCCGTTTGGGTTGTGATACCCGTTGACGGGAGTGCGGGAAGTTCACCATTTTCAGGAGTGAATAACAACGGAAATTTTCCTGCATTTTTCACGGAACTTTCAGACACATCCTGCCCAAACGGAGCAATCAAAAGACTTGTATCATCGATATCATCCATACCGGCATCTTTTTCCATGCTTTTATCCACAGTCTTGGAACGATGATCCGGAAAAATCAGCAGTGAAGGCGTCGGTGTAGCACCTTGCGGACCAGTATTCACCGGTGTAACTTGCTGATTACCATTTGGATAAATCAGCAAAGAAGGCGTCGCTGTATTTTTCTGTTCCGGGGCAATAGTCGTTAGGGTTGGTATCTGAGTCGGAATTTCTGTAGAAACAGGCTCTGGCATTGCAGTGGCAGTAGGAACTGTTGTCGCAGTGGCAGCAGGAACTGCAATTGTCGGCTTTGGTGCTGGAACAACAGTCGAATCACAATCCCATCTTGCATAAAAAACAAACCCATTCATATCCTCATTCCATGTTACAGGAACATCTATAGGATCCCAGACAGTTCCACCGGGCAGAATTGGAGTAATCACCGAGCCATTCTCAGGTTCCAGGCTCCATCCAAGGAATGTACAGCCAGATCTGACATAAGGCTCATCTGCACTGCCATCAGCAGCTGCATTTTCTTTGAGTGTTACATCGTTTGAACCTGATTTATAATGCACCTCATAGATATGACCGCTGTCAGCGCCATTTCCATCATACCATACAGTAAAATCCTCCCAAATCTGCGCCTCAGCAGATGGGAAAACAACCGACAGAATAATTATTAGAAAAACGATAAGTGAAATTATCTTTTCTGTTGAAACAGGAACAGAAAAACGTCTTGTGACTTGCATATCTCTCTCCAGTGCATAATCAACAAAGTATTCTAACCATGTATTACGTCAAATTATATCAGAAATTTTAAGATTTTACTAAAATTACCCGAATTTTCCCAATTCAATTCCAAATCGTAACTATTCAGAGCTTGAGCGGAGCACATGGGGACAGGCACGCTTGTTCGGGCTGTCCCGCACAAGAGGCCAGTCCCCATGTGCTTCGTTCTGAATAGTTAATCTAAATCTACAAAAGTGATTCAAGCTCGTGAACTTCTTTTACTTGTCATGGATTGCCCGGGGTCGGAACTTCAGGGCTGTCACCTCCATCTGTCTCATAGTTGGTAACCATACTTGGAATGCCACCCATGAAGGGACAGTTGCCAACAGCACAACGAGTAATAGCGCTGAAAGCCATCTTCCAACGCTTTTTTACATCTCAATTCTCACATCTCAACTCTTTATTCTGAATTCTTCAATCTTACTTCGTCATTCATCATTCCCGGCTATCCGCTGTCATGTTCTTCCAGCGCCTGCCTCATTTCCGCTGCCATTTTTGGCTCTATTCCATAAAAAAGCGGATCAGCCGTGAGAAGCCTCATTTCTTTTTCTGTAAACGCAAGATAATCAAGATTCCGGAGTCTGCTTCGAAAAGCTGCCTGCTGTAAAATCCGGACGCACAGCGGAACTTCTTTTTCAGTTGTTTCGGTATCCTTTTCCGGGCCCTTATTCTCAACCTGTTTCACGACATTCTGTGATTGCAGATCATCATCGGCCTGTTCAGGTGCGGAGATCGAAGTATTGATTTCTTTCCGCATTTCATCAGCAACATGCCTGTGAGAGTCGGTCCTGCTGAACTGTTCGCGATGCATTTCTTCATTTTCACTGACAACCGGCGCAGACAACTCTGCCTTCTGCGTTCTTCTTTCTGCATTCACAATTCCATCTGCATTCACAGAAAACGCTCTTGCACGCTGGAACGCAAGCGGTTCATCATTTTTATGCAAATCCTTCGTCCAGCTTTTTTCAGAAAAAGCAAGCCCATGAGCTACAGGTTTATAATCTTCCTGACCGTAAAAC
>CADATZ010000052.1 GCA_902791025.1 uncultured Chloroflexota bacterium | reverse complement strand
TCTGAGCAAAATTGAATTTCGAATCAATAAAAGGCCTTCCAGTATAAAGGTGAATGAGAAAAATTACAATGGCTTCAACTGGGATCGATATATTGAGAACAGAAAATCATCAGTCCGGAGCAAAGTTGAGCATCCATTTCTCATCGTCAAACGTCAATTTGGATATGCCAAAGATGTTTATCGAGGAATTGCAAAGAATTTGAATCGTTTTCATGTACTTTTTGCCAGCGCGAATCTTCTTATGTGTATTCGAGCTGGACGAATAAAAGAGTTTACTGCGGCGTAATGCGCCTGTTTGCAGAAAAAAGAGAGAATACTGTAAGGAAAGGAGCCTGATTTTAGCCAAATATTGACAAAATAAAGGGATAATTACAACAATTTGAAACTATTGTAATTATCCGTCTGTTTATTGTTCAAAAAATGGCTTTTAATCAGCGTTTCCTTAGATATTATTCCTTTTATAAAAGCGCCAAAACAATACACTTCTATTTAAACTACAGATGATTTTTGGTTATTACGCTTTCAGCTCCGCCGCCGCAGCGGAAAGAGCGGCCGCGATGACCTGGTCCATGTCGTAGTATTTATATTCCCCGAGGCGGCCGCCGAAACGAACGTTTGTCTCACCCTTCGCCAGCTCGCAATAGCGTTGGTAAAGCTGTGAATTCCGCTCGTCATTGACCGGATAATAGGGCTCTTCTCCCGGTTTCCACTCCGAACTGTATTCCCGGCTGATGACTGTCTTCGGTAAATCGCTTCCGTCATCCGCTTTCCCGAAGGCGAACCATTTATGCTCGATGATGCGGGTCCAGGATGTTTCCGCGTCTGTGTAATTGACCACTGCGTTCCCCTGATAGTTCGGCATATCCAGCAGTTCAGTCTCGAAACGTACTGAGCGGTATTCCAGGTGACCCAGCTTGTAATCGAAATAAGCGTCGATTGGGCCGGTGAAAATCACCCGCTCCGCGATCCCGTTCCAGTAAGCCCGGTTTGCAAAATAATCGGTGCTGAGCTTCACATCGATGCCTTCCAGCATCCGTTCCACCATGCGGGTATATCCGCCGTTGGGAATGCCCTGATAAAGCGCGTTGAAGTAATTATTGTCGAAGGTCAGCCGCACCGGCAGCCTTTTGATGATAAAGGCGGGAAGGTCTTTGCATTCCCGCCCCCATTGTTTTTGCGTGTAGCCTTTGATGAGCTTTTCGTAGATATCCGTGCCAACCAGAGAGATGGCCTGCTCCTCCAGGCTGCGGGGTTCGGTGATGTTGGCTGCCTTTCGCTGTTCCTCGATCTTCGCTGCGGCCTCCTGCGGCGTGATAACGCCCCACATCTTGTTGAAGGTGTACATATTGAAAGGCAGGGAAAAAAGCTCGCCTTTATAGTTCGCTACCGGTGAATTCGTATAGCGGTTGAACACAGCGAACTGCTGGACATAGTTCCAGACAGCCGTGTCGTTGGTGTGGAAGATATGCGCGCCATACTGATGGACGTGAATGCCTTCCACCTTGGCAGTGTAAACATTCCCCGCGATATGGTTCCGCTTGTCGATGACCAGGCAGCGTTTCCCGCGGGCTTTCGCCTCTCTCGCGAAAACGGCTCCGTATAACCCGGCGCCTACGATCAGATAATCATAATTCATAAACATTCATCCATTGTTGTTGTTCAGAACCCGGTGACACAATGCGGGAGCCAATCTCCTGTGAGAACTGTAAGACCGGCCCGGGTACTCCATTCTGACAGTGTCCCTCTGCTAATTATTCTATCATGACTTCCCGGTTCGCCAATCAAAATAAAATTTTCTCACGCAGGTAAAAATACGGTTCCCTTTGCAGAAAATTAAATAAAAACGGATTGGTTCTTTTATCAATTTTTGCAGCAGGTTCCATGTGTTCTTCGGAAAGCAGCGCGGATCCAGCAGACCATCCTTTTTATGCGCAAGGAATTCTTTTCTCATTTTTACAAAAAAATTCCATTGATATTTTTTGCCGATTCGATTGAAATTCCACACATATTTTTCAAATTTGAAAGGCATGTACAAAGGGATGATCTTTTTCGCATCCGCATACCGGCGAACATAATCTTCATAATAATGCATTTCATCACAAATGCACCAAACCTTGTCCTCGGATTTACTTGATGAGTTTTCATTGTCCTGTCGGTAATGCATGAATGCATCCCTCATCAGCCATATTCTTTGTGATGTTGTGCATACCATGAAATGGAATGATGCATCCTGAAAGGATGCTTCGGGCGTTTCATGAAACCGGATATGGTTGTCGGCAAGGAAATCACGTCGATAGATTCCAGACCAGATGGAAGGAGGTACGCTAAACAAAGCACAATCATTTGAAAAACCGGAGATTAATGAGTTATAACCGCAGTTAGCGAGTTTTTCAAAAAACAGATCTTTTTCTTCCGGAGGTGAAAAATACAGGAAATAATTTGAGAGAACAACATCTGCGTTATGTTTTTCCGCTGCCTCATATAGCCGTCTGAACATATCCGCATCAGCCCAATCATCCGTTTCAACGATGCCGATAAATTCACCGTTGGCGGCATCAAGTCCAAGATTCATCTGATGTCCATAACTCTTTATTTTGGACTGGAGCAGCTTTATGCGCGGATCTGCTGAGGCAAACTCCTGAAGGATCTCATATGTTCCATCTGTTGATCCGGCATCGATACAGATTATTTCGATATTTGGTAAAGATTGAGATATGACACTGTCTATACACTGACGGATGTATTTTGCGTTATTCAGTGAAGGTATTATTATAGAAATTGCTGGTTTTTGTTCTTTCTGATGATGATTATTTGTGTGCGTAAAAGACGTAACATACGAGTCGGTTTCCTGCTGTTGAAAGGCCGGTACAATGACGTCTTTTCTGTAGTTGTCATTAGAGAAACTCTCTTTTTCTTTAATCGTCCGGTTTAATGCAGGTTCTATCCAAATGAAAACACCCCCCCCGGTGTAATACTCATGGAAGATACGGGTAATTGGGACATATTATTTTCCATAACTTCTCTATGCAGCATTATTCCTTCATATAATACTTGCGGTATATTACAAAAAGTCTATTCATATGCCTTCATAGATCGGCTGCGGTATTACTTTATCCAGAAATCGTTGATACTGGTCGCAAACACCGTTGACATCTTTTGTGAAGGCGATTTGCCTGCCCTGGTGCAGCCAGAGAATTTTTGTACAAAGTTCGCGTACCTGAGAGAGGTTGTGACTCACCAGAATCGTGGTTGCTCCGCCATTGATGATTTCCATCATTTTCTTCCCGCTTTTTTTCTGGAAAGCGCCATCTCCGACAGAAAGAACCTCATCGAGAATCAGAATATCCGGATTCAGGAGGCTTGCGATGGAAAAACCAAGGCGGGAGCGCATTCCGGAGGAAAGCTCAGAGAAAAGATTTTCCTGAAAATCGTTCAATTCCGCAAAATCAATGATTTCCTGGTATTTTTCATCCATTACAGCTCGGGAATAACCGAGAAGTGCTCCGCGGAGATAGGTGTTGTCGCGTACGTTTAATTTCGGCTCGAAACCACCGCCAAGCTCTAATAAAGATGAGATTTTTCCTGTGTGGCTGATATAGCCTTCCAGTGGTTCCATGACGCCTGAAATTGCTTTCAGCAGGGTTGATTTCCCCGCACCGTTGGTACCGATGATGCCGAGCATATCCCCTTTTTCCAGCGAGAAATTTATGTCTTTATCCGCCCAGAAATATTCCGCGTGGTAGGTCCCCATGATTTTCCCGATCAGATATTCTTTTAACCCGATATTTTGGAAATTTCCTCGCAGATAGCCAATTGAAACATTATGTACCTGTAATATGTCCATGAATCCCCTCTTTATACGTAATATAAGAATTTCATGTTGTATTTTCGGTAAATCAGAATACCGGTGATGAGCATAATGATCACCTCGGAAAGCATCAAAAGATGAAAACCGAGAGAGGGAATCTCTGAATTTATAACGATTTTCCGAAAATAGCGTATATACAGGTAAATCGGATTGATGTAGAAGATTTTTTGTACCCGATCAGAAAATGAATCGATTTGGAAAAAAATAGCGGAAACATACTGCAGCAGCTGTAAAAAGATACCGTAGAAGTATTTCATATCCCGGAAAAAGACGTAAATAGCAGAAAGGACGAGACCGGCCCCGATATTGAAAAGAATCAGCAGGATAATGGGGTAAACGAGCAGCAGGAATTTCCAGGTGAAAGGAATGTGATCAAGCAGGCATAAGAATAAAAACACGGCAAAAATCGAAAGAAAGTTGATGGAAGATTGTATGATTTTTGCGAACAGGAACAAGTATTTCGGCACGTTGATTTTGGTGAATATGGCCGCATTGTCAACAAGTGAAGTCATCCCCTCGCGTGTGGATTCACTGAAAAAATGGAAGATGACGGTACCACTGAACAAATAGGTCGTGTAATGAGGTGTATTATTCCCAAAAAAATGTGTGAATACCAGCCGCATCACAAGCAGCTCCATGAGCGGATTTAAAATGCTCCAGAGCATCCCGATCGATGTGCGTGCATAACGTATTTTGAAATCACGTTTTACCAATTCTGCGAAAAGAAACCGGTTTTTTTTCAATTTCCCGGTGTAGTTTCCGATTGAATTTTTAAGCATTTGATGTATTTTGCCTTTCCTCTCCTGTTACACATTGATTTCTATTGTTTATTCAGGTTGAAGCTCTTGGAAAGTTACTATTCACGGAGCACACGTGGACAGCTTTCTTGCTGTTGCGAAGCCAACACAAGAAAACTGTACTCCGTGATGCGTCGCTGGGTTCTGAACAGTTACATTTATTTTATCATGTCTTCCCGGTCCGCCAATCAAAATAGAAATTTCTCACAGAGTTGAAAAAACGATTCCCTTTGCAAGACATTAAATAAAAACAGATGGGTTCATTGATCAGTTTTTGCAGCAGGGTCCATGTTCTCTTCGGAAAGAATCGCGAATCCAGTAAACCATCCTTTTTATGTTCAAGGAATTCCTCTCTCATTTTTACAAGAAATTTCCATTGATGTCTTTGCGCGATCCTATTATAATTCCAGACATATTTCTCAAATTTAAATGGCATATACCGCGGAATGACCTTTTCTGCATCCGTGTAATGGCGGACATAATCCTCATAATAATGCATTTCATCAAAAATGCACCAAACCTTATCCTCGGATTTCCATGATGAGTTTTCATTGTCCTGTCGGTAATGCAGGAATGCGTCCCGCAGCAGCCAAATTTTTTTGGCTGCAGTGCAAACCATAAAATGGAATGACGCGTCCTGATAGGAGGCTCCGGGTGTTTCATTAAACCTGATATGATTTTCTGCAAGGAAAGTGCGGCGATAAATTCCCGACCAGATCGATGGGGGCACTTGAAACAAGGCACAATTATTAGAAAAACCGGAAGTTAAAGAGTTATATTCGCAATTAGCGAGTTTCTCTAAAAACACATTCTTTTCTTCCGGAAAGGAAAAATAGAGGAAATAATTTGAAAGCACAACATCCGCGTTGTGTTTTGACGCAGCCTCATACAACCGGCTGTACATATCCGCATCAGCCCAATCATCCGTTTCAACGATGCCGATAAATTCACCGTTGGCGGCATCAAGTCCAAGATTCATCTGATGTCCATAACTCTTTTTTTCAGACTGGATCAGCTTTATGCGTGGATCTGCTAAAGCATATTCCTGCAATATCTCATATGTCCCGTCTGTTGATCCGGCATCAATACAGATTATTTCGATATTTGTTAAAGATTGAGAAATCACACTGTCCATACATTTTCGGACGTATTTTGCAGTATTTAGTGATGGAATTAATATAGAGATTAGCGGTTTTCGTACTTTGCGTTGTTGATCACTTGTTTCAATTATCGTCTTATTGCGCGAGCTGGTATTTTGCTGCTGTGCAGTCAGCTCAGGTATGTCATTTGTGGTGTCATCAATAGAATTGCCACTGGCCTCATTGATCATTTGACTGATATGAGACTCTTTTGCTCTGAAATTACCCCCCCTCGGTGTATACCTTCGGCCAATTAAAGATACTTCGTTCATTTTGTTTTCCATGTTACTCTGCTGGGCAATGTATCCATCAATTATTATAACTAGAATTCATATTTTCGACGCCTTTTTCGCTTAGATATATATGTGGTTTTTATATGCTGTTTCAGAGGCAATATGAAAAGAAATATCAATTGACTAATATCGCTCCTTGTTTTACAAATGATTACGTGCAAATATCTTCGATAGGATCGATTTAACAAAATGCAGCGGCTGGACCAGGGCATTTCCGATTTTCCATGTCTCGGATGCATATATCGCCTCAATATTTTCGTTACTTCTTCCTTGAAGTTCAAAATAATCCATCGTTTTTTCAAACACAGATTTGAGCGATTTTCTGTATTGCTCGTCCAGATTTGAATGAGTGATGAAGAATGTACACCATCGGTTCAAAATCTCAAGCTGCTGCTCCGGTGGGGGCTCTTCACCTGGAAATTTGTATGGAGTATCGCTGATGTTCTCTCCATATTCCACGAGTGCTCGTATCGCGATGTTTTTAGAAGTTAGAATATGATTAAATGGTAGTTTGCTGACTTCATGACGGAGTGTTTGCAGTAAATTGATGGCTTCATCCTTTTTTTCTGTAATTTGAGAAATATATGCGTAAGAAGATAAAAATCCATTTATGATATTAGCTGCATATTGTGGAGCATAAGGGTCATCAAAACATTTTTGTTTCAAGATCTCAAATTTTTCAATAGTGGAATCCAATGATGCCTTCAGAATGCCGATGTCTTTTCTATGAACAGCAGAATTTTCCCGTTTGCAATAGTAATAAAAAGCATCCCCAGCGAATCCAATCATTTTTGCTGCCAAAGTAACTCTCAACAAAAAGAGCGTGTCCTCACCTTTTGGGGATGATCCATACCTGGCATCGGATTCAAGCACCATCTGTCTCCGATAAATTGCGGTCCAATGTTCATATGTAAAAAGAAGGTAAAGAGGGGTCCCCTGCTGAAGCCCATTTGCTATTGTCGTGTTTAAATCAGTTTTCCAATGTATCAGCGTGCCATCTTTTAAACGAATTAGGCTTTTCCCTTTAACTATATCGAAATCCCTGGATTTGGCTTTATGATAAAGCTCCTCTAAAAAGGCGTTATTAACAAAATCATCTGCGTCAATGAAAGATAGGTACTCTCCGTGTGAGGTCTCGATGCCCCTGTTCCTTGAGAATCCGGGCCCGAGGTTTTCGGAATTTGTGAGAATTATAATACGTTCATCTATTGCCGCTGCTTTCCGGACTTTTTCCATTGAGTTGTCATTTCCGCAATCATCGATAAAGATGATCTCGATATCATGCAAGGTTTGGCTGCGGACGGATTCAATACATTTATCAATGCCGCTGCCGGGGTTATATACCGGTATGATGACGGATACTTTTGGCTTTTGATTTTCCATATTATCACCGGTTTTACATACAATCAACTGTGTAAAAACTTTAATAGGATCGATTTAGCATAATGCAGCGGCTGGACCAGGGCATTTCCGATTTTCCATGTCTCGGATGCATATATCGCTTCCAGCTCTTCATTTTTCAGGTTTTTTGTTTGTATTCCAAAGATCTTTTGTGTGTTATTAAAAACCATTTTGAGCGCACTTTTATAACGCTTATCCAGGTCCGGGTGTGCGATGAAGAATATACACCATCGGTTCAATATGTCAAGCTGCTGTTCCGGTGAAGGGTCCTCTCCAGGAAATTTGTAAGGCGTTTTGCTGAGGTTTTCTCCATATTCTGCAAGTGCCCGTATTTCAGTATGATTATCGATTAAAGTATTTGCAAACGGTAAAGCCATGACCTCATGCCGGAATTTTTGCAGTAAAACGCCTGCCTCATCCTTTTCTCCGGTAACTTTAGAAACATAGGCATGACAGGATAAAAATTTTATTATTATATCCACTGTAAATTGGGGAGCATATGGGTCAGTGGGACATTTTTCTTTTATTGTGTTAAAAATTTCATGAGTAAAATCCAAAGTCGCCTTCAGAATGCCAATATCTTTTCTATGGACAGTAGAATTTTCCCGCATACAATAGTAATAATATGCATTCTCCGTGAAACAAAAAGTCTTTGCTGCCAAGGTTGCTCTCAACAAAAAGGTATCGTCTTGTGACTTTCGGGATAATCCATACCTGACATTTGAATCGATCAACATTTGTCTTCGATAAATAGCGGTTGAATGTTCATACCTGAAAACAGCGTAAAGAGGTTTTTTCTGCTGCAGCCATCTCTCTGTTTTGGCGTTTAAATCTATTTTAGGATGGATCAGTGTGCCATTTTCCAAACAGAATATACTTTTGCCTTTAACTATATCGAAATTCCCGGATTTTGCTTTCTGATAAAGATTCTCTAAGAAGGCATTATTAATGAAATCATCTGCGTCAATAAAAGAGAGATACTCTCCGTGTGAAACCTCGATACCTCTGTTTCTCGAGAATCCGGATCCTGAATTTTCTGTATTTGTGAGAATTATGATTCGGTCATCTTTTGCGGCTGCTTCCCGGACTTTTTCCATGGCGTCATCATTTCCGCAGTCATCAATGAAGATGATTTCGATATCTTTGAGAGATTGTCCGAGGACAGATTCTATGCAATTGGAAATACCCTCTCCGGGTCTGAATACCGGGATTATTACAGATACTTTAGGCTTTTGTATTTCCATAGATATAATCTCACAATTAAAATTCTTATTGAAATTATTACTGTAAAATAAGGTTGAAAATTTTAGTAGTAATAATTAGGTTATATCATTAATTATTCGATTAAAATTTAAAGAAATGACATTTAAAGAATATTCCGGTTCCTGGCAATTGATATACGAGATGGCTCTTGTTATGAACTTTTGAATGATTACGTCAAAATGCAAATTGAACAAGAATCATATAGACAGCGGTTCCGGCAAGGATACTGAGCAGCGTGTTTCGCTTCCAGACCTGCAGACCGACTACACAGGCGGCTGCGATCAGTTCCGGCAAGCCGTGAGGATGAGTGGTCAGGTTTACATCTTTCAGACAGTAGATCACCAGCATGCCGATGATGGCTGAAGGCAGGACCTTCCCGAGATAGGTGATGTAAGGTGGAGTCTGCTTCCGGAAAATAAGGAACGGAAGGAAGCGCAGCAGCATTGTGACAGCTGCCATTACCGCGATGAGAATGGCTGGTTTCATATGGCCTTTTCCTCCCGTCTTCGTAAAATCGTGAGAATCAGTGTGATGAGGAACATGGCAGGAATCAGAAAATTTTCCGAACCGAAAATCACCAGACAGATCAGTGTCCCGAGCAGCCCGGTAAGCGCCGGGATATGGTCATGGGAAGTCAGCCATTGTTCCGTAAATGATGCGATAAACAAAGCTGTCATGGAAAATTCAATTCCCGCAGTTGAAAACGGCAGCACCGCGCCAAGCAGGGAACCCAATACCGATCCGGTCACCCAGTAGCATTGGTTAAAGAGCGAAACGAAAAAGCGGTATTGGTTCGGATCACCTTCAGCTGGAGCGTGACCGTCGCAGAGCAGCGAATACGTCTCATCTGTCAGGGCGAAAATCATATAGGGCTTATATTTCCCCGCGTCTTTGTAGCGGTCGATCATGGAAATGCTGTAAAACAGGTGCCGCGCGTTCACCATAAAGGTGGTAAATGCTGTTGTCAGGATGGACGCTCCACCCGAGATCAACTCCACACCTACATACTGCATGGATCCGGCATAGATGAAGGTACTCATGGCAAAAGCCCACAAAACACCGTATCCTGCTTTTTGGAGCAAAATACCGAAGCCGATCCCTAACACGATATAACCAGCCATAACCGGCAGAGATTTCCAAAATGCCTGCTTGATGATTTGTTTGTTCATTTTCCTGACAACCTGTGTATTATAGGCTTCAATTTTATAACAGGTTTCAGGATCGATCACTCAAAGGTGACAATGAATTATGAATCGTTCTCTTGCTATTCAGTCTTCGATCAAATAAGCAGCAAGGATCTGCCCGAAATAGATGATGTGTGCTCCTGTTTCAATACCGTAGAATTTCTTTTGAATATCTTCCGGTAGTTCAGATACATTTTCTTCCTGCCGATACAGAACCTTACATTCCAGGGTGAGCGGAAATTCCTTGATTCCCGGGACGGAGATGACCTCAGGTGGTACTAATGTCAATCCGGCTTCGTTGATCTTGTCCATATCTCTGCCGCTCTTGGATCCGCAGATGGAAAATGCCTTTTTGTCTACATCGCCAATAGGGACATTGATCGTGAATTCAGGATTTTGATCCAATAGCTCTCTTGTATATCGGCTGTCGCGGACGTAGGCAACGAAAACCGGAAGATTCCAAACCTGACCGACATGCCCCCATCCGATCACCATGGAATTGACTTTCTCTCCGGCTTTGGTTGTCAGAAATATCCCCTTTTTTAAAGCTTTCGTTATGGTGTTCGCATAATCTGTATAGTCAATTCTCTGCTTTTTCATTATGCAGCCTCACTTTCAGTTCTTCTCTGACACGCTCAAGATCACTGCAGGTCAGCAGCGGGATCAGATCATTGATCTCTGCGATACTTCTGTCCCACCAACGGAATCTTTCAAGAAGATCGATCAGTTCATCATCAAAACGTTTCCGCAGCGGTTTTGCGGGATTCCCAACTACGATCGTATAAGGTTCGATATCGGAACCAACAACGCTGTTGGCTCCGATGATGGCTCCATCACCGATATGCACACCGGGTAAAATTACGGCGTTCTGTCCGATCCAGACATCATTTCCGATAATGGTGTCGCCCTTCAGCGGCAGATCCGTTTGTGCCGGAGGGTCCATCTCCCAGCCTTCCAATGTGTAAAACGGGAAAGTGGAAACGGCGTTCATCTGATGATTTGCGCCGTTCATCACAAATTCGACTCCGGCGGCTATTTGGCAGAACTTTCCAATGATCAGCCTATCGCCGTTCCAGGGGTAAAGGTGAGTCGCATGGCTTTCAAATTCCGAATCAGCAATATATGTGAAATCACCTACGATGATATTGGGATTCGTAAGCGTCGGCTTGACATAGATTTCTTTCTCATATCCTGCAATGGGATGGATGGTATTTGGATCCGGATTCCTGCCATTTTTCATATTGTCTCACCTTTGAATATAATTTATGCTTTCCGAATTGGATGACGGATGACTGTTTTCAGTTTCTCCGGAGCGGTTTTACGGGCTTCGTTCAGGTAGATCTCATGATGAAGACGTTCATCGTTGATATCCAGAATGTATCCTTGCTCTTCCATAAAGCGGTGCATCAGTTCAACTGTTGCCGGTTCGTCATCATAGGAACCAAGGTGCATGCATTGAACACAAAGTCCCTCATCGTATGTCAAAAGTTCTGCTTTTGATGTATCGAGCGCCTTTTTTCGAGAAGCTTCTTGCTTTGCCCAGTCAAAATCTTCCTGTGAGACAAAATCGGGCAGGCGAATGACAGAAATCCATTGAAAAAGGTCCTTGCGGGAGTAATCGATGCTGTTATTCCCTTCCTGCCACCAGAAGCCCTCCAATGGCGGGACGACATAATCAAAGTAACCTTCTATGTGGCGGCTGCCCATTTTACTCATTTTGATCGTATAGGCGATTGCATATAAAACGCCGATAGCGTTTTTATACGCTCCGCCTTCTTCATTCGGATCACCTTCTCCTCGAACCGCGATATAGTTCATCTTCGGAATGGTTACGATTCCCGGCTTGGCTTTAGGCAGATAAAATTCTTTATATTCTTTCTTATAGTCGAATGCCATTGTTTTGATTCCGAATTGTATTACAGTTCTTTGAGCATCTGAGATGGGTTTTCAGAGGCTTTTACCTTATCGAAGGCTTTTACGATGGTCCCTTCTTCATCGATCAGATATGTGGAGCGGACTACGCCCATTGACGGTTTTCCGAACATTTTCTTTTCCTTCCAGACGTCATAGGCTTTGATAACCTCTAATTCAGTATCCGAAAGCAGTGTGAAGGGCAGGCCGTATTTTTCCTCAAATTTTTTGTGCGAAGCGACGGTGTCCTTGCTTACGCCAATGATGACAGCACCCTTTTCACGAAACTGCGGGAAAAGTTCTCCGAAGGTGCAAGCCTGACTGGTGCATCCGGAGGTCATATCTTTGGGATAAAAATAAAGAATGACCTTTTGGCCTTTGTAATCTGATAAACTTCGCATTTCTCCGTTTTGATCCGGAAGCGTGAATTCAGGTGCTTTTGTTCCGATTTCGAGCATAGTATTTCTCCTTTTTTGGTTAATTATACAGTAATAAAAAAACCGGAAAAGGATTTTCAATCGCTTTCCGGTCCTAATCAAAATTCAAAGCTGTTTACTTGCAGTATTTCGCAATCGCTGATTGAATCTTTTCTGCACAGGAAGCGGCGATGGGTTTGTCTGCTTCCTGAAGGTGATAAAGCGGATCGCGGACATCGCCGCAGTCGGGACCGCCATTGATGCGGATGATCTCTTTGAGAACTGCGTATAGATTTCCTTGCGCAGTGCACATCTCATAGATGATGCGGCAGCATTCATTCTGGATCTCACGGGCTTCTTCCATTTTTCCTTCATGGAACAGCTGGAAGATGCGGATGTAAAGCTCCGGCATGGCGGCATATGTTCCTCCGATCCCTCCGTCGGCACCGGCTGCAAGGCCGGAAAGCAGCTGTTCATCCGGACCGTTGAAAACCACGCATCCTTCATCCTTCCACATCTGGATATCCTGAACCGGCATGGATGAATTCTTCACGCCCTTGACGCAGGGGTTTTTCAGCATGGTGCGCAGCAGTCCGGTATTTAAACTGACGCCTGCCAGCTGCGGAATGTTATATATAATGAAATCCGTATTCGGAGCGGCAGAGGAAATGTCATTCCAGTATTTGGCAATGGCTCGATCCGGCAGGTGGAAGTAAATCGGCGGAATAGACGCAATGGCATCCACGCCAAGACTTTCGGCATGAGCAGCCAGTTCCATGCTGTCTTTGGTGTTATTGCAGGCAACGTGAGCGATGATCACAATGCGGCCTTTGGCGACTTTCATCACGTTTTCGAGAACCAGTTTGCGTTCTGCAACGGATTGATAGATACATTCTCCGGACGAGCCGCCGACGTATAAACCGGTCACACCTTTTCCAATCAGGTATTCCGTCAGGTCCTGAACAGCTTGCGCGTTGATTTCTCCGTTTTTGTCGTAACAGGCATAAAATGCGGGGAAAATTCCTGCGTATTTCTTATTCATTTCAATTATTCCTCTTCGTAAACCAAAATTTTAAAAACGACTTTCGATACCAGTTCCGGTTCGTTGACTGCGATTTTGAGCCTGTGAGCGTCTCCGGGGAAAACAATCATGAAATTATCCGGACGAAGTGTCACACATTGTTCCGGGTCACCGTGGTAGCCTTTGAAATCAGGCTTTTCCTTGAATGGTTCGCCAAGTGTGGCTGGGTCAGCAATGCCGCACATTTCCTGACCGGAAACGACCATCTGGATATCCAGATATTTTTTGTGAGCTTCAAAGTAAGTTTCTTCGAATGGTACAGTTGTATATTCATTGAGGAAGGCATAAAGCGCATCCCCTTCTATGAATACTTTGTCTGTTCCGACGGATGCAATAAATTCATCGTCCTGCAGCAGTTCCAATGCTTTATCCAAACGGGGATGTATCCCTTTATAGCAATTCGCGTGAGTTTTTTTAGCAATAATCATCTTTATATTCCTTTATCAGTGGTCAGTGGTTAGTGGTCAGTGGTCAGAATGAATGAGGTCTGGTTCAAAACAACTTATACTTCACTACGAACCACTAACTTCCAACTTTCAACTTTCAACTTTCAATTTCCAACTTCTTTCTATCCCTTCACCGCTCCCATTGTAATACCTTTGGTGAAGTATTTCTGGAAAACGAGGAAAACAATGATGATCGGCACAGCAGCGACAGCCGCACCGGCCATGATGAGGCCGAAATCTGTGGAGTTTTCACCCTGCAGCTTGGCAATACCGAGCGAGATGGTCAGATTGCGTGTGCTGGTGAGCATGATCAGCTGCATAAAATAATCATTCCAGGAGTTGATGAAGGTGAAGATGGCAAGTGCTCCGACACCGGGTTTGATCATCGGGAAAACGATCTGGAAGAACGTGCGCAATTCACTGGCACCATCGATGGTAGCTGCTTCCAGCACTTCAGAGGGAACGCCTTCCGCGAACTGTTTGATGAGAAACACGCCAAACGGCCAGCCGACTATCGGGAAAATCACTGCCCAGATGGTGTTATACAGCTGCAGACTGGACATTTCGCGAAGCAGCGGGATCAAAATTACCTGTTTCGGCAGTGCCATAGCACAGACAATCAAGGTGAAGACAATACTCCTCCCGATAAACCTCTTTTTCGCCAGCGCATACCCTGCTAATGCCGAAGTGAAACAGGTCAGGAGCATCGCAGTGACAGCCATGAAAACCGTATTGACCAGCCAGCGGATCGCACCGGGAACAGTTGGACCGGACGAGATGATCGTCGGGTTTCCATCTTCAGTGAAATATCGCGAGAAAGGAATTTCGATTTCCCACAGAGGTGCCTTTTGTTTGCTCATCAGCGTCTGATAATTCTTCATGGTCCAGGTCTGCGGCCACCAGGTCGGGCTTTTGGCATTGATTTCCTTTGCTGGCTTGAAGGAGCCGGTGATGATCCAGTACAGCGGGAAGGTAAAGAGGATCGCGAGAATAACAATGACGACAGTAGAGAAAATTCGATAGCCTGTTGATTTGGTTTTCATCTTTCCCTCCTTATTTCGTCTGCGCAAACTTGAACTGAACCGCGGAAAGCAGTGCAATGATGATCATCAGGATCACGCCCATCGCATTGCCGTATCCATAGCGGTACAGTTTGAAGGCGGTATAGTAAATGTAATACATGATCGTGTCGGTGCTGTGATTCGGACCGCCCGAGGTCAGCAATTGGATCAGCGCGAAGCACTGGAAGGAGTTGATGGTGGTGATGACCAGAATATACAGCGTTGTCGGCATGATCTGCGGAATCTTGATGCGCCAGAAGCATTGGTTGCGTGTAGCTCCATCTACTTCGGCGGCTTCGATCAATGACTGATCCACGTTGGAAAGGGCTGAGACATACAGAACGATTGGCTGTCCAACGGAAGTTGTGAGCAGGATCAGGATAATACATCCCAGCGCGTAATTCGGATCACCGAGCCAGTTGATGTTTTTGTCGATGAGCCCCATATTCTTCAGCAGATAGTTGAAGATGCCGTAATAATTATTGAACATCCACTTCCACACGACTGTCACCGCGACGGAACCGGTAACGACCGGCAGATAGAAAACACATCGGAAAAGGGAACATGCCCAGCCCTTCATGTCATAGATCGCGCTTGCAACCCACAGCGAGAAAAGGCAGGTGATCGGTACAGAGACTAATACAATTACCAGCGTGTTCCGAAGAGCACCCAGAAAAATTTTGTCCTGGAACAACTCGATATAGTTTTTGAACCCGATGAAAATATCTTCAGCCCGGCCCATGGTGGAATCGAAAAAGCTGGTGTAGATACACATGAACATCGGATAGATCACGAACATGATGAAAAACAGCAGACTGGGCGCCATGAACAAATATCCGGCTATGGTTTCCCGTCTGACGAGTGCGCGGCTCATGCCGTCTTTTCGTTTGAACATATATCCCCCTTTCGGAAATAAAGAATGAAGAATGAAGAATTATAAAAATGTTTCCGAAGATAACTTTAGCCTTTATTCTTCACTCTTCATTCTTCATTTTTTCAACTCTCTCCGGTTTCCCGAAGAGAGTTGAAATATTTCAAATCCGATTACTGGGCAGCAGCGGCGTTGGCGTTTTCAACGAACACTTTGACTTCATCAGCAACATTGCCGCCGGCGCCGATGCGCTGGAGCATGTTCCACCATTCGGTGCGGGCCTGTGCCCAGCCACGGGTGACCTGATAGTAGTCGCCCATGTACTTCATGAACATACCATATTCGGTCATGATGTCATCACCGGCATAGATGCCTTCGAGTTCGCGGACCGGCCAGTAGGAAGAGGTCGTGACAGCGTCGGCATAAATGTCGTTGTCTTCAGTCATGAATTTGACGAAAGTCTTCGCGGCATCGATGCGGTCGGCATCGCCGTTATCGAAGATACCGAAGCCCCAGATACCACCCTGCAGTTTCGGTTCGCCGTTGGACGGGAAGGCCATCGGGAAGATTTCGAATTCAACGTCGCCGGCAGCAGCGTGGGTCTTTTCCTGGGCAACATTCCAGCAGAAGGCCATACCGAGGGTTTCGTTGCAGAACAGCTGGATTTCTTCACCGCCGTTGATGGAAGGATCAAAGTTGATGCCGTCCATGGACTGGAGCAGTTCGAGAGCCTTGATGTTTTCTTCGGAGTCAGCTGTGTAGGCAGTGTGTTCCGGGTTGGTGAAGGTACCGCCGTAGAGGTTGTTGATCAGAGCACGGGTACCCTGGTCGCCGCCCTGGCCGGAGCAGTAAACAGCACCGACATTTTCCTGACCGTAATCATACAGCGCTTTGACTGCGTTGATGAAGCCATCAGTTGTCCAGGTGTGGTTTTCTTCATCGATGTACTGGAGGGCATCGGCAGCCTTGAACAGGTCATAGTTGATGGCCATATTGTGGGCAGTCATGCAGACCGGGAATTCATAGTAAGCACCTTCAGCATTGTGGCATGCGGATTCGATCGCAGGATAAATTTCCTTTGCGTAATCGGCAGCCCACAGATCTGCGAGGTCAACCATCAATCCCTTGGCACCCCAGTTCGCAACCAGACGTTCCGGACCTTCAAAGATGATATCAGGAGCCTGACCGCCTTCGATAGCGGTGTTGACCTGGTCATCACCATTTGTGTAGTCGAGAAGTTCGACAGTGACGTGGATATCAGGATAAACTTCATTGAACTTGTCGATCAAAACCTGAACGGCTTCAGCATTACCCCAGTTGCCTACAGGGTAGGTCCAGAGGGTGATGTCCGTTGCAGAGGCCGCGTTGACCAGGGCAAAGGAGAAGATCAGACACAGTGCAAGAAGCAGCGATAAACGTTTGTTCATATGGTCCTCCTATGACATATATATAATAAAATTGGGACTTGTGTCCCGTTTTCATTAATTTTACATAAGAATTTGAGTTTTGACCATATGACAATTGTCATTTATTTTCAATGTAGTGTCATATGTGAAAAAAATTTTCATTCAACATGCTTTTCGGAAATCGCATGGGCGATCCGTTTGCGGGATTCTTTGGCGGTATCATAATCCCGCCGGCAGTATTCGGAAAACAGCACATCCAGCATAAAGAGCTGAGAAAGACGGGCTGGGATGGACCCAAGTTGCAGCGGGCTTTCACTGGAGCCGCATTGCAGCACGATATCGGCCAGTTCAGCCCCCGGAGATTTCGGGAAACGGGTGAAGAGGATGGTTTTTACGCCGCGTGCGGAAGCCAGGGCGAAGTTTTCCATCATGTCCCGAACGGAACCGGAATAGGAGAAATAGAGCAGCACGTCATTTTCATCCATATTGCTGATGGTGATCACCTGCATATGGCTGTCCTGGATGCAGGTGAATTTTCCGCAGACAGTCGAAAACAGGTGAGCTGCTTCCATGGCAATGATCACTGAGCCGCCTTGTCCCATGCAGACCACCCTTTTCGCGTTCAGCAGCATATCAACGGCTTTCATATAAATTTTCTCATTAATGAGATTATATGTTTGCGTGATAACAGCGAGGTCGGCGGTATGGATCTTTTGACACTCATCTTCGAAAGTGTCTTCCATCGTGATTTTGCCGGTAAGAAATTCCGCGTTGCTGGATTGGGATGAGAGTGCGTGAGCAATTGCGATCCGAAGTGCGCTGAAGCTGTCGTATCCGAGTTTTCTGCTGAACCTGGAAACTGTCGCCATCGCGGTACCGCAGGCGTCCGCGAGGTCGGAAATTCCGGCCTGCTGTACATGCTCCGGGTCGGCAATTATATAATCCGCGATCCTTTTTTCAGCGGTTGTCAGGTCGTAATAGTTGTTGCTGATCAGCTCAAAAACATTCTCATGTGAGTTTTCGTTCATATTTCCTCCGGCTTGTACGAATTTTACCATAAAGAATCGGTCTGTTTTTCAAAAAATTGGGAATTATGTGTGATAATAGGGATTAGGAATTAGGGGTTAGGGGTTAGGAGTTCGTGTTTATATGATTTTAGCGCTAACAGCTAATGGCTAACAGCTAATAGCTAATATCTAACAGCTAATAACTAATTAGGAGGATAGATGAGAAAGCATGTGGTTTGTTTAGGTGATTCCAACACGCATGGGTATTGCGCGGACCCGATGGATTGCGCGGATCATGGAGATCGGTTTAATGAAGACGAACGCTGGACCTGTCTGCTGCAGGAAAAGCTCGGCAAAGATTATCTGGTGATCGAGGAAGGGCTATCCGGACGGACCACCGTATTTGAAGACGCTTTGCATGAAAGCATGCCTGCTATCGACGTGGTTTATCCGATCCTGATGAGCCATGAGCCGGTGGACCTGCTGATTATTATGCTGGGAACGAATGATACCAAAGAACGCTTTGGCGTGAACGCGGCTGCTATCGGTGTGGGATTGCAGCGGCTCATCATGAAATGCAAATCGATTCCCTGCTGGGGCAAGCATGAGCCGAAGATCCTGATCGTCGCTCCTCCGCACATTGGGGACGGTCTGTATAATGATGAGGCAGCCAGCGGACCGATGGGTGCAGGCTGTCCGGAACGCTCCAGAGGTCTGGCAAAATATTTCAAACAGGCTGCCGATCTGTTTGGCTGTGATTTTATGGACGCAGAGGGCCTTGCGGAATTCAACCAAATCGACTGCATGCATCTGACCGCAAAAGGCCACAAACAGTTAGTTCAGGACGAAGCACTTGGGGACTGATACCTTGCTGTCGCGAAGCCGACACAAGCGTGTCTGTACCCATGTGCGTCTTCCGATACTGAACAGTTACAAAAAATCCGGGAAATCAATTTATGAAAAAACATATCGTTTGTTTTGGCGATTCCAACACGCATGGTGCCTGCAAGGATCCGAACGACAGTGCGGACCATGGCAGCCGTTTCAATGAGAATGAGCGCTGGACCTGTCTTCTTCAAAAAATGCTCGGTGAAGAATATCTGGTGATCGAGGAAGGGCTTTCCGGCCGGAACTGTGCCTTTGAGGATCCGATCCATGAAGGAATGTCCGGTGTGGCGCATATCACCCCGATCCTGATGAGCCATGAGCCGGTAGATCTGCTGATTATTATGCTCGGAACCAATGATACCAAGGCCCATTTCGGCGCGACACCGGTCAATATCGCCGGAGCAATGGAACGTCTGATCCGCAAAGCGCAAAGCACGCTTTGCTGGGGCGATCACACCCCGAATATTTTGGTTATCTGCCCACCGCATATTCTTGAGGGACTTTATGATGACGAAGCCGGTCTGAAGATGGGGCCCGGATGTCCGGAAAAATCGCGGGAATTGGCGAAATACTACCGCAAAGTGGCTGAGGCAACAGGCTGTGCCTTTCTGGATGCGGAAGGAATCGGTGAATTTAACAAGATCGACTGTATGCACCTGACCGCCAAAGGCCATCGCTGCCTTGCGGAAGCGCTTGTTAAAATGGTTCCGGATCTTTTGGGCTATTAGTTATGATCGTAAAGTGACGCACATGAGGACAGGCACGCAAGTGCGGGCTGCGCCGCACATGGTACCAGTCCCCGTGTGCTCTGATGTAAATGGATTTCTTTTGGATAAATAATGCTGAAAAAAATCTTCAGTCAGGAAGGATTTCTCTGGAAAGGCCTGAACGTGCTCACGGATATCGTATTTCTGAGCACGATCTGGTCTATGCTGTGCCTTCTGATCATTCCTATCGGACCGGCAACGACCGCGCTTTATGATGCAGTGATCCACGGCATTCGCCGCAAAGAGCCGGTGGTTTATCCCCGCTTTCTTGAGACTTTCAAGCGGGAGTTTAAAACAGCTTTTCTGTCAAGCTTGCTGTGGGGGACGCTGATTCTTGTTTGCGTCTTGACGGTTCGTTATCTGTTGGCGCTCGGAGAAACATCGCGCGGTGCTTTTGCCGCGGGGATCGCTTATTATATCGTGCTGATCGTTCCGTTGGGATCTGCCTGCTGGGTGTTCCCGATCCTTTCCCGTTTTACCTTTGATTTCGTGGCGCTCAACAAAACCGCATTTCGTTTTTGTTTCGCATATCTGCCGCGTACGCTGATCCTGGTGTTGATGACGATCGAGGTGCTGCAATGGAGCCTGAACGCGATTTATCCGTTTTTCTTCATGCCCGCGGTGACGATGCTGCTCTGGTCATTATTCATTGAACCGATTTTTAAAAAATACGAGGAAAAGAACACGGTTGATGCCGGTCGCTAATCTTGGTGTAAGGGGACGGACCTGATGGTCCGTCCCCTCGATAGATTTTATAGATGATTTTGATGTATTCAGTACGAAGCACTTGGGGACTGGCATCTTGTGTCGCGAAGCCGACACAAGCGTGCCTGTCACCATGTGCGGTACTGCGGATTCTGAATAGATACGAAAATTGAAAAAAATGAAATTCTTCAGCAGGATATGATATATAATATTTAAATTGGAATTTAATAACTGTTCAAAACCAATCTTTAGAACCAATCGACGCAGCAATGTGTACAGTTAGCCTGATATATCAAAGAACAGGATTCACCTGAATTTAGATGCAGAGCAGAAGCATTGCTGTATTGACTGCGCAGCGAAAAGAGAAAGTTGTCCACGGATGCTCCGTGAAAAAAATAAAAAGTAAGAGGTCGATATGGATGAAATGGATATAAAAAAAATAATGGATGAAATCGAAAAAGAGCTTACCGGTGATCCGGAACATGATATCGATGTCTTGAACTCATGGGGAGAGCGTTACCACGGACAACCGGACTCTGAACCGCTGTTGAAAGAGATCGGAAAGCGGATTTTTGACATTGCCATGGAAGAAGATCCGGATGAGCTGCAGCTTATCTACGATAATATGGTTGAGACTGCCGATGAGGACTTTAAGGAAGCATGCCAACTGATCGATCAGAAGCGTTATGACGAAGCAGAAGCAAAGCTTGCCGTATTGACAGAGGTGATCAAGGCCTATCCGCTTACTGAAGATGCAGTTTGGACAGATTTCACCTCTTATCTGGAAGGTATGATATATCAGGATTATTTCAGTGCTTCGATAGGGGACCGTGAAGTTCGGCGTCATCCGATGCATCCCGGTCCGATCCTTTATACTTATGGCAGTTTTTTGATCGAAATGGGAAGGGCAAAAGAAGCGCTCTACCCGCTCGAATTGCTTGATGAACTGAATCCTGTTTGTATCAAATACATCGTTGAGCTTGGAGAAGCATATAAACGGACCGGACAAATGGAAAAGGCGTTTAATAACGCGCTATGGGGACTTTCCTGCGCGGCGAATCGTGCTGAGCTTGCGCGCTGTTATCGGGATATGGCATTTTGCCTCAGTGAAGCCGGTAATTTTGAGGACGCGGTTATGCTGTACATGCTGAGCCTTCACTACCAGTCCTCTCGGCAGGCTGAAATGGAGATTGCCTGGATCCGCAAAAAATCCGGAGTTACACCTGATGGATATAATCTGGACGCCATTAAAGAGCGCTGTACTGAAGTCGGTATTCCGGTAGGTATCAGCGAGACTGTCCAGAGAAATATGGAATTACTTACCGCATTGGAACAATAGATAAATTTAACAGAACAAAGTGACGCACATGGGGACAGACACACTTGTGTCGGATCCGCGACACAAGATGCCTGTCCCCACGTGCTCCTGCTTAAATAGAAGCTAAATAAGAAAGAATTGTGGTTGTTGTTGAATAAAATCAGGACATATCTTTTCGTGATAACCGTTCTGTCCATCTGTATGGTCAGGATGTGTGCAGCTTTTTCTGCCGAAAACCAATCAGCCACACTTGAACCCGGAACAGAGAAACAGCTTTCTCTGCGGATCCCTTACCGCGGACAGGCCATTGTCAACGGTGATATCAAAGTTGGGGATCATATAAAAATATACACCCGGGAATATCGCTCCTCAGAAGGTGTGATCGTGGATAAACTGATCAGCGATACGGCTGCTGAAACCACAGGAAAAACAACCATTTATTATAATATTTATACCGAGCCGCTCGAAGAAAAAAAGATAACTCCGAAGTTTAATTTCAAAGGCGGAAACGTGATCATGAACGCGCTCTATGCTGTTCTCTCTGATGGGGATTCTTCAGTCAGTTCTGATCTGGTTTATACGGATTGTTTCCTTGATTCAGGTGTTGTCAATCAATACTGGTGCACTTACATCGGGAATGAAGCCTGCGGTCCTGCGGCTGGAGCCATCGCACTGCAGTTCATCGATCCCGTTTATGGGAATGATATGTTCAACCGTGTGAACAAGATGCGGAATTACTGTCTGGATGGGGAAGAATATTGCACCGGTCACCCGTTCTATGAGCTGGTGGAGGATCAGATCACGAATACAGTTAATCGCTATGTCGAAGAAGAGAAGCTATCCGAAAATTTTCTTTTCACTGATCACAGAACAAAGGAAAAAAGCACAGAAGAGACGCTGATCGAACTGCTGACTACCGGACGCCCCGCAGTGATCGAGGTATGTTATCTGCGAGGTGGGATTACAGAAGCTTTTTGGGGATATTCCCACTGGATCACTATTAATGGATTTTCACTCGAAGGTAATGGCTACTGGTTCCGCTATTCTGACCCGGTGACGGTTTCCTATGTCAGTGTCAGTTCCGATTTGCTGGATAAAAGCAACAAAAACGTCTCCTATCAAAATCTATCGACCTACGGAAGCTTTCATGCGACTCCGTCCCGATATATCGGGGCTTTCCGGGAACCGCTGCTGTCCATTTACGATCGATGATAGCGGAATTCACAAATATAAACCGAATAATCAAAAAACCCCGAAAACAAAATAATTACCATTGAAAAACAAATTCCAAATGCGAAGCTAATTTTTTCAAAGCTTCGCATATTGCTATTATAAATTAAAATAACTTCCTGCCCGATGTCATTTATCTCTTGTTCCATCTAAATATTTTACATAAGATACATATTGACAAACTGAACAACTAATGATAAGATAACTATCAGCAGTTTTCAATCCAATAAGTCAAGGGTGGAAGATGGGAAGAAATCTTGAAAGAGATGTAAGAGAGCGGAAAAGACGTTTAGAAAAAATATTGTCTGTTTCCTTCCCTATTTTTGCGGAAAAAGGGATCGAAACGGTCAGTATGAGCGAAATCGCGGATGCCTGTTCGATAGGTATAGCTACGCTGTATCGTCATTACAGAACCAAAACGGAGCTTGTTGTGGCGGTCAGTGCAAGTGTTTGGAATAATTTTGCAAGCGAATATTATAACCAGAAACATAATCCCGATTTCACAGCTGCGGAAAATTTTGAAAAATATCTGGATTCCTATTTAGATCTTTACAAAAATCATAAGGATATATTGCAGTTCAATCAGTATTTTAATGTCTATATAAAAAATATAGCAGCTTCATCCGAACAAATGGAGCCTTTTACAAAAGTAATTGAGAGGATCGCGGAACTTTTTCATGATATTTATTCAGATGGGCTCAGAGATAAAACGATTCGAACGGATGTGTCCGAAGAAGAAATGTTTTCCACCACTATGCACCTGATGCTTGCGGCTGTGACAAGATACGCAATCGGCCTGGTCTATGAAAACAGCAGTGACCAGGAAAGCGAGCTGCTATTGCAAAAGAAAATGCTGTTGAAAGAATTTACTGTGTAAAATCCGGTACGAAGCAGTGTAGCCTTTTATCTTCCGCAGCGAAGTCTGCACTGGTGACTGGCATCCGCACTGCGTCATCGGATTATGAATTGTTGTTTATTGATTATGGAGGTCCTATGAGAAAATTCGCTTGTTTCCTTATGATGTCCCTTATCCTGTTGACAGTTTTCTCCACTTGTTTTGCGGAAAGAACAGTCCGGAATGACGCCACTTCCTATACCGCCGAAGCAAATGCCGCCTGGTATGAGAAGCTGGATTTCACCGATGAACGGGAGAAGGAAAACGCGCTGCGCGGACTGATCGAAGCACCGGAGAGCGTGGTGATCTATCGGGATGACGGAACTGTTGCCTGGAATCTTGATGCCTTTGATTTTGTACAGGATCGGGACGCTCCGGACACAGTGAACCCGAGTCTCTGGCGTCACACTCAGCTCAATACGTACGCAGGTCTGTTTGAAGTGTGCGAAGGAATTTATCAGGTGCGTGGTTATGACATGGCCAATGCCACCTTTATCCGAACTGACAACGGATGGATCGTCTTTGATGTGCTGATGTGCAAAGAAGACATGGAAGCGGCCAAAGCGCTGATGGAAAAGCATTTCGGACCGCTGGATGTCAAAGCGGTGCTTTACAGCCACAGTCATATCGATCATTACGGCGGCGTATATGGACTGATTTCTGCTGAAGATGCGGCGGATGGTTCCTTGAGCCTGGATGAACAGATCGCTTCCGGCAAAGTGCTTGTACTGGCTCCGGAAGGTTTTCTGGAACATGCGGTCAGCGAAAATATTTATGCCGGTCCGGCTATGGGGAGACGCGCGCAATATCAATATGGTGCTTTGATGGAACCGGGGGAAAAGGGCAGAATGGCCATCGGGATCGGTCTGGGGCAGAGTGTCGGCACGGTTGGCCTGCTTGCGCCCACCTATGAGATCAAAACCAATGAAACCATAGTGATCGATGGACTTGAGATCAACTTCCAGCTCACGCCGGGCACGGAAGCTCCTGCGGAAATGAATGCCTATTTCCCGAAATACAAAGGATTGTGGCTGGCGGAAAACTGCACCGGCACGATGCACAATATTTATACGCTTCGCGGTGCTGCAGTCCGGGACGCGGCTGCCTGGGCGAAATATATTCTCGAGGCGGAATATTTGTTTGGAGATGAGGTTGAGGTGGTCTTTCAGAGCCATAACTGGCCGCACTGGGGCAATGAAACCATCCATGAGTATATGGAAGATACTGCGGGAGTTTACCAGTACATCAACAATCAGACGCTGCATTACCTGAATCAGGGAATGACCCCTGCGGAAATTTCCCGTACGCTGGAACTGCCGGAGCGTCTGGCTAAGGTTTGGTACTGCCGCCAGTATTACGGCACTCTATCCCACAATATCAAAGCGGTCTATCAGAAATATATGGGCTGGTATGACGCCAATCCGGTGAACCTGAATCCGCTGATGCCGGTAGATACCGCAAAAAAGTGGGTGGAATATCTGGGCGATGTTGACAGAGTGCTGGAAATGGCGCGGGCTGATTATGAAAAAGGCGAATACCAATGGGTAGCTCAGGTAACAAAAGAACTGGTCTTTGCCGATCCGACAAATCAGGCGGCACGGAACCTTTGCGCGGATGCGTTGGAACAGTTAGGCTATCAGGCGGAAAGCGGTCCGTGGCGCAGTGCCTACCTGATGGGGGCCTGGGAACTCCGGGATGGCAATCAGGCTGATAAAGAAGGCACGGTCAAAGGACGGGAAAGCATGATCGCGGAAATGACTGTGAAAATGGCGCTGGATTATATCGATATCAATACGGATGCCATTGCCGCTCAAAATGATAATTTCTCACTGAAACTGAACGTGATCGATACCGGAGAGGTGTTCCGTGTTGTGAGGCGTGACGGTGTTTTACTCGCTTATGCAGGTGAGACGGATATTGAAACTGATTGTACCTTGACATTAGCAAGGATGCAGCTGCTGGCTTTGATGAACGGCAATACTGCTGTTCTGGAGAAGATGACGGTTGAAGGGGACGAGACCGTCCCGCTGCGTCTGGTGAAATACATGACGCCGATCCAACGAAATTTCAATATAATTGAGCCATAAAAAAAGGGGACAGTAGCCGAAGGCGACTGTCCCCTTTTTTTTATTTTTTCTTGATCTTTTTATTACCGACGGCTTTTGTGCTGTCGTTTGACTTATCACGCCTTTGGGCCATCTTTGGATCCGGGGCCATGATTTTATCTTCTGCAAGGAGGGTCTTGACCAGGCCTTCGATCGTCCTGCGGAAGCTCGACTTGTTGTCATCCATCAGCAGGTAAAAATTATCGCCGGCTTGAGCCGAAGCAAAATTTCCCTTCTTTGATGTATCTTTAAAAATCTTCTTGATCCAGTTGAAAAAGATCATGTTCTTTGCTTCTTCCATGATGTGATCTTTATTCTGCTCTGATTTTGGCAGAGCCCGTTTCATGCCGCGCAAAATCATCATCATGCCCTTGGCTTTTTTGTTGACACATTCGGTCATGTCTTTGTCCAGCCATTTCTGAAACTTGTCCGTGTCGTTTTTCCCATCCGTCAGATAGCTGTCTTCGTCTTGTGCATGGAGAAAACGCTGTTCCATACCGCCGAAGATCTTCTGAAGGAAAAGGGACTGGTAAGCATCACCGGAGGACTGATGAAAGTCCAGCATGTCGCCGCTGATTCCAGCAGCATCTGCGGAACGCTGTAGGGCACTTGCCTCAAAGGCATAATTGATGTCCTGCTGGTTGAAGGCGTCCTTTTCCAGCATATACTCATGTGCCGTGTCAAACTGGTTGGCCAGATCCTCCATCCGCCGCAGCTTTGCAAGCTCCTTTTTCTGAGCTGAGGACAGTTTTTGATGGTTATTTTCCATGTCCACCAGTTCTTTAAGTTTTGCGTAATTCTCCAGTGCCGCCTGCGGGGTCTTATAGATCTGGAGATAGGATTCATAGTGCGTCGGTGTGAATGAAACCTCCTTGTCCTGATCCTCACCGTAATAAAATTTAAATTCGGTGCTGCGCATGTCTGCCCGGAGATCGCCCAGTTCGCCTTCTGTTTTGGCTCCTTTTTGGCGTTCTGCGTAAATTTGATCGAGGTTTTGCGTGGCATAGGTCAAATCGGAAATCAGGTGCATCACCGGAATGTGCAGCCGCTTGTCGTTTTTGTAATATTTGGTCAGCAGGATATTGACTTCTTTGATGGTTTGGGAAAGCGCCTGCCGGCACGTCCGGATGTCCTCGGTTGAAACCAGTTCGGTTTTTACCGGATCTACCTTTTCATCCGGGTGCTCTTCATTGTATTTATAGATCGGATCTGCCAGATCCTGGAGCTGATATCCCGCGCTGCCCAAATTCGTGATGATCCGCAAATATTCCTCAGACTGTTTGATTTTCGGATTCAAAGGATTGGTCTCATCGATCCCATTGATGATTTGAAGGATGTTGTCCCCTTCCTTTTCACAAGCCTTTCCTAAGGCAAACCAATCCGTAGTTACAGCGTCTTTGTTGTTTGGATCCTTTTTTAATGAAGGGGAAGCGTAATCCATCGCTCCGAAATCGCCTGCGTTTGCATGTGTCTCACGACGCAGGTTCTCAGCCGCGGAGTTTGGCGTGTTGGCAAACAGCGTGTTGTGATTCATGAAGCCTTCACCCTTTTTCATGGTTTCGTTATACCGCTGATAGTCTTCTTTGGTGGCGCGTTTGTTGCCCCATCCGGCGTAGGACGTGTCTTTTTGTCTGCCCAGTTTCGCGAAGTTTCTTTCCTGACCGGCTCTGGCGTTTAAGAGGATCGTTTCCGCACCGAAGATGCCCGCATTTCCCATATGGGAAACATCGGTTTCATCGTTTGTGATCACGTTTTTCGCCCCGGCGATGTTGCCCACCTGCATCATGTCCCGCACAAAGGTGGTACAGTTGCGTTGGAGCGGATGGTAGCCTTTGTCGGCATAGGTCCGGGCAGCCTGCAGGATGGCATTGACCTGTTTGGAATTCGCTTTGAATTTCCGGCTGACCGTATATTGATTATTGCTTTCATCGAGAAGCTGGCCCATGGTATAGGCGCCGGCGTAGTCATTTATAACCCCTGTGGAAAAGGTAGCGCCCGCCTGGAAGAACCCGAAGCGCAGCTTGTAGCGTTCATATCTGCCGGTGGATTTGCTGAAGCGGGTGTATTCGATGCCCATGCCGGTGTGACCGGCATCCAGTCCATTCATCATTTGGTCGGAGCCCTCTTTCGGCTGGCTCACATTAATGGAGACTTCCGGGGGCAGCGGATTGCCTTTGTCATCGACAGCTTTGTCCGCTGTCATCTGGGACCAGACGGTCGGCACCTGGCGGAAGTCGGCCAGGATGTTGGCATTTCCTTCCGGGTCCTGTTGGAATTTTCTTCCATTCCAGCCGGGGATCTCGTCATGCGTGCGCTTTTCCTGAAAGTCGCTTTTACTGCCCAGTGAGGTGAACCAACCCCTGAGGAGATGGAAGGCGGAAAAAGGTACGATGGCAAGGTTGAGCAGTTTGCCGAGTGTTTTACCGAAAAAGCGAGCCATTCCAGTCAAAAACCTGCTGCCGCTGCCTGTCTTTTTCCGTGGGTCCAAGTTGACAGGAACGAAGCCCTGGCCTTCGGCATTTTTCATGTCCTTGTCGGCATTGGACAGGTCATCAATGTCGCTGAGGTCGATGGAGGACTTCTTTTTGCGTGTCTTCTTTGGTGCGACAGCGATATTGTCCTCTTCCGGTGCCTCGTAATTGTCGGCATCGGAATAGATCTCCCCGGGAAACAATGGAAGTCCGTTGATCCTGGCGTCCTGTTCGTATTTGCTTTCATTCTGTTTTTGCGGCTCGGCGATGTTATTGATGAGGTTTAGGACCTGCGGCGCTTTGTTTGCGCCGAGTTTTTTCAGCCGGTCTTCTTCCTTCTTTTGATCGCTTCTGGTATCGATGATCAGGGAACCGCTTTCGCTCAGGGAGTCGTCCTTCTCCCGCATGCCTTTTTCATTGATTTCGTTTGTGATCAGGTTGTTGAGGTCGAAGTGATTGGCTTCTTTTTTTGCGAAAAATTCATTCAGGCCAAAGGGGTCATCGTTGTTATCATTCATGATGTTGTTTTCGTTCATGATGTTGATCATGTTTTCGTTGCCGGTGGCGAGCAGTGACTTTTCATCCTCATCCTGGAACTTTGCTTCGTTCCGGATGTTTTCATCCTTCGGCTGTGTGTTTGATTCTTTTTTACTGCTTATTCTCGAAAACATAAAACACCATTTTTACCTTTCCTGACGGAAAAACAACACATGTATTAATGAGTAAAAACCGGATAAATAGACTTCTATCCATAATAAATATACCATGATTTTTAAAGTATTATGCAAAATTAGCGGTATTATTTTGAATAGAATGATTTCTATTCATGGAGCACATGGGGACTGGCACCTTGTGCGGCGCAGCCCGAACAAGCGTGCCTGTCCCCATGTGCACCTTACTGGGTGACACAAAATGCCGGTCCTGCATGTGCTCCATATTGAATTTATGTGAGGTGAAAATGAAGAAATATCTGATTGTTGTTATGTTTTTGATATTGCTTGCAGTTGTTTCTGTATCATCCGCACAGGATACCTGCATCCGTGACAGTTTTTTCCCGGATTATGGAAACTGCGGTTATGACGTACAGGATTACAACCTGAATATGGCCTGGAAACTGGACGGGGACCAATGGGACGTTTCCGAAGTGCTGACCTTTGTCTCGGAATGGGATACAGATGAGCTGTGGTTTGACTTTATCGACAGCTATGAGATCACATACCTTACGATCGACGGACAGGAAGCTGCCTATGACCGTCAGAATAACAAGCTGATCGTTCATTATGATTTCGCCCATGATACCGAATACAAGCTCTACGCGGCATTCAACGGGAAATTTCAGTGGGGTGAGCTCTTTGACGAGACCGGTGAAACACGAAACCCTGCGGATGGTTTTTGCATGCTGAACGAGCCCAACAACGCCTGGCGCTTTTATATCTGCAATGACCATCCGAAAGACAAGGCAACTTACCATTATTCCCTGAGTGTTCCGGCTGACTACGTTCCGGCGGGGAATGGACGGCTGCTGATGATCGAGGAAGCCAACGAAACGCTCATCATCCCCGGAAAGGGATATGAACGCAGTTGGGATCCGGAAGCAAAAGCGGAAGATGGAATGGTCACTTTCACCTTTGCGATGGAAACCCAGACAGCTCCCTATCTTTTCACTGCCTGTGCCGGCACTTTCGACATGAAGCTGCAAACCAATGAAGATGGAAAAATGCAGCTGGACTTTGTGGACCGCGGTCACAATGACACTGAAAAGGCGTGGAAACTGACAGAAATGGAGACGGAAATCATCTCTGCATTTGAAGAATTTTTCGGACCCTATCCCTATGAAGACCTGGGCGCCATTGTCGCGAAAACACATCTTTCAGCGGCATTGGAGACACAGGGACGCTCTCTTTATGACGCCGATACCACGGAAGACCTTGTCTTCGCACATGAAACAGCTCATCAATGGTTTGGCGACCTGATCTCCCTGCAGGACTGGAGTGATCTGTGGATCAAGGAAGGTGCAGCCACCTATGGCCAGGCTTTATGGGAAGAGCATAAGGGTGGGGAAGAGGCTTATACCGCTGAAATTATGACCGATTATGAAATGATTGCGAACGGCAAACATAAAATCGTTCCTGCTGACGATGAATTCTTTGAGACGCTGACTGCCAAAACGGAACTCAATGAAAAAACAATTTTTGACCATGAAAAGGCTGCAAAAGCTGCCGCGATGCTCTGCGGTGTTCCGATGGATCAGGTTCCTCTCCATGAGGGTGATGTGAGCTTTTCTGAATTGACTGAGGCTGTGAAAGCCTCCTGTACGGAGGTTCGCTATGGGCCGAGAGTAGCGCCTTATCTCAATGATCTTTTCGGAACCGATGCGTTTAAAACCGAACCGAAACATTACGCGGGACCTAAGGAAATAGAATGGGCCAATTATGATGAGCTTTACGGCTCTCAGTCTTATCAGGGCGGGGCGATCGTTTATCATTCGCTGCGTTATAAACTCGGTGATGATATGTTCAAAAAATGCCTGCAAACACTGCTTGAGGAAAACAAGTGGGGACATGTCAATGAGGATATCTTTATCGAGACCTTCAATCGTGTTTCCGGCGAGGATCTGACAGATTTCATCAAGTCCTATTTGTATTACGGTGAAAACGGTCATATCCCTGATCTGCTTGGCATCGAAACCTGGGAAGAAGCCCGCGCAAAATATGAATTTAAATAACTTTTCAACGAAGCACATGGGGACTGGCAACTTGTGCGGCGCAGCCCGCACAAGTGTGCCTGTCCCCATGTGCGGCTTACTTAAAAAAACTTGTACAGCGCAGCCCGTACAGGTGACTGGCATCCGCGCTGCATCAACCAAATTACGGAAGTTGACAATTTTATGAAAAATGATGAAAAAAAACGAATAATCAATCACAAGTTCCTGAATAAACACACGATTCCCGGGGCGATCCTCCTGATGATCTGGGGATTGATTTTCTCTGAAGGTATCATCGGTCTGCCTTTTGGGGTGTTTGACGTGTTGTTGTTGGATCGGTCCGGGCAAACTCAAATTCTTATCGGCTTTGGCTGTGCAGCAGGCGCTTTTCTGCTGCTGGCGATCCACAAGCGTTGGTTCTATCCGGAATTTGAAGGCTGCCTGACATGCAGCTCTGTCAGCTTCGAAGACGCCTGGAAAGTGACTGCCGCCATTATCCCATTCTGGATCCTTTCCGGCATAAAAGAACTCGCTTTCGGTAACAAATTTTCCGTTCCCACGCTTGCCATGATCAGTACCTCATTGATGGCAGGCTGCTGTGAAGAAGCGGCATTTCGTGGGTTGGGGATTTCTTACCTGATGCGTCAGTGGAAGGAAGAAAACAAGGTCCTTCCGGCTTTGCTCCTCACATCAGCCGTTTTTGGCCTCGTCCACAGCGCGAATATTTTATCCGGTGCTGAGGTGCCGATCACCCTTATCCAGACGTTTTCTTCTTTCTTTATCGGGCTTTTCCTGGGAGCTATTTTCCTGCGCAGCGGCTGTCTTTGGCCGGCGATGATCATTCATTTTCTTCACGACGTTTTTGCCGGAATGTTCCTGCCGGGAGATTATGTACTGACGCACGCGGTGGGCTGGGTCGATGCTGTTGACATGGTGCTGTGTATCCTGTTGGGCGCTGCCGGAATTTATCTGATTCGACCGGAAAAACGAGCTGAGATCCTCGAAATCTGGAGAAAAAAGTGGAGCATGGCTCCAACTGAAACCTTAGAAACGCATCAAGCCGGTGCTTAATACCACAAAATTGTACATTTGTCAACCGCCAATATTGGCGGTTTTCTTTTATAATTTTTTATGTATACTCTACTTAACGATTGAAACGGGGACGGTTATTCCGTACTGCGAAGCTGGTACGGAGAACCGTCACCCAAGGGGAACCCGGTAAAATAACGGGAGCCAAGCCCATTAGGGGTAAGAAAAAATCGAACTTTACGAGTGCCTGAAGATAAAAGGAGCACTGTGGAACCTGAGTGACGGTTCCCCGTACCGCGTACGGGATAACCGTCCCCGGGAAAGAAAAAAAAGAGGAAAGGAGAAGACAAAATGGCATTATCAGACAGCCCAATGGCGAAAATGATGTATCGGAATGCGCTGATGAATCTGTCGAACGGCGTTGTGGACGCGATCGATAAAACCGTTTTGTCTTCCGCACCTTTGCCGGATAATTTCCTCACTCCTTTTCTGAGTGAAGAAACCGACGCGCTGACGGTGATGAAGCTGGGCTTCAATTCTCTTTCCACCTGGATCGATGAAGCCAAAAAGACCAGCTATTTCAGCAAGCATTTCGTAACCCTGAGCAAGATGATCATGAGCGGAGTCTCCACAATGGCCCGCGGACTGGTCACCCTTCACGCACGGGGTGAGGACCTGAGCCAGGCGCCGATGTCCATTCAAGATCTGATCGGAGTGGGTTCTTACCACATCCGCAAGAGTTATCTGGGCGTGCTGCAAACCTCCTGTAAAAATCCGGAAATCGGAGAACGGCTGCTGATCAATCAGCTGAGTTGGACGAACACGATGCTCCGACTGTTTAAGACGAAAGAAAAACTGGAATCTGAAAGTTCAAAGTGCAAAGTTCAAAGTTCAGATGCGAAAAAGATCGAAACATCTTCCAGCCCGGAATTGCCGGTTGGGAATGATGTGCAGGCATTTGAACCGCTTGAAGTTTCCGGGGACGCCTTGTCTCCGCTTGACGCGATTTCCGCGCCGGCTGCATATACCGCGCCACGGGCTTATGGAGCGTTACGAGGGGGCAGGGGACAGGATTCAGGGGCCAGGGGTCAGGATTCAGGGTTCAGGGGCCAGGAGCCGGTGGTCAGTGATCAGGAGTCAGGGTCCATTGAACAGGCTCAAAAAACAGAGAATAAGACTGGAAGATGTGACGAAGAAAAATCTTCATCCTTCATTCATAATTCTTCATTGGAAGATGATTCTTCATCCTTCATTCTTCCTTCTTCATTAGATCCCGATTCTTCATTCTTCCCTCATAATTCTTCATTATCTCCGCCGGATTATCGGGAAATATTATTCCGGGCGATGGAGCGAAGTGAGGATTCCGAAGATGGGGAGATCACTTTCACGGAAGATGAAGCCCGTTTGCTCCTGGCGGATCCACAGTTTTGTTCCGAAGAACCGGAACTGGCGGAAGACATCAGGAATGCTTTATCAACATAAATTCACCAAAAAAACAATTTCAAGCCGAAATCGGATGGTTTCGGCTGTCTGTTGTTGGTGGATTTGATCTGTACAGCGGTACAATGGCAATTGAAATTTGATATTTCAAAGTATCCCGGTCTATGCTATAATTAATAAAATCAAGAAGAAGGAGGTGTCTCCTTGAATTTATTTATGCACAAAATCAATAAATCCTTCGGGGCGAATAACGTCCTGACCGATGTGGATTTCAAATTAAACGGAGGAGAGATCTGCGCGTTGTTAGGTGAGAACGGTGCAGGTAAATCCACGCTGATGAACATCCTGGGCGGCGTTCTGCCGGCTGACAGCGGTTCTATCGAAATCGACGGGAAGGAAGTACATTTCGATTCTCCTGTGGATTCACTGGATGCCGGGATCGGTTTTATCCATCAGGAACTGAACCTGGTCAATGATCTGACGATATATGAGAATATGTTCATCACACATCTGCCGCAAAAAGGGCTTTTCCTGGATAAAGCGGAAATGATTCGGAAAACAGAAGACCTTTTCAAGCGGATGGATGTGCAGATGGATCCGAAAACCATGGTTCGGGATCTGGATGCCTCTTATAAACAGATCGTGGAAATCTGCCGCGCTCTGCTGCAGGATGCCTCTGTGATCATCATGGATGAGCCGACAACATCCCTCACAGAACCGGAAATTGAGCGAGTTTTCGCCATGATGCGGACACTGAAGGATCGTGGCGTCGGGATCATCTTTATTTCGCATAAGCTGAATGAGGTAATGGAAATCTGCGACCGATTTACCGTTCTGCGTGATGGAAATATGGTCGCTGAGGGTATGGTATCTGAAACGAACCCTCACAAACTGGCAGCTCATATGGTAGGACATGAAGTGACGGTTGAGGCCAACACCCGCAGCGGTGATTATGGAGAGGAAGTCCTTCGTCTTGAAAACCTGAGCGATGATCATTATTTTCACGATATTTCAATGAGCGTTCATGCCGGTGAGGTGTTGGGTGTAACAGGACTGCTTGGTGATGGAAGAAGCGAGCTTTTCCAGACCGTTTTCGGGGCCATCAACACAAAGCACAGCGGAAAGATTTACCTGAACGGTTCCGAAATCATTGTAAAAAACACACACCAGGCTTTGGAACATGGGATCGCCTATCTGCCGCGAAATCGAAAAGAGAATGCAATTCTCAAGGACATGACGATTCTTGACAACGGGTCGCTGGTTTACCTGCCAAAGATCGTGAAAGGGCTGTTTATTGACGGGAAACGTCAGGAGGAATTGTTCCAGAAGGAAGTCGATGAACTGCGAATCAAAATGGGCAGCAAATTTGACCTGATCACCAGCCTTTCCGGCGGAAATCAGCAGAAAGTCGTGTTGGCGAAATGGCTGATGTCGGACCCGAAGGTTTTGATCCTTGACAATCCGACACAGGGTGTCGATGTTGGGGCGAAAGAGGAAATCTATCAAATCATTCACCGGCTGGCAGACCAGGGTGTGGCGATCATCGTTCTTTCTTCTGAGGCGCAGGAGATCATACGGGTTTGCGACCGTTCGTGGGTGATGTTCCACGGGCAGCAGGTCGGATTGGTCGAGGGTGATGATATGACCGAACATAACATTATGTTCCTTGCTACCGGCGGGAATTCGGGTAAATAATAAACGGAGCGGATATCAAAATGGAAAAAGCTAAGAAACAAAATAAAGGTTTTATCGGATGGTTTAAAGACAATTGGGCTCATAACAGCTTGTTTTCAACACTGTTTGCCCTGTTGATCATGGTGCTGATTCAGTCTGTCGTGATGTGGAACAATGCCGGATCCTTCGGCGGGCTGTTCCCGAAAATGCGCATGGCCTGGCTGAACATTCTGCGGAACAATGCTTATGCTGGGATCATTGCCCTTGGGATGTGTTTTGTGATTATTTCCGGAGGGATCGACCTTTCTGTAGGATCCATGCTCTGTGCGTTAGGTGCAATTCTGCTCTATCTCATTGAGCCGAATTTCGGACTGCTGCTGAAGATCGGTTTGACCGGCCCTTTTGCATATGTTGCTGCGATCATCATCCTGATCTGCCTTGGCTATATCCTTGGACATCTGAACGGTTCGCTGGTCGCTTTTGGGAAGCTGCCGCCTTTCATTGCTACACTCGGTACAATGAAGATCTTCCGTTCCGTCACCCAGCAGCTGACCAAGAAATTCAACCCGACAGTGCCGAATGAATTCAAAGCTATCACATCGACCAAGATCAACGGTCAGGTGATCCTGCCGATCATTTATTGGATCCTGATCGTTATCCTGATGCATATCATTTTCAAAAAGACAGCCTTCGGCCGGCAGACGATTGCTATCGGGTCCAACGAACGGGCCGCAAAGCTTTCCGGAATCAATGTGAACCTGACGAAGCGCAAGATTTATTCCCTCTGCGGTGTGATGTGCGCGATCGCCGCGATCATTTACATTGCGCGTATCGGCTCCATGGATTTTGCGAACGCCGGTAACGGTTACGAGATGGATGCCATCGCTGCGGTTATCGTGGGTGGTACTGCGATGTCTGGTGGTCGTGGTTCCGTGATTGGGGCGTTTTTAGGTATGCTGATCACAGGCGTTATGAACAATATCCTGAATTCCGTTGGCGTCCCGACTTTCCTCTGCGAAGCGGTGAAAGGCGTCATTATTATTTTTGCCGTCCTCCTGCAGAAAAAAGACAATGCCTGACAATGTTATGTCAATTCCGGTTTGTAAAGTAATTTTTACGGAACAGCATGTCTAATAGCGCAGCTCTGTGGCCAGTTACCCGTATGAAACTGGTAACTGGCCCTGTGTTTTGGACTGGGTATGAAAGATACCCTTCGCAAAAATGCAGAATGTAACGAAAATGACAAAAAACAGTGACAAATATATAAAAACGTGTATAATAATCAACGTTCAGTAAATGAACGGCCCATTAGCTCAATTTGGCAGAGCAGCTGACTCTTAATCAGCGTGTTCGGGGTTCGAGTCCCCGATGGGTCACTTTTGTGTTTTAAAGTCAGTACTGATTTTATAGTCAAAGACCAGAATATTGGACATGATTCGGTCTGAAAAACAGAGAGATTCAGGGTATAGCCTTGAATTTCTCTGTTTTTCTATAATCGAACAGGCTTCTTTTTAGCAAAACAAAAAATCTGTTTACGCATTTGATTTTCCGGAATCAATTCAGCATTTCAGGTTACATGAATGATTCAGGACAAAAATGTTCAATTTTTATATTTCTCCACCAAGGTAATCGTGCAGGATGATCGAGTGAATTTTCAAGGGTGCAATGCGCCTATTTATAGAAAAAGGGGTAAAAAAACATGTAAAAAGAAGACTGATTATTACCAAAAAGCGTATCTTTTATATTAGTTACAATACGGCAAATTTTGTGATTACAGATATTATGGTTTTCAACAAGACAGGGATCACAGTTTGACAGGTGAAATAATAATCGTTATAATATCAATCGTCAGTATTTGTAAATATTGACGATTGATACGATGTGGTGATGTTCATGCAAAACACTTTGAGAAGTCTTGAACGGGGAAGGATATATCCGCGGAAAGAACTCATTTCGATCATGAAAAATGAAAAAAAGGAAATGAGCGATAATTCCCTTATTTGGATGATCGGTGATCTTGTAAAACGCGGAAAACTGGTCCATGTTGGCCGCGATCAATATTCGTTATCTGACCATAAAAAAGATGTATATTCTCCAGTATATTCACAATCTGCTGTTGATATCAAAAATCATATTGCCGGGAAATATCCTGCGATAGGCTTCACCGTTTTTGAAAGCACTCTGCTGAACGAATTTCTGAATCACCTCATTGCTCGGAATACGATCTTCCTTCAAACGGAACGCGATACCAGCGCATTCGTTTTTGATTTCCTTCGAGATACTACTAAGACAATTGTGTTGTATAAGCCATCAGAAAGAGATTACGCCAGATATTGGCAGCCGGATATGATCGTTGTACTTGACTGGACGAGCCAGGCTCCACTGAACCTTGCCGCTCCGCACGATATTACTGCGGAAAAAATGCTGGTTGATATCTACTGTGATAAAACGATCCGACTGACCTATAGCGGATCTAAATATAAATTAATTGTGAATGCATTATATGACAGGTATAATGTCGATACGGTGCGCTTGCTGCGTTATGCCGGACGGAGAAATAAGGCAGATAAGATCAAGGCATTTCTTCCATTGAGTGAATGCACCTACACAGAAAAATGCATTATATAGAGAAATTTGTAGGTTTGTCAATGATGTGTAACAAAATTCTTTAAAAAAGAAGCGGGAGATAACCAGCCTAAAGGACGCATCGGAAAATTGTTATACCAGCGAT
>CADATZ010000051.1 GCA_902791025.1 uncultured Chloroflexota bacterium | reverse complement strand
CAGCGACCATCCGAACGGGAAATGTTCGGCAGTGCCGGTGACGAAGCACTTCGACCCGATCCATTCCACGAACTGGGAGCGGGGGCAGCAGTGGTTTGAACGGCAAAGCGAGGAAACCCAGCGCAAAATCATGGGCCCGGGACGCTTTGACCTGTGGAAAAAGGAAGGCGTCAATCCGCGGGACATGGTCTACATCAAGGAAAACCCGTTCTGGGGCGGAAGTCCGACGATGAAGACGCTGGAAAGTATAATAAGATCCCAATCTATTCCATTGAGTCTCCAGAATCGAAACTCTTTAGATATTTCTGAAGATGTCAAGAATGAAATTATTGAAAATGGCCGCAAGGCTCTAATATTTTTTCAGCATGTTGATCCTTTATATGAATACGCAAAAACTATTCCTCCATTATCAGGCTATCAGGATATATTCGTCCATGGAGGGGACACTGGCTTTATGTTCAAGGACGTTGGCTATAGGCATAATCAGGAGACATTTATCAATGTCAATGAATTTGCAGACTTTGTTAAAGAATCTCAGGTTTATAAAGGTGGTAAAATTAGATTAATATCCTGTGGTACAGGAGGAGAGACTGCGATGACAGCCCAATGGTTTGCAGATGCGATGGGTGTAGAAGTTCTTGCGCCTACTAAAGAAGCAAATTTATGGAAGAATTATCTTGAAATTTTTGATAAGGACGGGAATCCTGGAGAATGGAAAACTTTCGTACCGCGAAAAGGAACTCAGCATTAATAAATCCGGAAACACTTATCCGGATTGACTTTTCGCCTATTTATTTCAATATAGACGCTAATGGTTTTCGCAGTAGAAAACCCTTTGACGAATTGGTCGAAATTCTTTCAGCTAATAAAAAAGTCACAATCATTAGATATCTAAAATCAGTAGAACATTGCGGTGCTATCATGGGGCGTCAAGTTGATGAAAAGACCGGAGGAGAAATTCCCGGTCCCTACTTAATTTTTACTGATGGTAAATTCGCATGGACTTCAAAAACCATTTATCATTTTGAAAATTACGACATGAAGCTGCCGGAAGAGTTCGTGAAGCACATATTAGAGCAGGAGCCGAAATGAACCATCCACACATTGAAATCAAAACAAAAGAAAACTAATACAAGAATCGAAAAAACTGTGATATAATAGATTTAGCGGAGCAAATCCGCGATCAACAAGAGCATGAAAGAAGGCCGGTTGAGGAAAAATGAAAGTTCCTTGCCGGCTTTTTTCTATTTCCGCCGGGGTCGGGGCGTATGCCGACCGAAACTACACGGGGACGCGACCCTGTCAACAAGCGTATAGGAGACAAAAATGAACCGCGAATTTCTGAAAAATGCCGGAGTGCCCGAAGATCAGCTGGATAAGATCATGGCTGAGTACGGGAAAGATCTCCAGGCAGAAAAGGATAAGGCGAAGGCTCTTTCCACTGAGCTGGAGACTTACAAGGGGAAGCGTCCGCACAAGGTGAAGGAGTTCCTCACCCTCCGGCAAAAGAAAAAGCCCACAGAAGTGAGCCCGGATGATTTTGAAGAGGATTGGATCCGTCAGAGACCGATTTTCGTGGTCCAGATGAAATAAAGAATACTGGCAATCAGACCAATGATAAACATTGGCCAAAAAGTCAGATGGAGTGTATCTTCAAGAAACCAAAACAGGAAGAAGAGCATAACGAACCAGCCAATAATTGAGGCAACATTTCCCCAGAATTTTCGGTAAAACGGTGCGGGAAGGAATGAAGCCAGCAGTAGAAAAAGCAGCCAATTCATAACTGAATTATAACACTGTCGGAATTGTTATATGAGTGCAAGTGAAACAATCGTTTCAATATTGAAAGGTAAATTATTACTTGATCCACTTGGCTTTACGGAAAACGCTGATGCCGCATCAAGTGAGGTAAATGATATTGCATTGAAATTCAAACAGGCTGGAAAGATCACTGCTGATGTTGTCAAAGATGTTTCTACTGCTGCTATGGGGGCCGGGACTGCATTTACCGGTGTAATGAAAACGATTGACGCTCAGAAAGGTGATGTTCCCGGTTTCGGTACAGGGATGGCTTCCATGGGATCGGAGGCGGCTTCTTCAGGAACAGCGCCTGTTCTGAGGGGAACCGGACTTCAGGGAACATCAGAACAGGCTTCGGGTGCTTTTCCGGTTTTACGGGTTATCCAGTGATGTATTTCAGCGTCAGCGCATAGGTGTTCCGCAGACCGTCGATGTGGGTGCGCTCGTAGCCGTGGGAATTGGCGGTGCCGGGGCCAATGGCAGCGTGGCGGATGTCGTAGCCGGCTGCGACTGAGGTGTCGCCGTCGGTGCCGTAGTGTGGCGTGAAGACGTCCATCACATAATCAATACCGGCAGCTTTGGCGGTGTCGCGCAGTTCTTTGGTCATTTCCACATGATAGGGGTAGCGGCTGTCTTTAGCGAAGATGGTGACTTTGTGCTCTTCAGAGTTCTGTTCGGGACCGGTGGGGGCAATATCGATGGAAAGAATATCTTTTACATCGGAAGGCAGCCAGGTGGTCCCGTGACCAATCTCTTCGTAGCAGGAAAAATACGCATAGACTTTGCGTGTAGGTGTAACATTCTGCTCCCGCAGGGTTTTCATGACATTGAAGAGAGTGGCCACACAAGCCTTGTCGTCAACAAAGCGGCTTTTGATGTATCCGTTGGACATGGTGAAGCGGTGTTCAAGGGCAATCATGTCGCCGGTTTCAACACCAAGTGCTTTGGTATCGGCCGCTGTATGGACGGGCATATCCAGAACAACGCAGATGTTCTTGCGGAAATCGCCGAGAGTGCTGCGAATTTCCTCTTCCGTGACATGGATGGAGTTCGGTGTTCGGCAGACAGTTCCGGTGAATATTTCCCCATCTCCGGTGTAAACGCGTACATTTTCCCCGACACAGTAAATCGGGTACAGTCCGCCGACTGCACAGACATTCAGGGTTCCGTCGGCATTGATATGGCGGACCATCAGCCCGATGTCATCCAAATGAGCTGCAATGGCAAGGGCGTTTCCCTCTCCGCCAAGGTCCGCCAGGACGCCGCCTTTGTGTGTGACGGTGTAGGAAAATCCCAATCGTTCGATTTCGGAAATCACCCAATTTTGTATCTCCCGGTACTGCCCGGTGGTGCTGTCAATCGCGAGAAGCTTTTGAAAGGTATCAATTATATATTGTTCGTCAAAATGGTTCATTTTCACTTCCTTGTATGGTATCTTTTCAAAATTGAGCGGCGCACATAGGGACTGGCACGCTTGTGTCGGGTGCCCGACAGCAAGTTGCCAGTCTCCACGTGCTTTGTTATTGATTAGCGAAAGAGAAAGAGCCAGCCGACGAGAAGCATGATGCCGATCGCCAGCAAGGCTGCCGGCAGGATCGTGATCAGCGCTGCCAAAACCATGGCGAGGGTGTCGTGTTTTTCGAGTTTGTCCTCGATATCCACGTCGTCATACGCCAGATCGCGTCCCTGCATCTGTTCTTTCTGAAGGGCTCTCGCCCGGTCAAATCTTCCGCGAAACATCACCACTGACCACTCACTATCCCCTATATCCTATCTCCTATCCCCTAATATATGATGACAGGCGACGAAGTGATTGGGGGCGGCTTCCTTCCATTCCGGGATCTGGTGCTTGCAGATTTCGGTGCAGTATTTGCAGCGCGTGTGGAATTTGCAGCCGCTGGGCGGATTGACCGGGGAAGGAATATCCCCTTCCAGAATCTGCATTTCCTTCCCATTCACCACATCCGTTGTCGGAATAGCGTTCATCAGCGCCTCGGTGTAAGGATGCAGCGGATGATCGAAAATTTCCTGCGAACCTGCCAGTTCCACGAGGTTTCCGAGGTACATCACCCCAATGCGGTCGGAGATGTACTTTACGACGGACATATCGTGGGTGATGAACATATAGGTGAGGTGCTGCTGTTCCTTGAGATCCTGCAGCAGGTTCAAAATCTGGGATTGGATGGAAACGTCCAGCGCGGAGACTGCTTCATCACAGACGACGAATTTCGGCTGAACCGCAAGCGACCGGGCGATTCCGATTCGCTGCCGCTGCCCACCGGAGAACTGGTGCGGATAGCGGTGAACAAAATACGGCTGAAGTCCGGCGTCATCCATGACCTTCAGGATGTATTCCTGCATGCGTTCATCAGCTTTTTTGAAGTAATTATGAGCAAACAGACCTTCGGAGATGATCTGCCCCACCGTCATGCGGGGATTGAGCGATGAATAAGGATCCTGAAAGATCATCTGCAGATCGGAACGCAGCAGGCGGATCTCCTCATAGCTGAGACGTGCCAGGTCGATCCCGTCATCGCGGAAGCCTTCCAGACGCTGAAACTCCGCATTGTCCTTATATTTTTTGCGCATCTCATCAATCCCGGCATGGGCTTGTGTGAGTTCTTTGCGGATCGCGTCGATGCGGGATTGGACTTCATTGACCTTTCTCTTTGCCTTGGTGACCTTGTTTTCGGCTGAAGCTGTGGATTTTCCCGCTTCTTTGGCTTTCTTGAGATCAAATTCGGCATCTGCAAGGTCGAGTTTGGCTTCTTCGAGCTTTCGGTCCTCTTTACAGAGCCCCGCGGAAAGCTTATATATCCCGCTGAATGCTTCAATGACAGGTTTGGTGTCTTCGGCGAGGCTGAACCCACCAAGGATGTTGGTCATATCCAGAAAGACGTCGTTCGCGGCCTTGCGTGCGGCATCCAGTTCATTGCGCTTCTGATATTTTTCCTTGCCGTCCGGCATGGACTCGTATTCCTTTTCAATGGCGTCCCGTCTTTGTTCCAGTTCGGCAAGTTTTTTCTTGTTCTTGTCCAGGTCTTTGATGGTCTTTTCCACATATTTCGGGGCGATATCGTCCAGGGACCGTCCATAATACATGGAGCGTCCGTCGGTTTGTTTGTAAAGCTGCAAAAGGGTGCGCCCGAGGGTGGACTTCCCGCAGCCGGATTCACCGACCAGCCCCAGTGTCTCTCCTTCATAAATGTCGAGGGTGATGCCGTCGTTTGCCTTGACATATAGGCCTTTGGTCTTCAGCGGAAAATACTGCTTCAGGTTGCTGATGCGTAAGAGCGGCTTTTGTGTTTTATTTTTGGAGTCTTGCATGGCGTTCCTCCTTCAGGGCATGGAAACAGCGGATCAGCTGTCCCGGCATAACTTCCTTCAATTCAGGTTCTTCCTCGATACATTGCTCCGTGCAGTATTTACAGCGCGGACCGAACTTACAGCCTTTCGGCAAGTCCAGCGGGTGCGGTACGGCACCCGGAATGGCATCCAGACGCTCATTCGGCGGCGTGTCCAGCCGGGGGATGGAAACCATCAGCCCTTCAGTGTAGGGATGAGAGTATTTGGATTTGGTGAAGATGGTCATAGCAGGCGCCATTTCGACCACCTGACCGCAATACATCACTGCCACATCGTCAGCCATCTGGGCGATGACGCCGAGGTCATGCGTGATGAAGAGGATGGAGGTGCCGTGTTCGCGTTTCAGGTCGTTCATCAGCTTCAGGATCTGTGCCTGGATGGTGACGTCCAACGCGGTGGTCGGTTCGTCGGCGATCAGCAGTTTCGGACGGCAGGCCAGCGCCATGGCGATCATGACACGCTGCCGCATCCCACCGGAAAGCTGGTGTGGATACTGCTTGGCGACTGTTTCCGGATTCGGGATCTTCACGTCCTTGAGCATCTCGATCACGTGGGCGCTTGCTTCTTTTTTGCTCATGCCCTGATGGATGATGAAAGGTTCGGAAACCTGTTTGTCAACGGTGAAGACCGGGTTCAGTGAGGTCATCGGCTCCTGGAAAATGACGGAGATGTCGTTTCCGCGAATCTTCCGGATCTCCTTCATTGGCAGTTTTGTCAGCTCGCGTCCGTCAAAAAAGATCTCGCCGGAGTCGATATAACCGTTGCCATCCAGCAGTTGAAGGATCGACATGGCGGAGACAGATTTCCCGGAACCGGATTCGCCGACGACGCCAAGCGTTCGTCCTTCATCCACGGCGTATGAGACGCCGTTCACAGCTTTGACGATGCCGCGTTTGGTTTTGAAAAAGGTATGTAAATCTTTGAGTTCAAGTAATGCCATTTCCTCACCTCCTTAGCGTTCAGCGCTCTTCGGGTCGACTGCGTCGCGCAGACCGTCGCCGATCATGTTGATGCAGATGGTGCAGACACCAAATATTGCTGCCGGGAAGACCCACTGCCACCAGTATTGCTGGATGACGATGGAATTGTTGGCGCCTTGCAGCAGGTTGCCCCATGTCGGTGTCGGCAGCGGAATACCAAAACCCAAATAAGAAAGCGTGGATTCGGTGAGCATGCAGGTTGCGAAGTCCAGTGTCAGCGAAACCAGCAGGATGGACATGACATTCGGCAGAATGTGACGAAAGACGATGCCGGTTTCCCTGATCCCCATGGCCTTGGCTGCCGTGACATATTCCATCTCACGCTGTGCCAGGATCTGTGCACGAATCAGGCGGCAGGTGCCGGTCCAGGAAAGGACACCGAGCACGATCATGATGAGGTACATGCGCTGGGTCGGGTTCAGACGGGAACCGATGACGGCGGAAAGGATCATGGCGAAGGGGATAAAGGGCAGACCGCCGACGATCTCCGCGATACGCATGATGATGAGGTCTGTGGTGCCGCCGAAATAACCCGCCAGTCCGCCCAAAATCACGCCGATGAGCGTGGCGATGATGACGGAGATGGCACCGACAGTCATGGTTACGCGACCCCCGTTGACGATGCGGTTGAGCATGTCACGGCCGAGTCCGTCCGTACCGAGCAGGAAGCCTTTCAGACCCCAGGTGACGATGGAGCCGTCATTCATTACGGCATAGTTCTGGAAGTTGCCGGTGTAGATCTCTTTGATATTCTCGTTGTTACGCAGTGAGTGCGGAACGTCGGTCTGGTGATATTTGTTGGAGCCCCAGGCAAGCACTTCTCCGTTTTCCAGCCAGGCGACATAGTGGAAACGTCCGCCGTAAAGTTTTTTGACCGGAGCGGAGAATTCCGGAATGTTCTTTTCACCGTTCTTGGCGTTGCCCCAGACGACGACCTTCCCCTCTTCGGTGACAGCGGCGACTGTGGAACTGGTGGAAGCGATATCCACGACTTTTGTGTTTTTCAATTCTTCCGGGATGGCGGCAAAGGCTGAGCCTTTGTCTTTGAAACCGGTATAAGCAACTGTACCGTCTTTGAGCAGGCAGATATATTCATTGGAGGTCAGGGCTACTTTGGCAATTTCTCCCTGGTACTGTTTGCGAAGTTTGATATCGGCCAGGTTGGAGTTGCCCCAGAGGTAAAGCGTACCATCGGAAGAAAGAGCTGCTGAGAATTGGTTGCTGGCTTCAAGCTGGATGATGTCCCAGCTTTCATCCGGTTTCTTCATCCCCTTCTTCATTTCACTGGTGAAGTTGCCCTGCTGGAGTCTTGTATTCCCCCAGACGTAGAGCTGCTGATTTTCATCCATGGCGACCACATGGTCATCACCGGCGGCGAACATGACCAGATCGACTTGCTTGACTTCATCCGGGATGTTGGCAACATCGATTTTTTCGGTGATCTTGGTATGTCCCCAGGTGTAGATCTCGCCGTCAGTATCTACGGCGACGCCGTAGGTGCGGCCAGCCGCGATATCCCGTACCTTGCCCTTCAATGCGGAGGGAATGTTCATCATGTTATTACTGGGCGGCAGGTTAACCAGTGTGGAATCCTGTTCGGAAAGATCCAATACCCAGAAATGAGGGCCGATCAATACAAAGAGAAAGATCAGGATGAAGCCTGTAAGACCGATACGAACAGTGTGTTTGGCGAGAAAGTTCTTCGCCATGGTCTTGAAAGGTGTTTCCACCTGTTCTTCCTGCATGATGTCTTTGACTTCCTGCGCGGAGCCTCTGAATGCCCGTTTGAACCAGCGGGACAGGAAAAATTCGTTATTCTTAGCCATTTTCTTATCCCTCCTTCTTATTTATCCACTCGGACACGCGGGTCGACAAGTCCGTAGCTGATGTCGATGAGCAGGGAGCCAACCAGGGAAACGATGGAATAAAACATCTGGATCGCAAGCACCAGCTCAAAGTCCAGGTTGTTCAGTCCCTGCCAGTAGAGTTTCCCCATCCCGTTCAGCGAAAAAGTGTTTTCAATAATCACGGAACCGGAGAAGATACTCAGGAACCAGCCGAGAATGGAGGTGATGACGGGGAGCAGGGCATTGCGCCAGGCATGGGAGTAAATGACGACCTTTTCTTTCAGACCTTTGGCTCTTGCGGTGCGGATGTAGTCCATGGAAAGGGCTTCGATCATGGAGGAACGGACATAGCGGGTCATGCCGCCGAGCGATCCGAAAGTCATGACGATCACCGGTAACGCGATGTGGTAGAGCATATCTACGAATTCCTGCCATTTGTTCGCGTAGGTCATTCCCGGCGTTTTGGTTCCCATGATCGGGAAGATGCGCCAGAGAACGCAGAAGAAGAACATGAAGACCAGCGCGATGATGTAGACCGGGATGGAGTAACCCAGCATCGTGATCACCTGTGTGGCGCTGTCAAAGCGTTTGCCCTTGTGGACCGCACAATAGATCCCGAGCGGAATGGTGATACCGAGGGAAAGGATGGTTGAAAAAATGTTGATAAAGATGGTATTTCCCATTGGGGCTTTGATGACTTCGATTACGCTTCGTTTGTAGAGATTGGAATAACCGAAGTTCCCTTGTACGACCCCGTTGAAGGTGCCATCGGTATCTTTCCATAGTCCCATCCAGCGCAGATAGCGGACTACCAGCGGATCGTCCAATCCCATGCGCTGCCGTGTCTGCCGGTAAAGAGTTTCGTATTCGTCTGCTTTGAGACTTTGACGCATGGGTTCCAGTTCCTGACGGGCAGGATCTGACGGGATCAGATTATAGAGCGCATACATCAAAAATGACAAGATCAGAAATACGACTACAATGTATCCGCAGCGTTTGAGTATATATTTGCCCATGTTTCCCCCTTTCATTACTTTTGTTGGTAGTTATTAGTTGATAGTTATTAGTTGGAAGTTGTTAGTTCCATCGTGGATAGTTAGTTCTATTGTGTAACTACAAACTGCCAACTACTAACTAATAACAAATAAAGCAGAGACTTTTAAAAGTCTCTGCTTTATTGAAAAACTACAAATTATTCAACGATATCGGCATAGAGAATCGCCTGTGCGAAATCCCAGTAGGAACTCTGGTCGTAGCCTTCGAGCCAATCCGGGAAGACGGAAACATAGATGTTGGAGTAAAGCGGAACTTCAGGAAGCAGGTAGTTCCAGCGCTGAATGAAGTTCTGCCAGATTTCCAGATATGCATCATCATCACCGGCTTCGACACCGTAAACCATATCCATGGAGAGCTTGTCCAGCTCTTCATCGAAGATGAAGTCGGAGTTATAGCCATCAGCAACGAGCTTCGGATCCAGTGTGAAAGAATAAGCCTGGTCGTAAAGCGGTGTGAAGTTGGAGGCGAGGTTGTACATGCAGTAGGTCGGGACACCGTATTTGTCGCCCTGAGTGGCATCGCGGTACATGTAGTTCAGCAGTTCTGCGAAGCTCATGACGTTCTGGTTGATCTTGACACCGGCAGCGGCGGTCTGTTCGCCGTTGGCGAGCATGACGCTCAGCAGGTCGGAAACGGAGTTACCTTCGGAGGATGCCCATTCGATGATGAGCGGCATCAGGATGGTACCGTCTTCGAGAGTGACGTTGTGAGCATAGGTACCGGCTTCTTCAGGAGTGACCTTTTTGTAGCGGATACCTTCGACATAGTCGTTGCCCTTTTCATCATAGACCCAGCCGTCTTCAACCAGCAACTCTACAGCTTTTTCCGGGTTGTAGGCGTAGTTGTCGAGGTTTTCATCCAGCCATTCTTCGCCTTCTTGGTACATCCACATGGCTGTTCCGTAAGGGCCGTTCACGATGCCGCCCCAACCGTTGCAGAAGGTATTGGCGAATTCGTTGCGGTCCAGCAGGTGGGCAATCGCATGGCGGACATTGATGAACTGAGTAGGACCGAAGTCACTGTGGAACATCAGCTTTCCATAACCCGGGCGGTCGAACTGAACAAAATCATAGCCATAACCGAGTTTATCGACGTTTTCATCGTCTTCGATGAGGTCCATGGCTGTGTTGACCTGAGTACCATCGGTGATGGTGTCATAGAAATTGAAAGCGCCGGTTTTCAGAGCATCTGCCCAGGTGGCGTCTTCAGCTTTGGTGATGATGATCTTTTCGATGGAAGGAATCTGGCCTTCGAAGTTACCCTGATAGTATTCGTTCTTTACCAGAGTAGCCTGTTTGGAAGCCTGATCGAATTCAACAAGATTGTATGGGCCAGCGGTGATGCGGTCTTCACCGGCGTGGAAGCGGGCAAAATTCAGCTGTTCTTCGATGGCATCTTTGGTAAGTCCCTTGAAGTAAACGCCTTCGCCGTCATCGGCGATGTCAACACCCTCGCCGAGCCAGTATTTCATGCTGAAGGGAGTGAATCCGGCATAGCTGAGATCGAAGAAGTAAGGAACTTTATCCGCAACAACAGTGACCTGGATGGTCTTGTCATCCAGCATGCGCAGGCCGCTGATGGTGGAAGCGGTACCATCATAGTATTCCTGTCCACCGACGATGGTCATGTAACCGGTCAGTTTTGCGCCGACTTCGGAAGAGACGGCTGAACAGCTGAAAGCGGTCGGCCAGACAAAATCTTTGATGGTGATCGGTTCGCCGTTGTTGAAGACCAGTCCTTCATTCAGAACTACGGTATAGGTTTTGGTGCCGTCTTCATTCATTTCACCTTCGATGTTTTCGCAGGTTGTGTCATTGATAACCAGCGCACCGCCCTGGTCGGTAACGACCGTACCGTAGTCGGTTGTGAAATCGCGGAGCATCTTGTCGGTGGCGTTATTGGTCCACCAGGCATCCGGGGCGAAGTCACCGCTGATTTCAGTGGTGGAACCGTAAATGAGCTGGTGGGCATCTTCAGCGTTGACGGCTGCGACGCTCAGAAGCATCACGGCTGCTAAGAGAATAGCAAACAATTTCTTCATTTTTTCCTCCTGAAAAAATAAAAGGACGAGGCAGGATTATTCCCTGCTTCGTCTATTCCTAACAAAGCTAAAAGAATGCATCAGAAAAAAACTATAGAGAAACCTATATGTGTTTTTCTTGTTTCATTCAATGCATTCATCTTTTTTATCATAATTTACAAAAATTATAACATATAAAAGGTTTTATTTTACAGTAATTTTTCAAAATCAGAAGGATAACGTTCTAAATCCGTTTTTTTATTTATGCTGTAAAATCATATTTAGAAAAACTGCCGGTTACTGCGGGAAGGAAGTTTTGATGGGAAAAACAGCGTTTATCTGGGATTTGGACGGTACATTACTGGATTCTTATGGGATTATTGTTTCCAGTCTTTATCAAACCTTCAGAGAATTCAATGTTGAACTGGATAAAAATCTGATCCACAAAGAACTAATTACATATTCACTGGGCGTCTTTCTTTCCAAAATGCAAAAAGAGACCGGACTTGATCCCGAAACCGTGAAGGCAAAATTTTCTGTGATCAACGACCGGGAGGCCTTGAAGACACAGCCAGTCAGACACGCGGCTGAGATCCTTAATTACTTGCGTGAACAGGGAATTCCCAACTATGTTTTTACTCACAAAGGTGTGACAACCAGACCGGTTCTGGAAAATCTGAATCTCTGCGATTATTTTGAAGAGATCGTCACCGGTAAAGACGGTTTCCCGAAAAAACCTGATCCGGCTGCGGTCAATTATCTGGTGCGGAAATATCAGCTGGACCGGGATGATACGTATTATGTTGGAGACCGGACGCTTGATATTGCCTGCGCTGTCAATGCCGGGATCCGGAGCATCCTTTATTTACCCGAGGACAGCTATGCCGTACCGAACGGACGGGAAACCTTCATTGTGAAAGACTTATTGGATATAAGAGATATCTTCTGACAGGAAAATATGATAAAATAGAAAAACGATCACCTATCGGGAGGTAAAAATGCTCAGAGGTATTAATTGTCCGAATTGCGGCGCTCCTTATAATCCGTCAAAATTTGTTTGTGAAAGCTGTGGCAGCTATGTGATTATGTCTAACGCCAATCAGTATAACGTGCCGAAGCAAACGATTGACAATATTGCAGAGAAGATCGACCGTGCTGCGGCTGATCCTGCGGCAGCTTATCCGGGTACTTATGTGTTTGGAAAACTTCTGGGAGCCGGGGAGATACCAATCCGTATGGGTGCTGCCAATTATTACACCTCTGCCTTGTTTTCCTCCGGCGGTAAGCTGCTCTTGACTGGGACGAATCTATATTTCAGCAGTCATATGTTTAATCTCGGAAATACCGACCTGACAATTCCGCTTGCCGATGTGACTGAGGTAAAACATGACCGGAACCAGATCGTGAGTGACCAGATTTCTGTCTATGTCGGCAGGACTCGCTATAAATTTGTTGTGTACGGCGGAAAAGAATGGGTCGAGCAGATCCGTTCTGCGAAAGAGGATCCCTTTTATCACAAAACGATTGCCGCTTCTGCCGTAAATGAGCCAAATCCTGCTCACGGGGATTACGCGGATGAACTGATCAAATTGAAAAAACTCCTCGATGCCGGCATTATCACGGAAGAGGAGTTCACAATCAAAAAACGGATGCTATTGAATATATAAAGAAGATCGGAGTTGGGAGATTAGAGATTAGAGTCTCTAACTCTTAACTCCTAATTCATCATTCATCATTCTTCATTCTTCATTCTTAATTCTTAATTCTTAATTAAATATATACCCTTCCCCGTTAGTGAATACACAGCGAGTGCCGAAGTCACCGTTAGTACCGGAGTGCAGGATATACCCCGCATCACCGCTCCAGCGCCAGCTGGCATCCGTGACTGTCCCGAGAATCGCATCATTCCAGAGAACAGTTATTTTCTGATCATCAGCTGCTACAGCCAGCCTTCCGCTGCCTTCGATACTCCAGCTGCTGTATTTCAATGTGATCAACTCGACTTTGGTTCCGTTGCGGAAGCCATTTACATGAATTCCGCCATCCATTGCTGCGTATACCTCTACCAGCGTATAATCATCAGCACCCCGCAGATAAAACCCGCAGCCGGAAGCAGCGTAATCAGGACGTTCATAGCCGGAAGACCATGCAACATCACTTTGCAGCAGCAGATCCTGGTTGTTAATACCGAATCCATCGTAAGTATAATAGCCCATCATGGCGAGAGACATATCCTTTTCAGGCAGGGTGAAATATGTTCCCGCTGTCGATGTGATACGTTCTTTCATATTCAGCATTTTTACCAGCCGTGCGGTATTTTCCGAGGCATTGGGATCGACTGCCGTCGGATCAAAAGTTGTTTCCTGAGCCGCGTTGGTGGATTCCAGGGACAGAGCACCGAATGCAATTTCTGTGCTTTCTGTGGTCTGCGGCATGGCGATCAGTCCGAACGCTCCCTTTCCAAAACTGATATTATAGGTGTCCAGACTCGAGCCGTTATAGAACAGATCCACCCAGCCGTTGTTGATTTCTGCTGACATGGTAAAGGCACTGAAGCTGTCGAAATCTTTGATGGGCGTATAAGGGATCAGTGTTTTTACGTTCCCGTTTTCGGATTCGAACAGGCTGTAGGTCTTATCGTTGCAGATAACATATCCGTAAAATGAATTTTCCCTGCTGTCAAGCAAAAGACCCGCACAGGTGAGAGGATCAAATTCGGGTAATTTTACCTCTGTTGAGAATCGGAAGCGCTGCCTGTTTTCGGGATACCCGGGATTCAACCCCATCCATAAGACATTAGGATCCTGTGTTGAAATTGTCCAGACATAAGCGCTGTCTTTAATAACACGGGTAACGTTGGTTGTACCCTGAGTTTCCGTTCCCAAAGGCCATTCAAAGGCATTATCATCAAAGTCCTCGAAGAAGGAAATGTCCCATTCCTGAGCAGCTGCGGGTATTACAGATATCAGTAACCCTATAAGAAACAATAAAATTCTTTTCATCTCTCTCCCCCTTTTTTCTCTCTTATTTTTCCGACAGTGTGCCATAGGCTGCTATTGCTTCGTCGATTGTCATTTCTCCCTTGCATACGCGGGAACCGGCAGTGCGCACCTGTATATCAACCGCATCCAGAATACCTACATCAGATTGGCTAATATGTTCAACTTCGCCGAAAGATGCATAGATACCGTCAAGCGACATATTTTTTGCAGGGGTGACCATGCGTTTGGATTGGGCCATCCGGTTCAATTCATCTGAACTGACAATGAAGCGAATGAATTCGTTTGCGATATCAAGATTTTCACTGTTTTTATTTACAGAAAAACCCAGTGAAACGTTTTCTACGAAAAAACCGCCTTTTTCTGTGGAAGGAACCGGATGAAAACTGTATTTGAAGGGATGCGCGGTAAATGCGTCTGACTGGCTTTCACGTTTTTCTGTACCGGAAACGGTGTTTGCTGTGCCCAGCATCATTGGAACGTCTCCCTCAAAGAAACGCATGATCACAGCGTTGTAGTCATTTTCAATTCCGGAACATTCTTCGAGATCGATATACCCATGGTTCATAAAATCAACAGCGCGTTCGAGAGCGCTGCGCATATATTCTCCGGCACCGGGTTTCATAGCGTTTAATTCACTGACTGCGGTCTCATTCCCGAGAATCTCTGAGCAAAAAAGCGGGTAATACAGCGGGAAAAGCAGGAAGGTGCCGCCGGTATAGGACATGACCGGACTTTTGTAACCGGCTTTTTGTAAAGCCTCACAGGCGGAAAGAAACGATTCGTAGCTATTTGGAATGGATATCTTCTCCTTCTCAAAAATATCCTCGTTGATGAGCATTCCGTTGGTTGAGGAAAAGATCGGAACCATGAAAATATGTCCTTCTGTATCCTTATAAAGAACTCTGTCCCGGATGACGGACAAATCGATTTTCAAAGATTCGGCTGAAAGATCTTCCGCGAAATCGAATAAGTCCATATACGTCTTGTTTCCGATCATCCATGGGAAGGTGAAAAAAATATCCGGTGCTTCATCGCTTGCAAGTGCTAAAGAAATATTTTTGTTGTAGTCTTCCAAATATGTGTAGCGCAATTTCACATTTGGATAGTATTGTGAAAACAGGTTGAACTCTTCCTCAAGGGACTCAAAGTTGCTGTAGTGGCCGACGACATTGAGTGTACTGCTAATCTGCTGATCCAGTGATGGAATGAATCCATTTGGTTCCTCCGTTGGTTTTGTCTTATCAGCAGGGCTGCATCCGGCAAGCGTTATTATTGTCAGAATTGTGATCAAAACAGCCCATACATGTTTGTTATAGGGGGTCTTCATGTATATTTCTCCTTGGCTCCTGGATTGTGAAACGATTAGAGCAATGTTTCTTTTATATGGTTATTAAATCATGTCTATATAAATATTATAACCGCATGACCAACTTTCATGCGGTCTATTCTTTTCACTTTGATGATTTAAAAACGGTCAGGAAAGAATGCCATTATCTTTCGTAATAAGTGAAACCTTTTTTCCCTCGTCTCTTGGTTTCATAAAGAGCCTGGTCGGCCTTGTGGAGCAGTGAATCGGCATCATCTGTTTCATTCCCATGGGCAACGCCGACACTGAGACTGATGGTGGGGATCCCATCACTTGTATTATTGAGTTCTTCATTGATCTCGCGGATCTTGGAACCGATCAGCTGTTTTTGTTCCTGATCCATATGGACCATCAGAACCACAAATTCATCCCCGCCGATCCTGCAGATATAATCATCGGACCGGAAGTTATGGCGGAGCACTTCCGCGATTTTTATCAGAACTTTGTCTCCCATATCATGCCCGTGGGTATCGTTGATCTCCTTGAAGTTGTCCGCGTCAAACAGGAACATATAGGTCGACTTCAGATCCAGGGATGAGATGATCAGCTCATATCCGGCACGGTTGTAAGCCTGAGTCAGCTCATCATGGGAGGCTTTGTAATTCAGGTGCGCGATGCTGTTTTTGTAAACTTCGTACATTCTGTTGTAGGTGCGGGCAAGGTGGCGGAATTCAATCGCGCCGACTACGGGAATCGGGCTGTCTTCCTCAATGTTTTCCACTGCCTGCAAGACCGGGTTGATGCCCAAACGGGCTGTGAGCCAGATCATGATGAGAATACCGATTGTCTGCAGAATGATCAGGATCCGGACAAGCTGCAGCTGTGAGGAAAGTTCAGATGCGGATTGCGTCTGCGTGCTGTGTGTGGCTGATTCAAGAGAATTCAAACTGTCCCTCATACTGGTCCGGATCAAGTCCTTCTGATCGTAATACGCATTGTCGAGAACCATTGACTGGGCCAGATCGATTTTCCCCGAAGCAGGAAGAGATTCATCTTCGGGAGATAATTCTATGCTGCGAAGCCTTTCCGGGTATTCCGTGTATCTTTTTGCTTCGATGACCAGTTTCATGGCATAAAATTCCCGGTCCATCAGATGGACGGATTCGTCCATCGCATTTTGCAGTTCTGTCAATGCCTGTGTGTTGCTATTATTTCGGGACATGATCGAAATGGCTTCTTCCCGTCTTTTGGTTTCAAAAGCTTCGGTGAAGTAAGCGTCCAGAAACTTCATATCGCCGGATTTGGTGAAACGCTGTACATTTTCCGTGAGATAGTCCGATGCGTCCATCAATTCATAAGCGGCTTTCTGCAATTCTATGTAAGTGTCGGTTGCGTTGGAAAGACGATTGTAAGTCGCTGAAGAGCGGTAAGTTGCGTATAGCAGAATTCCCGACGCGATAACTGCCAGTACCAGCAGTCCTTTATAAACAAACCGTAAAGAAATCCCTTCTGTTTTAATCTTTTTGAAAAAATTCATGATTACTCCCATCCCTACATTCCTTCTGTATTTCGTTCCGATGTTATATTCCTTATGCAGGGTAAAGAGCTGACATAAATCCGGGCCAGCCTTTTTAAACAATTCTAATTATATGCGAAAGTTTTTTTTCTTTCAATTGATAAACGTCATTTTCTGGTTGTCTGTATGTTATATTTTATATTTTGATTCTTTTGTCACTCAATGTGTTTGTGAAAAGCTGTATTTGGAAATTATGATAAAATTTTAGCTGTTTGAAAATCATTGCAATAAGGTCTGAATGTGTCCAATTTAAAGGAAAAAATAGATAACGAAAAATCCCGCTCCGGGAAACTCGCTGTATTGATCTCATTGGTGCAGTTGGCGCTGCCTGCTATTGTGCAGCAGCTGCTTTCTTCCATTCTTCAGTATGTCGATACCGCTATGGTGGGACATCTGGGCGAAGCGGCCACAGCGACAGTCAGTACCAGTACGACCCCGAACTGGCTCATCCATTCTCTTCCCTGGGGTTTCACGATCGCGATTCTTTCTCTCACCTCACAGGCATATGGACGCGGAGACCGGGAAGAGATGAAAAAACTGGCAGCGATGGGCTGCCGTGTGGTGCTCTTCTTCGGGTTGATCCTGACGGCCATTTGTCTGCTCATTTCTCCATTGCTGCCGAGATGGATGCAGGCGGCTCCTGAGATTCGGGAAGAGGCTTCCGCTTATTTCTTTATCGTGAGCCTTTCGCTTGCCTTTTTTGTCGCCAACAGTGTGTTTGCTTCATCCATGCAGGCCATCAAGGATACCCGCACGCCGATGATTGTCAACGTTAGTGCCAATGTGCTGAACGTTTTTCTGAACTGGCTGATGATCTATCGTTTTGGAATGGGCACACGCGGCGCTGCCTGGGCGACTGCCGTTTCCACAGCTTTCGGCGGAACAGTGATGTTTCTGGCATTCCGGCGGAAGCCTGAGCTGCGTTTTCCGCTGCGTGAGATTTTTAAAGGCTCCGGAGACCTTTTCCGCAGGGTTCTGGTGATCGCTATTCCGGTGATGGCGACGAACATTGTCTCCTGTATGGGCTATGTGGTTTTCGCCGGTATGGTCAGCGGTATGGGCGTAACGATTTTCGCCGCTCACTCCATTGCCCTGACGGCTGAGGAAATTTTCTATCTGCCCGGCTATGGTATCCGGACCGCTACCTCAGCGCTGATCGGTATTGCGATCGGTGAAAAGAACCGTCAAAAATTTAACGATGTACGCAGTGTGAGCTTGTGGCTGACAACGCTGCTGATGGTGTTCAATGGTGTGATGCTTTACTTCGTGGCAAATCCGCTGATGCGCCTTTTCACCAACAGCGAGGATGTCGTCGTTCTCGGCGCGAAGCTGCTGAGGATCGTCGCTTTCTGCGAACCTTTCTTCGGGATCATGGTCGTTTGGGAAGGTATTTATTACGGTACCGGAAGGACCCGTGTGGTGTTTATCATCGAATCACTTTCCATGTGGGGAATCCGCATCCTCGGTACCTGGCTTGTCATTCGTGCCGGTTATGGTGTGATCGAGGTGTGGTACTGTATGATCGCCGACAATATTATGAAGGCTCTCGGTCTGACGATCTACGGTCTCCGTCATCCGGATATAGCAAATTTTCGTCCCGATTAATTGGCAGGTGTTAGGTGTTGGGTATTAGGTGTTAGGTGTTAGGTGTTAGGAATCGGGAATCGCGGGGTAATCTGTCCGGGCAGCTGCCAAATGCTAACTACCAACTATCAACTACTAACTACTAACTACCAACTATCAACTACTAACTACCAACTATCAACTACTAACTACTAACTACTAACTACTAACTACTAACTACCAACTATCAACTACTAACTACTAACTACTAACTACTAACTACTAACTACTAACTGCCAAATGCCAAATGTGTCATAAAAAATCCGAAAGACTTGACTTTTTAGCTCTCTCGGGTATATTTAATAGAGTATGGCGCGATGGCGGAATCGGCAGACGCAACGGACTTAAAATCCGTCGATGGTGACATCGTGTGGGTTCGACCCCCACTCGCGCTACTCGGAAGACCCGGTGAAACGGGCCTTTTTTTTATACCTAATTTCGGGAATCAAATTTTTCGCCGCTGGGTATCCTCAGCTGTTATGTCAAAGGATATTATCCGATGAATCATTAATTTCGTAAAAATTATTATAATTCAAGATAATTTGGAATTAAATTATCCATAAGGACCATGCTATGACCAGAACATTGAACTACTACGCACAGAATGCTGAAAGTTTTGCCGCGGAAACAGCTGCGATAGATTTTTCCGCCACACGTGAACGCTTTCTTGCGCATCTGACTCCGGGTGCTGCGATATTAGATTACGGCTGCGGATCGGGACGTGATACGAAGGCTTTTCTGGAGCGTGGATTTCGGGTGACGGCAGTGGATGGCTCGCCGGAGATGTGCACACTCGCTTCGGCGTATACCGGTATTCCTGTGCGGCAAATGCTGTTCGCAGAGTTGAATGATGTGGAAGTCTATGACGGCATCTGGTCCTGTGCATCGATCCTGCATGTGCCGTCGGCGGAGCTGCCGGATATTTTCCGGCGCATGATCACCGCATTAAAGCCCGGCGGGACCATCTATGCATCATTCAAATACGGAACTTTCGAAGGCATACGATATGGCCGGCTCTACAATGATTTCACGGAGGAAAGTTTTGCAGAATTTCTGCGGCAATTTCCGGAGCTTTCCCTCATTGATCAATGGATATCCAATGATCCCCGCCCCGGCAGAGAAGCTGAACAATCACTGAACACGATTCTTGAAAAAAGGGGATAATTCCTCAAGTCGATCGTAAACCCGTTGCAGCAGATCTGTATCTGAGTCGAGGAAAGCCGGCACTTTAGCTGTTTGCACATTTGTTCTTCGGGATTGGGCGTTGTGTTCCCGGGGACTGGACTGCTTGCGGTGAAGCTGCAGCTCTGAATCGAATCGAGAAAAGCTCATTCAATTCAGAGCAGGTTTTCTGGCCCGGTGCGCAACAACCACAAAATTGAGCATTTGTCAACCGCCAATATTGGTGGTTTTCTTTTTTTAATATTTGTGTTTACTGGTTATCAGGATTCAGGATTCAGGATTCAGGGGCCAGGGTTCAGTGGCTAGGAAGGAGCAGGGGACAAGGTGGTACAAAGAGGAACTGCAAATCAAGGGGAATGATCAAGGTCGGGAAGATGAAAAGGATCAAAAAGTAAATTAAGCCGGAAGAGATAACGAAACAGAAAACGATCTTCCAGCAGAAAATCAGAAAGATCAACCACCCGAAGAAAATATGGCAGCGAATCTTCCGACAGAAACTCCGGTTGGGCAATCTTTCGAAAATAATCGTGGGGACAGTCCCATGAAGAGACAGTCCCCGACTGAATCCCCGGCGGAGGAGCAGCCTCTGGGAGCAGAGTATCCTTCTTACCTGCAAATTCTCAAAAATGTATTTGCCCGCAGCGGACCTTCCGAGGATGGAAAACTCACCTTCACGTACGAAGAGATCTGTTACCTTGCCTCAGATCCGGACTTCAACCGCATCTATCCGGACCAGGCTGTCCAGATACGCTCCATCCGGAAAAACAGGTTTGGTAAGTATACTGTTAATATTCAGTACCCGGCAGCACATCACAGAGTGCACCTGCTCTGTAAGATTCGAGCTTCGCTTGATTAGATCATTGCTGCGCTGCCGGTACAGATGAACCTGTTCATTATTAATATATCCTAAACAGGAGCTGCTATCCGTGCTGCGTGATTGGGTATGACGAAGCGTTTCAAAATATCTGTCATTTTGACTGTAGAAGATGCTTCGGGAATTTTTTGCTGCTGAGTGTGGCTGCGGCGGAGCCATCAGGGGGTGACCCGCCGCAGTCAGAAGAGTTCTATTTTCAGGTAGACCGCGTTGATGTCGTCTTGATTGATCCCGAGGTAGCGCCTTGTTACCTGGATGGAGGAGTGATTGAAGATCTCCATGATGACCGGCAGCGGTGTGTGCATGAATTTCCAGGCGTGGTAACCGAAGGTTTTCCTCAGGGAGTGACAGCTGACTTTGCCACGGATCCCGATGGCTTTCACCGCTTGTGTAATGATCCGCCAGGCCTGTACGCGGGAGATGGGTTTCTCATTCTTTCTTCCGTTATCGAAGATATATTTTCCCGTCCGATGCGGAAAGAATTCCTTCAGCGCCCGCAGTAAGCGGTTGTGGAGGGCGATGATTTTGTGTTTTCCGGTTTTTCTTTCGGTCAATTCAACATTTTTGAGGAACTGCTTCTTTTTGAAATCATAAACGTCCTCCCAGGTGAGGGAGAGCAGATCGCTGATGCGCAGTGCGGTGTAGGCACCGAAAATGATGAGGACGTGGTTCCGAAGCTGATTCTTCTTCAGAAAATATTCCGCTAATTCCCGCAGCTGTTTCTTATCCCGTATGGGTTCAGTGGCAGACATAAATAACTCCTTTTGTATCTATTCAGAACGGAGCACACCTGGACAGCTTTTTGCCTGCTCCGTAAGGTGCGAACTTCGCACGATCAAATTCGGA
>CADATZ010000050.1 GCA_902791025.1 uncultured Chloroflexota bacterium | reverse complement strand
GTACATTTACCGGTACTACCAGCAGCAGGAAGCGGATGCCGCACCGGGGATCCTGAAACATCAGCAGTATGAAGATGAGATTCAGGATTATGACAAGATTCCCGGAACGGAGCTGCGGTACGATGATGTTTATCCTTTGAGTCAGTAGGCAGCTGGATATAGGATATAGGATATAGGCAATAGGCAATAGGCAATAGGCAATAGTGAGAAAAGCCGGAGTCCGGAGGGATTTCGGCTGTCTGTAGTTAGGAAAGCATCGGGTGTGCACTGAACGAGCACCGGGCCGGGCAATTGCTGCCGCGAAGTTTGGCAAAGCTCCTGCTCTGCCGGACGGGAGCTCTTGGACCGTACCACGTACGGGCGGTGACGGTTTCCCGGACGTAGTACGGGGATAACCAGGCACTGTTTTTTGAAATTTGAAAGAAGGGTATATGAATAACGAGAGTTTTATTTATGAAGAACGAATCCTTGACCCGGGATTGCGGAGTCTGATGAATCGGCAAAAATTGCGGACTTATCAGCTGGACGCGCTGCGGAATATCTTTGACGCAGCGATGAGCGGGCGGGGCGGGCGGTTCGCGGTGATGTTCCCGCGGCAGTCGGGGAAGAACGAGACCCAGGCACAGCTGGAGGCGGCTCTGATGGCCGCCAACCAACATAAGGGCGGGAACATCATCAAGATCATCCCGACGGAAAAGAATCAGGGGAAGATATCAACCGAGCGCCTTGCCTCTGTCCTTTCTGCGCCTCGGGGACGGTTATTACATACTTCGAACAGGCGGGGACGGTTATCCCGTACTTCGTACGGGGAACCGTCACCTGAGCAGGACCGCCAGCGAGAACGGGATGAGGCTTCTGAGGGGAACGGGAGCCTAACCTCACGGGCTTCCATCCGGAGAAACAATGCCGTTTCATTTGGTGACCGCCAGCAAGAGGGAAACGAGGCTTCTGAGGGAAACGGGAACCTAACCTCACGGGCTTGTGTCCGGAGAAATAGCGCCGTTAATTCAGGTGACGGTTCCCCGTACGAAGTACGGGATAACCGCCCCCGCCCGTGCGAAGCACGGGATAACCGTCCCCGTGTGCGGGTAAAAAAGGATGAAATAACGTATGGAAATACATCCGTGAGATGTCTCTCGGCCTCACCGAACGCGGCAATCGTCGGAGCTACAGCGGAGCTGCTGCTCGAAGTAGACGAAGCCCAGATGGTGGCCGCGGAGAAATATGACCGGGAAGCCGCACCCATGGCGGCAGCCAACAACGCCGTGCAGGTCTTTTGGGGTACCGCCTGGGATGACCAGACCCTGCTCGCACGAGAGACGCGTCTTGCCCAAAAGGAAGAAGAACTGGACGGGAGAAAACACGTCTTCACCACCACAGCGATCGAAGTAGGCAAAGAGGTTCCCGAATACGAGAGCTTTGTCCGTTCTCAGATCGAGCTGCTGGGACGGGAGCATCCCGCGATCCGCACGCAATTCTTCTGCGAGGAAATCACCGACCTCACGTCCATGTTCACAGAAGAGCGTATGAACAAGATGAAAGGTGATCATGACCCGCTGTACCGCCCGGAGAAAGACAAATGCTACGTCTTCCTCATCGACGTTGCCGGGTCCGATGAAGTGCAGGCGAAGGACAAAAGGGCGCACGGCTTCTCAGACCGCCGGGATGCCACCGTCGTCACCATTTGCGAAGTCATCCTGCCGGACGGCAAGAAATATGACGCTAAAAACTTTGTCTGGAAGGTCGTCAATCGCCGCCTGTTCCGCAATGTTCCGTCTGATCTCCTCGAAAAAGAGATCTGCGGGGATATTGACATGTGGAAGCCGCGCCGGATCTTCATCGACCACTCCGGTCTTGGTGCCATGCTGAGCGATATTCTCGTGACGAAATACAAGACCAGGGTCTGCCCGATTGACATTACTGCCGCCAACAAGACAAAGATGGCATGGGACTTCCTCGCTATGGTCGATACCGGAAGATGGCTCGAACACAAGGGCAACGAGATCGACGTACTAAAGTCCGGATTCAAACCCGGCAAAGAACGCTACGAGATCCTCAAGGAACCGGAACTGCTGCAGCAGATGTTTTACCGCGAGCTGCGTGCCTGCCGCATCGAACCGACCGGGAATCCCTCTAATGTGAGCTGGGGCGTGAAGGACGGTACCGACGATCTGGTGATGTCCGCGGCGATGGCGGTCTTCGAAAACGGCAAGCTGAACGTCCGCAACGACCTCTCCCATGACGGCCTGATCGATCAGATCAAATTTGTACAGCAGCTGCAGGCGGAGCAGGAGCGGAAACGGAGGTATTTTAGCTGGTAGGATGTAGGTGGTAGGGGTTGGGAACTGGGGGTTAGGGATTGGGGGTTGGTTTTAGAGTTCAGAGATAAGAGTTTAGGGTTTAGATAAGGCTATCAGCTAATGGCTAACCGCTAACCGCTGCCTAACACCTAACCCCAACCCCCATCCCCTAATCCCTAAAATGTACTCGTTTATTTTTCGGAAATTGAATATAATGATAGGAGGTAAGTGTTCAGAACCTGTTTCGACGCACATGGGGACAGGCACGCTTGTGCCGGCTTCGCGGCACAAGTTGCCAGTCCCCATGTGCTCCGGGCAGACGGGGATGAAGAGATGCAGAAAAAAATTTTTCCGTTGAGAGACGGGTGGAGGAGATTATGATGCAGCTGCCTTATGGATTGTGGAACGGACATATTGACGCGGATCTGGTTGCCAACCGCGGACGTGTGAGTGACTTGAAATGGAATGGGGAAAACGGACTGACTTTTACGGCAAAGTCAACACTTTATCGGAAAAATCCCGGGCAGGCATTGGAAGCACTGCAGCTCGGCAAGAGTGTTTACGGCAGTATCGGTTATGGCGGCGGGGATTTTGACGTCCGAGGGGATCTGACGGTTTTCTGTTCCGGCAGTGACGGCTTGTTTGCTGTTCGGACCGGTTCGGATCGGGCAATCCCCTTGACGAATGACAAATTTGACCGCTCGACACCGGTTATCAGTCCGAACGAACGGGCTGTGGCTTATGTGACCTCTGACGGGGAACATGACCAGATCGCTTTGCTGTCATTAGAAGGCTATGCCTGGCCGAAATTGTGGATCAAAGGCGCTGATTTCTATATGCAGCCGGAATGGTCACCGGATGGCAAACATTTTGCCTGGGCCGAATGGAATCATCCGGATATGCCCTGGAGCGGATCCCGGGTGATGCTGGCTGACGTTGACCCGCAGAGCCTGGAGCTCAGCAATATCCGTTGTATCGCGGGCGGCAGCGCGGAACCTGCCTCTCAGCCGCATTTTTCTCCTAACGGCGAAAAACTGGCGTATATCAAGACTTCCGGGGATTGGGAAGACCTGATGGTGTATGAAATCGATTCCGGTGAGAACAGGGTTTTGATCCATGGAGATGGTTTTGCCTTTTCCGTCCCGGCCTTTACCCAGGGGAATCGTTCCTATGCCTGGTTTGCTGACAGCAGCCGTGTGGCTTATACCCGAATCTCGGGAACTGTCAGCGAGGTGAGAAAGTATGACCCGCTCAGCAGTTTGGATGTAAAAATCTCACCGGATCATCTGACCTCTTTCGAACAGATCTGTGTGTCTCCCAATGGAAAGGTTGCTGCCATCGCCGCGGGTCCGCTGGACTTTTCCCAGGTGATCGTGATGTACCAGGGCAATACGGAAGTGGTTTACCGTGTCAATGATCTGAAGCTCGATCCGTCTTTTGTTTCGCTCCCGCGGGAGATCAGCTGGAAAACCAAAGGCGGCACGACAGTTTATGGCCTGTATTATCCGCCCTGCAGCCCGGATTACGGCTGGCACGGGGCGCCGCCCGCGATCGTGCAGATCCATGGCGGTCCGACCGGTAAAGCAGATCAGAGCTTTTCCGCGGAAACCGCTTATTTCTGCTCACTGGGATATGCTTACGTCCGGTTCAATTACCGCGGCAGTGCCGGGTATGGACGGAAATATCTGGAAAGCCTGAACGGTCATTGGGGGGAATATGATACGGAGGATGCGGTAACTCTTGCGAAATATTTAGGTGAAAAGAAACTGGCGGACCCGAAACGTCTGCTCATCACCGGCGGCAGTGCCGGCGGGTTCACGGTACTGAATGTGCTCACACAGCATCCGCATGTTTACGCGGCAGGGGCGACGCTGTATGGCGTGTCCGATCTCTTCGGCCTGGCCCGCTCCACCTGGAAACTGGAACTGCATTACACCGAAAGCCTGACCGGAAAGCTGCCGGAGGCGGAGGAGAAATATTATGCCTGGTCGCCTTTGTACCACGCGGAAAATATCAGTGTGCCGCTGGCGATCTTCCAGGGGGACAAGGATGTGGTGGTGCCGAAGGAACAGTCGGAAGGGCTGCTGAGCCGCATCCACGTTCCGCATGTCTTTAAACTTTATGAGGGGGAAGGACACGGTTTCCGCAAGCCGGAGCATATCAAGGATTATCTGATCAGCCTCCATCAGTTTTTGCAGCAGTATTTGTGAGGTTGTAGGGGATAGGATATAGGAGATAGGGTTTGGAGATGATATGGGACAAGGTAATACGACGGCTTATCTGAGTAATGAGGGACGATATACGATTTTCAGGTTTGGCGATAAGCAGCTGAAATTTATCGCGCCATACTCTTTGGAATATTATATTCATGTTAAAGAGTGGGATGCCGGGTATATTGTTGTAGATACAAAATATGTTCATGACGATAACCCGATTGAAGAGTATATTGATCTTTGCCCGATATTGGATGATCTATTAATGGATAAAGATTCTTTTCTCCAGCCAATTCTGAATGTAGAGGTCGAAAATGATTGATATAGAAAATGAAGCAAAAAAGGCCGATGTTATTATAGGAGGCTTTGCAGTTCAAAAGTGTGAAGAAGGATTTCGGATATTAAACCTTAATAATCAATTTGGTGCTGCTGTGTTAAAGGATGATGGTACTTTAATTGAGACCAATATGGACGATATTGAGCTATCAATAGCAAAAGATTATTTTTTTCGAAGTTTGAAATATATGGAGAATTAACTGATGCCAAAATATTTTGAGTTTAAGGTAGCAGGATATTATTTATATTTCACTTCGAAATGTATTATTGAGTGTATGCATGTCCATGCCAGTGACAGTAAATTGACAGAACCGGGATCAGCCAAATTTTTTGTAAAGGAAAATGGTGACAGTGTAGTTACTGTCAGAGGAATATTATCAGATAGAGATATCAGAAGAATTCAGGTTTTTATCAAAGATAATTACAAGGAAATGTATTTACGTTGGGTTCAATATAGCGAACAAGGGTTTTATCGCGGAAATTAGCGGATGAAAGAGAAAAAGGTTCAGCGCCTTACGTTTTGGGTTTTGGTCCTGATTGGGGGCTTGTATTTCTGCGCCTTGATCCCGGCGAATCGTACCGGGGCGGAGACCGCGGAGATGCTGGCGGTCTTTGAAGTGGACGAGTATGCTCAGTATCCGCATTTGCTGCGGATGCTTACGCCCGGGGATGGGCTGTACCCAACACTGCGGAATTTCTTTATTTATCTGCATTATTATTACGGCTTCCCGTTTTACTTCTGGTCCGCGCTGAGCGTTCTGCCGCTGAAGCTCCTTTCCCCGAATTGGCCGCGGAACACACGGCTGATCGTCTGTGTATTGCGGCAGATGATCAGCGTTTTGCCGATGATCCTTTCCGCGGGTCTGCTGACGTGGATCGAGACGAAATTCAGGAAGCTGTGGACTTCTTTGGTCTTGTTCGTACTGATGCTCACAATGGGAGCGGTGCTGCAGAATGATTTCTGGTGGCATCCGGACAGTCTGACGCTGCTGTTTCTGAGTCTGACGTTTTTCTTCCTTGACCGGGATCGGATGCGCTGCGGCAGGGATTTTCTCTTTGCCGCTTTTGCCTGCGGTGCGGCGGTCGGGACAAAATATCTGGGGCTCTATTTCGCTCTGGCCATTCCGGCATATCTGATCTGCTGCCGCATCGCGAAAAGTATAACAACACGGCAGGTCCTTGTTAAGGCTGTGTTGTTCTTACTGGTGATGGCGGCAGCGATCCTCTTTTCTGATCCGCTGCTGTTCCTCCCGCAGGAACGGGCGGAAATTATCAAAGTCATGAAGCAGCAGATCGAGCTGAGCGGGGAGGGGATCTTCCTGCGGTATGAAAATGTCTTTTGGAAAAATGGGCATCTGCCGGAGTGGCTGACGGAGAATTATCTGCGTGTGCCATGGCTGGTGCTGGCTGTTTTTTCGCTTGCCGCGGGGATTTTTTCCGGAAAGCGGCGGGTGCGGACGATGGCTGTCGTTCTGTTCTGCTACTTGCTGATTGCCTGTGCGGTGAACCTCAATACTGCCGCGAGCCGTCTGCATTATTTTCTGCCGATCCTGCTGCCGCTGAGTGCCGCTTTTCCCATGCTGCCGGAGCTGTTTCCTAATGATCGGCGGAAATATGTCGAGGGAGCGCTTGTTTTGTTGATGGCGGTCCAGATTGGTTTGAATCTGCCCCGGGATATGGAGCTGATGAATATCCAGCTTCACCGTGAGGAAAATTCCGGTTCGATCGCGCTTTTTCACGAGCTGGAGTCGAATTATCTGCCTCTGCCGGAGGTGCCTGCGGAACGCATGACTCGTGTCTATCGCGACTGGAAGGTATATTTTCCGGAAAGCGAAGGCTATGCGGTGAAAACCGACTGGGACCTGGCGAGCTTTGCGCTGATCGAGGAGTGGCATCCGGACCTGATCCTGTTGGAGAAGGAAAATGTCCGGACTTACAGTGCCCCGGATGTCAGCGAAAACGCTGTGAACGCTGAGAAAATGGCGGAAACCGCGGCATTTTATTCCGCCGCTGCGGAAAACGCTGTTCCCGGGTATGAGCTGATGCTGGAAAATAATTTCGGCATGGTTTTTCGGAAGGTGCAGCCATGAGTGAGAAGATCCGCCTTACCGCATTGGAAAAATCCCGGCTGCCGGATGAGGATGTGCGGAATTCTGTCCGTTTTTGTCCCCGCTGCGGGCGGGAAATTCCGGCAGACCGGCAGCTGTGCGTCTTTTGCGCGAATACGGGGGCGATCCCTTATCCTGTCCGCTCCGGGAAGAAGAAATTTTTGCTGATCCTTTCTATTATGGCGGTTTTCTTTATCCTGCTGGTGCTTGCGCTGTTTTTGACGCGGAACAGCGGGTTGAAGTGAGGCGGGTTTTGTGGTTTTAGGGGGACGCACATGGGGACTGGCATCTTGTGTCGCGAAGCCGACACAAGCGTGCCTGTCCCCACGTGCGTCGTAATAAGTATATAATTTGTTCTAATAGACTTGCGTTTATTGGAAAGTCTGCTATACTTAAGTTATACGGAAATACATGCGGAAACGCATATCAAGACGGAGTATTACAAAACATGGCAAAAGCAAAGAAGAGTGTAGAACAACCGCTTTCCCCGGTTACTGAAATTGATCCCGAAGCACGGAAAATGATGCTGAAGAAGGCATTGAATGATATCTCCAAGCGCTATGGCGATGGTGCGATTATGCGTCTTGGCGAGGCAAAACAGATGGAAATCGAAGTGATCCCGACCGGTTCTCTCGGTTTGGACCTGGCACTGGGTGTAGGCGGGATCCCGCGGGGCCGTATCACTGAGATCTATGGCCCTGAATCTTCCGGTAAAACCACGATCTGTCTGCATGTTGTGGCTGAGGCTCAGAAAATGGGTGGTACTGCTGCCTTTATCGATATGGAACATGCTTTGGATCCGATATATGCTCATAAGCTCGGCGTCAATATCAATGAACTGCTGGTTTCCCAACCGGACACCGGTGAACAGGCTCTGGAAATCTGTGAGACATTGGTTCGTTCCGGTGCGGTCGATGTGATTATTGTGGACTCTGTTGCAGCACTTGTTCCGCGGGCTGAAATTGAGGGTTCAATGGGTGATGCCTCTATGGGTATGCAGGCACGTTTGATCTCTCAGGCGATGCGCAAGCTTTCCGGTATTATCAACCAAACCAAGACCGCGGTGATTTTTACCAACCAGCTGCGTCAAAAGATCGGCGTTATGTTTGGCAATCCGGAAACCACAACCGGTGGTTTGGCAATGAAGTTTTATGCTTCCATACGTATGGATGTGCGCCGTACCCAGAGCATCAAAAAGGCCGGTGAGGTTATCGGCGGTCACACCCGGGTCCGTGTCGTTAAAAACAAGGTCGCACCGCCTTTTGCAGTGGCGGAATTTGATTTGATGCATGACAAGGGCATCAATAAGATTTCAGAAATTCTGGATATGGGTGCGGAGCTGGAAATCGTCAAAAAACGCGGCGCTTTCTATTCCTATCAGGATTTGAAACTTGGTCAGGGACGGGATAAGTCGATTGAATTTCTGGAAGCCAATCCGGAACTCTGTGAGGAGATCGAAAACAAGATCCGTGAGTTTGCAAAGGATTCCGATACGCCGATCCTGCAGTTCTCCGGTGGTGAAGATGATGACGATGATGCGATTATGAACGAAGACGGGTCTAAATCAGATGATTATGACCTTGATGATGACGATGAGGAAGACGAAGATCTGTAAGATCTAAGTTATAAGTTATAAGTTAGTAGTTAGAAGTTAGGAGAAAACCTTTTTGTAAATATGAAAACCGCTTCATTGCGGTTTTTATAATCGTTATTAGTTGGCATAAATCTTGCATGTATTAAAATTGGAGACAGGAGAGAGATGAAAAAGACAGCATGGCTGCTGTTGGGCAGCATACTATTATGCTTATGCGGCTGCAGACGTTCCCAATATCGGGGCGTCGAATATGTGCAGTATATCGCGCCAACGCTGGTTGCTACTGCTGTCAATACTCCGACTGTAAATCCCATAGTCCCTTTGCCGACCGCGGTCGATATCAACTGCAATTCTTATCTTACCTATCTGGACGATGTGACTGTTCCGGATGGAACGACGTTTGTTCCCGGCGATGAGATCGTCAAGACCTGGTCTGTCCGGAATGATGGCGACTGTGCCTGGAGTGACAAATATTCTCTGCGGTATATCGACGGCTCCGCGATGGAGGCCAGCAGCAGGCAGTCCCTTCCGGAACTCCAGCCCGGAGAAGAAGGAGAAGTCACTGTGATCTTTACCGCGCCGCAGTATGCGGGGAGTTATTACAGTACCTGGCAGGCTTATGATGCGAAAGGGGACCCGTTTGGGGACAACATTTATATGGAAATCTACGTTGATCCCTATCATACTATTGAAGAAACACAGGAAGAGTCAGGAAATGAACAATATGGTTATGGTTATTACTAAACGTCCGGTTTTTTTATTGGCTATGGTTTTGTTTCTGCTTTCCACTGCCTTTCCGGCTTCCGGTCAGTCTTCATCCATGGTACCGGATGATTTTGACTGGGAAATTTATCTGCAGGATTGGGATGATGATTGGAATAGCTGGGGAAATGTTCCGCAGCAAAATTATGGCTATGGTTATCAGGAACCATTTACTTATGACTGGTATGGGCAGACGTATGATTTTGGTTTCTATGATCCGACGCCTGTGCCTCAGAATGATTTCGGTTCCAATGATTATGTTCCTTCGCCGGTTTATCCGGAGCAAACTTACCCTGTACAGAGCAATCCGGTTCAAACAGATGGCGGGAGCAGCTGGGGACAGATCATCAGCGATAGTGATGGCTGGTTCTATCCCCTCGAACAGGGTTGGTATGATGATTTTGATTCATGGACCGGTGGACAAAGCATCCCGGATTCCGCTTTTGTAAACGGTTTTACCGGGTATGAGCAGACCTATAATCTGGATTGTGAAGCCCGTTCGGCTGTTGACCTGGCCTCCTGGTTCGGGGTGAATATTCCTCATGCGGAATTCCTCTATAATTTGCCGAAGTCTGATGACCCGAATGTCGGTTTTGTCGGGAGCTGGACGGATGCCCGCGGACATATTCCACCGGCATCCTATGGCGTTTATCAGGAGCCGGTTGCTGCTTTACTGCGAAATTATGGGCTTAATGCAGCAGGTGCTTATGCTTATACGGAAGATGCACTCAAATCACAGATCGCTGCGGGAAAACCGGTGATGGTTTGGGTCGTTGGTAATGTTGAGATCGGTTATTCTGTTCCATATACGCCGGCATCTACAGGCCATACGACTTATGTGGTTCCCTATCAGCATACGGTGGTCGTAACCGGGTATGATGCGGATGCGGTTTATATTCAGGACGGTGCCCTCAAATATACACGGGATTGGAATACGTTCCTGCTCTCCTGGGGTGCCCTCGGGAACCGTGCGATTTATGTGAATTGATATGATTTATACTCATGAAATAAAGTGGGTATTTATAAAATGCTGATATAATTTCAGCATCTGGAGAGGTGGCAGAGTGGATGATTGCGCACGTCTCGAAAATGTGTTTACCCGCGAGGGTAACGGGGGTTCGAATCCCTTCCTCTCCGCTGAAAAGGTCCGCATTGAACGTGGACCTTTTGTTAATTGTATAGTACATGAGACCTCAGCGCTGCATAAGTATTGAGAACTTTTTTATTCGTTCTTGCGTTACAATACAGGTAGTATTTGCAACATCCTGTGCTGAGGGCAGGATTTACAGTTGAATTATAGAAAGGAAATCACATTATGAATAAGAATCTGATTTTTGGTTTGATCCTGATGCTTGCTCTGTGTTTGTGCGGGGCAGCCGCAGCAAAGTCTGATGAGGCAATTATTGATATTGCCGGATCTGAACGTTACACCGAGGAAGAATTGACTTCCGCAGTCGAAACGGTGCTTGCGGAATTTGATACCTGGGAAGGCTGTGACATGCATATCATCTTCTATGCCGGTGATGAACAGAGCATGGATGCGTTGGAAGGTGCCAACAAAATGGAGCGCGGTACGTTTGATGAATGTGCTGTTTTGTTTACCGCTTTCCGTTCTCCGAAGGAAGCTTACGGTGCCTGGTCAGCTGATGAGGAGTATTTTTACAGCTGGACTCTGGGACGTGCAGAGAAGGGTGCCTGGAACCTGGTGAACTGGGGCTGGGATCAGAATTATCTGAAGTCCGATCAGTTTACCGCTGAAGAGTTGGATGCCGGTGTGAGTGTGATCATGGACGAAATGGCGAAAATGGAAGGGACAAGATTCCTTTACGCCAAATACGCCGGTGATGAATTCAGCAGCAGCGAGTTGAAGTATGTCAACAGTTTGGAACGCGGCGTTTTTGATGAATGTGCGGTCTTCTATGTCTGGTTTATGTCTCCGAAAGAAGCTTATGGTGCCTGGGAACCTGATATGCTTTATAACTGGAGCTTTTATCTTGCCCGTGCGGATAAGGGAGAATGGCAGCTGGTTACATACGGCAATTAATTCAAAGAGGCCGGATTTCGGTTGAAATTAACGGGAAAGGAGCTGCTCCCTGCGGCTCTTTTCTTTTGGTTCTATTCGAGGTAATGAATAATATTTGTCCTGCAATCATATGATATCTGTCCTTGGTTTTCAGAATTAATCTGGTAAAATAATTTTAGAAATTTTTATTTAGGAAAGAAAGCTTGTGAACACTTTTCAGGAGCTTTATGATGCGGATCTTTCTCGTTATCCGGAGTCGAAAGTGTCTGATTGGAACCATCGGTTCCATTATTATCTGCGAAAAAGTCAGTCTTGCCGAAATCGGCTGCTGAGGGTTCTGTATCATATTTGTTATCGTATCGTCAGTGATCAGCATCGGATGGAAATTTCGCTTGGCGCTTCTATCGGAAAGGGTTTTTGTCTGGTGGATCCATTTACGGTCACCATTAATTCCAATGCGGTGATCGGGGAGAATGTGACATTCGGGAAAAATGTGACGATCGGGAAACAGAATCGGGGAGAACGAGCCGGAACACCGATGATTGGAGATCGCGTAATTATTGGCGATAACGCGGTGATTGTTGGAAAAATTCGAATTGGGAATGATGTATGTATCGCTCCAAACAGTTATGTCAATCGTGATGTACCGGACGGAGCAAGGGTTGAGGGAAATCCAGGTATTATTACAAGTCTGCCGGCAGAGCGTAATTAAAATTTGATTTGCCGGAAACAAGGAGTTTTGATGGATAGCAGCCGAACACAATATGAGAAGTTTTATAAAGCGGATGAATACTACTGGGGAAAGGAACCCGCAGATTTTCTTGAACGTCTGATCACTTTGAAACCACCGCGCCGAGGGATGCAGATCCTTGATATCGGCTGCGGTGAGGGAAAAGATGCTGTTTATATGGCGAAGAAGGGCTATACCGTCACGGCTTTTGATCTGACTGAGTCCGGTATCGCGAAGACAAAATTGCTTGCTGATGAAATGGGCGTAAAGATCAATGCGTATGTGGATGATATCAATACCTTTGAGACGGATGAACGGTTTGATATTATCTATTCCAGCGGTACACTGCAGTACCTCTTCCCTGATCAGATTGCTCCCTTTTTTGCGAAAATCCGGAAAATTACCAATCCGGGCGGACTGAACTATTTCAATGTTTTTGTTAAAAAGCCATTTATCGAAGAAGCTCCGGATTGGGATAAGGAAGAAACCTTGTGGAAAACCGGTGAGCTTTTTGCCTGGTATGCGGACTGGAAGATCCATTATCTGGATGAAAACATTTTCGAGTGTCATTCAACGGAAACACCTCATCTGCACTGCATGGATTCAATCCTCGCGCAGAAAATAATTATCAAAAAGTAAAAGGTAACTATTAAGTAAGTTGAAAAATCATTTATTTTTTTTCGGAAAGCTTTATTTTGATAGAATATAGCGGGAGACAAATGACCGGCAAACGATTCTTCCGGCATTTTTTGGAGAATGGCGGTTTACGCCTCGATTGTAGAAGTTTTGAATGAAACAGATTGCTGAAAATATTATTATTGAGACAGAATATACCGGTGTGACACTGGGCGCTATCGTTCAGCCGAACCGGGTGATTTATATTGATGCCCCGCTGCTGCCGGAGCATGCACGGTTGTGGCGTATCGCGGCTACCGCGCGGAAGAAGATTCCCCAGCAGGTGATCCTGCTGGATGCAAATCACGACCGCACGATCGGGTCCCGCTATCTGGAGTGCACGATCATTGCTCATGAACGTACCCATTGGATCTATCAGAATCGCCCTGTGACCTTCAAGCCTATCAGTCAGAATTCGGGTTGTGAGTGGGAGAAGATCAAGATACAGAACGGGTTCCGCTGGATCTATCCGGAGATTGTTTTTTCGCAGCGGTTGGACCTGCATCAGAGTGAGCTGCATATCGATCTGCAGTATCACCAGGGGCCTTCTTCCGGGTCGACCTGGGTGGAAGTTCCGGCAAGGAAGGTTATCTTTATCGGGGATACCGTGGTTGCCGGGCAGGTACCTTTCCTTCATACAGCGGAGATCGGTCCGTGGCTGAACACCCTGGATGTTTTGGAAAAGCGCTATGATGAGGGCTGCATTATCGTCGGCGGACGGAATGGAATTATTGAAAAAGCGGATATCCATGCCATGCGGGCGTTTTTGATCAAAACGCAGGAAAGGCTCACTGATTACGCGGCTGTCAGTGAGACGGATGAGAGAATTGATTCACTGATCCCGCTGCTGGAAATTGACTCTTTTTTCAAGATCAAAAAAGATCTCATGGGTGATATGGTGGAGCGTTTGTCCTACGGGCTGCATCATTATTTCCGCCGGAATTATATGGGAATCGATGAAATAGTCTTCGGATCCAATGAACCGGAATCTGCAGCTCAGGAGAATGAGGCTGAGGAATGATCAGAAAATTTGGTACGGGTCTTCTGTGCTTTTGCTTGAGTCTGCTGTTAATAGCAGGCTGCAATATGCCGCAGAAAGTCACTGTTCCTCCAACGCCAACGCAGGAAGAGCTGCCTGAGGATACACCTGTACCGACAGAAACACCGACGCCGCTCCCTGTCCGGGAAAAGCTTGTTTTTCTTCTTTCTGATGAGGTCCCCGGTGTGACGGATTCACTCTCCCGGGCAATGGAGCAGGTCTGTGCTGCCTATGATTGTGAGACAGCAGCAAATGAGGATGCAATTCCGCAAGATGCTGATTTTGTGATCTTTGCCAAGGCTCCGACCGCTTTATCTTCCTTGACTCAGCGCTTTGCCTCAAGCCGATTTATCGTGGTTGATGAACCGTCTGCTGTATATGACGGCGTGTGGACAATTCAGTACGATGAGGCATTTCTGCCATTTTTGGCGGGTTTGGCGACGGCCAGTAATGCGTATGACTGGCGCAGTGCGGGGCTTTTGCCGAATGATTCTCTGCTTTGGGGATCTCATGCTGAGGAGGCTTTCGCAAATGGTGCCCATTATATGTGCGGTAATTGCCGTCCGAGTCTTTCTCCTTATGTTGAATTTCCATTGGTAATTTCTCTGCCGGGTGATTCCTCTCCGGACTCATGGAATTCGCAGTTTGACGAGGCACAGCGCAATTTTATTTATACAGCTTTCCTTTCAGATGAAGCTATTTCTGAAGCGCTGCTGCAGAAAATGGTTACGCTGAATGTTCAGCTGCTGGGTGTTTCCGCTCCGCCTGAAGGGTTGGAAGGAAACTGGCTGGCGACGATCAATTTTGACTGGGCGGATACGCTGCAGCAAATCATTTCCCGTACGCTTTCCGGGGAAATGCAGGGCACACAGCCGCTGATTTTGTCCATTACGCCGGGAGCTTTGAGTGAGGAGTTTTCTGAAGGAAAAGCCAATGTTCTGCGCCGCGCATATGACCTGCTGCTGAGCGGCTTTCTTTCTCCTTATACCGCGACCAAAGAGTATACGGAGTGATCATGGATATCCGGGAACGATTATTTGAGCTTCAGGATAAAGACTATCAGGTATTTCAGGCAAAGCTGATGCCGACAATTGATCCGGATACGATCATCGGTGTACGAATGCCCGCGCTCCGTGAGCTTGTCAAGGAGGTTCGGGGTACAGAAGAGGCTAACCGGTTTCTGAAGGAATTGCCCCATCAGTATTATGAGGAAAATAATCTTCATGGTCTGTTGGCTGCGAACATCAAAGATGCTGAATGCTGTATTGCGGAACTGGATAAGTTCCTGCCGTATATTGACAACTGGGCGACCTGTGATGTGATTTCACCGGTTTCTTTCAAAAAACATCCCGCCTGTCTGTTCCCGAAGGTGCGGGAATGGCTCGCTTCGACGCAAACCTACACCATCCGTTTCGGGATTGGTGTGCTCATGAAGTTTTATCTGGATGAGGCGTTTTCTCCGGAATATCCCGAATGGGTTGCCGCGGTGAAATCGGATGAGTATTATGTGAACATGATGATCGCCTGGTATTTTGCCACTGCTCTCGCCAAACAGCCGGAAGCAGCTTTACCTTACCTGAAAAATCAACGTCTGGATCCATGGACGCACAACAAGACTATTCAAAAAGCGAGAGAAAGTTATCGAATTTCTCCCGAAATGAAAGAAGAACTATACCAATTAAGAGTCATTTCATAAATTTTATGGTATCATTATAGATGCGTTCGGGCGGGACCGGCGCGGCGGGGACTGTCGAACCTTGTCAGGTCCGAGAGGAAGCAGCAATAAGGCAGATCTTCCGGGCGCCGCCGGCAAACCTGTCCGGACGTATTTTTTTAATCAAAACGGAGGCAGCGGTATGGCAGACAACAAAACCCCTGATTTTTGCGTATATGACGGATCGGATTACCAGAAAGCGTTCTGGGATGATGCCAACCGTGCCTATGAGGACCAGTCCGAGGATCTGGCATTCAAAAAGCTGCTGCCGAAATCCGGGAAACGAATGCTGGAAATCGGAGCCGGTGCGGGACGCAACACGCCGCGCTATGACGGGTATGAGAAGATCTATCTTTTCGACTATGCTCTGACCCAAATGCAGCAAGCGAAACAGCGGCTGGGTGAATCAGACCGGTTGGTTTTTGCGGCCGCGGATGTCTACCATCTGCCCTATAACGACAATGTCTTTGATGGGGCCACCATGATCCGGGTGATCCATCACTTATCGGAGATCGATCCGGCATTGGCGGAAATCCAGCGGGTGTTGGAAAAGGATGCCACCTTTATTCTGGAATTTGCCAACAAGCGCAACATCAAGGCGATTTTACGTTACCTGATGGGGAAGCAGAAATGGAATCCCTTTACAAAAGAGCAGGTGGAGTTTGTCAAACTGAATTATGACAACCATCCGGAGGCGATCAGAGAGACTCTCGAAGCACATGGATTTACGATCGAGAGGGCGCTTTCTGTTTCCAATCTGCGCATCGGGGCATTGAAGAACAATCCGAAGAATCTGAGCTGGATGCTGAAGGTGGAAGATGTATTGCAGGATGCGCTCTCCGGGATCAAGCTGAGTCCCAGCGTTTTTCTGAAATGCACCCAGACGACCGGTGCTCATTATGATCCCACCGCGCCGGTTTTCAAATGCCCGGCTTGCGGCAGTATTCGACTGGAAGAGACGAAAGAGGCTATGACCTGTCCCGACTGCGGCAGGGTTTACCCCATCGTCGACGGAATCTATAATTTCCGGCTTGAGTAATTTTTAAAGTTCAATTTTCAAAGTTCAGAGTTCAAATAATAAACGCCGTTACGCGGCTAAAGTTATAAAAATCGGGGTCTGTTCCTGATGTTCCTGTTTTACGGCGGAACAATCAAGAACAGACCCCGAAGTCTTAATATGTTTGAGCGCTGTCCAAATTCGAACTTTGAACTTTATACTTTATACCTTGAAACTTTTATTAAAGTCCCGCGGCGGCTTTGAGTTCAGCGGCTTTGTCGGTCTTTTCCCAGGTGAAGTCGGCATCCTCACGGCCGAAGTGCCCGTAGGCGGCTGTCTTCCGATAGATGGGGCGGCGCAGATTGAGGTCGCGGATGATGGCACCCGGGCGCAGGTCGAAGTGTTCGTCAATGATCTGCGCGATCTTCTCGTCATCGATCTTGCCGGTACCAAAGGTTTCCACATTGATGGAAAGCGGCTTGGCAACGCCGATGGCGTAGGAAAGCTGGACTTCGCAGCGGTCAGCTAAACCGGCAGCTACAACGTTCTTGGCAACCCAGCGGGCGGCGTAAGCAGCGGAACGGTCAACCTTGGTGCAGTCTTTTCCGGAGAAGGCACCGCCGCCATGACGGCCCATACCGCCGTAGGTATCGACGATGATCTTTCGTCCGGTCAGTCCGGCATCGCCCATTGGCCCGCCGATAACGAAGCGGCCGGTGGGGTTGACGAAGATTTTGAGCTGGTCATCGACCATGTTCTTCGGGAGGATTGGATCGATCACATACTTGATGATGGCTTCGCGGATTTCTTCCTGAGAAATCTCCGGTGCATGCTGCGTAGAGATCAAGACGGTGTCGACGCGCTTCGGTTTTCCGTAAGCGTACTCAATAGTAACCTGGCTCTTGCCATCCGGGCGCAGCCACGGCAAAGTACCGTCTTTGCGGACCTTGGTGAGCTGCTCACAGAGGCGGTGAGCAAAATAGATCGGCATCGGCATCAGCGTATCGGTCTCATTGCAGGCATAACCGAACATAATGCCCTGGTCACCGGCACCGACAGCCTCGATATCCTCATCGGTCATTTCGCCGCTCTTCTTTTCGAGCGCGGCGTCAACGCCCATGGCGATATCAGGAGACTGGCTGCAAATGGCGGACATGACCGCACATGTGTTGCCGTCGAAGCCTTTTTTGCCGCGATCGTAACCGATTTCGGTAACGACTTCCCGGACAAGCTTGTCAAAATCAACAAAAGCCTGGGTAGTGATTTCACCGGCGAGCATGACAAAACCGGTCTTGGTGAAGGTTTCGCAGGCTACGCGGGAATACGGATCCTGTTCCAGGCAGGCATCCAGGACGGCATCACTGATCTGATCGCACATTTTATCAGGATGACCTTCCGTCACGGATTCGGACGTGAAGAAGAACTTCGGTGAGTTCATGAATGTAGACATAGTTTGTTCTCTCCTATCTAAAGTAAAAGCCCCCTTGGATTATAAGGGGGCTCACGCAGTTCATGTGTCCATGCCCTCTTATCTTCCAGATTTGATTGTTTATCTGCCGGAATTAGCACCTTGATCTTGCGAACGGTTGCTGAGGTCTCATCGGGCCGGTCCCTCCACCTCTCTGGATAAGAGCGCCTCAGGGGCGATTTCTTAAGGTTATTAAAACACAGTTCAGCGACTTTGTCAAACAACTTTTAATAAATAGTGAGTAGGAGATAATGCTTCAACTATTTTACTCCGGATTGGCAGCATCGCCCAGACCCTCAAATTTCACGGATTTGACCGGGAGATCCTTGAACTCCTTGTAAAAGTCAAAATCATCACTGTTCACCATCTGTTTCCCGTCGTATTGAAACCGAACCATGTAGGAAAAAGCTCCGTGATTCATTCCGGCTTCCATATCATCCAGATTATAGCTCCAGTACGTCCAGCCATCATCAAACAGCTCCTTTCCAGTTTTTCCGATAAGTTTGTCAAGCTCTGCCTGTACCGGGATCTTTTCGCTGAGATTTTCGAAGGAGGTGACTTTCAGAGAGGAAAGGAGTTCCCTGACCTTTTGGTCCCTGTCTTCGCCGGATTCGTCCGCCCAGATGGTCTCTGAAACCTCTTTCGGCAAGTCAGCTGAGGCACGATAATACACGCCGTCCACAGTGAAGACGTATACAAATTTCTTCTCCGAATAGGCCTCCTGATAATCTCCTTCATTTTCATAAATCAGGATATCGCCCATGGTCTTCACCTGGGAAGGATCGAAACCCTTTGTGGGTTCCGGTTGTTTCGTTTCAGTCTTTTTACAAGCCGTCAGAACCAGCATTGCTGTTGCGATTACCAAAATAACAGATATGATTTTTTTCATGATGATCCTCTTTATATTATAGGAATGATAGTATTTTATTCAAAAATTGATTTATGCCATGAATTTGATCTTTTAGCATGAAATCCAATTCGTCTCTGGTGAAATGCGTCAGAATCTTATTCATGATTTATGGGTATTTTATCATATCTCTATTAAGAACCTGCATCGATGCACATAGGGACAGGCGAAGCTCTCGCTCTGGAATTAACAGGGAAAGCCGATTCCTTATAGAGCGAGCCTCGAGTCGATTTCAAGATAGCGGTGCTGCTGCTCTGCATTGCTTTGCTCTGAAAAATATCGGCAAGCCATGATGGAATATGATAACATGAGTCAACAGAATACCCTTGCTTGACTTGTTGGATCAGCAAACGGAAAAACTGCTGCATTTGTAAACGGACCATTGAGGGTAAGATGTGAAAACAATGTCTCGGAAGGAGATATCCTTATGAGTGAATTATTGGAAATTGATCAGCATTATCGTGGATGACTTCAAAATATCAGCCAGCGATTCCGCAGCAGGCAGGGAAAAGCAGTGTCCAACTTTTCTCTGACTTTGCCTGCTCCGCAAAACGATCTTGCACAGGCAATTACCAGCCGCTTGGTGTTTCAACCTATCAGTTATCAAAGTTTGTTCCGGAGCATTTCAAGGGAAGCCTGCCAACGATTGATGAAATTGAAGCGGAATTATCAGTATAGTGCCTGAGTATCAGGATACGTGTAGGATAAATTTTAAACAGAATTTTTATCCTGATTCATCATTTTCCCGGTTCATAAGCCCGAAACGTGAGACCTTTTTGTTCGGCATATTTTTCCGTATAGCTTCCCGGGATGCCGATGATTGTTACGCCGCTTTCGCTGTCAAAGGCATCTATGTCAATAAAGGATTTTTTAGCGGTGATGGTGACTGATTCCAATTTCGGTGTGTTCTGAAAGGCTCCAAAGGGAATCAGCGTGACTTTTTCAGGCAGGAACACAGAGGTAAGCTGCGGACAGCCGTAAAATAGGTCTTCGTCGATTACTTCAATCGAAGGCGGCAGGATCACCTGTTCCAGACCGCTTTCGAAAAAAGCAGCTGCGCGAATTTCCGACATATTGTCGGAAAAAACGATTTCCCGCAGGTTTGAGCAGCCTGAAAAAGCGTTTTGTCCGACATAATCAACCGTGTCCGCGAAGGTCACCTTTTCGATTTCTGTGTTGTTTTCAAAACAATAATCACCAATGGAAGTGACTGGCAGCCCATCGATAATTTCCGGTATGATGATGTCGGTTTTCCCGGTTCCGCTATAACCATTGATCGCGATGGTATTGTCTTCTAATAGCGCGTATAGGTAATCATCTGCGTCCGGAGAATCGAAATCGGGGATGAAATAATAGAGCTTATTATTGCAGACTACCCATTTGAGCACTTTGGATAGGTCAATGGATTGCATATCTTCCCCTGTAGCAGCGACAACACCCTGTTTAATCAGATCGGTCATTTCTTCAGAATAGGGAATTTCCTTCTGTGTGCCGGGTTTTTTGACATATCCACGGGAGTAAAGGAAGGCATATATGGCGGCATTGAGCAGAAGGAGCGCGGCAATGATGCCAATAAACAATTTCACGGGGAATGCCTTCTTTTTCTCAGGGAGTGCCTTGGGGGTGATGTTTTCTGCTGTGGACAAAGCCCTTTTTGTCAGGTCAGTTAATTCTGGCAGCGCGGACTGCGGGTCGTCCGGAGCGTTCAGCCAATGCAGCGTGGAAAGGTAATACTGCATGCTGCTGGATGGAATGGAATCATCGCATTTGAACGGGATGATGGCCTTTTTAAAATCAACAGCCAGTCCTACCTCGCGGAGGACCTGATTAGAGGTATTGGAATTATCTGTAAAAATCAGGACCATCACTTTGCACTGCTGCAGCGCTTTTGTGATCGTATCTGCCCATTCTTCACCCGGTTGGATATCCCGGGGAGCGTACCAGCATTTTATTCCCTCTGCTTCCAGTTTTTTGCAGACAGCTTCGCGGATCTTTTCGTCTTTATGAGAATAACTGATGAAAACCTGATGCATAAATTCCTATTCCGGCAGTTGGTAGATGCGCAGTCCGTCAAATTTTTTGATGAGCTTCAGCATGCTGTTGAAAGGCTGGTAGTCTTTTTCCTTTTCCGGCTCTACCAGGCTTTGATAGTGTTCACGGATCTCTTCTGAAGTCGGTTCTCCGTCCAGAGCCAGTTCATGCAGGCGAAAGAGCTCCCGCAGCATTTTGCGTATATTCTTTTCGTCCTTTCCGGCGGCGAAGGGAACTTTTTCCAGCGGAAGGGTCCGGTATTCTGTCCCATATTTCCAGCCCATGGCGATTTTTTCACGGACCCAGCGTTCATGCTCCATCGGGGCAATAATGTCCACCTGTTCCGGGGTAAAAGCGCTGAGCATGTCATAATTGACCGGTTTGTCTGTGTAAAAGCAGTGCAGGGCATTCAGATATTTTGAAAAACTCTTTGCCTGGTTGATGTTGGAAAGTTGATATTCCAGGGAAAGTGCTTCAAACTCCTTTTCGAGCTTTTCAGCCGGGATCGCGGATTCTGTGCCGTTGTAAGCGTAACGACCATTCAAAGCGACGGCAAAATCGTACAAATGCAGGAAGCTGCTGGAGGAAAGGTAGACCCGTTTGCTGCTGCGGTCAGCGGCTTTTACTCCGGCTGTGACAGTAAGCGGGATCTCAGAGGTGTCGACAATGGCTTCAATGTCGGTCCTGAAGCGCGCTTCCTTTTCAGACATGTCGCTGTATTCCTTGAGCCGGGGTGGATTCCCTGCTTCGCCGTTTTGTTCCCATTCCCGGTATTGGATTTTAAAGCTGTCGATTTTTTCCTGCTCTTCCCTGTCATAATAATAAACAGCGTGGAGGGAGTTGCCGCTGAAATCCATCTCAACGGAATGCGGGTGCATTTCCAGACGGGAGTTGCGCCCATAGGCGGTGCGGTCCCAGCATTGCAGCTCATCACACAGGAACAGCAGAAAAGCCAGAGGGAAGGTTTCCATACGGAGCGGCTGTTTGCGGACTGCGGGATCCTTGCTATTATAAAAAGCGATGGCCATTTTGTACAGACTGTTGTGCAGCAGGATCGCTGTCAGAGAGTCCAGATGCTCCTTTTTGAAGGCGGAAAGCCCGATCGTTGTACCGGCCATTTCCCGGTAAAGACGGACAGCGCTGAAGTAAGCATGGTCGATATGATAGGCAAATTTCTCCGGTGAGGTCGGTTTGCCGTGCAGGACTTCATAAATATGTCCTTCCGAAAAACCGTATTCCGCGCCGAGGATGTCGGTCAGCACATAGGCAAACAGCTCTTCTATATTTGAAAAATCTTTGTGATAGAGCTTCCTGAATGTGCTCTGTTCTTCTGCGCTGAAGTTCAGTACCGGAGCCATATTCCGGTAAGCAAAGTACGGGTTGTTTTCACCCCGTTTCTGTCCTGCTACTTCAAAGTAGGCAAGGACCTGCTCGAAAGGAATTTCGAAGGGGTACCCGATGTCATGAAACAGGGCTGTCATTCCCCAGTATGTGAGAAAATGGTGTGCCGCTTTTCGGTCTTCGGTTGTATTGTTTTCATCGGTGTCGAAGTGATAAAAGGACTTGTAAGCCTTCCGGAAATGTTCGTTTGTCTCATAAATCGCCATTCCGAGAACAAATACATACACCGAATGAGCGTAATGATCGCGGTGTTTCATCAGGAGAGCACTGGCGTTCGATTCAAATTCCGAAAGCAGCTGTATCATGTTTTTTGATCTTCCGAAGCGGCCGGCAAAAAAGATCTCAAAAAAGCAGTAATAAACGGTATATGCGTCATCAGCGTTGCCGGAATCGATAAAATCCTCCAGTTCCCTTTCCAGACACAGGCGGTTGATATCCATCTGCATATTATAGGGGATCTGTCCGGCCATCAGGCTTTTCCCGTAAAAAGTGTTTTCCGCTGCCTCTTTGTCTGCGATTTCACTGTCAAAGAGCAGGTCCTCACAGCGTTCATGCAGAAACCGCAGCGCCGCGGATTTCAGATCATATCCATCAGCCGGATAATGTGCCTCCGGTTGTTTCGGCCCGAGATCGATCCCGAAGGTATCAAAATTATTTTTCTGTAATTTATCTATCGCCGTATATCCCATTTACTGTTCCAGTTTAAAATTTTATAATAAGAAAAAACAGATTTCCTGCGTAAGCTAACAACTGCCTGCTGGGCCTAAGGTACTGACCCTTGCTCCTTTATTATAACCCATTGTCATATTTTATATTTTGAAAAAGCTCATTGTAGTATAATGTTTGCTTGTAGCAGGGTCATGACGAGCAAAAAAGAAGTCAGCGTCATAAAAATAAAAAAATTCCTTGACAAAAAAGACGCCCCTGTTATAATGATGTGCGCGAATGGAAAAATCCATTGCGCCGACATAGCTCAGTTGGCAGAGCGGCCGCCTTGTAAGCGGCAGGTCATCGGTTCGAGCCCGATTGTCGGCTCAGTTGTAAGTTGATTAGTGTCCTTGATAAAAATCAAAGATGCTAACGAACTGACAACAGTTCAATAATGGTGAGTTACCCAAGTGGCCAACGGGGTCTGACTGTAAATCAGATAGCAGAAGCTTTCGGAGGTTCGAATCCTTCACTCACCACTGATTTTTCGAGTGAGAAGCTGGTGAAAGCCAGCTCTCATATTGAAAATCAGCGTTAGGCAATAAGTTCTTCAAGCCCTAATAGCTCAGTTGGTAGAGCGCACCCTTGGTAAGGGTGAGGTCATCGGTTCGAATCCGATTTAGGGCTCTTTTTGCCCGTATTCTACAGGTTTATTTATATAAAAATTTTAGGGAGTAAAAATGGCAAAACAACATTTTGACCGAAGCAAACCCCATTTGAATGTGGGTACAATGGGTCACATTGACCACGGTAAAACCACTCTGACCGCAGCGATCAC
>CADATZ010000049.1 GCA_902791025.1 uncultured Chloroflexota bacterium | reverse complement strand
ACGGATGGTTTTCAATGTTTTTGCAAGAAATCAGGATGATCATGTAAAAAACATTTCTTTTCTGATGGATCGGACAGGAAAGTGGTCATTATCACCTGCGTATGATATGACCTATGCATATAACCCCGGCGGAACGTGGACTGGTGCCCACCAAATGACGATTAATGGAAAACAATCAGCAATAGAAATGCAGGATCTATTGACCTCAGGACATATAATGGGACTTCGAAAAGCTGAAATTGACAATATTATTACCGATGTTCGAACAAGTTTGTCCAAATGGGATCAATTTGCGGAAAGTGCCGGATTACCGGAACAAATTACTAGAAAGATTTTAAACCAATTTGAAATAATATAAGAAAAAACCCGTCCGCAACAAACGAAGCATATAATTATTCAGCCTGAGATTATTCTTACTCGGACTGAATTGTTTTTTCCGTCGTTGATCTTTATCACTATCTTTTGCAGAATCAATTATCCTTGTAAAAACGCGGGCGGAGCCTACTCCATTTGCATAATCGATAGCCTGATTCAATCCATCCTGAAGATCATCAAAAAGAGTATTTTTATTATTCATAAGTGATTTTTTCCCATAATTGTTACGAGCTAATGAGTTTTTTACATTGTTTTAATGGAGCAGGATCTTTCAATAGAAGATCATCTGCCAGTATTTCCACAGATTCCGGATCATTTGAAGACAAGAGCCGCTTATAAATGTAAGTGTTTTGAGCAATCGACAGTGTGATCTTTGGAATTTTGCAGGCTTCGCAGACTTTTACAAGATCCTCTTTCAACCGTCCATAAGGGGCGAGCGCAAATTTATATGCCTCATTGTGGTTCTCTTCTGTTATTGGACCAAATTTCATGGGGTGCGGGACTCCATGCCGTGAATAACGTATACACCAGGTACAGTCTTCCGGAGAAACCTTTTTCAGTTCTTCGGTATAACGGTTCAGAAATCCGATTATTTCCTCGTCCGGAATTATATGGGTTATGCCGGAAGCCAGTTTTTCCGTACAAACGCCTCGTTCAGGGTAAGGAGCCAAAACATCAAAGGAAACTAGCATTTTTATTACCCGAGGACGATAGATAGGAATTGAACGATCCTTCCACCATTCGTTCAATGACTCACAGTTACTTCTTTCTTTTTCATCAATAACCCCGATAGGCATATGGTCTGGTTCCGAAATATTCTCAATTTTTGAGACATAACCATAGTGATCGTCAATTTCAAGAACAGCAGTAGAAATTGTCCGATGCATTAATTCGTATTTCATTTTTACTCCTTTATTCAAAATGCACAGAATATGCGAATCTACACATGGTGAATTGAATCTGCCATACAGAGAATGGCTTTTTCAATGATCTGCAGTTCATCCACTGTCAGATTCCGTCTTGAGAGTTCATTCATGATATGAGTTATTATTTTGGACTTTTCCTCATTTTGCTGGCCTTTATATTGTGCTGCTTCCCGAATACTTTCCTCAATAAACGACCAGCCGGGAATATTCAGCGCTTTTTCGATCAGAATAATGGTTTCAAGCTTTGGCTGACTTTTTCCTCTTTCAAGCCGGCTGATCTGATCTCTAGTTATTCCCGTCCTCAGCGATAATTCCATTTGGGTCATTTTTGACTGTCTCCGATAAGCTGCGATCTTTTCGCCCCAGGTTCTCACGTCATTTGCTGGTTTATCTTTTTTCATGATCCATTTCCTCTTTATTGGGAATCATTATAGAAAAACACACAACATTTGAACCCAACTTGCTTAATTACCTAAAAAACTATTGAAACCTTTTTGCTCTGATGCAGTTTCATTCCCAAAAGGACAACGGATTACGTATCCGTTGTCCTTTTCGGAAAAGCGGAAAATTTACGAGGAAAAATCCAACTAATCTTCTGGTGCCATCCTGAAGTGCAAAAAACGGTGCTTTAATCATCAGTCTGAAGCCTCAATGATGCGGTTAAGTCCTGCGATCGCACGCGTTTTCCCTGTTAGATCGATGTGAGAATAAATATCTGCGGTAGTAGCATATGAACCATGCCCCAGGATCACCTGGACTTCTTTCATACCCGCACCTGAAGAAAGAAGCAAAGATGCGCAGGAATGCCTGAGGTCATGAAAACGAATTTTCCGAAGCCCAGCCTTTTTCAGAAGCTTGGAAAATGCAGCAGAAATATATTGAGGCGCCATCGCCCTGCCATCTTCATGTCTGCATACAGGGCCTGTTTTGTTTTCAACACTGAACAGAATATTGTATAGGGAATCCGGGATAGGAAGCGTCCGATCTGAATAAATGGTCTTCATTTTTTCCGACATTTCTGTTGTTTCCTTCCCATTCGCATCACAATATTGAACGGTTTTCCTGCATATCCGTATGGTTCGGCTTTGCAGATCAACCTTATCCCAACACAAACCGCATAATTCTGATCTTCTGAGCCCTAAATATATTGCTATATAAACCGGTATTCGGATTTTTGATGCATCTGCTGCTGCCAGTAAAGTCCGGACTTCCTCGGTAGTAAAATAGGATGCTCCAGTATATTTTGGTACTGAGGGCGGCTTGATATGGAATCCATTAGAAGAGAGTGAATATCCTTCATTTTGGAGAAATTGAAACATACTGTTCAAATAGACGCAGTAATGTCTGACCGTATTTTCCCCGGATCCTTTTTCACGTATCGAGGTAAGAAATCTGCCGATATAATTCCGGTCAATTTTCGATATATTGACCGATCCAAAGTATTTTGTGATTTTATTTCCCAGTCTTACATAGCCTGCATATGTTGTATTCTGAACAGATTTCTTCTTTGATTCATTGAACATTTCGACTGCTTTAGGAATCGAGAGATCCTTTTTTTCATTCTCAATCTGTTCCTGCTGCGCCAGCCAGGATGAGACCAATTCATCCGCAGCCTTTTCTGCGCGGCGCTTGTTCCCTTTTTGTGCCGGTATCCTTGTCGAAATTGATTTCTGGCGGTGTTTACCGTTTTCATCTTTATATGAGACAACGGCGTGATAATAACCCTTTTTATTCTGAAGAGAGTATTTCATTTTGATTGATCCGTTCCATGCTTTCTTAAAATTTCCCCATATACTATATAGGAGATACAAGGAAAAGTCGACCTGATGCAGTCCACATAATAGACTTGTATATCTATTTTATGATGTCAGATAATATTTGAACGGAGTTTGACTGTTATAATTGAAATATCAAAACAGATATGTTCTAGTTTTCAGTGACAACACTACATATTGAACAGGTTGAAAAATGCTGTGATTATTTCACCAGGGTTTCTGGAGATTCGGTTCAAATGAAAGTTCAGGGCGCTGTCGGTAAAGCGGGAAAATTTCTGGGAAATCTGATCGGCTCAACTGCATTACTCAGCAAAGGACCTGTAGACGAATGGCTTATTGACAGCGGAGAACAGATATTGCAAGGAAAAGAGAATAAGATTAATGCACTTGTAGAAGAGTTCGCAAAGAAGCAAGACAGAGGTTGTGAGATTTTCGTTGACAGTATTCAGAACGTAATGTTTATATCCAATGAAACACAAGCAGTCCTATTTGACGATAAATATTTATACTTGGTACAGGAAAAATGACCCGGTGGCTTATAGCAACCATAAACATGGGAAACATGGTCCTTTTCCCAACATCAGTGGTGGAAGACTACATGATCGAACCGATCGGAGTAAGCATATTCGACAATAAACTGAATGAGAATGACCTGAGGAGCGTAAAGTGACAAACGAGGAAATCAAAAAGCTGAAAGAGATCAGATACGAACTCGAACAGGGAATAGGCGAGGAACTTGCCAGGAATGGGGCGAATACTCCCAGATATGACATTCTGATCTGCTTGACTACAGAATTGCCGTACTGGACGCACGTTTTTACGACGAATATGTTGGCGTTATCGACGAAGCACCACCGGACGGAATTTTTAGCTAAGGATACGCTGATCAACACCTGCTTCATAATAAATGAGTCAACAGAACAGGTTTCTTTGACTCAATCTGAAATAATCATTGTTTTCTTAAATACAATATCGAAATTATTCTTTTACTGCGCCGACAGTCATCCCTTTGACAAAGTACTTCTGGAGAAACGGATAGAGAACGATAAGCGGAAGTGATGAGACGATGATGACTGCGGATTTGACTGAGATTGACAGAGCGAACTGCGCACCGCTTCCACCGGTTTCCACGGCAAGTGTGCTTCCGTTAACGATGTTGCGCAAAAGCAGCATGACAGGATATTGACTGCTGTTTAGGTAAATCAGCGGATAAAACCAGCTGTTCCAGAAGAAAACGGCGGTATAAAGACCGACAGTGGCCAATGCAGGCCCGGACAAAGGCAGGACGATCCGTGTCAGGATCCCGAAGTAACCGAGGCCGTCAATAATGGCGGCTTCTTCAATTTCCGCCGGGATCGATTTGAAGAAGTTGATGAGGATGATGAGACAGAACTGATTGATGGAAAAAGGGAGCAATATGGCCCAGATGGACCCCGTCAGATGGAGATTGGAAACCAGCAGGTAATTGGGAATCAAACCACCCGAGAAGAACATGGAGAAGACGACCATTTTCATGATGAATTTCCGCCCCTTGAGCTGTTCTTTGCTGAGCGGATAGGCAAAGAGCACCATCATGGCGAGAGATATCAGGGTGCCTCCGATGGTAAAAATCAGGGTATAACCATAAGCCCTGAAAAAATTTGGATAGCTGAACACACTGCGATAGGCATCAAAGTTGAAATTTACCGGCCACAGTGATACGCGATTGTTTATGATAGCAGCGGGAGAAGAGAAGGACATCGCAATGATGTACAGGAAAGGAATTATACAGACAAGCGTGACAACGACCATAACCGGAATGGTTATGAAACTGAGTATGGATTTTCGCTCTCTGATCTTGTTTTTGTTTTCCGATCTTTTCATTCTTCAGCCCTTCTCTCAATAGATGCTGCTGCCGGTAATTTTTTTTGCAAGGAAGTTGGCGCCTGAAACCAATATCAGACCGATCAAACCGTTGAACAGACCGATGGCAGCCGCCAGAGAATATTGCGGGGAAGTCGCGCCCAACGAAAGGCGATAGACATACGTATCAATGATGTCCGAAACCGCCATGTTGGTCGGTGTTTGCATGAGGAGCACTTTTTCATATCCCAGGACCAGGAGGTTTCCTACGCTCAGGATAAGCATCGTCATAATGGTTGGCATGATGGACGGAATCGTGATGTAAATGATCTGCTGGAAGCGGCTCGCGCCGTCGATACGGGCAGCCTCGAACAATTCAGTGCTTATAGCGGTAATGGCGGCAAGGTAGACGATTGCCGTCCATCCGGTAAATTGCCACATGTCTGTGAGAATATAGAGCAGGCGGAAGTATACGGGTTCGTTGAGATAATAGATTCTGGGTATGCCGAATACGGTGCTCAGCAGCCGGTTGAGCAAACCCGTAGAGGGCGACAAAAGCTCGCTGAGTATGGAGATAACGACGACCGTAGAGATAAAGCGGGGCATATAGCTGACGGTCTGGATGAAGCGCCTTACATGCACGCTTCTCACCTCATTAAGCAGTATGGCAAAGATAACAGGGATCGGAAAGTTGACTGCCAGATTTTCGATGCTGATGATAAGTGTGTTGCGAAAGGCTGTCCAAAACTGTTTTTGTCCCAAAAATTGTTTGAAATACCGCAGCGGCGGTTCGGCCCAGCTGACACCGTAAGGACCGGTCAAAGGCTTGAAACGGCGAAAAGCAAGGATGTTCCCCAGCATGGGGCCATATTTAAAAACCAGCAGGAAGCAAAAGGGCACCAGCATCATGGCATAAAGCTGCCAATAGCGCCCCATGTACTTACGGAAAGACGAACGGTATCCCTTTGATTTTTGCATTTATTCGGCTCTTGTGGTTTGTTCCTGAAAAGCTGTTCTGAGAGAAAAGGGCACAGCTGCATACCGTGCCCCGGAAAACAGATCACTGATATTTATTATACTTGTTGTAAAGGGCCAGAAATTCATCAATGCCCTTGTCCTGCATGTCCTTCACATATTCATCCCAATCATCCTCAATGTCTTTGGTTCCGCGTATGAAAGCGTCATTCCAGACGGTATAAGCGTCAAGCAAAGCCGCCTGCATCAGTGAAGCATCCTCAGCGGTCAAATCATCGAAACTCGGAGCGGAGACCGTATATTGAATTGCGTGATCCATGGCGCTGACTTTGGCATTGATCTCAGCATAATTCTCGTCGTATTTGGCCATATCAAGAGCATTTATGAAGACACGCTCAATGGGAGTGCCGCAGCCGTAAGCGGTCTGCATGTATTTATAGGCACCTTCCGGAGCATTGAGAATATCATCGCTGAATATGATCTTATCGCCATCCATGGTGTAGGTTTCCCCTTCGATCCCTAAGGCCCAGATCAGTATCGCCTCTTCCGAAAAGAAAATCTCGTCAACTTTGCGCACGACCTGCTCAAAATCAGCACGTTGGGTGGTTTTCACAGGAAATACAATACCGTCAAAGGTAGAGGATCTGGGCATATGATGTGCTCCTGCGGGGCCTGTGAGGGGCGGATACAGGTTCAGATCAAAACCTTCAATTTCGCTGGCATTTTCCCAGCCGTTGATCTGATCATAGAATCCATAGGTTGCCATGGATATGCCGGAAGCCAGCTTGCGGGTCGTGGATGCGTCATCCTGGGTCATCTCCGGATCAAGCAGGCCTTCTTCATACAGCTTGTGTAAGAAAGTGATGTAGTTCTTGTATTGATCGCTGACAGCGCCGGCATAATACATCGTATTCTCATAATCCCAGCTTAATACATTGGTGCTGGTGGAGTTATAAAGGCCTAGGCTGAGCCCCCAGGAGGGCATCGTCATCCGTTCGATATAACCGATATCGATAATGGTGGTCAGAGGATAGGATTCGGGGTAATCTTCCTTATAAGCCCTGAGGATCTCATAGAGGTCATCAAATGTCTGAGGGGCGTCAAAACCTTTTTTCTCAAGGTAATCCTGACGGAGAATCAGCCCGCCGTCATAAGCGGGAGTATCATACATAGCCGGCAGGGAATACAGCTTTCCGTCAGACAATTTACCCATCTCTACCTGTGACTCAATGCCATATTCAGCCACACGGGCGTTGAAATTCGGCGTCCATTCCGGATGGTCGGAAACCGCGTAGAATGCTCCATTGAGTGCCAGAGAAGCATTGGCGCCGTTGATACCTGCACCCAGTACAAAATCCGGGGCATCGTCGCCCTGGGTGACCAGCATATTTGTTACCTTGGTGGAGTAATCGGCCAGCGGTATGGGCTCAATAACGAGGTCAACGTTATATTTTTCCCGGATATAGGTAAGTGCACGCCAATCATCCCGGAAGGGTAAGGTGGGATTATCGCTGTAATAGGTCGTGATCCTGATGGGAGCATCGCCTTCCGCGAAAATCGCGGTAAATGTTCTCAGACACAAACAAATTAATAATACGAATAAAAATAATCGCTTCATTTTATTTTCCTCCAATGTTGTGATTATAACATTTCCTATTCCCTTTTTCCTATTCCCTCGTATTATAGAGTCATGCCCGAAATCAAAAATTTTGAGATATAGGGTATGCTGTTGAAGATGCTGTGGATTGGTAATATTTCCTACCGCATAGACGGTTTAATCAGCGTTTCCCTAAACGAAAAAACTGATAATATGCCGTTTTCACCGTTTGCATTCAGCAGGCGGTGTTTTTTTCGTCAAAATCCAAGTCTGTTTCAATTTGCTCGCAGCGATATATCATATTCTGCAGGAGGTGAAAATAATGGAAAACATACCTGAAAAGACAAAATTTCCGACGATCGAGTTTGAAGTTTACGGAGAATATGCTCTGTTCTCGGACCCGATCACTCGTGTCGGCGGCGAAAAATACACTTATCAAATCCCGACATACGAAGCGCTGAAAGGCGTAGCGATGTCGATTTACTGGAAGCCGACATTCTCCTGGTTTGTTGATGCGGTCCGTGTCATGAACCCGATCCGAACAGAGAGAAAAGGTATCCGCGGACGGCTTTACAAGAGCTGTACAGGAACGGAGCCAATACTCCCAAATTTGAAATTCTATTGGCCCAAGAAGAACTGCTGGACGGAATCTTCTCATTGCTGGGCATCACCGAAGAACAGATAAGGGATGCAGGATAATCAACAAAATGGCAAGAAGAAAAATGCATAAATAAAAATACAAGTTTTGTAACTGACAGCGGTTACAAAACCTGTTGACTTTCCCATAAAAAATGTCTTTTTATTGACATAGTTTACATGTAAACGGGTTTTTTACTCGTAAAATTGGCAAAAAACGGCAAAAACTGAAGTAAATGGCAATAAACTGAATGAGAATGACCTGAGGAGCGTAAAGTGACAAACGAGGAAATCAAAAAGCTGAAAGAGATCAGATACGAACTCGAACAGGAAATGGGAGAGGAACTCGCCAGAAACGGGGCGAACACTCCAAGATACGACAATCTGATGGGGCAGATGGAACTGCTGGACGGCATCTACGCTAAATTGGATATCACCGAAGAGCAGCTTCAGGACGCCGGATAAAGCCATAATTTCTTTACCGGTAATACAATATGAAACCGTCTACAGCTTCACCATATTTACCATTTTTACATATCAATATGGTTGTTTATGAGTAATTTAAGTGTACAAGTCCCTCGGACTTTCATAAACTATTCCGAACAATAACTATTACCACTGACAGGATCGGCTAAACGCCGGTCCTGTTTCGTTATTTATTCAGTCATGTTCATTGTCTGCTCAAACACTGTGTCCGGTTACAAAACCCCTGTGTCAGTTACAAAATTATGCCTTCTTACGGGAAGAAAGTTTGTAGAATAATCTTGGTGAAATCACGAGTAAAAAGACACTCACCACGCATATAATAAAATGTGAAATCGTCCGCAACTTCACCATATTTACCATTTTTCCATGGCAATATCGTCGTTTCCGAGTAATTCAGGTGGAAACATGATTGAAAATCAACAAAACTGCAAAAGTTCTGATATACAGACAAGGGGACAAAAAGTCCCCTTGTCTGATCGTTTTATTTCGTTTCTTCGGCTCCTGCCATCTGTTTCTCATAAAGAATGGCATTGATTGCGTCAATCTTCCGCTGCAGAACAGCAGCTTTTTCCTCCGGCAGCTGTTCTTCCTTCAATAACCGGTTCAGTCGTTTCCGGATCTTCAGAAGCGTTTCCGTACTTTTGTCGGTGTAAAGCTCTCCCTCAGAATCCCGCTCCTTCAGTGCTTCCGCCAGATCGATCCGTTTCAGTGCTTCCGGATCTGCGATGAATTCAGCAAGAAATGCCTTTTCCTCAACAGGCTTCTGAATGGTCTCCATCCGTACCTGCTTATCCGTGTTGATCTCCGCGTCGGAATAGCATCCGGAAAGACGCGCGGGAAACGCACGGCGCAGAGCAAGGGCTTCCGCACATTTGGAGATCATTATGTCCGGCATACTGGTCCAGTAAGAAGTCCCCTGGTTATAGGAATCGAAACGGGCTACCGCATACAGCGGCTGAGCAAAATCGCTGCGCATAACACCGATTTTACAGGCTGCCGGTGGAATCTTTTCAAGCCAGACATCCTTCCAGACACCGTCATTTCCGCACCACATGGCCGGAGTCTGTCCGGCATATTTGCTGGAACGTTCCGCCACAATGCGCAGCCCGTCGATCGTACACAGTACCTGCATCCGGGCTTCCTCCTTCTTTACCGCGTAGATCTGCCGGGAGAATGGATCTAGTTCCAGACGCTCCGCCTGTTTGACAAAAGTATCGAATTCATTGTCATCCAGCTGAGCGTATTCCATCCTTAGTCTGGAAAGCTGTTTCTCGGAAAATGTAAATCTCTCATCCATGGTTTATTCCTCCATGTATTTAGTGTACATTTCCCTGGTAGAGTTGAAGCAGACTTGCATCATCCTGCGGTTCAAAAAGATAAGTTGTTTTTCTGGATGCAGCCACCGCGTGTCCAAAGAGCATCATCTTATAAGAGAGACGTTCCACCCAGTCAAAATACCAGTATCTGTCAGGGATTTCCATGCCGGCATCGATATTCGGATCCAGCAATTCTTCATAGGTATCGGGAATGATCACATTTTCAAAAACAAGACACCCCAGACGGAGAAAAGTGCAGATGCGGATGCCGTTATCCAGCAGATAATCAAAATACGACTGAGAATCATCGACAATAACGCTGCTGATACCGTTTCTTTTCAGTATTTCGCAGTATGTTTCCGCATCCTCATCGTCAATGGCCACGATCACATTGTTCTTCGGATCAGGCAGGCTCCGGACCAGTTCACACAATTTGGCTTCAAACTCATTGCTGTCTTCCGGATCACAGCTGTCGACCTGTATAAGCTCGATTCCCTTCAGATTCGTCTGCAGTTTTGTCATCGAAGTGGGAACCTGGGGACAAGCCAGTTTCTTTTTTTCAGAGTCCAGACGCAGGTTTTTGATGCCATAGAAGATGTTTCCCTCAATACATTTGGGATTCGTCAGGTCCCGCATGCAGTGAACATACTGTTCCTGACCGATATCGATCGAATACGCGCTTAGAGGGGATTTCTGAAGAAGTGTGAGGAAGTCGACCTTCAGATAATTCAGAAACTGCACGTCATCGGCAAGGATCAGACCGTAAGGCTTGTAGTTTTTCCGTTTGATTGGCCCCATCAGTTTGGAAATGGCATATCCAACGGTATAAAACTTTTCTTCTTCCATGCGCCTGATGAATTCTTCAAAAACTTCCCAGACCTTTTCCTGCTGCTCCCAGGTGATGTTTTCACATTCCAGCCGGGGCGTTGTCATATATTCCTCTTGTGTGAAGACTCCGTAGTTTTCCGCTACATACTCCCAGTCATGCATAAGGTCCCATGCTCCTAGATCCAGGTCATCAACCGAATCCACAGCCTCAAAGAACATATCCAGAAGATCATCATCGTCATTGATCTCAGCGACTCTGAAATCATATCCCCAGCGTTTACCGCAGTCATCCATCAGGTGCTTCATGAGCCCGGTGTAATCCAGAACATCCACCCGCTTCATTTGGTTTGGATCCCCCACGATTTGAAGATAAGATCTCATATCGGAAAGGTAATCCGGATTTGAAACGAGGAACAGGATGCGGTCCCGTTTGGAAATATATTCATCGGCGTGATTGATCGATCCGATCAGTTCAGCAGTCTTTCCTGAACCAAAGGTGCCCGCCAGAAGGCAGTATTTGCCGTTGTCTCCGGAAATATGAGGGAAATTGCTGTTATTGTATGTGTTTCGGAAGGTTTTCCGGATATTCTCCATTTCTCTCTCGAAAGCTTGATGTTCCTCATGATTCTGCTTTCTCAGATTCATTTCGTGAAGAGCTTCTTCCACTGACATGCCATCAATGAGAAAACGGAGAAAAACAACGCTGCTGGGAGAAAGCGTATCTTTTTGTGCCTCAAAATCCTCCACAGAATACCAGGAACGGACAATTTCCAGTTCCTCTGGTCCGGAAAGTCCTTTCAGCAGCTTGCGGTCTCTGATTTTTCCAAACAGTTTTTTCCCTTCTGTTTCCTGAACCGGTAACTGCTCTGAGTCACTATCGTTCTCCGGCTCATTTGATACAAACCATTCAGGCATGGCATCTTCCAGGAGAATATAGTCGGAGGGATCTGTACTCATGGACGAGACGGATTTTTTGTTCTTCTCCGCCCAGTCATAGGTAACATCATGCGGGCCTACCAGCAGCAGTACATATGCAGCTCCGGCTATCTTGCTCATCAGGATGCGGTACCGGCGGTCAACACGCAGCGAATACATATCAGCATAAGCGGGAAGTTTCTCCGGTCGCCTGCTTTTCATCAGCTTTGAACTGTGGAATTCGATCAGCGCGTCACGGATATTGCCGTGGAACATTTCCGGAAGACCATTATAAGCATCCATAAAACTGGCGCGAACGTATATCTTATTCATGGCTGTCCTCCCTGTTCCGGAAGCATTCCAGCAATTCGCGGGGATCATCCATGATCACGTCCGTAAAGCCGCGTTCATAAAAATATCCCCTGCTGTATTTCTGACGTCCATGAAGATAGGCAATGCCTTCATCCATCCAGACAAAGAGGGCTTCTCCTCCGACTTTATTGTGTTCCTTGATTCCGCGGAAGTTCATTACCGGAGCCTTGATTCCTGCCTTCTTCATCAGTTTCGCCGCATTATACGCCTGCCGGTCGTTTTGCAGATGATCCAGAATATAATCCCAGTCCGGCAGCTCTGTCGTTACCTCGTGATCTTCATTGTACGCAGTCATCTGGATCCGGTCAGAAGGTTTTTTTTCTGTTTCATTTTCCAGCATGAGTTTCAGCCATTGTTCCTCAGTGCTGCTGATGTGGTTATAGCTGTTGTGAACAGGCTCAATCTGAAAATCGTTTTGGAGGTTCTTTTCAAAACCTGTAAATGAGTTATTTACCGCCGCTTCGGTGGTCGTATCGACCTCAACTGACAGCTCGGATTCATCCTGTGGTTGTGCTTCAGACAATGGTTCCGCTGTGGATTCCTGATCCGGAACCGCTGCGGCAGAAGATTCGGAATACACAATGCTCATTTCACATGGCGTAATCAGATAAGCGATACAGATAAACCGGCATGCAGCAGCATATTCCTGTTCCGCATAATCCCAGGAGAGTAGAAGACCGTTGGAGAGTCTAATATACTCTCCAGGACAGTTATTTCTGTAAATGATTTTCCTGTCGGATCCGGGAATAGTAATGTCTGTTATTTTCGATTCATCCCAGTCAGGTGCCGTGATTAAATCTTCTATCAGTTCGTGAACAAGTTCCTTCCAGGACGATACACTATGTATCCGCCTGTTCAGCGAAAAGGATATAGGTGTCTGTTGTGTAAAGCTTTGTTTCATTTTTTGCTCCGTTATAACAAGCATACACAATTATGCCAGTGGAAGAAATCGTTCTTCAATTGATTTTTCAATGAATGCCCTGATGGCCGGTGTGTTCTCCTCTCCAGCCAGCAGCTTCAAGGCAGGAAAATACAATTCTCTATACAGTACCTCCGCAAAAGACGCCGCTGTAACTGATGCAGGATCCAATTCCCCTGTATTTTCTGACTTTGCATATTTGAATACATTATCATGGACAGTGAGAGAAGGATTCATACTGTCAGCAGGTTCCGTGGTAACCGAAAAAGAAAAGGGTGTCTGTATCGGAAATGAACCTTCGATCATGGATGTATCCAGGTACTCTCCATGTGCGCGGTCAAAAAGACGGGATCCGTCACTGGTATCTGCAAGCATCCACATGTAACGCTTCATCGATTTTATATTGCATCAGAAGAGCCGGTAGAGAGGATTCCATATCAGATTCCGGTTGATCTCCCCGATCATCCCTGCTAAACCCTGAAGGATCATCATTGATTCCTGCATACAGTCCTGCTGAATACAGCTGACAAACCGGCTGGAATAGTTTTCAACCAGCTTTACTCCGCCGGGAATCTGTCCAAGATTTATGTACAACGCGTTTTCGTTCATTTTTCCTCCGCCATGTTCTTACTATATGGCAGAGCAGGGTTTTTGAACGGTACTTTGTAATATTTTAGCAAATTACCACAAAAAGGATGCATATATGGGCAAAAAGACAGCACTTTTGATCATTCTGATTTTTTCTGCAGTCGGCGCGGCAATCGCAGGGAAAAAACTATTTACAGCGCTGAATGAATATAAGGCAGGAGAAGGAATATATGAGGAGATATCAGAGATAGCCTATGCCACAACACAGACAGTATCTACCCCAACAGCAATTTCTGACATAACAGAAAATACGATCACTCCTGAAACCGAAGAATCAACTCTGTCTGAAAAAAGGAAAAGGAGCCCTGTTGATTTTGACCGTTTAGCTGAGATATCCCCGGACATCAGGGGCTGGATCCAACTGGAAGGAACAAGAGTGGATTATCCTGTCATGCAGAGCAAAGACAATGATTACTATCTCAGCCGTGCTGTAAACGGAGAATGGAACAAAGTGGGGACCCCATTCATGGACTTCCGGAACAATGGTGACTTTTCAGACCGGATGACTGTGATTTACGGTCATTATATGGGAGACGGCTCCATGTTCACGGATATCCATAACTATAAAAGCCAGAAATTTTATGACGAGCATCCGTATATTGATTTGTTCACCCCGGATGTCAGTTACAGGTTAATTCCGGTTGCGGGTGTATTTCAGAATGTCGAATACTGGGATTTTACCTTTGATTACGAATCAGACGAGGCTTTTTTGAGACAGATCGATAACTGGAAAGCGGTATCAACTTTCAAGTCAGACACTGAATATGATGCGGATGACCGCTTCATTGTGCTGACGCTCTGCACCTATGATGTCAAAAACAGCAGGTATCTCCTGATCGGGAAAATTACAACTCCTGAAGAATTTGTATATTAATCTCCGGGAGGAAAAAATGAAAATATTTCTGATTATCTTTATCGTCTGGATGGTAATGTTCCTTTTTTCCTGGGCTCTTGTTCACGGGACGAAACTGCAGAGAGAAAAGCTGGGATTGTTTGAGGATGATCTGGAATAGCTGAAACCAGAAAAATTCTCAAATGTTTCTATGCCAACAGATTATTCAAGTCATTTTTTTTAGGTATTGATCAGCCAAAATATGGTATCATAACAAACGCAACGTGCGGCACAACAGCGTAAGTCCGGTTGATTGCCGCCGTTTTCTTTATATAAAGAGCGTACGGTGACAGCTGCCGTACGTTTTTATTTTATATATAGGGATGAAAAAATGGAACAAGATATGAACCGCTATTTGGGAGAAGAACCTGTTGGATCACTGATGAAGAAGTATGCGATACCCTGCATTATTTCATTGCTGGTTGGGGCTCTCTACAATATTGTTGATCAAATATTTATCGCGAATGCCCCTTATCTCGGATCTTATGGAAATGCAGCCAACACTGTTGTATTTCCTCTGACTGTCATCGCGTTGGCTGTTGCAGTGATGATCGGTGATGGATGCTGTGCATTTGTCAGTATCAGCCTTGGACAAAACAAGACCCAGGATGCGAGAAGATCTGTCGGGAATGCTATTGTCATGACAGTTGTAAGCAGTCTGGTTCTGACCGCGATATATCTTGTATTTGCAGAACCGATTTTGACGATGTTCGGCGGAACAGTAAACGCTGAAACATTCCGTCATTCCAGAGAATACTTCTTCTGGATATCAGCAGGCATCCCTTTTTATATGTTTGGACAGGCGCTGAACCCTATTATCCGCGCAGATGGGAATCCAAAATTTGCCATGATTTCCACGCTTGCGGGTGCATTGGTCAATATCGTTTTGGATCCTGTTTTCATTTTCGCAGTCAATTGGGGTATGAAGGGTGCGGCTGTTGCTACGATTCTGGGACAAATCGTGACTGCGGTCCTGGCTGTCTGGTATATTCTTCACATGAAGCACATTAAACCCAGGTCAGGCGATTTCAGCCTGGATCCGGTAATCAGCAGACAGAGTCTGCTGCTGGGAATGACAAGCTTTCTTTCCCAGATCTCTCTGGTTGCTGCGATGGCTGCCATCAATAATATGATCCGGAAATACGGCGCTTTGGATCCCGTTTTCGGGCAGGAACAATACGCACAGATTCCCATGGCTGTGGTAGGGATCGTTATGAAATTTTTCCAGATCGTCATTTCCATCGTTGTCGGTATGGCAGCGGGCTGCATACCGATTGTGGGATTCAATATGGGAGCCGGATTGAGATCACGAGTGAAAGAACTCTTTACCAAGCTTCTGATTTCTGAAGCCACGGTAGGTTTAATAGCTTTTCTTATTGTTGAATTCATGCCGCGTCAGCTTATCAGTATTTTCGGAGCGGCCAATGAAAGTGTTTATTACACTGATTTCGCAGTCAAAGCTTTCCGCATCTATCTGTGTATGATCGTCTTTGCCTGCATCAACAAAGCCTGTTTCATTTTCCTGCAGGCAATGGGCAAAGCCGCATCCTCAACTTTTCTCTCCATGATCCGTGAGGTGGTCTTCGGTGTGGGCTTCGCCCTTCTGCTGCCGGTCTGGTTCGGTCTTGACGGTGTCCTTTATTCCATGCCGGTTTCCGATTTTCTGACATTTCTGATCGCGGCAATCATGATAAGGCAGACATATAAAGAGCTGCAAATCAGATGAATATGTGACAAAAGAATAAAGCGAATCTCATCATTTGCAATCTTGTTATCAGGCAGACCACATCACTGATCACACCGATATGTATGCAGACTGCAATCGGTCGATTGATTATAAAAATGCTCCGTTGCAGACCTGGATGACCTGACCTTTGACATGCCTGCCCATGTCCGACGCAAGGAAAAGGCAGGCATGTGCCTGATCCATAGGATCACATTCCGGTCCGGGGAAATAGACAAAATGTTTGCTGTATTCCAGCATCTTCGCTCCGCCCGGCTGTTCACCGGCTTTATTGGCAAGGTGGGCAGGCGTGACCGTTGCACCCGGGGCAACAGCGTTGATGCGGATATTGGTATCGATCAAGCGCATAGCCACATTTTTTGTCAGCGTATTGATCGCACCTTTGGATGAGGTGTAGGATGCTCCGCAAAAAGGCCGTTCTCCATTCACTGATGAAATATTGATGATGCAGCCTTCATTTTTGGGGAGAAAGATTTTCAGCGCTTCACGGATAAATCGGAACGGACCAAATACGTTTGTCTGGTATACGTGTTCAAGCCAATCGTCGTCAGTTTCATCGATCATTTTCTGCTCACCGATAGCGGCATTGTTGATGACAATATCCAGGTCACCATAGACATCAAGAGCTGTTTGGATGACTCTCTGCACGTCGGAAAGATTTTTGTTATCAGCCACCACACCGGTAACATCGTAACCCTGGTCCCGAATCTGCTGCACAGCCGCATCCAGCTTTTCCTGACCTCTGGCCGTCATAACCACTTTCGCACCTTCTTTTGCAAAGAGTTCCGCCATGGAATATCCCATACCATAGCTTGCTCCTGATACGATTGCCACTTTACCGTCTAACAGTTTCGCGTCCATTTGCAATTCTCCTTTTTGCCTTCTGTTATTTCACAATATGTATCGCAGCCATACTGCGCCGTCATCAAATCTTACGATATCAATGAGTTTCATGTGAACAGGCTCCCTGTTTGACGGACGCCCGTCAAATACCGCGGTCATTCCTTCCCTGCCGTCAATCGCGGGACCGATCAGGAGACTGACTTCATCGATCAAGCCTGCATCCAGAAACCCGCCATTTATATGGCCTCCGCCGACGATAGCCAATCGTTCCACACCAAATTCACTGTACAGAATTTCCGCAGCTTTTTCCAAATCGATCCTTTCTTTACCGCAAGCGATCCAGGATATCTTTTTATCATCCAGATAATCAAGATATGCCTTTGCGACCGATTCACAGGTTATGATCAGATACGGTTTGTCAGGATCACCTTCATTCCATAAAAGTTTTCCAGTGGTATCCATAATGATTTCATAACCTGCGGCATCAGCATTTTTACGGAAGCTTTCGTGTCCCAAAGCAAGTTTTTCTCCGGTAAAAAAAGCCCCGGGCTGTGCTAACTCCAGTTCTGCAGTGATCCTTCCGCTTACAGTGGAAGAAGCGTTCAACGCATTCAGCGTCTGGTAATATTCGCTCACCCCGGCAATTTTTTCCGTCATTCCACAGTCGATCCGTCCATCCGCGGCCATCATCATATGACAAACAATGTAAGGTTTCTTCATGACTGACACTCCCGATAAGGTTTGTTTTTATCTTTTGGGAATAAGTTTAGCCATGAATTACAGTAATGTCAAATAGTTATATTGCATATTTAGTTATTCTTAATTAGAATAATAGAGAGGTGGAATATGGAAATACGTGTTCTCAGATATTTTCTTGAAACTGCGCGTGAAGGAAATATGTCACGGGCAGCGGAACGTCTGTTTATTTCCCAGCCGACGATGTCAAAGCAGCTGAAAGAACTTGAAAACGAGCTGGGGACAAAACTTTTTGTCCGGTCAAATTACAGCATAAAACTGACAGAAGCTGGCATGCTGCTGCGGGAAAGGGCGGAGGATATTCTTTCCCTTGTCGATAAAACTGAAGCGGAATTCAGATCTCTCGAGGAAATTGACAGCGGTGATATATATGTCGGAGCTCCGGAATCAGAATCAATGGGGCTGTTTGCGGAAGCTGTACGTGACCTGCAAAAGGATCATCCTGGGATCAGATGCAACATTTACAGCGGAAACATTGAAGATGTATGCGACAGACTGGATAAAGGTCTGCTGGATTTTGCCATTGTCATGAGCTATGTCGATTTTTCCAAATATAATTTTCTGAAAATGCCTGCCGAGGACGCATGGGGACTGATCATGCGCAGGGACGATCCAATGGCGGAGAAGGCTTCCTTTTCTGTCGCTGAATTGAAGGGTTTGCCCCTGATCTGTTCGAGGCAGTGGGTAGATCAGGAATTCCCGCAATGGTTCGGTTCAGCGACAGGCGATGCAAAAATCACCGCGACATACAATCTTGCGTTTAATGGAGCAGTTCTGGCAAAAGCCGGAATCGGTTATGCAGTGGTTTTGGATAGACTGATCGATACCGGAGAGGCGAGCGAACTGGTTTTTCGTCCGCTTTCCGATGTGCCGAAATCCGAGATGTATGTGATCTGGCGAAAATTTCAGACATTCACACCGATTGCGGAACTCCTGCTCAGCGAATTACAGGCAAGATTCCAATAATTATATCTTTCTGAATTTCTCAGAAAGCTTGCTGACATAAAATAACCCTGACACACTGAATACTTGTGCTTGTATGATCCTCATAGCATAGGCCTAAAAAGAATTTCTTAGTTATTCTTATATTGCATAACTAATTATTCTATATAACTATTTGACATTTCTATTTGCCAAACCTATAATCTGTTACAGACAGATCGGAGGTAAAGAATGTCAAAGAATATTTTTGGAAAAATCGGCAGTTTTGTTTTGGCAGCTTTTGCAGTTATTGTAATCTGCAAATCGATGAATACAGCAAATGCTCAGGGACAGTCAAACAAAGGAGGATCAACCATGCCGCAGATGAAAATCGGAGACACCATGGTTCAGGTAGAATGGGAAGACAACGAATCTGTAAAGGCCCTTGCAGCTTTATGCAAAGATGAACCGCTGACGATCCGGATGTCAATGTATGGCGGATTTGAACAGGTGGGCGCGATCGGAACAAGTCTGCCGAGAAATGATCAGCAGACAGTAACTACTGCCGGAGATATCGTTCTTTATTCAGGGAACCAGATCGTTGTGTTCTACGGATCCAATTCATGGGCTTATACAAGACTTGGACACATCACTGACCGCAATGCATCGGAAATGGCTTCCCTTCTGGCGAACGGAGACGTAACAATTACCTTTAGTTCAGACGCGAAACCGGAAAAAATTACCGCAAGCTACGGTGCTGATATGCAGACAGAAGACAAATCCATGCCTACACGGCTGCCAATGGAAGGCGGAACAAAAATTACCCTGTATTTCGGTGATACTGTGATTCCCGGTGTCCTGAATGATTCCGATACGGCTAAAGCCCTGATCGAGAAGCTTCCGATGACGCAGCATATGAGCCGGTATTCCCATGATTTCTGCGGAGTGACCGAAGACCTGCCGTACAACGAGGATGAAGTCCACTATGGATGGCTGAACGGAGATATCGATTACGCTACCGATGCTCCTTATTTCACGATCCTCTTTGAAGATGAAGAATCCTCAGAACGCTATGGCTATCAGGTCAATATCGGTGTCATTACCTGCCCATTGGAAGATATAGCGAATCTGAAGGGCTCCTATGATGTTCGGATCGAGCTTGCAGAATAAGAACCCGAAAACTGCTATGGATCTTGCAGAATTCCTTGAGATGATGAAAAAGCAGGAGACGATCTTCAGCGGGTCACCTGCTCTTGAGTTCAGTGCCCGAATGACACAACGGGCGCTGAAGATCACATCCGAACTGAACGGCTGTTATCATTCCGAAAGGGAAATTGAGTCGATTTTCTCAGAATTGACCGGGCAGGACGTCACAGGCAGGATCACTTTGTTTCCTCCGTTTCATACGGATTTTGGCCTGAACATCCGATTAAACGGGCATGTAACGATCAACGCAGGCGTTTCAATGCAGGACCAGGGCGGTATCATTATTGAGGATGGAGCCCTGATCGGACACCATGTGGTGATCGCAACGCTGAACCATGATCCAGATCCTCAAAAGCGCGGTGATCTTCATCCGGCACCTGTCCGGATCGGGAAAAATGTCTGGATCGGCGCGAATGCGACAATTTTGCAGGGTGTGACCATCGGTGACGGAGCGATCATAGCAGCAGGAGCTGTAGTCAATAAGGACGTACCCGCAAATACAATTGTTGGCGGAGTTCCCGCAAAGATCATAAAGATGATTTCTGTGAACGAAAGGCCGAATGTTTTATAAAGATAATGATATTATAGGGAAGGCAACAATTGTATGAGCAGTTATCAATTGAATATTTGTGCTGCGGCAATCTGTCTGTGCATCGTTCTTACATCATGTACGGGAAATAAATCTGTAGAAAAAATGCCGGCCGTGCCGACAAACGAACCGACAGAAACGACAGTTCTGGCCTTTGATCCTTCCGTGGAAAATTATACAAAATACACAGATTATTCTCCCGTGAAAGCGGAACCGGCGGAATTCACCAGCAGTGGCAGCAATGTTCTCGTGGCATATTTTTCACGCTCCGGCAACACAGCAATTACCGCAGGAGTCGATGCTGTATCCTCGGCAAGCCTGGAAATACAGTCAGATGGAACCACCGTCGGCAACGCTGAGCGGATGGCAGAATGGATATCGGAAGAAACCGGCGGAGATCTGTTCCTGATCCGGACCGAATATACATACCCTGTCAACTATGACCAGACGGTTCGGGTCGGAGAGGGACAGGATAGAGACGGATATCGTCCGGTGTTGATCTCTCATGTCGAAAATATGGATCAGTACGATATGGTTTATCTGGTGTTCCCTATATGGCATTACACGCTGCCCGTCCAGATTTGTTCTTTTCTCGATGAATATGATCTTCAGGGGAAGACAATATATGTGTTTACGACCCATGCGGGAAGTCGTTTCGCGAATTCCCTTGAACGGATCAGGACTGCAGAGCCGGAAGCAGAGGTAATTGCCGGAATTGCTGTCAGTCAGAACAGTATTGCAGAGTCCCGCCAGCAGATCATTGATTTTATCAGAGAATCGGGCAAGCTGCCATCGGAATAAGAATTCACTGAAATTGATGGCAGAAAGTGATTTCAAACCGGAAATACTAATATGTCTGCTGTTTTTTTGGAAAATCCAATGATAATACCGCATATGAGCCCAGAATATACGGAGCAAAATGGCAGGGAGGGCTTCGAAACCCTCTCTGCCCTGTAAAACAAAATCTGCCCGGGCAGACCGATAACAGCCGAATCTATACGGAACAGTCCTTTGCGCACACTGATGATACGAGCATCAGTACAACAAGGAAACCGCAGATAATCCAAAAGGATCGCAGCAGAGCATCGCTCAAGTTTCGAACTTCATCTGTTTGGCCCATAACAGGGATTACTGTAAAAAGCATCACAAACAACAAAATAAGGTA
>CADATZ010000048.1 GCA_902791025.1 uncultured Chloroflexota bacterium | reverse complement strand
CCTGCGTGTCACGGAAAATCGTGCTCTCGACATCAAACTGGGTCTTGAAGAACCTCGTCAGCAGATAAAGAATATAACAAATTTTTCCAAATCTGAATCTGCCTCAGCGGCTCCTTTGCGTGAACTGCCGTCTTATCCGATCCATTATGAAGCGATTGAAAATGATAAAAGATGCCAGGAGTCAGGGGCCGGGAACCAGGGGCCAGTGGGCAGGGGTCAGGATTCATTGGGCAGTGGACAGGAGACAGTGGTCAGTGATCAGAAGCCAGTGGTCAGTGGACAGAAGCCAGTGGTTAGTGTGAAGAATTCAATGCTCAATGTTCAGGACAAAGTGCTTACAAGGCAGGAGATTGAAAGACAAGCAAAATTTAATGTGCTGAATGATGAGGAGAAGGAGCTGTATGCGGAAGCGGTGGAGCGGCCGGACATTGTAACGGAGATGCGGAGCAAGCTCAGGAACGTCGGTTACTGCTGCCTTCACGAAGCTGAGATCCGATCCATCCGAAAGATCCTGGCGGTTATTGATTCTGGATAGAATGTAGGATGTAGAATGTAGGATGTAGGATGTAGAATGTAGAATGTAGGATGTAGGATGTAAGAGGTAGGAAACTTTAGACGTTAGACGGTTGATTGTGGATATTGAAAAAAAGCGTTGGAAGGGGGCTTCCAGCGCTATGAGAGGTTAACAAAATTGATTTTCGCTTCTTCGTCTGTGAACAATAAGAATACTTTTCCCTCAGGGTGAACTGAATTATGGCGGACTTCCTGCTGTGCGCTTTCGAACGACACATCTCGGTTGCCAGATACTACTATCTACTATCTAATGTCTAAAGTCTAAAGTCTTTCTTCAATCTTCTGCTCGTCAAATAACGCTTCAACAGCTTCGATTTGTATGTCATTGTATGATTGTATGACGATGTCGGCGTCTTTCATCTGAGTGACGTCTACCGATGTTGCGATGCCGACGCATTTCATTCCGGCGGCTTTGGCGCCTTTCATGCCGGCAAGGGAGTCTTCAAAGACCACACAGCGTTCCGGTGCGGTGCGGTTCAGAGAGGCGGCCAGCAGGAAAACGTCCGGTGCCGGTTTGGAGGGGAGCAGGAACCCGGAGGAGATATTGGCAAATTTCTCCAGCAATCCCACCCGTTCCAGTGTGTGTACAACAGTCGGCAGCCAGGAGGTGGAGGCAATCGCCATGGGATAGCCTTTATCATAAAAGGCATTGAGCACCCGATCCACGCCCGGCAGGAGGTGGACGCCGCCGTCTTCCGAGTTCATGACGTGTTCGTTGGCAAAGCGGAGGTAGTCCATCTTCATGTCCGTCATCTGCTCATCGGAAATTTCTCCTTGGATATGATCGCGCAGGAAGACTTCGACTGCCCGGCCGAAATAAAGGGAACGGTATTCTTCAATTGAGTCATTTAGAGGACCAAGATGATACTTTTTAAAAACACCCCGGTAGGCCTCATAATAAAGGCCTACCGAGTCTACGATCGTTCCATCCAGATCCCAAAGGATACTGATTTTTTCCATGTTTTGATCCTGAAGGATGCTGCAGGGGACAAACAGCTGTTTTGTGTATGGCCCCTGTGCTTTTTAATAAAGTTTGGCTCCGGCGGGGATGTGCGGATCCACCATCAGGAGGTTGAGCTTTTCTTCACCGTTCTCATGATGGATGGCGGAAAGCAGCATACCGCAGGATTCCAGCCCCATCATCGGACGCGGAGGCAGGTTGACGATAGCGACCAGGGTCTTCCCGATCAGGGCTTCCGGTTCATAGTAGCCATGGATGCCGCTGAGAATGGTGCGTTCGTTCTCCGTACCGTCGTCCAGTGTGAATTTGAGCAGTTTCTTGCTCTTCGGGACCGCCACACAGTCCTTGACCTTCACCGCGCGGAAGTCGGATTTGGAGAAGGTCTCGAAATCGACGAAATCCTTGAAGAGCGGTTCGATCTCCACATTGGAGAAGTCGATCTTCTCTTCCGGAGCGGCTGCCGGTTCTTGTGCTGCCGCGGTTTCTTCCGTATCGCCGCTGTTGCCGCGGTCACGCAGGTGCGGGAAGAGCAGAACTTCACGGATGGTGGAGCTGTCTGTCAGCAGCATGGTGAGGCGGTCGATGCCCATACCGAAGCCGCCGCAGGGAGGCATTCCGTAACGCATGGCGCGCAGGTAATCTTCATCGATCGGGTTGTTTTCGTCGTCGTCTTTGTCATAAGAGCGGCCCATTTCCAGGAAGCGGATCTCCTGGTCGATGGGGTCATTCAGTTCGGTGAAGGCATTGCAGAGTTCCATACCGGCGACGAAGCCTTCAAAGCGTTCGGTCGTGGTGGGATCATCCGGCTTGCGTTTGGCCAGCGGGGAGATCTCCCACGGATAATCATACAGGAAGGTCGGCTGCACGAAGGTCGGTTCCAGGTAGTCGCCAACGAGCTGGTCGATGAGCTTTCCGCGCGGAGTGCCCGGTTTGAACTGGATGCCCTTCGCTTTCATGGCTTCTGCCAGGCTTTCGGTGGTGGGATATTCGGCGATATCGATGCCGGCGGTATCAATGATCCCCTGACGCATGTTGACACGGTTCCAGGGTTTGCCGAAGTCGATTTCGATGCCGTTATAGGTGAATTTGGTTGTGCCGAGCGTCTGCTGTGCGGTGTAGCGCAGCATTTCTTCGACAAAGTCCATGACCTTGAGGTAGTCGAAGTAGGCGCAGTAGAACTCGACTTGGGTGAATTCCGGGTTGTGCTTGTAGGAGACGCCTTCATTGCGGAAGTCACGGCCGATCTCATAGACGCGGTCCAGTCCGCCGACGAGCAGGCGTTTCAGGTACAGTTCGAAGGAGATGCGCAGGAAGAGGTCCTGATGCAGCTGGTTGTGGTGGGTCACAAACGGACGTGCTGCCGCTCCGCCGTAAATCGGCTGGAGGATCGGTGTTTCCACCTCGAGGAAGTCATTGCTGTCCAAAAAAGAGCGGATGGCGCTGACGATCTTTGCCCGTTTGCGGAAAATATCCTTGACGCCGTCATTGACGACCAGGTCCGCATAGCGCTGACGGTAGCGGAGTTCCGGGTCGTTCAGGCCGGTGTAGCTGATCTTTTTCCCGTCCACGATCTCTTCCTTGGCAGCCGGCAGCGGAGAAACGGCCTTTGCCAGCATGCGGATGTCAGTGGTCAGCAGGGAAAGTTCGCCGGATTTGGTGCGCATCAGCGTGCCTTTGGCTTCGATGAAGTCACCAAGGTCAAAATAGTCCTTGAAGAACTGGAGTTTTTCACCCATTTCGTTGACGCGCAGGAAGAGCTGCAGTCTGCCGGTGGAATCTTCGATATGGGTGAAGGCAAGTTTGCCCATCACGCGCAGACTGCGCATTCTGCCGGCCAGAATGTATTCAGTGGTGTCGGTTTCGCCCTTCGCTTCCGCGGCTTCAAATGCCTCGCATGCTTTGCGGATCGTGCTGTTCACATAGGAACGGGTCGGGTAGGGTTCAATGTGGTTTTCTTTGAGTTTGTTGATTTTCTCTACACGGATTTTTTCGAGATCGTTCAGATCCATTGGTGCACCTTCTCTTGTTATGATTCGACAAAAAGTCATGGGTAACTGTTCAGTACCGGAAACGCAACACGCAGTATAAATAGCTTGCTCTGTGAGGAACGAGCTGCGCTCAAAGAAGCATAGCAGGCTAAGTGTATTTCGTCCTGAATCGTTACAGCCAGAAATATTATAAATGAAGAATAAGTCGTGTGGGAATAATCATTATTCCCGCATGACTTTTTATGAAGCAGCCAATTTCATAGCATAACTCGGTGCCAGCCATTTGTGTGGGCTGCGCCGCAGCAAAATAGATGTCCACATGTGCTCCATCCTGAATAGATACCTGTCAGGTATTAATTCTCGATATCTGGTGCTGCCAGCTGATTGTAGAGGGACTCAATAACACCAAGGTTGTATTCTGAAACGGTACGAGGCATATTTGCGATATCGAAGAGTGAAATAACTGTGGGAACACCAGTCCAGAAAAAGATGAGCATAGCCATTGCTGATTTTCGTTTTCCAAGATAGATCCGCTGAAAACCGAAGGATCCTCCAACGATGGAGAGCAGGATCGCGCCAGAAAGGTGTTTTCGTGTATTCTGATAGATCGCATTAATCGTTCCGATGCGATCAGCAGATACTGCCGCAAGATATTGGTTGATCTTGCCGTTATTCAATGCGCTGTCTTTGATGCTTTGTGAAATACGAAAGCCAAGGACCAACAGAAAAATCAGGAATATTATGAGCGTCACGCCCAACAGGATAAGCGATCCATTTGGGGTCAGATTGAATTGTCCATATAGGCGGTTGATTTCCATAAACTATTCCTTTTCCGGTTGTAATGTTTTCTGATTCCGGCACTCTTCAATAAAATAAGTGACAATTTTATAGAATTGATCCTCTGGTATATTTTCCGCGTCTAAGGCAAAACTATAAGGAGTACCGTTCATGGTGCGCACTGTACCTTTGGCTATGAGAATCGTCTGGTATTTATCTACCTCAACCATTGTACCCGCAATTTCCAAATTTTCATAGAATTTGGCACCATAGATACCTGAGATGTCCGTTTCTGCAGCAGGTGAAAGCCTTGTAATCAGTTTCCCGCCGTCGGGAAACAAATATTCAATTTCTGCAACTACATCAGCAAGAATGGAGTAGTACCCCATCTTCGCTCCAAAGTTTTCCGGTAATTCCGGCATTTTTATTTTCAGCATCTTGTTCAGCGGTTCGGCAGAGATGTATTCTATCATCGGGTTGGGAAGCAGAGTGCTTTCCTCCTGTGCGAACAGTTCTTCCGGCAGGGGCAGTGCTTCGGTATGTGCGATGGTTTTCAAGCCTGCGGCAAGATAGGTCTCCTGATAGATTTCAAACAGATAATCCTGAACCTCTTCCGGGGTAAATTCTTCGGGTGTTTCTACAAGACCTTCAGCGACGCCGCGCAGATATTCCGCGTATTCTATGTTGTCCGGGGTCTCACCGCTTGCGGTCATCAGGTCAAAATATTCCTGATCCAACAGCTGGACAGCGTATTCAAAGAGCATCCCGCTGGAGAAGGATTTGTCCGGTTCAGCTGCCAGCCCGAGGAAAAGGGACATATTGAATAGTGCGTTATAAGCGTTATCGATCTGTTCCGCTGTCGCATTCTCATATTGGATGATTGACCAGGAACGGATATATGCCTGGGTGATGATCTGATTTTGTGTGTCATCCAATCTGGGCAGAATTGTTTTTCCGTTTGTATCCAGATAATTTTTCACCTGGGAAAACAGGGCTTTTAATTCGTCTTCCGTATGGACAGGAGTATATTGGTATGTGTCTGTCTGCGCAGCAGCTGTGCTGAGTGCACTGAAAAGAATTGCAATAATCAGGGTAAAATGCAGAGCAAAAGATTTTGTCAGTTTCATGAGGAATCCTCCTTCTTATTTATTTTACATGAAAATAAATAAGGATGCTTAAAATTCATATACATCTCAGGGAAGAGGTTTTTTGCTTTGTGCGCTATAATGTATAAGGTAGGAGATAGAGAGGATAATGAATATTCTGGTATTCAATTGCGGAAGTTCATCTCAGGGTTTTACTGTTTTTCACAGGAATGAGCACGCTGATCCTGATGTTTTGATTTCCGGAAAAGCACGAAATGTTGCTACGAAAACGAAAGCCGGTGGAGTACTGGAATGGGTCGTGGATGGTGTTACGAACGGAATAGAGACCGATCTTTCCAGTCATGCTACCGCAGCTGAAAAAATCATTGGAATTTTGAAGGATTATGAAGTTCGTATCGATGCTGTCGGGCACCGTTTTGTCAATGGGGGACGATATTTTCGGCGAACTGCACTGTTGGATGCGGATGCTTTAGAAAAGCTGCGCCTCTGCATGCCGCTGGCACCGATCCATAATCCCAATTCCTACAGTGTCATTGAAGTCTGTCAGGAACAGCTTCCCGGTGTCCCGCAATATGCTGTGTTTGATACGGCTTTCCATGCGTTTCTTCCGGCAGAGAACACTGCCTATGCCATTCCGCAGCAGGATGCGGAAGCCAATGGCTGGCACAAAATCGGTTTTCATGGGCTTTCTTATCAATATGTCAGTAAGAGAGCCGCTGTTCTTTTGGGTAAACCGCTGGATAAGGTGAAACTCATCATGTGTCATCTGGGAACGGGTGGGGCCTCTGTCTGTGCTTTTCGGGATGGACATTCCGTTGATACTTCGATGGGATGCTCAACTGCGGCCGGTCTGGTGATGTCCACGCGCTGCGGTGATATCGACCCGGGGATCGTTCTGGATATGATTCGAAAGGGCTGGACGCCTGATCAGGTTTCCGCATATCTGACCAGAGAAAGCGGACTGATCGGGCTTTCCGCTTATTCTTCCAATCTTGGAGAGATCATAGAAGCCGCTGAACAAGGGAACAAAGCCTGTGAACTGGCGTTTAATGTCTATGTCAACCGTCTGCGTCACTATATAGGGGCTTATCTTTATGAATTGAATGGAGCAGATGCGCTGATCTTTACTGATGATGCCGGTATTAAATTCGCAAAAATGAGAGAGGCTGCCTGCAGAAACGGTGAATTTTTGGGTTTGAAGTTGGACCTGGATAAGAATTATGCCTATGATAAGAAATCAGAGGCGTGCATCAGTTCCGCTGACAGTCAGGTTCAGATCTGGGTGATCCCGACAAACGAAGAACTGACGATATATAATGAGCTGGCAGGCAATGGTGAGGAGTTAGAAATTCGTGAAAAGTAAGAATTGTTTTGCAATCAAATCCAGATGGATGATATGTTTCGTTTTGGCTGTTTTTTGCTTTGTTTCCCTCAGTACGTCCGCACAGGATTTGAATGTTCCCTTGACGGGAACCGAAACCCCTGAGGCTGCCAAGACTGTGTCTGATGGAAATGGAATGGATGTGCTTTGCCTCCCTGATGCTTACCTGATCGATCCGGAATATTGCAATCCGCTGGGGCCTTCGGAATACCTGACGGATTATGTCGAAAATGGCGGTGTCTATCCCGAACCGCCGTTCACCGGGAAGAAAATCGATCCGGAACTGATGGAGGTTCCTTATCGGTATGCCCGTATCAATGTAGATAATTCGGAAGTGATCAATCTTTATAACTCTGCTGAAGATGCGGCCAATAACAACAATCCGGTCGGAACGATTTCATCCGGAGCCATTCGATATGTATCTTATACGGATGTTGTGGATATCGGCTCCGGTCATTATGTGCATTCCAAAGGACGGGACCTGTGGCTGCGTGCCTCACCGGCTGCTGTTTCAACCTCAACGCTGGGTCGTACCTTCACCAAAACTCCGGAATATGAATTCGGTTGGATCGTGGAAGGCTGCAATCCCTATCTGGAGCCGAATTACAACATGGGCATGAGCCCGGTTTATTATAACCGTGAGGATGTAGTCAATCTCTATGAGACGATTGAGACAAAGGATACGACCTGGTTCCGTATCGGAGAACATCAGTGGGTGGATCGTATCCATTTCCGCGCTGCTCACTTTAACACGACACCACCGCCGGAAATCAATTCTGACCGTTGGATAGAGGTGGATCTGCTGGAACAGGTCGTCATGGTTTATGAGAATTATGAACTGATCTACGCTTGCATGGTTGCGACCGGTATGGCGCCTTATTATACACAGCCGGGAATTTTCCAAATTTATCAGAAAAATGAGTCTGAAAACATGACCGGTTCGTTTGAGACCGATAAATCGGATTACTATTGGCTCGAAGATGTTCCCTTCACCATGTATTTTGATAAGCTGCGTGCATTTCATGGGGCGTATTGGCGTGCGTGGTATGGATATGAACAGTCTCATGGCTGCGTGAACATGTCTAATGGAGACGCTCACTGGTTGTATAACTGGGCAAATCTGGGCGAATGGGTCTACGTTCATGACCCGTCCGGAAAGACTCCTACCGATCCGGAGCTTTATGATGACGGCGGTGCGTAATTTTTTCGTCAGTGTTTCATTACATATTCGTGACATTGTCGGAAAGTTTGAAAAAACATGATATAATAGAAATGCTGTTTGTCCGTTTTGACGCAAACTGTGAGATTATTTATCAGAATGAGAGTAAATTATGATCGATGTTAATGAATTAAGAAAAGGCGTAACCTTTGAGATCGATGGAAACCTGCTGAAGGTTTTGGACTATGAACATAACAAAGCCGGACGCGGCAATGCATCCATCCGCATCAAAGCCCGCAATCTTCGTACCGGCGCTACATTCGAACGGACATTCACATCCGGAAACCGTGTCCAGGATGTTTCCCTCGAATTTCAGAATGTCAATTACCTCTACAGCGACGGCGATTTCTATTATTTCATGAATAATGAAACCTTTGACCAGCCGGCTGTTCCTGCCAAGGTTTTGGTCGATGCAGCTCCGTACCTCAAAGAAGGTATCCCTGTGAAATTGACATTCTACCACGATGAAATCATCGATGTTGAACTGCCGATCAATGTGGATCTGCTTGTCACCAGCGCTGAGACTGCCGTCCGTGGTGATACCGCTACCGGTGTTACCAAACAGGTCACTGTTGAAACCGGCGCTAAGGTCATGGTTCCGAACTTCGTCAAAGAAGGCGACACCATCCGCGTGGATACCACCAACGGCAACTACGTCACCCGTGTCTGAGTAATTATTGACACAGGGGATGGTTTTGTGAGCTGTTTTCTGTAAAATTCGATATAAAACAGTTCACAGGATCGTCCCCTGTGTTTTTGTGCGGATTATTATTAATTTCTCAATAGAATTTTCCCATACCCATGAAAACTCCTGTTTCCCTTGGTATAATGGAGTGTGATTTTTACAGGAGGCTAAATAAGAGATGCAGCAGAACAAACAATCTTCTATTGTCTACTTCCTCCTCATTATTGGCATTATCTCTTTGATCGTTTATGCCTTTTCCGGTGAACGAGGTTCTACCGAATTGATGTCCATTAATGAGTTGGCTGAATCTATTCAAGCGCATCGCGTCAAAAGCCTGACCGTTGATGATAATCAGGTAACTGTGCGCTTCAGCGATACAAGAAGTATTGCAAAAACATATATAGAACCTAATGCGACACTTTTGGAGCAGCTTTCGCTTTTGGGTGTAGAGGCTTCGGATCTGTCCTCAAAAAATATCACGGTTGAGGTCAAGCAGCCATCACCCTGGATGACTGCGTTGTCTTTGTTGATCTCATTCCTGCCAATCATCATATTCGGCGTATTTATGTTTATTTTCTACAAGCAGCAGGGTGGTGCAGGCGGCGCGATGACATTCGGCAAATCTCATGCCAAAATGCTGAAAGGCGACCGGCCGACCGTCACTTTTGCGGATGTAGCTGGTATTGAGGAGTCCAAAGCAGAACTGGCGGAAGTTGTTGAGTTTTTGAAGGAGCCGCAGAAATTCACTTCTCTCGGTGCTCGTATTCCGAAGGGTGTTTTGTTGGTAGGTTCTCCCGGTACCGGAAAAACTTTGCTCGCGAAAGCTGTTTCCGGTGAGGCGGGTGTACCGTTCTTCTCCATCAGCGGTTCCGAATTTGTTGAAATGTTTGTCGGTGTAGGTGCAAGCCGCGTACGTGACCTGTTTGACCAGGCACGGAAAAATAGTCCCTGCATCATCTTCATCGATGAAATTGATGCAGTAGGCCGTCAGCGCGGTGCCGGTCTTGGCGGGAGCCATGATGAAAGAGAACAGACTTTGAACCAGATGCTGGTCGAAATGGACGGTTTTGGGACTGATACCAACGTGATCGTGATTGCTGCTACCAACCGCCCTGACATTCTGGATCCGGCTCTGCTGCGCCCGGGCCGTTTTGACCGCCAGGTCGTGATCGATCGTCCGGATGTCAAAGGCCGTGAATTGATCCTTGGCGTTCATACGAAAGGCAAACCGATCGAAGCTGATGTCGATCTGTCGAAAATTGCTCGTGGAACGACCGGATTTGTCGGTGCTGACCTTGAAAACCTGGTAAATGAAGCAGCCATTCTTGCTGCCCGCCGCAATAAGAAATCCATCGGTAACGCTGAATTTGAAGAAGCGGTTGAAAAGGTCATGATGGGACCGGAAAAGAAGAGCCGTGTTATTTCTCGTGCGGAACGCCGCATCATCGCCTATCATGAGGCCGGACATGCTGTTGTTATGAATGTAATGCCGGAGTCTGACCCGATTCATCGTATTACCATCATTGGACGTGGTGCAGCGGGTGGATACACCATGCATCTGCCCTCTGAAGATCGTGTTCTGAACTCCCGTAAGCAGCTGATTGCGGAAATGGTTTCCCTGATGGGAGGACGTGCCGCGGAGGAATTGAAGTTTGACGATATTACGTCCGGCGCCTCCAATGATATCGAACGCTGCAGCCAGTTAGCCCGTTCCATGGTCACTCAACTCGGTATGAGTAAACTTGGCCCGATGGCTTATGGCAAGAAGGATGAAATGGTCTTCCTGGGCCGTGAGATTTCCGAACAGCGTAATTATTCCGAATCTGTTGCTCAGAATATCGACGAAGAAGTCAAACGGCTGGTTCAGGAAGCATATGAAAAAGCCAAGGAAATCCTGAGTGAATATGATGACAAGCTGGTTCTTGTCGCCGAAAAACTGCTGGAAGTGGAAACACTCAGCCAGGCGGAATTTGAAGAACTATTTCCGCCGCCGTTTGGAAAAACTACTTCCACTCCTCAGCCTTTGTGAGAAAAGAAAGCCCCGCATCACTGCGGGGTATTCTTTTGCTATAGCCAAATGTTTGCCTGTCAGACGTCAAATTCTTCCTTCAGGTCCATTATTCCACGGATTTCGGCATGTCCATTCTCCAGGTAAAACAGACCCATTTCCCAGCCGTTTTTATCATACATAGCCATGATATCAGGCATGATTTCGCGGACTTTTGCAAGCAATGCATCATCTTTTACGATTCTGACGGTTCCATCATAACGCATGAATTCTCCGCCGTTAACAGCCAGAACCTCTACCTGAGGATTGTTCGTAAGCTGTTTAAATACATTTTTGAAGGTACCACAGCCAAAATAGATTTTATCCTCAACCAGCATATGAAACCCGAAAGGACGTCCTTTCGGCTGATTTCCGTCAGTAGTCAGAAAATAAAATGTTTTTGCCTTACTGAGAAATTCACTCACTTTTTGTGCGTTAGTCATATTTATACTCCTTTATAATAATCATCTCTGATCTGCAAAGCCTGTCTTACTTTACGTGTAGTAATGTTAAAAACCTTATTTGTTAAACAGGCCTGAACCAGCTCAGGTTCATTGACTGTCCAGATAGAAAGAGGGATACCAGCGGCCTGGAGCTCGTTAGCCATTAGTGATTCAAGAAGAGTTTTCGGCATGTTTACTGCGTTGGCATGCAGCAGCTGGTAACAACGAACTGTCTCGTCGATATAGGATTCAAGGTGCTCAAATCCTTCTGTTTTGATGATTTTCCATGGATCTTTCATAAGATTAATGAACTGATCTAAGTCAAAAACGGAATTCTTCCGAAGCCAGACAAATTTTATGACTTCTTCTATATTCAGAAAAAACTTACCTCTGTCAAAGAGACTAATATCCCGTGCAAGTTGTTCGGGACTGGGACAGCCGGAAAGAATCAGCCGTTCCGCAGAAATACCGCATTTTTCCGCTTCTTCCAGGGTTTTGTACAAGGCAGCCTGTTCCTTCAGGTCACAGTTTACCATAAGTCGGGTATCACGAATAAATTCAAACACCTGACGCAGCGTGAGTTTCTTTGAATATTCTTCCTGGGAGACTTCATTGTGGGAAATACGTAATTCCCCGTTTTTATCTACGCGTACATCAATTTCAACTGCATCTGCTCCGCAATCCAGAGCAATAATGATGGAGTCCATTGAGTCGATTTCTGACTCTTCACATCCTGAATGAGCTGTTATTAACGGTTGAGACATATTTGCTCCTTCTTTAATCCTGTAAAGGTTTAATAAACGTGTTGGTGACTGTTATGAGACAATGGAATATATTCAGTTGCCTCATGAACAGGATCGCAGCGTATGGTACAGGTTTTGTATGAACTGAGCTTCAGAAAAAAGCATCCAGATATGCCCTTCTGAAAAGATGCAATTTTTCTGGCAATCTAATTTTCCCTTTTTGTTTTCCTTGCAGCCTCGCGCAGTGAGTCCTGAAGAGATTTTTGAACTTTCTGATCAAATGTAGGAATCAGTCGGCGAATTACACGCTGAGCTGTGACATTTGGATTGTCATTGAGACATTGACGAATAACATAAACGGTTTCATTAGGTGTCCGTTGATAAAGAACCTGGAACAATTCCTCAAGACTTCGCTGTGTTTGCAGATTGGCTTCTCTCATCAGTGCTTCAACCAAAGTGAAAATGGCGGGAAGATTCTCGAATTCACGATCTTCAACCAGAATAGCCATCCCTTCAAGACACAGAAAATTCTGCTCTTCCCGTGGGTCGACATACCATCTGCGGACTTTTCTCAGCAGAATTTCCGGATCACTTCGCATAATGAGCGCGGTCGCGTTTTTCAACAATGTCCGGGCAGTCATATGGCGCATACCGGAAAGGGCCCACTCCCCAGCCCGGTCCAGAACCAAATCTGAATGTTCAAGCGGTATTTCTCCCAACATACGCGAGGCGATGAGGCAGACGTCAATATTTTCATCATTCCAAAGTAAATCACAGATTGCCAGTGCTGCCTGAGGTTGTTCACGAATTGCGGGGATCAACATAAGATCCATTTCCCGCAGCAATATCAAAGATACCTGCAGCTGCGGTCGAGTGGATACAGCCCGGGCTTTAGACTCAGAACGATAGGCTGTGTAGGCAAATTTCTCCAACAGGTCCAGCAGGGTTTTACGAAACGCCGGTGGATCCGTGAAGTTCCACAACAGTTCATTCAATTCCACACGCAGTTGGAGAAGGTTTACGGCAGGCACTTTTCAGGAGTCAGCAGTCAGGTGATTAGTGGTCAGAAACAGATCAAAATTGCTGACTGACCACTAACCAACGATCTCAAATTAATACGCTTTGGAGAAGTAAATTCTTTTTTCTGCGTCTTTTCCGCAGCAGACACATTTTCCATGACCATGCTGGTGTTCAAAGTTCATGCAGCGTGTCGTAGCTTTGGTATCTGCCTTGATTTTTGCTTCACATGCCGGATCGCCGCACCACCAGGCTTCAGCCCAGCCATTTTCAACAATACCCTTCAATTCATCATAGGTTTTTGCCTCATGGATATTGTCATCGCGGAATTTTTCTGCTTTGGCAAGGATCCCGGTCTGGATCTCATCAAGCAAATCTCGAACCTGATCAGCCAGATTATCCTGAGAAAGGAAAGATTTGCCGGGTTTTCCCGGAATATCACGGCGGGCAGCCATCACAGAGTTCTTTTCAACATCCTTTGGACCGATTTCCAGACGGAGCGGTACCCCGCGCAATTCCCACTCATGATACTTGAATCCCGGTGTGAGTTCGGTACGATCATCCAGTTTCACGCGGAATTCTTTCAATTGAGCCATCACCTTATCTACGCATTCCATCACCACGGATTTTTCAGCATCATTTTTGAAAATCGGAACGATAACGATCTGATGAGGAGCCAATCGCGGCGGAAGAACCAGTCCGCTGTCGTCCCCATGTGTCATGATGATGCCGCCGATCATGCGGGTCGACATTCCCCAGGAGGTTGTCCAGCAATATTCCAGAGTGTTATTGGGTGAGAGATATTTGATATCAAATGCTTTCGCAAAGTTCTGCCCGAGGTTATGAGAAGTTCCGGCCTGCAGTGCTTTTGTATCTCCCATCATAGCTTCGATGGAGTAAGTATTTACCGCACCCGGGAATTTTTCTGTTTCAGATTTGACGCCCTTCAGAACCGGCATGGCAGCCATCTCGCGGGCAAAATCGGCATAGACATTCAGCATCTGCAGGGTTTCTTCCTGCGCTTCTTCATACGTGGCATGAGCAGTGTGACCTTCCTGCCAGTAGAATTCAGCAGTACGCAGGAACAGGCGGGGACGCATTTCCCAGCGCATCACGTTGCCCCACTGGTTGATTTTCACCGGCAGGTCACGCCAGGATTTGATCCATTTTGCGTACATATAACCGATGATCGTTTCAGATGTCGGACGTACTGCCAGTGGTTCTTCCAGTTCCTGCCCGCCGCCGTGAGTGACTACAGCCAGTTCCGGTGAAAAGCCTTCCACATGGTCCTTTTCCTTTTCAAAGAAGGACATCGGGATCAGCATCGGGAAAGCAGCATTGACATGACCGGTTTCCTTGAAACGTCGGTCAAGGTCTGCTTTAATGTTTTCCCACAGTGCCCAGCCATAAGGTTTGACAACCATACAACCGCGGACCGGTGAGTAGTCAGCCAGGTCAGCACGCTGCACGACCTGGTTATACCATTCAGAGAAGTTCTCCTTTTGGGGAGTAAGTTTTTCGTCTGCCATATTCTTCCTCAATTTTTACCAATGTTTCTTCAATTTTACTCTATTTATTTTTCTTGCGGTTACGATAATCACTTATCAGGTGATGAACGATGTTTCAATATTAATTTAAAATGAATTTTACAATAGTTCTAATTGTTAAATATTATTGTACAATATTTTCTAAATTTGTCAATAGTCATATTGTTAGAAACTTGTTTGAATTTTAATAGGGTGCCTTTTTCAGACACAGGACAACTTATTTCCGGCTAAATAGCGCGCTGTGATATTCCGGTCATCTCCTGCATAACAGAAACGTTCAAGACGCTGTTCCGGTGTCATAGGATGATTCTTATCTTCAACACCGTCAATAACCAGTGCGTTAAAAAGATATCCCGGTTCAAATGCGCCTATTTTACCGAAGACACTGCCGGGTGCTTTGGTCGCCATGTAAAAGGCGTTGGAAATGGTGATCGTCTTGCCGATTTCCGGTTCGTAGAATTCCTTCAGTTTTGATAATTTCACAGCAGCAGCACATTGGCGGTATATGCCGTTTTTTACTCCTGCACCAATATCACTGCCTAAAGTGATGTTAACGCCAAGTTCTTGCTGATGATAAACAGCCATGATTCCGGCAATAACATTGGTCGTAGCTTCCGGACAATGTACCGCAATACAGTCATAGTCTTTTACTACACGGAAATCATCTTCGGTCGGGAAAATGAAGTGCGCAAAAATAGATGGACCATTCCCCAACAGCCCGGTCTTTTCATAGATTTGTGAATCTGAATTACAATCAGGGAAAAGTCTGCGGGCTTCTCCTGCTTCCCAAAGAGATTCAACAACATGGGTCTGGACACCTACACCATATTTTTTACCGAGTTTACCGAGCCCGCTGAGCAGTTCCCTGCTGCATGTTGGAACAAAGCGTGGGGTCAGGATCGGTTTTACCCGTTCGCCGCTGCTGTGTTCTTCTAAAAAGATCTCTGTCTCCCTTAGAGATTTGTCTGTAGTCTCACAGAGATAAGCTGGAGACTGAAAATCCATGTTGACTTTACCGACAAGTGCCCACAATCCTTTTTCTTCAAGTTTTTTGTACAAAATATTGACGGTATTACGGTGAATGGTCGTGAAAATGGAAGCATGGAAAGTCCCATTGCGGATCATGTCATTGATGTATGCGTCATAAATCGGTTCCGCATACTCCGGATCGGCAAAATGTGACTCCTGCGGAAAGGTGTAAGTGTTCAGCCAGTCGTTCAGCAGCAGATCCATACCGATACCGCGCTGGATGAATTGCGACGCATGAACATGCAGATCGGAAAAAGCGGGAATGATCAAGCCCCTTCCATGGTCGATAACTTCTGCACCGGTAAATTTTTCAGGTATTGATGAATAGATACCTTCTACAGTACCGTTCTCAATAGCGATATAACTGTTTTCAAAGACGTTCAATTTGTCCCGGTTTTCAGAATAAACAATATCCCCGTGGTAAAGTTTCATCCGGATCTCCTTAGAATAATTCCATTAAATTTTTCCATTCATCTATTGTGAGTGTCTCTGCCCGGCGTGCCGGATCAATTCCTGCTTCTTTTAAGCGTGTCTCCGCTTCAGAACTGCTGATATGAAATCCCGAGGAAAGAGAGTTCCGCAAAGTTTTTCGTTTCTGCCCGAATCCCGCTTTGGCGAGCGCAAAAAAATCATCCATTCTTTCCTGTGAGATTAGCGGCTCGTCATAAAGTTCTATGCGGACGACTGCGGAATCAACATTCGGTTCGGGATAAAAAGCTGCAGCGGGAATGATCATCGGCATGTCTGCCTTTCCGTAAACCTGTACACTTAATGCCAGCAGGCTGAGTTTTCCGGGTGCTGCACATATCCGCTCCGCAACTTCCTTTTGAACGGTCAGTGCCAGTCGTTTCGGACGAGCTTTTCCTTCCAATAAGTGACGGATCACAGCGGATGTGATGTAGTAGGGAATATTTGCTGCGACATAATAATCACTGTCAGTGAAATATTGATCCGGTGAAAAATCAAGAATATCGCCTTCTACGATTTCCACATTAGGACAATCAGCGAACTCTTTCCGCAGGATCGGTACCAGGTCTTTGTCCAATTCAACTGTGACTACCCGTTCAGCCCGTTCAGCCAGATGGCGTGTCAGGCTGCCAAGACCGGGACCGACCTCCAGTACGGCGGCATGTTCCGGTATTCCGGCCGCATCAGCAATTCCGGAAAGGACTTCGTCGTCTGAAAGGAAGTTCTGTCCAAGCCCTTTATGCGGACGCAGATGATATTTCTGCAGCAGCTTTTGAGGGGGTGTCGTTTGTATCATTGCAGTACCCATACCATATCTGTCGGAACCGGAGTGAGAAAATATAAGGTTGTTTCTCTGCTCCAGCTTTCAAAATTGTCATCTTCATATGCAAGGTCAATCCAGATCCTGCCGGGAATACCGCCGCCGACATCTGCGATGATCGCTTTCCCGTAATCCGGCACGTATACCGATTGCCCTCCATATCTATTGTACCAGCTGGAAGTAACAGCGATGACACCTTTCTGAACTTTCATGCCTGAAGCCGTACCTGTGATGCAGCCGGATGTGCCGGACCGACAGGGTGAATATGATGTTGCGTAAACTTTTACAGCACGGTAATATTCGAGCGGTCCTTCCGGCGTGTCAATCGTACGGACATTGATCTTTGTGCCGTATTCGCGCTTATCATTAACAGGCTGTACCAGAACGGTTTCATCTGAGGTCTCTGTTAAAACGGTTTCGCCGTTTTCTTTCCGAATCCGTGTAAAGGTTCCGCGCAGGCCGTTCCTGCCTTCTGAAAGAAGCTGTGTGTCATCCAGGTCAAGGTTTTCATTCGCGGTCCAATCGGTCTCTTTTCTGATAATTTCAGCATTCATGGAAAAGCTGTCGCTGACCGGGATAATCAGGATCCTGCCATCATCAGGAAGTCGTTCCCCTGCGGCGGGAATGCTGACATCCGATCCCATAAGCGGCATGCCGGCACGAGCCAGTGCTTCACCAACTGTCGCTCCGGCACTGATAACTGTTGTCAGGCTGCCGCTGCGGGAGATCAGCAAATCACGCAGTGGAAGGACTTCAATCGACATGCCCGGTTTAAAAGGCATATCTCCATCCGGAATGACCATCATGTTTTTACCAACACGAACGCCTGCCGAAAGCAATGCGTCAAAGACCGTTGTTCCGGAACCATGTGCAGTCTTCCCTTCAGGCGATTCTTCGGTGATCAGCGTGAATACATCTGCCCTTTCCAGCCGCAGATCAAGATCTTTGATACCGGAGATATTAAAATCCGGGCGCAAATTTGTTCCATTCCAATTAAGATGATCCCCCGGATAAAGCCGCAGCCCGACATCCAGCAGAATGTTGCCGCCAAACCGCTGATGGGAGATGTAAGAAAAAGGTTCAAGTCCGTTTCCCGGATCCAGCCGGACATTGACCGCCCGGTTCAGACTGATACGTTCTCCTTCAGTGATTCGTTCATTTAATCCGGGTTGGATCTGATCAGCGGCCGTATATTCAATATGAGCCTGTTTCAAAATATCAATGACGCGGGTGGCATTGGTCGTGGTGACGGTTTTTTCTCCATTAATGATGATCGTGACTTTTCTCCGTGAAGCAAACAAAACGATCCCAATTCCGCCAAGGAGCAGCAGGACCGAAAAAATCAGTGGAAATCTTCGCTTCATTCTCTTTTGCTTCATAATATTGATTTTAATACAAGAATTGATCGAAACAAAAACGAAACTGAAAACGTATAATGTGTTAACAGTTTGTAAGAATTCCCGTAAAGACGGGAAAAAATGTCAAAGCTTAAAATACTTGCCGAAGAATTGAAAATTGCTTTGAATTTGAGAACGATTCTTGCACTGTTAATAATTATTCCGTTTGTTTTAAACGGAAAATCTAAAAGGAGGAACCAATGAGCAAGCGATACATCATTCCCTTTGTCCTCGTCATTATCCTGATGAGTGCTGCGATGGTTTCCGCCGACGGCTCCAGAGGCCAATACTATAACCCTGATTATAGCGGCCAATACTATCCGTATAATAATTGTTATTATCCGAACTGTTATTATCCGGTTCAGCCTGTCGTGCGTGAATGTGCGTCTTTTGTTGCGGACGTCACCATCGCTGACGGCAGCTTTGTGTCTCCCGGCAGCACTTTCACCAAGACATGGCGAATCCGCAATAACGGTACGACAACCTGGACCACCAACTACAAGCTGGTGTTCGTCTCCGGTACACAGATGGCAAATCAATCCTATGTGAATCTGCCGTACAATGTCATGCCGGGTCAAACGGTAGATATCAGTGTTCAAATGACCGCTCCTGCTGAAGCGGGCTCTTACAAGAGCAGCTGGATGCTGATGAACGAAAGTGGATCTCAGTTTGGTGTCGGCGCAAATTGCCAGACACCTGTTTGGGCACAAATTGTCAATTATGTCCAGACTTATAGCTATAACTATAACTATTGCTATGGCTATAGCTGCGTTCCGCAGCCGCCCTGTCCGCCGCCACCACCGCCGTGCTATGGCTGGTATTGTGGTGCCCCGGATTTTTACCGTGATCCCGATGGGAATCCCAAACCACCGCGCTGGTAATTACGCCGGTGATTAACTATTGTCAATGAAATTCATCGAAGAGGTACGGTGCAGCTTCCCCTGCACCGTTCTTTTTTGATAGATATCAGATATTAGACATTAGATATTAGACTTTAGGTGAATGTCTAACCTCTAACGTCTAAAGTCTGATATTTTCCCGCTTTAGACTTGGCACAATCCTTGCACTATATTTATTTGAGTTAAACTCGATCATTCCGGAAAAATCAGAAAGCTGTGTACCGGAAGCAAACCTGAGGAGGTTTTTGTGAAAACGAACAAACTTTTACTATGTTTAGCCTTAGTCCTGGCTTTGTCATTCAGCGTGATCGCTGTTTCGGCAGATTATTGGGATGGCTATTATTGTACTTCCGGTAATTGCGGCGTAAATACCTACAACTACAATTACGGATTTAACAGCGCTTATTATTGCGCTGCGAATTATCAGGCTCCTTTCCGCGCTGAGTTTATTCGTGATGTGACTTATCCGGACGGCACCTATGTGATGCCCGGCTCTTCCTTCACGAAAACCTGGCGTCTGCGCAACATCGGAACCCAACCCTGGACTACAGAGACTCAGCTGGTTTATGTCTCCGGTGACCCGTCTTATGCCTACAATGTCTATATGCCTCATTACGTTGCCCCCGGCAGCACTGTGGATATCAGTGTGAACCTGACTGCCCCGACCTATGGCGGTACGGTCTCCGGTCAGTGGATGCTTCAGGCTCCGGATGGCACCCGCTTCGGCGTAGGTTGTAATGGTTCTGTTCCGGTGTGGCTTTCTGTGAAGACCTGGACAAGCGGTGCTTGCGCCTGCCTTGGTCAGCCTACCTGCAACTGCAAAGGCCCCAGCTATCGTGCTGGTCGTAATCCTTACTGCAATAACAAGATCCGCGAGATCAAAGATATCACCTATCCGGATGGCAGTGTTGTTGCTCCTGGAACTACCTTCCGTAAGACCTGGCGTATGAAGAACGGCGGTACTTGCGTTTGGGATAAAGATTATATGCTTTCCTTCTTCTATGGTGATGATCTCGGCTTCGACGGTCAGGTCAGCATTTACCCTGCCGGATATGATCTGCCGGAATACAACGGCGTGAAATATCAGGTGAACCGTCAGAAGGATTTTTATATCCATCCGGGACAATATGTTTATGTGTCAGTTGACCTGAAGGCCCCGACCACTCCCGGTATGTATGAATCCTACTTCAAACTTCGTGACAATTACGGATATGAATTTGGTTTCGGCTCATATGCGGATGCGGCATTCTGGGTAAATGTCAATGTTCAGAACGAAGGAAAAAGTGTCGTAATGGGCGAAAATGACCCTATCGCGGTTGACGGAAAAGATGCCAAAGCTGCTGGTGATTCCACGACCATGATTGAAGCAGTTGTCGTCGATGAAACACCTGCCAACAGCTGCGGCGAACAATCCATTGCCCTTCGCAGCACAGAAACAGGCTATCAGGTTCTCTGGACTGCTCTGAATAACGGCACAAAAACCTGGGATGGATATACGCTTGTGAAAGCTGATTCCAACCCTGCTGTTAACACGGCTGAGAAAACAGTTGCTGTTCCGACAACCGCTCCGGGTGAAACCGCGGAGGTTGCCTTCGATGTTGCTATCGACAGCAGCGTTGCCTCAAGTGATCCTCTCTGGCTGGAATTCTACATGGATGCCGGTAATGAAGGCTTCTGTGAATTCTATTTCGAAGCCCCCGCAAAATAAATTTGAACTTACACAGCAATCTGAAAAAGTCCCGGATTCCTGGATCCGGGATTTTTTTAGTTATGAATTGAGAGTGATGAATGAGGAATTGAGGTTTGGATTCAAGTTACTGCCGGATTTATTGTGCAGCATCACGGAGTACAGTTAATCCGCTCTGTAAGGTTCGATCTTCGTCCGGATTTTGATTCAAAGCCGGAATTTCGCTGTGCGGACCAAGCGGTTGAAGTGCCTGCTCCGAATCTAATCGAGAAAAAAACTCGCACTTTGCAGAGCGGGTTAAAAAAGCTGTCTGCGTGTGCTCCGTGAATAACATCTTAACCTCCTATAGCGCTGAAAGCTCCCTTCCAACGCTTTTTATAATAATTTACTATAAAACCGTCTAAATTCTAATTTTTAAAGTCTCCTACATCCTACCATCTACATCGTACATTCTACCCCGAATCGATCACCGCCAGGATCTTCCGTATCGAGCGGATCTCAGCTTCGTGAAGGCAGCAGTAGCCGACGTTCCTGAGCTTGCTCCGCATCTCCGTTACAATGTCCGGCCGCTTCATCGCTTCCGCGTACAGATTCTTCTCCTCATCATTCAGCACATTGAACTTGGCTTGTCTTTCAAAATCCTGCTGTGAGAGCACAGAATCCAGATCCTTTCCCCTTGTTCCTTGATCCTGAATTTCGGAATCCGACCTTCCCGAATCCACTTCATTCTTCATTCTTCCTTCTTCATTACCCTGCCCCCTGCCCACTGGCCCCTGGCATCTTTTATCATTTTCAATCGCTTCATAATGGATCGGATAAGACGGCAGTTCACGCAAAGGAGCCGCGGAGGCGGATTCAGATTTGGAAAAATTTGTTATATTCTTTATCTGCTGACGAGGTTCTTCAAGACCCAGTTTGATGTCGAGAGCACGATTTTCCGTGACACGCAGG
>CADATZ010000047.1 GCA_902791025.1 uncultured Chloroflexota bacterium | reverse complement strand
GTCCTTAATGAAATATCCACATTATGCATGAATGATGAAATCTCTGTAATCTGTATTTCATTTCTCCGCAGACAAATTATCTATGAGTATAGGGCATCTCGCAATCAAGCGAATAAATTAAAAGCGGTTTTGACACTCATATAAGCTAAAAAATGCTGATTTTCAGCTAAATAAATATCTATTCAGTACCGGGAGCACACTTGGACAGTTTTCTTATGTTGGCTGCGCAGCAGTAAGAAAGCTATCCGGGTGTGCTCCATTTATTTATACTTGCGGCTTATCGATTCCCATAGTTGTTAAATCCGTTCATCAGGCGTTTTTTCATTTCGTCCACGTTGAGAACGCCGAGAGCGAAGCCTTTGCGGATCAGTTCCTCCGGGACGTATTCGTCATATTTTTCAAAGACTGGGACTTCTTTGGGATAAACCAGCTCCAACGGGTCAAAGTCCTTAGCGGCCTCTTCCGCGGTGATCTGATAGAATTCATCCTCCGTTACCTTCATGGTGAATTGCAGATAATAGGGCCGGGAGGGATTCAACCCCTTCAGTCCCAGCCGTTCCCCGCAGCGGATCTTCAGAAAACGTTCCAGCGCCAGAAAGGCATAGCTGCCCAGCCAGGGGAAGAGTGCCCACATGTTTCCGCCCAGATGGATCAGCGGACGTTCCGCCATACCGGACTTCCGGAAGCTTTCCCGGGCATCCTGCAGACGGCAGACCGCGTGACGCATCAGGTAAGGATAAGTTTTCTCCTCGTTCAGCACGCCATACATTCGTTCAAGGATTCGTGTATGAATGTCACCGGCCACATCACCGAAGTAAGCCGGAATGTTTCCCTTCACCAGCGTACAGTAGACAACACGTTTTTTGTGATCCACTTCTTCAACCACCCAGACCCGGCCGGCGATGGCGATTTTGTCACCTGCCGGCGGCGGCTTGACGATGGTGCCGAGTTCTTCCGAACCGGCACGGACGGAATACTCGATATTCTCCTGGAAAACCGCGTAGAATTTGTAGCTGTTGACCACACGTTCTCCGGCAAGTCCGACGATCAGCCCGTTGTTTTCGGTTTTATTGATATGGTCGATTTCCAGCAGATGCCTGAGAAGCATCCGGAAATCATCCTGTGTGACGCGGTGAAAACAGGAGAGCGGCAGCACACGGGAGGCAAGCTCCCCGGCGGTCATCTCTCCGGATGAGGCGAGCGTGCTCATGGTCTGATGATACAGCAGGCTGAAAGGCAGCCGTTCGGTGCGCGGCGGTTCGACGAAACGCTCTTCGATATACAGCTGCACCAGCGCGATTCCCTGGATCAGGTACCAGGGGATCATATCCGGGAGCATAGCCCGGGCCTCGGGATGTTCCTCCCGCATCACGAACCACATTTCCGATGGTGAACCGCGCCTGCCGGTCCGTCCCATGCGCTGCAGGAAACCGGAGACGGTGAAAGGCGCGTCGATCTGGAAAGCCCGTTCCAGCCTGCCGATATCGATTCCCAGTTCCAGTGTGGCGGTGGCGCAGACGGACATCAGGGAGTCGTCATCCTTCATCTCCTCTTCAGCACTTTCCCGGTAGGATGCGGAAAGGTTCCCGTGATGGATCAGGAAGCGCTCCGGTTCATGATTGACTTCGCAGTACTGGCGCAGACTCTGGCAGACCGATTCACATTCCTCCCGGGAATTGGTGAAAACCAGGCACTTTCTGCCGCGGGAATGTTCAAAGATATAACCGATTCCGGGATCGGCAGCTTTCGGTGCGGTATCGCTCGGTTCTTCGAGGATCGGCGTGGAGATCTCCAGTAGTTTTCCCTCATCTGCCTGCGGATCGGAATTGAAAAAATGCTCCATGGAAAGACGCCAGACCTCCCGGCCGCTTTCGAAGCGGGGGATGACGGTGTTTCGTCCGCTGCCGGCTGCCAGAAACGCGCCTGCTGCCTGAGGGTCGCCAATGGTGGCGGAAAGGCCGATCCGTCTCGGGTTGCATCCGGCGAGTTTGCAGAGACGCTCGATCAGGCAGAAGGTCTGCATGCCGCGGTCTCCGCGCAGGAGGGAGTGGACCTCATCGATGACAATAAAGCGCAGATCGCCGAAAAGGGACGGAATCTCCATGTGCTTGTTGATCATCAGCGATTCCAGCGATTCCGGTGTGATTTGCAGGATGCCAGACGGTTTGCGCAGCAGCTTCCGCTTCTGTGTCTGCGGGACATCCCCATGCCAGCGGTAAACCGCGATGCCGGCTTCTTCACAAAGCTCGTTGAGCCGTCCGAACTGGTCGTTGATGAGCGCCTTCAAGGGAGCGATATAAAGAACTCCGACGCTGCGGGATGGTTCTTCATCCAAAAGGGTCAGAATCGGGAAAAACGCCGCTTCCGTTTTTCCGGACGCGGTGGAAGCAGTCAGCAGCACGTTATCATCCGTGTTGAAAATCGCGTCACCCGCGGCATTCTGTACGGAGCGCAGCGTCTGCCACCCGGATCGGTAGATCCAGTCCTGAATAAAAGGGGCATAACGGTCAAAGACGTTCATATGGTGAATTCCGCAAAGTCTTCCGTCACATTGTCCGAAACTGCTTCAGATTTCGCGTAGGAGAATTCATCGGAGCTCAAAATCTCTTTGATGCTCATGCCCGGATTCTGATAGAGCAGGTCCAGCAGCTCGATAAAATCGCGAATCACCTCCCGCGGGGTGATGTTCTGATCCGCGCCGATCCGGCTGTATTCGATTTTGATGAAATCAGCCAGATCCTCCGTCCCGAGCTTTGGCTCGTAATTATACAGATCGGCGTGCATAGCGGTGAGTTTTTCGCATAGCACCAGCATTTCTTCTGCGGTCAGCGGCTCCAGCCGGATCACCGGTGCCAGAAGGTCACGCGCGCCGGGACGGGAGAACTTCCCTTCGGCAAGACGGGAGCGCAGTGCTTCGTAACTGTAAACGCCGCGCCGTTTGTCCTCGATTGCCTGCGGTGTGGCGCCCATGATGATGCCGAGATATTTCGCCTTCCCCTGCAGCGTATCGTTGTACATTGTCAGCATTTTTTCGTAGTTATACTGACGGGTGATGGTGTTGGGAATTTTATAGATATTGACAAGCTCATCGATCATGATCATCATGCCGGTATAGCCCGCCAGACGGAAGAACGCGGCGAAGATCTTCAGATAATCATACCAGTCTTCGTCGGTGATGATGATGTTGACGCCGAGCTCTTCCTTTGCTTCGCGTTTTGTTCCGTATTCTCCGCGGAACCAGCGCAGCACCTTCATTTTCAGGTCGTCATTGCCTTCCGCATAGGCGTGATAGTAAGCGGAAAGCAGCCTGCCGAATTCAAAGCCATGGACCAGTTCGCTGACGGCAGAGGTCACTGCCCATATTTTTTTGTCGACGGCCTGTGTCAGTGCCGGGTCGCCCGGGGTGAGTCCGCTCTCCTGTGCGGCTTCCGCCTGGACATTATTGATCCAGCGGTCAAGCACAAGCGTCAGTGCACCGCCTTCCGGTTTGGTTTTCGTGGAAAGGTTCCCGATGAGTTCGCGGTAGGTTGCCAGCCCCTGCCCTTTTGTGCCCTGCAGACGCCGTTCCGGAGAAAGGTCCGCATCGGCGACGATGAACCCCCGCTCCATCACGTAATTGCGGATCGTCTGGATCAGGAAGCTTTTCCCTGAACCGTAACGGCCGACGATAAAGCGGAATGAGGCACCGCCTTCTGAGATGATATCCACATCATGCAGCAGGGCTTCGATCTCGTTTTTCCGACCGACCGTGATGTAGGGCAGGCCGATACGCGGGACGACGCCGCCTTTCAGCGAGTTGATAACCGTTTGCGCGATCCTTCTGGGTACTTTTTTGTTTCCTTCATCCATTATCTTGTTCCTCCGAGCATCCTAATTATATCCTCTTTGTAATCTTCGACAATGGTTATCGTGTTGTCATCGCATTCGAGGATACTGTCGCCAATTTCGTCAAACATCGCTTCGTTGATGGCATCTGTGACGACGGAGGGAAGCAGGTGATTTTCTCTGATCAGCGCATCAGCATTTTCGCCCCGTACCAGGGTGCGGAGAATTTGGATCTGTGTCTGGTCCAGCGGAAGATCGATGGTTTCTTCCTCCGGTTTTGTTTGTTCAGCTGCTTCGGGAATCCGGATGACCGGCTGTTCTTCCCTCTCTTCCCGTTCTTCCTGTACTGATTCTTCCATTTCCTCTTCCGTGAGCAGACTGTCCCGGGTGTGCTTCGCGTCCTGACGGATCCGTTCCAGTCCGGATAAGTCAATGGTGATTTTCGGCTTTGCGGCTTCCTGCTCTGCTTTTCTGTCGATTTCGATGATGGCCTGAACGTAAGGAGCTGCCCAGCTCTCCTCCGGTTTCTCCTTCAGTGCGTGACCGGTTTTCAGGTATAGCCGCAGCTGCCTGTCCGCTTCGTGGATGAGCGCCTGGAAGCGTTTTTTCTCGAAAAAGATGTTTTCAAACTTTTTCTCCATCCAGACGCCGTAGCGACATTCATACCGCCGGAGCGGGTCCAGATCATAGATCATGTCGGGTGAATCCTTTTCCTGCCAGAAATAAACGGCGTTTGCGAGCGGATACCAGTGATAAGGGTTTTGTGTGCCGAAGCAGGTGGTGAAAAGGTTTTTGTTGTTTTGAAAGAAAAATTGGGAGCCGTACCGCCAGACTTCGGCAAAAAGATGGATCCCTTTGCTTTCGTTTTTTGTGATCACCGGTGACTGTGCGAGTTTTTCCCCCGCGAAGATGCACAGGGAGGAGAAGATTTCCTCATCCGTATGTTCCTGCGGGTCTTTCAGAATCAGCAGTGATTCATCTTTGCGGAGCATCTCCGGATCGGCAAATTCCCGCACTGTTTCAGCGGGGAGCCTGTTGATAATTGAAAATTCCAGCATCCAGCGGCGCAGATTCTTCCGCATCTCTTCCTCGCCGAGTCCGGAGTCGATATAATTCGTTTCAAACTCCTTCAGTTTTTGAATACTGTTTTCCGGTGAAACTGTGCCGATGCCGTTGAGCAGTTCATAGATATAGATATACGCCATGGAAGCGGGTACGGGCTGCCAGTTCCCTTTCCGCATGTTCGTACGCCAGGTGAAATAGCCGCGGAGCTGCTGGGTGTTCAGATCGTGATAGGTGGGAAAGTAATGCTGGAATGTACCGCTCCAGGGCGCATTGTCCTCATAGTCAGCCATGAACTGCCCCTGCCGCAGGAAGTTTTTGCATTTCTGCCGGAAGGAATTGTCTCCGTATTTATAGAGCTTCATCATCTCCCGGATCTTTTCCGGCATGTCCGCTTCGCTTTGGCTGCGGCGGAAGGCTGAGCCTGTGATGGAAATTGGGGTATCCTGATAAGTCCCGCTGCTTTGAACCGGTACTTCTTCGAGGATCAGCGTATGTCCCTGCTGTTCGGCTGCAAAAACCGCGCGGTCGAAGAGCTTGAAAACGATCTCCGGTTCAGTGCGGTCATCAAAGGTCACACCCAGCCATTTGTCGCCTTTCATGCGGAATGGTTCGGAAAGGTATGGGGCCTTGAGCTCATCAAGCGTCTGCAGTCCGCATTTGATGTCGCAGCGTTGGATATCTGTTCCGCTTTCCCTGTCATGGAAGCGCATCAAAAGGGCGACCCATTTCCCGGTGTAGGGTTCTGCCAATACCGAAAAGCCGGGAAAATCAGTCCATTTGAACTGTTCCCGGATGCTAAATTTCTCTTCGGCATAAGCCGCTAATTCCGTCAGGTCCATCAGTTGTATCCATATACATAAGTACAGAGATCAAAAGAAAAACCTCTGCCTTTTGTATTATAAAGCACAAAAAACAGAGATTTCTAATAATTGACTTTTTTTCGTTTGTTATATTCTTGATCCGCAAAAGACCTTGTACGAATCCTGCAGCCGCTGATGTTTCACATGCGTCGCGTCGAAATGCACGGATTGGAAGGCCATCTGCATGATCGGTCCCGCACAGAAGGCACTGATCAGCGTGCCGATACCCACCGGTCCGCCTAAAAGCCAGCCAATGAATGTCACGCTGCCCTGGAGCAGGATCCCAACGACACCAATCGGCAGCCTTTTTGCCCTTTTCGCCAGACCGACCAGAAGGGTGTCCCGCGGACCGCAGCCAAGCGAGGCAATCATGTAGGTGTATTGCGTGTAGGCAATTATCACCAATCCGATCAGCATCATGGGAATGGCGCTGAGAAGAGATTCCGCTTTGGGTACGGGGTGGAGCCAGTTGAAAAAGTCCACGGATTTCCCGACGACGATAGCGTCAATGAACATCGCCAGGCCGATGGGTTCCTTCAGGAGAATATCGATCACCAGAATTGTGAAGGATACCGCAATTGAGGCTGTTCCATATAGAATATGAAGCGTTTTCGACAGACCTATATTCAGCACATCATAGGGTGCTACGCCGATATTTGCCTGGATCGTCAGGTAAATGCCGAACCCGTTCACAAACAAGCTGACTGCCGCGAGCAGGACGTTCAGAAGGATCGCCCGCACAGACCGGTTCTCTCTCAATTCGTTTTTCGATATCATATGATTCTGTTTCTCATTATTTCCGTTTTGTATATGGTTTTGATCAACAGGAGTGTTTTTTGCAATAATTTTTATTCTGAATTTTCGGCGACGCACATGGGGACAGGCACGCTTGTGCGGGCGAAGCCGCACAAGATGCCGGTCCCCGATGTGCTCCGTTCTGAAAAGTAACTTTTTTGCAAAAGATTCATCCGGATAATCGGAGTGATTATACTCCTATAATAACAAGTCAGCTAATATTGATATGACGCATATGAGGATAGGATAATAATAAGACGCACATGGGAACTGGATAGTAATAAGACGCACATGGGGACAGGCACGCTTGTGCGGGCGAAACCGCACAAGATGCCAGTCCCCATGTGCTCCGGGAGAAATAAATGTCATATTTTTTATCACTTTATTGCTTTATCGTGATAAAGTGGTAAAATAAATGCAGTTCAAAATAAAGTATCCGAAGATACACAGTAAAAAGAGGTGTAATTATGAAAAAACTGTTATCCATTCTTATCGTCGCTGTCGTTATGATGACTGTTGTTGTTCCTGCCATGGCAAAAGCTGACCGCCTGGAACAGATCAAGGAAAAGGGTTATATCGAATTCTGCACCGAACCGTACTGGGCTCCGAATGAATTCATTGACCCGACCAAAACCGGGGATGAACAATACGTCGGGACCGATATCGAACTGGCAAAGCTGATCGCTGAAAAGATCGGTGTAGACCTGAAAATCAATCCGTTGGATTTCTCCGCTGTTCTGATCGGAACCGCTGACGGCAAATGCGATATGGCGATTTCCGCGATCGCATGGAGTCCGACCCGCGAAATGGCGATGCGCCTTTCCAACGGTTATTCCTTTGATGAAACGGTTGGCTACGGGTTCCTGGTTCGTGAAGAAGATGTAGACAAATATACTTCTATTGAAGATCTAGCAAACGCGACGGTCATCACACAGTCCGGTTCCGTACAGGAAGCAATTTATAACCAGTATTGCGGCAACGCGAAAAACTTCAAGCTTGTCGCCAACATGACTGACGGCTACCTGGCTGTTGCTGAAAACAAAGCTGATGTCTGCATCACGGCGATCGGCTCCGCTGAACTCTATGCCGAGGCAAACGGCGGACTGGCAGTTCCGGACTTCAAGTTTGATACCGACCCGCAGATGTCCGCAACGGTCGTCGCTACACCGCTGGACGGCACCGACGCCCTGATGGATGTGATCAATGAGGTGATCGCGGATGTGGTGGAAAACGATAAGTACCAGGAATGGGAAGACTACTATAAAGAATATGCCAAAGGGCTTGGCCTCGGCAACTGATAACCGGTCATGACCATATGTCCCGGGGATTGTTTCCCGGGACATATGAAACGGTGAAAAAACGCACGGATCCAATCTGAAGAAATAGGGAGAGCCATTTTGCAAAAGATCATTCGTCTCTGGAATATGTATTACATGACGTTTTGGAAAGGCCTTTGGGGTACCTTATGGCTCTCCGCGCTGACCGTCTTTTTCGGAACACTGCTCGGGATGCTTATTGCCCTGATGCGCATGGGGAAGTCAAAGATCCTGCGCGGGTTCGCGGATATCTATATCGAGATCCTGCGTGGAACGCCGATCCTGCTTCAGCTTTATTTTTTCTGGATCGGACTGCCAAAGATCATGCCCTTTGAATTGACCGACACACAGTGTATTCTCGCGGCTTTGATCGTCAACGCTTCAGCTTATATTTCAGAAATCATCCGTGCTGGGATCAATGCCGTGGATAAAGGCCAATGGGAAGCAGCCCGCTCCATCGGTCTCACGGAAACGCATGTCATGACGCGGATCATCCTGCCGCAGGCGGTCAAAAATATTCTGCCGGCGCTTTGCAATGAGTTTATCTCGACGGTGAAAGGCACATCCTTGGCTTCCGTGTTCTTTGTCGGTGAGTTGATGACCAGTTATAAATCCGTCCAGTCCGCTACGTTCTTGGCTCTGGAATCTTTGACGATCGTTGGTATAATTTACTTTATTCTCAACTTTGTACTGTCCAAGCTGCTTGTACTGCTCGAAAGGAGATTAACCATCAGTGACTGACGAAATCATCCGTACTGAAAACCTGAAGAAAAACTTCGGAAAACTGGAAGTGCTGAAGGGAATTGATCTTTCCGTGATGAAGGGGGAAGTGATTTCCATCATCGGACCTTCCGGCGGCGGCAAGTCGACCTTCCTGCGCTGTTTGAATCTGCTGGAAATTCCGGATGAAGGGAAAATCTTCTTCGAAGGAACGGATATCATGACGAAGCAGAAAAATATCAGCAAGTACCGGCAGAAGATCGGCATGGTGTTCCAGAATTTCAATGTCTTTCCGAATCTGACGGTTCTGGACAACATCATACTGGCGCCGATCCTTGAGAAAAAAGTGCCGAAAAAGGACGCGGAGGAAGAGGCAATGGCTCTGCTGAAGCGGGTCGGACTTGAGGAGAAAGCGGCTGAATATCCGCGGAAGCTCTCCGGGGGACAGAAACAGCGCCTTTCTATTGTGCGGGCACTGGCGATGCATCCGGATGTGATGCTGTTTGACGAGCCGACCAGTGCTCTGGACCCGGAAATGGTGAAGGAAGTTCTGAACGTGATCGGTGATCTGGCTAAATCCGGAATGACCACACTGGTGGTGACGCACGAGATGGCGTTTGCGCGCGAGATTTCGGATCGGGTGCTGTTCATCTGCAACGGGATCATTACCGAGGAAGGAAATCCGGAGACGATTTTCACCTGTCCGCAGAACCCTGCTACGATCAAGTTCCTGAGCCAGGTGCTATAATGGAAAGTTCAAAGTTCAAAGTTCAGAGTTCAAATGTCTCTTTAGTACGAAGCACTTGGGGACCGGCATCGAGTGTCGCGAAGCCGACACGAGCGTGCCTGTACCCATGTGCGGCGCTAAGGGTGTTGCTGAACTCTGAATAAATACGTTCAAATATTGAATGATTGTTAACAAGAAGAAATCTATTGAGTACGAAGCACTTGGAACAGGCATATTGTGTCGCGAAGCCGACACGAGCGTGCCTGTACCCATGTGCGGCACTTAAATTTTGAACAGTTATACAATGGGAGTAAATATGAGCCAAAAGGATGAGGTTAAGAATCTGGTCGCCGCAAAATCGGATGCGGCGGTGACGTTGGCGAAACAGATTTGGGGTTTCGCGGAACTGGCTTACAAGGAAACACAGTCCGCCGCGGCGATGATCGATGCCATTCAGAAAGAAGGGTTTCAGGTTGAGCTGGGAATTGCCGATATCCCGACTGCCTTTACAGCGACATATAAATGCGGCAGCGGCAAACCGGTGATGGGCTTTCTCGCGGAATATGATGCGCTGGATGGTCTGAGTCAGGAAGCAGGCAAAGCGGAGCAATGTGCGATTGTGCCCGGTGGCTCCGGACATGGCTGCGGACACAATCTGCTCGGTTCCGGCGCCTGGCTGGCTGCGGTTGCGACAAAGGATTATCTGGTGAAAAATAACCTGAACGGAACAGTGATCCTTTTTGGCTGTCCCGCGGAAGAGGGCGCTGGGTCCAAGCAGTTCATCGCCCGTGCCGGATATTTTGATAATGTGGATTTCGCCTACACTTGGCATCCGGCTTATTTGAACCGGGTCGGTTCACGCGGCAGTGTCGCGATAATGGGCGCGAATTTCATCTTTGACGGGATCGCTTCTCATGCTGGTGGTGCGCCGCATCTGGGCCGTTCCGCACTGGATGCCTGTGAGCTGATGAATGTGGGTGTGAACTACCTGCGGGAACACATGATCGATGAAGCGCGTGTCCATTACGCCTATTCCGATGCCGGAGGAACCGCGCCGAATGTTGTTCCGGCTCATGCGGTGATCAAATATGAGGTCCGTGCACCGAAGGTGAAACAGATGAAAGAGCTTTTCACTCGTGTGACCGATATCGCCAAAGGTGCTGCCCTGATGACCGGGACCAAGATGAAATATGAGATCGCGATGGCGTTTTCGGATTACACGCCGAACAAGACGCTTGCCGCGGTGATGGATGAGTGCCTGCAGGAGTTCGGTGCTCCGGAATGGACCGATGAGGATTATCAGCTCGCCTCCGCCATGCTGCGCAGTTATCCCAAACAGACCCAGCTGACGGTTTTCGAAGATATCGCTGAAATATTCGGTGAAGATGACGTTGAGAAGCTGATGCGCAAACCGCTGGACAGCAGAATCCATCCGTTTGATCCGAAGGATGACCGTTATGAGTCCGGTTCCACGGATGTGGGAGATGTCGGTTATGCCACCCCGACTGTGGAACTGAATGTGGCGACGGCTTGTCTTGGCAATGTAGGACATACCTGGCAGAACACGGCATTTTCCTGCTCCCCGATCGGCTTCAAGGGGATGATCCGCGCGGCGGAGGTCATGACGCTGGCTGCCATCCGCACGATGGAACAGCCGGAGCTGATCGAAAAAGCCCGCAAAGAGCTGCTCAAGAAAAACGGCGGCAAATACGTATGTCCCCTGCCGGACTACATCCAACCGCCTATTGAAACGTATTAATAGGGGGCAGGATTCAGGGACTAGGGATCGGGGTCTGGGGACCAGTACCGGGCCGGGAATTTGATGTGGCGAAGTCCACACAAATTCCCGGCCACCGAGCTGCGTCAGCGGAGCAGGGTACATAACATGTCCGGTCTGACATGCTCTGAACAGTTCCTGTAAATCTGCTATTCACGGATATTCCGGGGACTGGATTGCTTGAGGGCCTGTACCCGTCTCACGAGCATCGCGGATGGGGAAAGCGGAGCCGTGGAGGCCGCGGCGTTTGTGCTTTGGATGGATGCTATAGCGGACGCGGTGAACATCTGGCTGGGACGTTGATGTGGTCTTCCGCGGGTAGAGTCCCCCGATATTTTTTCCAACCTGTGAACAATTACACCGAATTTGGCGGCAGTACCTTTAATAAGCGGACAGGTACTACACAAATGTTAAAAATATGGTGTATTATAACGAAATAGAAGACGGAAAGTCATGTAATTAGCTGACCTGAATTGGTATCGTGGTTTCGCGTGATGGAAGGCGCACATGGGGACAGGCACGCTTGTGCGGGCTGCGCTGCACAAGATGCCAGACCCCACTTGCTCCATCCCGCACAAAAAACTGTACTTTGTGATGCGTAGCATTTGTACTGAACTGTACCAATTCGAAATAGAAAAATTATTGATTAATCAATTATAATAAACCAGTAGTTAATGTATTTTTCTTTCATGATAAAGGATGCTTATTGGAGGGGAACATGCCGAATATTTTTATTTCAAACCATCCGTTGATTCAGCACAAGCTTTCCCTGCTGCGGGAAAAGGATACGCAGCCGAAGGAGTTTCGGGCTTTAGTGAATGAACTGGGAACATTGCTTTGTTATGAAGCGACCCGGGATTTTCCGCTTGTCACGAAAGATATCGAAACACCTTTGATGTCTATGCGGACGAATAAGATCCGTGAAAGGATCGCGCTGGTTCCGATCCTTCGTGCCGGTTTGGGAATGGTTGACGGGGTTTGGAACCTGATTCCGACGGCAGTTGTGCTCCATATCGGGCTTTACCGGGATGAGGATACGCTGAAGCCGGTGGAATACTATAACAAACTGGCGAATTATCAAACCGTTGACCGCTGTCTGATTCTTGACCCGATGCTGGCGACTGGCGGCTCTGCAATCGCTGTGGCGGATATCCTCAAAGAATGGGGCGCTACGAATATCAAGTTCGTCGGTCTCATCGGTGCGCCGGAAGGCATTCAGGCGCTGCATAAGGCTCATCCCGATATTGATATCCATCTGGCAGCTATTGACCGTCAGCTGAACGAAAACGGTTACATCCTTCCGGGACTCGGTGACGCTGGAGACAGACAGTTCGGAACGGTGGACCTATTCTGAAATCACAGTCGGATGGTGCCGGACCACGCACTTTTTTAATGACAATAAAAAAACCGCGGAATATATCTGCTTCCGCGGTCTTTTTTCAATTCAAAACGGATCAGTTGCTTCCGCCGAATAATCCGCCAAGGTTATCAAGAAGACCACCGAGATTCAGGCCTCCTTCACCATTTTCACCGGAACCGCCCAGCAATCCGCCCAGATTATTCAGGATACCATCAAGTTTGAGATTCCCGTTTTCATCCTTCAGACTGTCAAGCAAACCGGAGAGCTTCGGATCATTAAGGATTTCCTGAACCTTTTCATTCTGCAGAATGGCCTGAATATCGATACTCCCAAGCAGACTGGTCAGATCCAGACCTGCGCCATTTTCACCGGAACCGCCCAGCAGCGCAAGCAATGAAGACAGGGAACCGGATTCACCTTCAGCAGGAGCAGCGGCAGGAAGAACCGCTTCACGAACAAAAACCATATAACCGGAGTTATCAGCTGCCTGATCGCTCTCGGACGTCATCAGCACTGTATTATCGGTATGATACTCGAGAATTTGGGTTTCCGTCACGGTCTTGCCCGCTTCGTCTTTTTCTTCAACAACAACCTGGAGTTTCCCGTCTTTCAATTCATACGGAAGTTCGGTATAAACAGGCTGATCGGCCATGACAAAGGAAATGCTGCTTTCACTGACTGTGAGCGTGCCGGTCAGGCCCAGTAAATTTGCGGGGAGCATGCCATCATTGGTGAGAATGCCGTCCAGGAACCATTCACCGAGAAAATCAGCTGCCGCGGCATCAGCTTTGAGTTCTGCGGTACCGGGAACGGGTGCTGCTTCACGGACGTAACTGGTAGTTACATCACTGCTGCTGGTGATCACCAGACTTCCGTTTTCATCAATGATCATGGGACCGGAATTATCTTCTGAAAAAACAAAATATGCAGAACCATTTTCCATGTACCATTGGGAAGTCAGAGGCTTTTGTCCCTGTTCCTCCAGCACAGCGGTGTTATCTGTATTGAAGGTCATGGTAGACTGGACCCCTAAGGATGCAATATCCATGCAGTCTTCTTTGACACAAACTTTATCCACTAACCATGTACCGAGGTAGGGTTGGGCTTCAGCTTCATCAATAGCGGGAAGAGTGGCTTCCTGTGCGGAGGCAGCAAACACAGCAGCGAACATGGCGAGGGCCAATACGACAAAAAGAAAAGATAATTTTCTCATGATTTTTGGGCGTGGTGAACGTCCTCTCTCCTTTAAAAAAATGTGATCAAAGTGTTAATTTAATATGGATTCTTTGTATCTGTCAGGAACCCACAGCGACGCATATGGGTACAGGTATACTTTTGCGGGCTGCGCCGCACAAGGTGCCAGTCCCCACATGCTCCGTTCTGAAAAGATACGATCTTTTTTGTAAATAGAGATCCTCTCTCCAAACGTTATACATTATAATAAAGTTTCCGAAATAATACGAATAAAACGAGAGTTATTTGTGATTCCGGCTGAATTTGTATATCGGATTTGTATATCGGAAAATTGAAACCGGAATCGTTTGTGAAACGTCATTATAATTAAAGTGTTTCAATGTACGTCACTTCGGATTTTGAATGTGTACGAAGTTAATTTATCTGTGGAGGAAAAATGGTTAGAAAATTTTATTATTTGGTTTTGATGTTTTTCTATGCGGCAGCGGCGGTTTTGCCTGCTTTTGCGGATGAATATGATGTCCATAAAGTATTGGGATCATGGAAGCTGGATCGCGTGTATGAGTATGCTTCAAGTGAATCCCCAAAGGAGCTTGTCCCCGAAGAAGCCGCTTCTCTGTACGCAGAGGCGAAGAATATCTATACTTTCCTCAGTGAACATAATGTTTTTACTGCCAGAATCAATGACAGTGTCGAGTCCTATACCATGCTCGGAAGCTGGGAAGAAAAAGAAAATGAATTTACCGTACAGTATGACAACGGAGGCGAAAGCGTCTATTATTTTGACAGTGAGCAGGGAACACTGCATCGCTATTGGAAAGAAACAGACGCCGACGCAATGTATCATGACCTGGATTTTGTCTACACACGGGTCCCTGCCGGGATGTGGATGCTGAAGCATGTCGTTTCCTCCGAGGACGGTCATGATCCTGTCATTCTGGACCCGGAAAGCGCCGCTTCCCTGTATGCGGAAAAGAATAATCTGTATTATATGAATGATGACTGGCGTGCCTCCGTGACGGTCGGTGCGGAAAACGGAGCATTTCCGGTGGATGATCCGAATGGAAGGTGGCTGATCAACGGAGAAAAATACCTGTTTGAAGTAGATGGGTATGAGATGGAATTGGTTTATGATGAAGAAACGAATGAGCTCCATCGGTATTGGACTGATGACAGCGCAGACGCAATGTATCATGATCTTGATTTTGTTTATTCCCAACCGGCTCCAATGTAATTGATTTGTGAACATGCTGTGGCACGCTTGTGCGGGCTGCGCCGCACAAGTTGCCAGTTCCCATGTGCTCTATTCTGAACCTACTGTGACGCACATGGAGGCGCAGCTCCTGCTCCGCATTCAAAACGAGCGCAGCTCGTACCATACGGAACAGGGTCTTTCGCAGGCACGCTTGTGCGGGCTGCGCGACACAAAATGCCAGTTCCCATGTGCTCTATTCTGAACCTGCTGTGGCGCACATGGAGGCGCAGCTCCTGCTCCGCATTCAAAACGAGCGCAGCTCGTACCATACGGAGCAGGGTCTTTCGCAGGCACGCTTGTGCGGGCTGCGCCGCACAAAATGCCAGTCCCCATGTGCTTCGGAAAAAGAACTGTCATGAATTTTCATGGCAGTTCTTTACAATATCACTTTAGTATGCTAAACTAATACAGTATTTGAAAAACAGATAAAAAACAAAGGAGAAAAATCTCATGAAGAAATTGTTCCTGATGCTGTTGACCCTTACCATGGTCGTCGTGCTCTTTGCGAGCGTTTCCGCTGAAGAAACCTTCGTCTTCAAGCACGGCTTTGACCTGGATTATCCTCCGTATTCTTATATCGATGACAATGGGGAAACCAACGGTTTCGACGTCGAAATGGCAAAGGCTGTCTGTGATTACTATGGCTGGGAATATGAAGCGGTCCCCTTCAACTGGGATGCCAAAGACCTTGAACTGAATGCCGGTTCCTGTGACTGCATCTGGTCCGGTTTCACAATCAATGGCCGTGAAGATGATTACCTGTGGTCCATCCCTTATTCCGATAACACCCAGATGATCATGGTCAAAAAGGATTCCGGAATCGAAACCCTTGCCGATCTGGCCGGTAAAGTTGTCGGCGTACAGACCTCCACTTCCGCTTATGACCTGCTGAACGATGAAGAAGGTCAGGCTGAACTCTGCAAGACCTTCAAATCTCTGGAAGTTTATGAAACCTATACCATTGCCTTCAATGACCTGAAAGCCGGTGCGGTGGATGCCCTCGCGATCGATGTGACCAGCGGCAACTTCCTGATGAGCGGTCAGACTGATTATGAATTCCTTGATGAAGAACTCGGCAGCGAACAGTACGCTATCGGTTTCCGCAAGGATGATACCGAACTCCGCGATAAGATCAATGACGCCCTCATGGCATTGGTAGAAGATGGTACATATGACAAAATCGGTCAGAAGTACCCTGAAATTTATGATTACCTTTCTCTCGGCAAATAGGCCATCTGCCTGCGAGTGAAACACCTTACCATTTCCTGATTATCTATCGTCTGCACGCCGGAATTCTCTTGTCCGGCGTGCAGACAATTATCAACGGAATTCTGGAGTAACAGAATAATGACCTTTTCCAAAATGTTTTCAACAATGAGCGCCGGTATGTGGCGGACCTTTGGCATTTTCGCCTTGACGCTGCTCGGTTCACTTCCCCTTGGCATGGTGGTGGCGCTCCTCCGTAAATCCCGCTTCGCTGTCGTTCGGGGTCTTACCCGGGCATTTATTTCCGTGATGCGGGGAACACCCCTGATGCTGCAACTGCTGGTCTGGTATTTCGGACCTTATTACCTGTTTGGCTGGTCGATCCGCGGGTGGCGGTTCCCTTCTCTGCTGGTCGGGTTTATCCTGAATTACGCGGCTTATTTTGCTGAAATTTACCGCGGCGGGATCGAATCCATCCCTGTCGGACAGTATGAAGCTGCCGAAGTCCTCGGATACTCGAAATCGCAAACCTTTATGCGTATCATCCTGCCGCAGGTCATCAAGCACATCATGCCTTCCGTCACGAATGAAGTCATCACGCTGGTCAAGGATACATCCCTTGCATTCACGCTGGCTTATCAGGAGGTATTCTCCCTTGCCAAGCAGATTTCCGCTTCGCAGACTTCGTTTATGCCCTTTGTGATTGCCGGTGTGTTTTATTTCGTCGCTAACTATATCGTTGAATTCGGTATGGGACGGATCGAAAAAGCACTGGATTATTATCGATAACGGGAAGGGAGGAATCTGATGATCCTTGAAATGAATCACATTAAAAAGCATTTTGACGGACTGGGTGTGCTGCATGACATCAGTTTTGGCGTGGACAAAGGTGAAGTGATCAGTGTGATCGGTCCTTCCGGTTCCGGTAAGTCGACCCTGCTGCGCTGTGCAACCTTTCTTGAGGATATCGATGGGGGTGAAATCATCTATATGGGACAGAAGGCCGCTTATACCGGCGGAGATGGAAAGGCGGTTTATGTTTCGCAAAAGGAACTGCGAAAGTTCCGCAGTTACTGCGGGCTGGTTTTCCAGCAGTTCAACCTTTTTCCCCATTACAGCATTTTGAAGAACCTTACCGATGCCCCGATGCGGGTACAGCACCGCAGCAAAGATGAAGCAGAAGCCACCGCCATGGAGCTTCTGCATAAAATGGGTATTGAGGATAAAGCCAACGCTTATCCGTATCAGCTTTCCGGCGGACAGCAGCAGCGTGTAGCAATCGCGCGGGCACTGGCGATGAAACCGGAGATTCTTTTCTTTGATGAGCCGACCTCCGCGTTAGATCCGGAGCTGACCGGCGAGGTTTTGAAGGTGATCCGCCAGCTGGCGGAAGAAAAGATGACGATGGTGGTCGTCACGCATGAGATGCCCTTCGCAAAAGCCGTGAGCAACCGGGTGATCTTCATGGCTGATGGCGTGATCGTCGAACAGGGCGATCCCGTGTCTGTCTTTGACGATCCAAAGGAAGAGCGAACAAAGCAGTTTTTGCGTGTATTTGAACGATAAATGATAAGTGAGACAAAGGGGACAGGTCATTTGTCTCATTGTTCGTGTGGGAGAGGACTTTTGAATTACAGCATTTTTGATCCGACAGGTAACATAACCGCTTTGGTTGAAAGCTTTGTTGAACAGGACAATCTGTTGCCTGCTGCCGATGAAATCATGCGTCTGCATCCGGAGGTTGAGCAGGTCGGATTTGTTCGTTTGCCGGAAGCTTTTGACCCTCCCTGCGATTTTATTTTACAGATGGCAGGCGGTGAATTCTGCGGGAACGCGTCTATGAGTGCGGCAGCTTTGTATTTGCTTCGTTTTCCCCGGAAGGAGAGAGAGGTAACTGTTCGTTTACGTGTGTCTGGTGCAAAGGAAATTGTGGAAGTTCGTCTTCTTCAGCAGCAGGATGGATGTTTTCATGCTTCGATTGATATGCCTGCCGCGATCGATATCATGAAACGGGAATTTCAATATAACAATATCACGTCCCCTCTGCCGGTAGTTCGTATGGCTGGAATTTCGCATATCATTGTTGAACCGGAAAGCGCGTTTGCTGTGCTGAAATCAGACAAAGAAGCCGCGGAACATGCGGTGAGAAGGTGGTGCTGTGAACTCGGCGCTGATGGATTGGGCTTGATGTTCCTTGAAAGAGTAAAAAATTCGTATAGTCTTACTCCACTTGTTTACATTCCGGGCAGCGGAACGCTCTTTTGGGAAAACTCCTGTGCCAGCGGCGGTTCAGCTGTCGGAATGTATTTTGCTCAAAAAGGCTCTGCTCCGGTAAAAATCAATCTGGTTGAACCCGGAGGAACTCAGGTTGTTGAATCAGACCCCGTGTCCGGAAAAACGATCCTTTCCGGCGATGTCCGAATTTTATGGGAAAAATATATTTAACTAAGAACAAAGCACGTGGGGACTGGCAGCTTGTGCGGCGCGGCCCGCACAAGTGTGCCTGTCCCCTTGTGTGTCGCTGTGTTTTCTCATGCATCTTGCTGCATCCAACACAAGTCCCGCTCTGAAAGGAATCGGCTTCGCTAAGCTTCAGCTAAAGCGTTGTTCCCATGTGCGTCATACTGGTTTTGAACAGATAACCGTAATGAATAAAATGAGGGTATAATTTTTCCTTATTGAGAGGAAAAATGCGAATTAAAGAATTCATCGATGACAAATGGCGTCAATTAAAGACCACGCAGATCATCGTTTTGTTTTTTGTGCTGGTAATTCTTATCGGTACCTTGCTGCTTGCTTTGCCAATTTCATCCCGTGATGGAGATTCTGCAGGGCTTTTCTCAGCACTTTTTACGGCAACCTCCGCCACCTGTGTAGCCGGATTTTCTTTGAAGGATATCTGGACGCAGTGGAGCCCCTTCGGTCAATTCGTGATCCTGATCCTGATCGAAATTGGCGGCCTGGGTTTCATGTCCACGGTTATCTTTTTCATTTTGCTGGCGAATCGCCGCATCAGCATGCGGCAGCGGATGGCGATGGCACAGGGCCTTGGTATTGAAGTCGGCGGCGTTGTGAGACTTGGATTTTGGGTCATCAAAAACAGTCTCATTATTCAAGGCATTGGCGCGGTTTTGCTGACGATTGGATTCCTTCCCCATTATGGATTCCAGAGATCTGTATATTTAGGTATTACGACATCCATTTCAGCTTTCTGCAACTGCGGACTGGAATTTATGGGCTTCAGCGAACCGGGAATCGGCTTTACAAATCATATCACAGAGCCGCTGATCATTTTGCCGATGGTATTTCTCATTATTTACGGCGGACTGGGTTTTATTGTGCTGGAGCAGATCTACACCAAAAGAAGCTTCACAAAACTGAGTGTATATGCAAAAATCGTCCTGGTCGCGTCAGCGGTTTTGATCATCGTTGGCTGGGTGTTTTATCTTGCGCTGGAGTGGGAAAACCCTTATACATTCGGTCCGATGACGATTCCGCAGAAGATTTTGGCCGCTTTTTTCCAGTCAGTCAATACCCGAACAGCCGGATTTGCCGGGATCAATCAGGCTTCTATGAGGGAGCTTAGCAAAGCGCTGACCTGTGTGCTGATGATGATCGGCGGGGCGGCAAGTTCCACATCCGGCGGCATCAAGATCGCGACCTTTGGCGTACTGGTCCTCTATTCTCTGGCGAGACTGCAGGGAAGACGGACCATCACCGTGTATAACCGCAAAATTTCCAATGAGCAGGTGCTGGATGCGGTGGCGATCACTTGGCTGATGATCGTACTTTCTTTTGCCGGCGGTTTGTTCATCAGTATTGATTCCCGTATCGGGATCGGTCCGGCGGTTTTTTCTACGATTTCGGCGATGGCGACCTGCGGTCTTTCGATTGCCGATACAGCGTCGCTGCATATGCCTTCCCAGATTTTGCTGATTATCCTGATGTTTTTCGGCAGAGTCGGTGTTTTGTCAATTGGTTTGAGTTTTATGATCGCGGATCCCGCAGAAGAAAGAATTCAGCGGGCGGAAACAAAAATGATCATAGGGTAAAATTGGAGACGGTTCAGGATGGATAAGGAGAAAAAGATGAAATCATTTGTGGTTATCGGACTTGGCAGATTCGGTTCAAGGATCGCACGGAAATTGTATTCGATGGGCTGCGAGGTTTTAGCGGTGGATATCGACAACGATAAAGTCCAGCAGATCGCGGATGATGTTACGCAGTCCGTAATGGCTGACGCGAGCGACAAGGACGTCCTTCGGGCTCTCGGTATTCGCAACTGCGACTGTGCGCTTGTCTGTATCGCCAGTAATTTGAGCGCTTCGATCGTTATCACAATGAACCTGAAGGAGCTGGAGGTTCCCTTTATCTGTTCCAAAGCTCAGGGTACGATGCATCAGCGCATTTTGGAAAAGCTTGGCGCGGATTCGGTCGTGATCCCGGAGCGGGAAATGGCGGACCGCCTGGCGAAACGGCTGGTAGAGCCGAACATCCTGGATGTGATCGAGATCTCCGATGATTACAGCCTGGTGGAAGAACAGGCTCCTTCGGCCTGGTTCAACAAGTCCATCAAAGACCTGAGCGTACGTGCCCGTCTGGGTATTAACATTATCGCGGTCAAAAACGGAAAAGATATCAATATCGCTCCGGGCGGTGAATATATCGTCCGGGAGGGCGATGTGCTGGTCATCATTGGCCGTGAGGATGCCCTGGCGAAATTAAGGAAGCGATAGGCTCTCTGTTCAGTTCCCCGTTTTTCAGTTTTTCCGGGATTTATAACGTTCAATATTTTGCTCAGCCCAGAGCTGGAGAGTTTCGACAGTGATCGAAATCTTTTCCAGCTCGTTTTGTATCGCGATAAAATCCTGCAGTTCTTCCTCTTCGATGACACCATCGGAGGTGATTTCGATCAGGCGTTCCTGCTTCCGCTGCATGGAGTTCAGGGATGCGAGCATTTCCAGGATGATCTGTGAAAGGTCCTTGGCTTTGATTTCCGGAACATACTGTTTCCCGATGGCACATTCATTTGCGCAGAAATAGTTGCACAGGTGCGGGCAGTTGTATTTTTCCGCCATCAGCACTACTTCATCTGGGTTGGCGTTGGTCTTGCGGCTCTCGATGCGCTCAATGCGTTCCGGCGTGATGTAGCGGAGCTGCTCCGCCGCCTTTTCCCGGCTCAATCCCAGTTCTTCCCGTTTGATCTGATAGATCGTTTTATTTTCTTTCACTGATGCACGCGCCATAAGATTTTCTCCAAAAGCGAAATAAGAGTGTCACCGATCTGGGACCCGGCAGCGCGGCACTGGATCCGCGGTCTTTATCCCGAACAGATAATAATATTATTTTACACTGAAACTATTGAAAACTCTGTGAATCAGTGGAATAGGGGAAACGCGGATCCTTTCGGGGATGCTTTCAGAAACTTCCCCTTTGCGAAAGCTGTTGGATAAGAGCTGGCCGGAGACAAGCCGGAAACTGGATGAGGTTCTGACGGTCGGCTTGACTACCGGGCAGGGGTCGAACTGGATCGCACAGCGAATGATGGAGGCGGTGACGATCCCGGAGAAGCGTGCGCTGCTGATCGCGCGGACTGAGGTGAACCGGACATACCGTGAAGCGAATCTGGAAACAATGCGGGAGAGCCGTGCGGTGATTGG
>CADATZ010000046.1 GCA_902791025.1 uncultured Chloroflexota bacterium | reverse complement strand
GACCGCTTATGGCTTTCGGTTCTGCAGTGATGGTAGGCTTAGCTTTATTGATAGTCAGCTTACCTGGGACAAAGGTGACGTGGTAGTTACCCTGGCTTTTCTCGCCGGTCACATTGATAGCATATTCACCGACATCTTCACCACTTTCACGGGAGATTGTATATGCCACAGTATCCGAACCAAAGGTACCATTTACGGTTGCGGTAAATTGAGGATCCTCCTCACCGTAAGTCTTTTCCTTATTATCCGCAGTGACAGTCACTTCCGCCTGACCGATGGTGGCTTTGACGCCGTGATAGCGATACGGATCTTCAGTGTTGTTTTCATCAATCAGATCGCTGTGGTTCTTGTCGCCCTGTACATAGTAGTAGACACGATATTCACCGGCATCAGTACCCTGCGGCGGGGTGGCAGATTTTTCTCCGCCCTTGAAGAAGTACATAATCGTACCACCGTCAGCTGTTCCGGGTTCTACGAGATTCTGCGGCTGTCCATTGTAGACCAGACCTTCTTTGGCTTTCGGTTCTACCGTGATGGTAGGCATAGCTTTATTGATAGTCAGCGTACCTCCCACAAAGTTGACATGGTAGTTACCCTGGTTTTCCTCGCCGGTCACAGTGATTTCATAGCTGTCAACATCTTCACCACCCTCACGGGAGAATGTGTACGCCACAGTATCCGAACCAAAGGTACCATTTACGGTTGCGGTAAATACAGGATCCTCCTCACCGTAAGTCTTTTCCTTATTATCAGCAATGACAGTCACTTCCGCCGGTTTGATAGCAGCTTTGACACCACGGTACCGGTACGGATCTTCGGTGTTGTTTTTATCGATAAGATCCTCATGGTTCTTGTCGCCCTGTACATAGTAGTAGATGCTGGGCGTCAGTACCCTGCGGCGGGGTGGCAGATTTTTCTCCGCCCTTGAAGAAGTACATGATCGTACCGCCGTCAGCTGTTCCGGGTTCAACAATGTCCTGCGGCTGTCCGTTGTAGATCAGACCGCTTATGGCTTTCGGTTCTGTAATGATGGAAGGCTGGGCCTTGCTGATAGTCAGCTTACCGTTGATAAAGTTGACATGGTAGTTACCCTGGTTTTCCTCACCGGATGCAGTGATTTCATAGCTGCCAACATCTTCTCCTTCTGCACGGGTGAGCATGTAGCTAACCGTGTCATCACCGTACAGACCGACAACTTGCGCGGTCAATTCAGGATCATTCTCGCCATAGACCTTCGTCTTATCATCAGCTATGATAGTAGCTTCTGCCTTGTTGATTGTCAGCTTGCCATTGGTTGTTTCGAAGGTAACTTCGTAATTTCCATTGGTATTTTCGAAATCAGCAGGCTTGAGCTCCAGTACATATTCATCGGCATTGGTTTCATCGATCCGCCAGGCTGTTCCGACGAATTTCACATATTCGAGAACATACTTGTTGGTAGGATCAGATGTAATGAACATGTCATACATGGTCGAATGTACTTTACCGTTATAGTCCTCGGTTACTTCACGACCGACAACCTTTACGGTAACAGAGGCTTTTCCGATGGTCAGTTTGCCCGGCACAAAGGAGACACTGTAGTTACCCTGAGATTTCTCACCGGCAGGTGTGATGACATATTCACCGACATTATCGCCGGATTCACGGGAAATTGTGTATTCAATCAGATCTTCGCTGTCTTCACCCTTCAGACCTTCCACTTTCGCGGTCAATTTCGGTTCCGGCTCACCATAAATGATCGTCTTATCTTCAGCGGCAACGGTCACATCTGCCTGAGCGATGGGGACATAGACCAGATTGTACGGGGAGGCAGCGGAACCAAGATCTTCATGATTTTCGTCTCCCTTGATATAGTACTGGACACAATATTTTTCGTTGGCATCAGTTGCCTGTGGTAATTCAGTGGAATATCCGCTGCCGCCAACCAGTCTGTACTGAATCTCGCCGTCATTTGTCTGACCGTCTTCAATCAAAGTCTGCGGCTGACCATTGTAAATCAGGCCGGCAATACCTTTCGGTTCCGCAGCGAACGCTGACTGGGCCTTGTTGATGGTCAGAGTACCGGATTCGAAGGACACAACATAGTTGCCCTGTTCTTCTTCACCGGAAGCAGTGATCACGTAAGTATCGGCATTGCTGCCTTCTTCACGTTTCAGTTCATACACGATCAGGTCTTCGGTATCCTGACCCTGCAATCCGGTCACGGTTGCCGTCAGTGTCGGTTCCGGATCGCCATAGGTGATGGTGATGTCATCAGCCTTCACTGTTACTTCCGCAGGAGCGATGCCGACATAAACAAGGTTATACGGATTCTCCTCTGAGCCAAGGTCTTCGTGATTCTTATCACCCTTGACATAATAGTGAACAGTATATTTCTCATTGGCATCGGTAGCCTGCGGCAATTCGGTGGAATAACTATCGTTAACACCGGTCAGTCTGTACCAGATTTCGCCGCCATCGGCTGCACCGGCGGTGATCAGCGTATGAGGTTCACCGTTATATTTGAGATCCTTGACCTTAGCAGGCGCGGTCGTGATGGAAGATGGAGCCTTCTTGATGGTGTAGATCACGCCTTCGGTGAAGGTAAAGTCAGCGCTGTAGTTCGGATCATCGAGACTCAGCGTACCCTTCTGGATCGGATATTCACCGGCGTCATAGACATCACCGATAGTCAGTGCACCGGTAAAGGCCGGTTTATCATCGCCACAGATACCATCAACATAGTAATCGATTTCTGCCGGAGCATTTCCGTCCCAGACCTTGAACTGACCGTCAGCAGGAGTCACTGTCAGGACTGCCGGAGTGATAACAAATTCAGTTTCAACTACGCCTTCAGGCAGTATATAATTGGGATTGCTCAGACCGGTCGCAGTCGCGAAATATTCACCTACATTCTTCTGAGCTCCTTTAACAGTCACATCACATACATCACCTTCCACCAGGTTGTTGACAACAGCAGTCGGGATGTGTTCGGTTCCGTCATAGGGGAAGGAGATTGTTGTCTGATCCCAATCGATCACAGCGATCAGCGGAGTGATGGTGAAGAGAACATTCTGTGAGAGGCCGGTTGTCGGTTCATAAACATAATTCTTGTTCACATCCACATTCGACTCCAATTTAAGGCTGCCCTTGCCTATTTTATAGGTACCGGCATCCTCACCTGTGACACGTTTGAGCACACCGGTAAAGACAGGAATCTCACCCTCAACATTGCCGCTGACTTCATAAGTTAATTCCGGATCCGTGTCGCCATAAACCTTGGTTTTGGAATCAGGGGTTACCGTAAGCGTTGCGGGCAGGACTGTGGCATAAAGGGAAGTCGGAGCAATATCTTCATGATTCTCGCCGCCATCAACTTTATACCAGAAAGTATCGGTATCACCGGCGTTCTTCCATTTCGGCAAATCCTCTGTCCAGGTTTCCTGATCCCAGGAATACAGAACTGTACCGAACTTCGCTTTTGCAGGGCTGATCACTACCTGGTCATCACCGTTATAGGTAACATTAAGAGATTCCGGAAATTCTGTGATCGCGTTTTCACCATCAAGCACCTGGAATTTCGGCGTTTCTGCCAGAACCAATTTATAATTTGCATCGAAACGGTCCTGAAGGAACATTTTTTCGAGACTGAAATTATAAGTATGATTTGCCTTTGGTTCCTCGTTCTTATAGTCAACAGTCAGCATGCTGCCCGGGTATTCGACTAGCCCCTGAACATTGTCACCATTTCTGTTGATGATCTTATATTTAAATTCCGGGTCATATTCACCATAGCGCTTGCTTAGCGGGCTGACAGGAATGACCGTGAGCGCGTCTTTTTGGATCTCGAAAGTTTTTTCAGTAATCGCGCTGTCAGTGAATTTGTAATTGTCGCTGCCGGTTTCTGCCAGTGCAACGTACTCACCGGCATTGATGGCCTGATCCTGTTCCTTGATTTTCACGATCGCGTCAACGAGTTCACCTTTTACATCTCTGTACTGGGCTTTCGGAGCCTGAGCACTCGCATTATAAGTGAACGGATCATCTTCAGACCAGAGAATCTCATTGACCTGAGCCGGTGTGATCGCAAACGAAGTATCAGTTTCTCCCGTCAGCTTGTAGTTTGGCTGATTTTCGCCCATGGAAACAGTTGCCATATAAGTACCGACATTGACAGATGCATCGGTTGTGTTCACATATTCTTTGATGAATTCAGCCGTGCAGATGCCATCACTGTCCCCATCAGTACCGACACAACCGGTCAGTGTGAATTCCGGGAAATACGCTTCGCCATCATATTCATGGTCAACATTTTCAGCCCATGTGAGTGTCAGATCTTTCGGAGTGATGTAATACTCATGCGTCGTGTTTTCAAGAGTGTAATTGGAAGCACAGCTGACGTCGGAGACCTTTGCCCACTGAGCGGTAGCGGTATATGCCATTTCGGAGGCATTTGTCTCACCGCCCTTTGCAACGATCACACAGCGATCAGCATCCACTGTCTCCAGATCAGCAATGGAAGGTTCAGGACGCCGGATGTCACCGTTGTACACAAACGTATTAGTATCCCATGTCACATTGATGGTCTTCGGAGTAATGGTGAAAACATGGGAAGCTGTTGCTTCACTGAATCGATAGTTCGGATCATCCGATTCAGCTGAAGCGGTGTAATCACCGGCATTCACAGAAACAACCGGCACGGTCATGATTGGCTCAACATTTTTTGTATTGCCATTCACATCCTCATAGGAAGCAGAGGGTTTCTGTTCTGTACCGTTATAGAATACTTCCGTATTGGACCAGGTAACTTGTGCTTCAAACGGAGTGATCTCAAAATACTGGAACCTGTTCTCATCAGTGATCATATAATTTTTCAGGCAGGAATCGTATGTGCCTGATTTTTTAGAAAAGTCAGCACGGGCACGAACCTGTCCATCACTGACATCTGTCGCGGTCTTGCTGATGGTGATTACACAGGAATCTCTTTCAACAATATCACCCTCTTTGATCACTGCAGTAAGATGCTGTGCGGTACCATCATACGGCTTCTTTATCCGATCCTGTTTTTCCTCATACCCTTCCCAGATAATGGTGATGGGTTTCTTAGTGATGGTGTATTCGAAGGGAGCCGTTTCAGACAGTGTATAATTTGTCACACCCTCATTCAGGGAAGCTTTTGCAAGATAAGAAGTGCCGGCATCTTTGTTGCCCGTAACGGTGAGATTTTCATTAATAAATTCAGCCTTACAGACGCTGTCACCTTCCACATCGTCACCGACGCAGCCGGTCAATGTAAATTCCGGACGCTGTTCTTCACCGTTATAAGGAAATTCAGTGACTTCCGTATTCCACGTAAGCGTAAGTTTCACTGGATTGATTCGGAAACGCCATGTTGGCGCAGGGACAGGAAGAACATAATTAGAGCTGTCTGCTCCAGTCAGTCCTGTCGCAGTCGCTATATATACGTCAGAGGCGGGTATAGCTTCGGTTTGTTCACCTTCAACAGTAACAACACAATCGTCGCCTTTAACTAAATTGGAAACAGTTGCTTCCGGGGCGTGAGAGTTACCATCGTAGGGAAAATAATTTTTACCCCATTCGATTTTTACTTCCAATGGTTTGATGGTGAATTTTACGGTTTCGTCAAGCACCAATTCATATTTTGCAGCATGTGCCTCTGAAAGTTTAAGGTAGCTGATAGAATAACCGTAGGTACCTACTGCCTCACCATTCTCCTGACTTTCACTTACCACACGCAAAAGCTCACCGCTGATGTCAAGTTTTCCGGTCAATGGGGTACCGCTTTCGCTTTTGAGTGTATATGTGTGTGGGGGTTCTTTATCACCGTAGTACTTACTCTTTTCATCAGGAACAACGATAACCCGGGTTTTGACATCATCAATCGCAAATACACATGTAGAGTTATTTGCATAAACAATATAATAACCTTTATTGATTCCTTTGACTTCATCTCTGTTGTTTACAGTTTGGTCGTAATCCAGAGTTGTACATCCAGCCTGCATTGAATTAAAATGATCTGCCGTGCAGTATTTAACATCCCATGAACTACCAAACTTTACATTCTGAAAAGGCTCTGGTATTTCTAAATCTAAAAATTTTATTTCACTGCCGGTATAGGGAGCTACAACATCTGCTCCCTCCGGCAGGGTAGCTGCCGTAGATATTCCCTGGAACATAAATAATATGCTCAATAAAACAAACAATAAAACGACACGATGTTTCATAATTCTTCTCCTACTTCAAGAACTAACTTCAACATTTTCAGCAAATTTCCAATCATTGTTACCTCAGCAGCTGTGACTGAAGAACAACTTTCCCATTGTCAGCAAAGGCCGCGGACCTGAAATCCGGCTTGTCCTTGCGATGCCCGGTACTGAGGAATGTCACTCGTTCGGGAAACCCGCTGCCCTGTGTCCCACACGGAAGCAGCCATTTTTCTGATTTCGAATGTCACCCTCAACCATTTGCTTTTCCCTCATTTGGTTAAAATTGCAATATTTGTGCCTGTTTTATGAATATGTGAAAAATCACATATAAATTCATGACATTTCAGGGTGACGGGGACGGTTCGTGACGCCGCTGTAACACCGATCGTCCATGATTTCCATCGGCGTCAGGAACTGTACCTGGGGGAAACGGCATCCAATTCCGGGGAAACGGCAACCAATCTCCAGGAAAACGGTATCCAATCACAGCCTCAGCACCATCCTTCTGCAGGATCCGGCACGGTTTTCCAGAAAAATCTTTAACTCTCTTCCGCATGATTCGGCGCCGTTCCCCCGGGTACAGTTCCCATCGCCGATCAGGGCAATAGTCGATCAGCCACCGAACGGCGATGCGAACCGTCCCCGCTAAGACTCAACAAAACATTTTGCGATTTTGTGGTATTATTGCTTAAAAGATATTGCGAATACAAGCGGAGAGTCCATTAAAAACAAAACGCGAAAAAAAAGGTGCAAAATGTTCAGACGTAAGATTTATGAAAAACTCCTGGAATGGAAAAAGGAATCAGACGGAAACACCGCACTGCTGATAGAAGGCGCCAGACGTGTAGGAAAATCCACAATAGCGGAAGAATTCGCGAAAAACGAATATGAAAGCTACATCCTGATTGATTTTTCTATCGCATCAAAAACCGTAACAGAGCTTTTTGAAGACATATCAAACCTTGATTACATATTCCTGCAGCTTCAGATGCAATATAAAACGGACCTGATTGAACGCAAATCATTGATTATTTTTGATGAAGTTCAGCGCTGTCCCCTGGCCCGTCAGGCTATAAAACATCTGGTAAAAGATCACCGCTACGATTATATCGAGACCGGCTCTTTGATTTCGATAAGAAAAAATGTAAAAGATATTGTCATCCCCAGTGAAGAGCGCAAACTCAGCATGTATCCAATGGATTATGAAGAGTTCATGTGGGCACTTCAGGACACAACGAGCTTTCCGCTTCTCCGAAAGTTATACGATATGAAAATGCCGGTTGGCCAGCAGATGAACAGAAAACTGATGAGAGAATTCCGCCTGTATATGCTGGTAGGCGGTATGCCGCAGGCAGTGAATGAATATATCAGGACAAATAATTTTAAAATGGTAGACAGGGTGAAACGTGATATTCTAAACCTGTATAAGGATGATTTCATGAAAATTGATCCTTCAGGACGTGCTTCAATGCTTTTTGATGCCATTCCTTCACAGCTGAACACCAATGCATCCAGATACCAAATCAGCAATGTTCTGGGAGGGTCAGTGCGATCAGAGGATATGCTTAGTCTTATCGCGGAGATGAAAGATTCAAAAACGATCCTGATTTCATATCTTGCAAATGATCCGAACGCGGGAATGTCTGCGAATAAAGATTTATCAAGATTTAAGATGTTTGTCTGCGACACAGGACTGTTTACGACGCTGATGTTCAAGGACAGGGATTTTACAGAGAATATTATTTATGAAAAACTTCTGAACGATAAATTAAACGCCAACCTCGGGTATCTGTACAAGAATGTTATCGCGCAAATTCTAACAGCTAACGGGGATGAATTGTTCTACCACACTTTTCTGAATCCTTCCTCACGGCATAATTACGAGATTGATTTTCTGATAACCCGAAAAAATAAAATCTGCCCGCTTGAAATAAAATCCTCCGGGTATAAAAAACATGCTTCCCTGGATCGCTTTAGTGAAAAATACTCAGCCCGGATCCTGGATAAATATCTGATCTACACGAAAGACTACGCAAAAGATCAGGATGTGATCTGCCTGCCGGTCTACATGACGCCGTTTCTTTAGAATGCTACCCGGGACCACATGCCGTTTTCCCGGGGACAGTTCCCATCGCCGATCACGATATAAGTCGATCAGCCACCGGGCGGCGATGCGAACCGTCCCCGCTAAGATACATCATACATATTGCGATTTTGTGGTATTATTGCTTAAAGGATCCCTCCGCAATTGAGATCACGACCATCAGAGAGATCATGTACATGGGAATGCAAAATGATGTCTCGATCCTTGTCACCGATGAGATGAACCTTTGGGAACAGCAGTTAACCTTCAACCCGAATACTCCGCTGCGTATGATGCAATACGCCAAATGATTTTGTTATCAAACCGTTTCTGGAAGCTCACAAAGCGGAGGTAAAAGGTATGTTACTCGAAGAATACCCGGACCGCAAGCGGTCCGGGACCCGAGTGTTATTTCAAATGAATGCTCCATCCTGAATTGAGCTTCCGTTCCACCTTTTTAATCGCGTCCGCGTCAATCTCCGGCCAGTCCGTTACCGTCCTCGCCCTGTTCGTCACCAGATGAGCTTTTTCAGCACATAAGGCAAGCGGGGTGTCGGTGAGAGAATCCGAGTAGAAATTCTCGATCACCGGGAAGCCATGATCGATGACATAGCGGCTCTTTTCCTTCGCGAACATCAGATTATTCGTAAAAACTCCATATTCCCGGTCATATTCCGTCGCCATGAAGTTCACCCCAAGCCGCTTCGCAATGGGCTCGATGATGCAGGTTGGGGAAGCACTGAGGATCAGGTCGTCCGGCCTTTTCTGTTTCAGATACCACTCAGAGATGTTTTTCTCGTATTTATCCCAGAACCGTTCGATTTCTTCCTCAAAATCATCGATCATGCACAGATAGCGGAAAAATCTTCGCAAAAAGAGATACTCCGGAATTTTACCCGCTTCATAAAGGATCAGATTTTTCGCCGCCATCGGGAGATAAGTAAACAACAATTTCGGATGGTGCTGTATACACGAGAACGCAAAGAGAACCGAACTGTTCGGATGAAAGATCGTCCCGTCAAAGTCATATACGTTCATTGTTTTCTCCCGGTTATTCAGGTGTCAGGTATTAGATATCTGCAATTATCTCATGTAAATATAGCATATTTTGTATTCAAAAAGTGGATTATTGTTATAATAATATTCGTTTGTATCTATTAATAATTGTAACTGTTCAGCACATGGAGATACATCACACAGTTTGTTTTTTATATTTGCTTCACAGCGACACGAAAGCCGGCAAGGTGTGCTCCATCCTAATATAGATACTAAATTTTTTTTGGGAGGATTTCCAAAATGAAAAAACTTTTTGTAACTGTTTTATTGATTGCGATCCTGGCACTTACTGCAGCCCAGGTGATGGCACAGAACCCGGCTCCTGTAAAAATCGGCGCACTCTCGATGCTCAACCTGACGGAAGAAGAGTATGCCGCAATCGCGAACAGCAGACTTCTTGCTTACAATTACCTGATGGAACAAGATGTGCTTCAGGGATCTGCATCTGCTCCCGCAAATATGCCCGAGATTGAAATCGTTTATTTTGACACACTGGACGCCATGGTCATGGCACTGCAGAGCAGCAGCATCCGGATGTTTTTCATTCCGCAGTCCACAGCTCAATATCTGTGCGCCAACAATGACGCCCTGTTTATGCCATTTACCATCGATTATGAGAAGGCAGATCGCCTGATTTATCAGGACCTGATCCGGCGTTCCGGCAGCGGTTACTCTTTCCTGATGCTGGAGAATCAGACAGAATTGCGTGATCAGTTTAATGAAGCCATCGCAGCTATGGAAAAGGATGGTACACTGGAAACCCTGCAGCAGAAATACATCAATGACGTCATCAGCGGTACTGAGATCGAAGCGATTGAATTTGAAAAATTTGACGGTGATCCCATCCGTGTCGCGGTCACCGGTTCCCTGCCGCCGATGGACTACGTAGCACCGGACGGCACCTTCGCCGGATTCAACACCGCGCTGCTTTCCGAAATCGGCAAGCGTCTGGAACGCAGCATCGAACTGTCACAGGTGGACAGCCTGGGACGCTCGGCAGCATTGTCTTCCGGCAAGGTGGATGTGGTGTTCTGGACACAGACAACGCCCTTCTCCTGGATGACGCCGGAAGAACGTATGGCAAATGCCGCTGAACGTGCCGCGGAAAGAGCGGAAAAATACACCGAAGAAGAACAGGCCCTCTGGCAGGCAATCACCGAAAAACGCGGGATCAGCCGGGAAGCTGACGCGAATCAGGACATGCCGGAAGGTACGATCGTTACAAAACCATACTTCCAGGACGCGATCATCTTCGTCAAGATGAAAGCGGAATAAGATCCGATTAGAAGCAAAACACTATTGAGAACGGCGGTCGTTGACCGCCGTTTTTACTATCATGCACTTCGTGACATCCAGGGTCTGTTTCAACAGGTTCAATTAGATGAAAGCAGAACTTGTATTCATTGGAATGATGAAATCGATCTCCCGTCAGATGCCGTTTATGAATATGGAACAGAAACCGCATAATTACTTTTCTGTTTACCCACTTCTCTAAGCATCTGCCAATGCCAATTTTTCTTCCACAGCCTCTTCAATGAAGCTGTTCAAGCTTTGTTCATGTGTTATCGCATAAATCGCGGCTCTCCGATGGGTTTCCGGATGTTTAAAGCGAACATTCAGACTTCCTTTATAGGGAATTTCCGGTGTTGAGTTTTCTTCTTTGCATAGTTCAAGATAATCATCGATTGCGCCGTGAAAATCGGAAACAAGCTCAGAGGCATTTGTCCCTTCGTAAGAAATCAGAGAACGGATTCCCTGTACTTTTCCATAGAAAATACCATCCTTTTCGGAGAATTCCACACTTCCGACATAGCCTTTATATTCCATGATATTGTTCAAAGTAATCCCTCCTGTCTGAGTAATTCGATGAGCTGTTTGATTTGATATTCCAAAAGTTCTTTCCGGGGATGCGGCTTGTGAAGCATAATTTTAGCTTTATATTTATCACTTGTAAACATTACTATCCGGACCAAGAATACAGCAATCATGCTTATCTTTAGCTACATCAATGCCGACATAGATCATAATAATGATCCTCCCAATTATTTTTGTTTTATTGATGCTGCTGTCGATCCACAGTACTCTCTGCTGGCGTAGCCTCGTTTTATATAAACCGTCATGCGGTATCTAACTGATTAACACATTGGCAAAGAGGCTGTGGTTGGAGCCTTACAGAAACCGTCTATGCGGTAGGTACGGGCAACCAATCCACAGCATCTTCAACAGCATACCCCTAATCTCCAAATGAAAGATTATTGGTATGACTTAATAATACGAGGAACGAGCTTCGCTCATAGATTCAGAGCAGGAGCTTCGCTCTGTGTCGGCTGAGCGACAGCAAAAAGGCAGACCTGGTGTGCTCCATCCTGAACAGTTACGATTAATCGATTACACCGAATCGGATTCTGTCTTGTAAAAATGATACTCCGCCATTGCCGCCCAGACCTGGGGATCATCGTTTTCGTCAAGGAGGAAAAAGTCAACGAAGTGATTCTTCTTCAAAAAAGCCTCAAAAGGCTCCTGAAGCTCGGGCCTGAGCCGATAAATGGCCTTCAGATTGACGTCTTCCTCGTCTTCCCCTTCTTCAAACACAAACAGACGGCGGGCAACGAACATGGCTTTATCTAAGAGTTCGGAGGCATATCCCTTACGCCGGTAAGCGGGCATGGTATAAATACTCAGCACCGCGATATCACCAAAGGGCTCCATCAGGCAGATCAAAACTGAGACAGGAATGATAATGCCATCCTCATTCGGGGTCACCGCAGCCAGGCAGATATACTCGCAGTCCAGGTCATCATCATAAGATTCCAGCTCCTCATAAATATATGAGAGCATCAAATGCTTGTAATCCGTAAGTTTTTCTTTCGTAATGACTTCAATTTCCATAAAAAACACTCCTGCCTATCCGGGAGGCAGCCGCAGCCAATCAATAAATTATGTCACCAGCTCAGTACAGTGTACTTATTCTATTTTACCATTTATATTCATGAATATGAGATTTGTCAGCATCAATCCAATACCAGACCGATTGCCTTTTCAAGGATCTTCCGGTACTTGGAGGCTTTATTATTGATGATTTCAGAGTAGGCGATTGGGAGGATCATGTTGGCGAACATCAATTTCTCGTCTTTACCGGTCGCATGGAAAAAAACCTTTGCCAGCCAGTTATCCAGCACCGCATCTGAAAAGTCATTAAAGATGTTTTTCTTATTCGGCTTCTTCTGCGCGTTTTTGATGCTTTCAACTGCCCACACCAGGTCCGTAAATTCATTGATCAGGCACTTTTCCAGGTCGGCATCCAGCCATTTCTCCACGACATCAAGGTTTTCTTCGGTCACCTGGTTCATCCCGTCAAAATCTTTATTCTGCAGATAGCGCTCTTTCATCCCTTTGAAGAACTTTTCCATCAGCAAAGATTTATAGGTCCCCGCGGCAGAGTTCCCGCCGTTGATCATTTCGCCTTTGATACCGCCTTCCTTTTCGCGCTGACCAAGCGAAAACATATATTCAATATCCCTGGGACTGAATGAATCCTTTTCCAGCATATAATTATGAGCGTTATCAAACTGAAGCGCCGTTTTTTCCAGACGGGAAAGCTTTTGGTACTCCTTCTGTTCCCCTGATGAAAGCGTTTCCCCGCCAGACGATTTTGCTTCCAATTCACGATACCGGGCATAATTTTTGACAGCCTCTGCCGGTGACTTGTAGATCTGCAAATAAGATTCATAATGAGAAGCGGTAAAGGAAGCTGTTTGGCCGCCGGCCGAAACACTGTAAACTTTCCGTCCCATATCTTCTCGGATATTGCCGAGTTCCCCTGCTCCGCTTCCCCTCCCAATATTCGCATACAAAGCATCGACATATTCGATGCCGTAATTGAGCAGAGAAATCAGGTGCATGACCGGCATATGCACCCGCTTGTCATTCTTGAAATATTTGCTGAGCATGACATTCAATCTGCGCACACTCTTTGAGAGGTCTTCCCGGGCACTCTGAAGGTCCCCCACAGTAAACGCATCATATTGTGATTTGCGCTGATTGGCAGGATTTTGGTTAAACTCATTGAATTTTCTTTTCAGATCCAGCAGCGGCGCACCAAGAAAGCTGAATGATGATATCATCTCCACCAGTTCCGGCGGGATACTGCCGGGCTGTTTGACTTGTTCCTTCAAGACTTCATCACGAAGGAGGGTTTTCAGCTCCATACCTTCAGCCTCAATTGCATCCACGATGGTGTCAGGATTCAGATTATAGCCGCCGTCAGGCATTTTCAAGGAACCGGCATAGCTTTTGGACCCGAGTTCTCCGGAAAACGCCAGTACGTTGGTCATTCGGCGCATATTTTCACCGGTAACCGCCGGGATATCCGTAATTTTACTTAGCGTAGTGCTTTCGTTGATCGAATCCTTATAATTCTTATATTCCTGCTGTGTGAGCCGTTTGCCGCCGAAATTTTGATAACCGGTATCCGTTTTTTCTCCCAGATCCATCAGCGTGTTTTCCACACCGGCCCGGGCATTCAGGTCAAAGGTAATAGCACCGGCCATACCCAGATTTTTCATTCCTCCAAACTGGACCGCGTCCTTCTCAAAGATTTGCTTCGCGGCCTGGATACCGGCAATATTCTGAACCATATCTTTCACAAAGGTGGTACAGTTCCGCGTGAAATATCCGTATCCTTTATCCGCATACGTCTCAGAGGCTTTGAAGATTTCTCCGACCTGATAATCATTAGCGCGGAAGGAGCGGCTGATGGTGTATTTGTGTCCCCAGTCATCCATGAGCTGTCCGGGAACGACAGCATTACGGTGCACCATCACCATCGAACCGGACATGTTCGTCATGGCTCCGACAGGATAGAAACCATACTGTACATAATAGCGTTCGTAACGGTTGGAAACCCGGCTGAAACGGCTGTATTCAATACCAAGCATGGTGTGTCCCATCTCACTGCCTTCAAAGGTTTGTTCTGAACCTTCCTTCGGCTGGTCCACCAGGACAGAGATCGTCGGCTTTCGCGGTCTTTCCATATCCCGCGGGTCATCAGATACTTCAGCATTTGGGATCGGTTCCGCGGCCTTTGCAGCGATGGGATGGGACCAGACGGTCGGCACCCGGCGAAAGTCTTCCACCACCGCACCGCCGCCTTTTTTATCTTCGTCAAATTCGATCCCATTCCAACCCGGGATCTGTTGATAGTTTCGTTTTTCCTGAAGATTGCCCGCGTTTTTTGAAGAACGGACAAAGGCTTTGCCGATGATAGGTGCGGTGATCGGCAGCAGCCCAAGGTTGAAAACAGCACCGAAGATTTTTCCGATGGAATAACCGAAAAGCTGCGACAACTTATTCCAAAAGCCTGCCGACTTCGCTTCCTTCCTCGGTGCCATAGCTACCGGTTGGAAATCCCAGTCCTGTACCGGCTTCATGTCCTTTTCTGCCTTTTCGAGATCAGCTCCTCGCCCGCCTTTTTGTTTCCCGCTCTTTTTTTCTTCGGCTTTTTCAACGACCCGAGAGGCTTCTGATTCTGAATTGATTTTTTCTTCGTGTCCATCGGAATCCACCAGGCTGACTTTTGGATTTTTCATCTTTTCCAGCGCTTTTCTGCTGGTGTCGATCTCACTGTATTGGGAATCGTTCAGACTTTGGTTCTGGTCACTTTGTGAGCTTTTTTCATCTGCCGAATCAAAATCAGAATCAATGATGAGCGACATACTCTCATTGCCGGCAGCAAGCGGGATCACCATAGGAGCACCGGAAAGCAGCGCTTCGTTACCGACTATTTCACCCATAGACATAGACCGGGACCGGCTCTCCGCCTTGATCTCGTCCTTGATGGCATTATTTTGAGGATTTCGGTTCCCTCTGACAGATTGTGCTCGTCTCGGCATTTTCTTCTTTTCCCCTGTCTATGATATATTTGCCGCTCTACAGGACCATTCCCTGTAAAAATAATTGATAATCTACCGCTATATTTAACTATAAATGAACAATTCTATTAAAATAACAAAAACCCATAAAAAAAGATGTTTCATAATGAAACATCTTTTTTATGGGTTTTTCAATCGTATTTAGATAATCTCTGCTGAGAAAATAATTAGATCGTATCTATTCAGAATGGAGCACATGGGGACTGGCATCTTGTGCGGCGCATCCCGCACAAGTGTGCCTGTCCCCATGTGCGTCGCTGCGGGTTCTGAACAGTTACATTAGATCATTATTACACTTTATCCAGCAGCCAATCAACGGCATTAATCACTCTGATCCCATTATAGTTTCCAGCTGTGAATCGATCGAGTGTCAGGATCGTTTTCGGATAATTATCACGAACAGCAAGCAAAGAAGCCATTTCCCGGTCAAAGGTACTTTTTTCCGTCATGGAAGCGGTCACCTGAAAATAATTCAATTCAGAATCCTTGCGTACAGCAAAATCAATTTCGAGTTCACCTGCTTTTCCAACGTTTACCTGAAAACCTCGTCTCCTCAGCTCAAGAAACACTATATTCTCCAATACAAAACCGAGGTCAAAACCGGAGCGCGGTACTATATGATTTCTCAATCCAATATCCGCAATATAGAGTTTTCGGTTTTGTTTCAATAATTGTTTTCCAATCACATCAAAGCGTTCTGCCGGATAAAACACATATGGTTCTATCAAGGCATCAATATAATCACTGACCGTATTTTGAGATATCCTTCTGCCGGTTGATATTATAAAGTCCGCGGCTTTTTTGTCTGAAATTGGATTTCCGACAGAATTCGCAAGGAATTTTGCAATATTTTTTAACAAAGCAAAGTCTGTTATTTTTCGTTTATCCGGGTCTTTTTCTCTTCTGGTTTGCCGGAGTTCGATATCTTTGATGATGATCGTGTTGTAAATTCCCTCAAGATATTCATCAGCGATTCGTTCAGGATATTCCGACAAAACAACAAATGGGAAACCACCCCACCGCATATAATTCGCAAAAGCCTCATCTGCCGGTTTTGTCTGATTTTCATAATAATCCGCAAACGAAAGCGGCAGCATATTGATTTCAACGTAGCGGCCTGACAATAACGTTGCTAATTCTCCTGAAAGAAGCCATGCATTCGATCCGGTTAGATATAAATCCACATTTTTCCGGATGTAAATGCTGTCAACAGCTTTTTGAAAGTCCGGAACAAGCTGTACTTCATCAAGAAAGATATAAGTCATCACTTCAGGATCAAGATGCGAAAGAATGTGCTGATAAAGCTTCCGATAATCCAGCAGCGGCTCATTAGCAAGATCTTCAAAATTCAGAGATATAATTCGAGACTTGTCAACACCTTCCCGCATCAGCTGTTCCTGAAATAACTGAAGCAGCGTTGATTTTCCGCAGCGTCGTATTCCCGTAATGACCTTTATCACCTGCTGCTCCTGCCAAATCTTCAATTTTTTCAGGTAATTGGTTTGAGCAATCATATAACTCCATTCGATTAATGCTTCATTCATATTATACATCAATATTCCGATTTCGGAATATTTAACAAAAATAATTCAATAATATTCCGAATTCGGAATATTAAATAATGTTTCAATATGAAACAACGTCAATCCCCGATACGCAAAAATATCTCTGTGATACAATCTTGATATGACCACAAAAGAAATCCTCAGCAAACGCATCCGGACCTTGCGGACGAAAAGAAACCTTTCCCAGCAGCAGCTTGCAGACCTGATGTTTGTCTCCCGGGTGACGGTCACAAATTGGGAAAACGGCAACCGCGTCCCGGATATCAACTTGCTTCTGCGCCTATCAAAGATTCTGGATGTCGAGATCTACGACCTTGTCGATGACAAGGAGAACGAAGAAGAAGCTCCTGTTATGATCATCGTCGAGGATGAACCGGTGATTTTGAAGGGCTTTGTGCATCTGCTCAGCGACACGCTCCCGGACACACAGGTTTTCGGGTTTCAATCCGGCACAGAAGCGCTGCAATTCGCACAGACCAACCGTGTCAGTGCCGCATTTCTCGATATAGAACTCTGTGGGGAAAGCGGCGTGGAAGTGGCAAAGGAATTAACAAAACAGAATCCCCGGACAAACATCATTTTTCTCACCGGCCACTCGGAATATTACGCCGAAGCGCTGGATATGCACTGCAGCGGCTACATTCTGAAGCCGCTCACACCGGAAAAGATCCGCAAGGAGATCGAACATCTGCGGTTTCCGGTTAGAGGAGGAAGGATTCAGTGGTCAGTGGCCAGTGGCTGGAAAACAAAGAATTAAGAATGAAGAAGGAAGATTTTTTTAGGCAAGAACAATATCTTTATGCACGCGTCCGGTTATAAGTCAAATATTACTCAGATGATCACAGCTGTTATGGCATTGCTGTGCATTCTGCTTTTCTGCCTGATCTGCACGCTGCCGGGAACCAACAGATATGCCTACGCACCGAATTCCTATGCGGTACTGAAACCGGATGAAAGATTTGAAGAAATCATCCCGGATTACGCGGAGAAAAGCATCACCTACATCTTTACCGTGCCTGATGGCAGCATATCAAGACAAGGTGCACGCCTTTTCATGCATCTGGAACACACCATCGCTGAGGTTTGGATCGACGGTGACCTTCGATATTCCACGGTTGAACTTCCAGGCCCGCACATCGGGAAAACGCAGGGAAATTACTGGTTCTCGATCTCCATGCGCTCGGAAAACGCGGGAAAAACAGTAAAGCTCAGGCTGACACCTGTTTATAAAAGTCTCCGCTTCAAAGAACCACAGTTCCTCTACATTCAGCATGGCGACCTACTGAACCTGGTCGTTCTCCCAAAAGACAAATATTTTCTGATTGCATCCACTGCGGTAACGATCACAGGATTGTTTCTTGCGGTTGTAACGATTTTTTTAAAAATCGACAAACACAGCAAACGACGTCTGTTCAGTTTGAGCGCTCTCAGTTTCTGTACCGGTCTGTGGAAATTGTCCACATTGCCTTTCATAACCCTGTTTCTGGATATCTATGGACTGCACCGGGAAATCTGGTATCTCGGGGCTTTGGCATGGCTGATGCTGCCAGTGCTGTTCAACATGATCAGTGATCAGTATTCAGGGGAAAGTTGGCAGCTTTTTGTGACCGGAAACAGGAGAACAGTATCCCTGCCTCCACTTCATCAGCAAAATCCTGACAAAAACATATTTCACATAATCGTTTGGTCATATGTCAATGCAGCGCTCCTGCTTATTGTACTGATTTTGCAGCTGCTGAACATTGCCGATATATATGAAACGATGTTCCTGTACGGGATACTCTGCACAATTGCAGAAGTTTTTGTTTTGTACAAGGAAAAACCGAAGCGAAAGGAACTTGTCTGGCTCGTCACCTTCCCTGCCGCACTGGCTGCCGATATATTGATTTATAAATTCAGCGGTACCTCACGTTGGTCGATTGCTGTATTATTATGGGCAGCTTTCAATCTTATATTCCGAGCCGCGGGATTCATCAGTGAAGCCATTGAGCGGGAACATCTGCTGCACAAACGTGAGGAAGAACTGCGGGAAGCGAAGGTCCGCTCAATGATGCAGCAGATCCGCCCTCATTTCATTTATAACACTCTCACCTCCGTTTATGTTCTCTGCCGGGAAGATCCGGAACAGGCGATGAAGGTCATAGACAACTTTACCTCCTATCTGCAGGCAAATTTCACCGCCATTACAGCGGAAAAATTGATCAGCTTTTCAGATGAGCTGCGCCACACAAGGGCTTATCTGGCAGTGGAATCTATCCGCTATGGTGAAAAACTTATTGTTGACTATGACCTGAAACACACAGCCTTCCGGCTTCCGCCCCTCATTCTCCAGCCAATCGTTGAGAATGCTGTCAAACACGGTGTCGGTGCAGGACATTTTCCGGAACATATTCTGATACAGACGCGGATGGCAAACAATGCCGCTGTTCTTACCGTGGAAGATGACGGACCGGGTTTTGACGCCTTACAAACCAACGACAATGCCCATATAGGACTTCAAAATGTCCGGGAGCGTCTGGAGTTGATGTGCGGCGGCTCTCTTGAAATCCAAAGCTCACCACATCACGGGACGCTCATCACTGTCACAATTCCTGACAGAGAAAATGAACAACCCGGCTCCCGAGTTGCATCGCTGTAAAATTGCCAAATCCTTGAATGGCAACAAGTCCCTGTGTGTTTTGTACTGATTCATTCCACTCGGGTCAGCCTTATCTGAGAATAGCTGTTATAATTTCCGAGACTTTCCTATGAAAACAATTGGAGGAAAAATATGGGAATAGATTTACAATATTTACTTTTTCTGCAAAATTTGCGTGTCGCGACAGGCGGCATTTTCGATGAATTCTTCAATTCATTGTCAAAGTTCGCCGTCGATATTATGCCGTTTGTGCCGCTGGTCCTCTACTGGTGCGTAAACAAGAAGTGGGGATACCGCGCTATTGCAACACACCTGACAGGTGAAGTTCTGAACGGCATCATCAAGCTGACAGTCTGCGCTTACCGTCCCTGGATCCGCTCCGACCAGATCGAACCCGCCGGTGATTCAAAAGTCGCCGCCACCGGTTATTCATTCCCCAGCGGTCATTCATTGTGTGCCTCAATGCTCTATGGAATCATTTATGAATTTCAAAAGAACAAACGGAAATGGCTTGCCACACTCTGCATCATTCTGATCCTGCTCACCGGCTTTTCACGTAATTTCCTCGGCGTTCACACTCCGCAGGATGTGATCGTTGGGCTTCTTGAAGGTGCTTTTGTCATCTGGATCGTCGGTTTGGTCATGAAAAAGACAGAGGGCAACGAAAAAATGCACGATATGATGACGATCGGCGGTTTTGTCGCGATCATTGCTGTGATTCTGTACATCAAGCTCAAATCCTATCCGATGGACTATGTTGACGGCAAGCTGCTTGTCGACCCGCAAGCCATGATGAACGACACTTTCAAAGCATGTGGCATGCTTTTCGGTTTCCTCATAGGAAGCTGGATCGAAAGACACTATCTGCATTATGAGATCCCGACCAATTCTCCCAATCTTCCTGTTCTGGCTGTTGTCGGTTTCATGATCGTCTTCGCCTGGAAAGAATGGTTCGGTCCTGCTACCGTTGTGGCGGCATTCGGCAGCCACTGGGGCAATTTTATTGCCCGCGCTATCATGTACATTTTCGCCATGGTCATCTGGCCGATGTTCATCAAAAAAGAATGCGGAAAGAAGTAAGCAGTGGTCTGGGGCTTGTGTCCAGTGGTTAGTGATCAGTGGGCAGAGGCCAGACTTTAGACTTTAGACTTTAGATAAAAGAAGGCCCTCAATGACGAGGGCTTTCTTCTTATTCACACAGATATCGGTTCAATCGCATCAGCCGGCGATACGCTCGTTGCAGAGATAAAAGCAGGTGAGCAATCCCGGACCGCAGTGGGCACCGATCACTACGCCAAGGGAAGAGATGCTTATCTCTCCAAAATCCGGAAAAGCTTCCTTCACGCTGTCACGGATATATTCGGCATCATCCATACAATCCGCGTTCAGGATGATCATGTCGTGGCCGGCGGTGCTTTCCAGCAGGCTGAGATCGTGGATCACACTGTCCCGAATGGCATTCAATGCTTTTTTACGGCCGATGCACTTTTTGACCACATCCAATGTTCCACCGTCCGGGACATAGAGGACCGGCTTGATGCTGAGCATCGTGCCGACCAATGCGGAAGCGTTGGAAACCCGGCCGCCGCGTTTCAGGTAATTCAGGTCATCAACAGTAAAGCGGTGAGCGATTTTCAGTTTGTTTGCCTCACCCCAGGCGATGACCTCTTCCATATCCTTGCCTTCTTCCATCAGCGCAACACAATGCTTGACAAGGAAGCCCAGTCCACCGGAGATACAGCGGGTATCCATCACGTAAAGCTCCTGTTCCGGGAACTCACTGCGGATGGTGTCCGCCGCGGTCATGCAATTGGCAAAGGAGACAGACATTTTTTCAGACATATCAAGGAACAGCAGATTTTTCCCGCTGCTCATCAGATTTCGGAAGAATTCCTCATAAGCCGGTTTGTTGATCTGCGAAGTTTTCAGAATATCACCTTTCCGCATTCCTGCATAGATCGCAGCGCGGCTTTCTTCTCTGCAATCATCCTCAGCCGGTTCATCATTGATGGTAAAGCGATAAGAAATAAACGGGACGTTATGTTCGTCCAGCCAGGTTCTTGGAAGATCGCAGGTAGAAGAAGTAGCAATAATAAAATCAGACATTTTTCTCTTTCTGGCAGGAATATCTCACTGCCTTTTTCCCCTAATAATTACTCACGATATTATAAAGGACTCAATCCATTTCGGCAGAGAAGTTATTACTATTCTGCCTGAAAGAAATACCCCGCGGCATTTGCTGCCGCGGGGATTTCAAAAACAGGAGGATTTTGTGCGGAAATGTTTATCATTCCCGATATTCACGAATTTAATCTTCTTTTGCCTCGGCAAAAATCACACGGCGGTTCAAATATCCGCCTTCAATGGACTCATCTTCACAGGTGATCAGGATCATGCAGCCCGGTTTTGCAAAGGAAAGCAGACCTTCAACATCATCTGCCTCAAACTTTTCGTTCGCGTAAACGACAAAAGTGCGGGAGGCATTTTTGGAACCTTTGATAAAAATCAGGTCGCTTTCTTTCAAAGCGCTCAGTTCCAAAAACGGACCGGGTGCCTGCATATCGATATGATTATGTCCAACCAGAACAAACAGATCCTCCGGCCCAGGCCCGCTGCCTTCAAGCAGGCCGATTTTCTCACCGAGAGAGGCCACCGGATAAGTGTCATCCACCAGGGGGACGACTACGATCTCTTCCGAAAGGTTCAAGCCCGGGATGGAAAGCGTCATGCTCGTTGAGGTATAACTGATGCTTTCCTTCACTTCGCTGCTCATCCCCGGTGTGATCCCTGTATGGGGAAGCTGACGAACAGGACAGAAGACAGGACAATCCTGGATGCGGTAGAAGCTGTACGGACCGGGAACAGGCCGCGGATTCGGATTCTGCGGACGTGGATTCGGCTGAACAGGAGGTACCAGTCCGGGAACATTCGGCTGGACAGGAGGTATCTGTCCCGGATTCACCGGAGGCTGACCGGGAGCGAGCGGCACCTGTTTTTCCTCTAAATTGCTCGGTGCCGGATCAAACGAGCTGCTGCTGAAAGACCACGCATCAGGATCATTTTTCCAATCAACCGTGTCGGAACTGCCGCTTTTTGTCTCTGCATCAGGCTCAGACGATTCAACCAGTGCAGGATCAACCATTTCAGGATCAACATCATCCCAATCCAGATTTGACATATTTGAAGCTGTTTCAGTTTTTACAGGATTCTCAACTCCGAAAGGGTCTGCATCAGCTTGTGGAGAATTCTGCGCCATCTGATCAGGATTATGTGTGGGTGTCGGCTGTTCTTTTGCCGGAGTATTGAATCCGAAAAACTCCAGAACTGCATTTCCGCCGCTTGAAGGAGAAGAAGAACATCCGCTGAGCAACAAGACAGCTGCAGTCAGCCAGATGAGGATTTTCGTTAAATTTCTCATTGTTTCCTCCCGGTAACATCAACATTCGGACAATGAAATTTCATCACCCAATTTATAACAATGCAAATAATATGCCATCATGGAAATATTTTTATTATCAATTCAGCCCGAAGCACATGGGGTCTGGCATCTTGTGTCGCGAAGCCGACACAAGCGTGCCTGTCCCCATGTGCGTCCCCGCGGCCTGTCCTCATGTGCGTCCCCGCGGCCTGAAGCCGACACAAGCGTGCCTGTCCCCATGTGCGTCCCCGCGGCCTGTCCTCATGTGCGTCCCCGCGGCCTGTCCCCATGTGCGTCCCCGCGGCCTGTCCCCATGTGCGTCCCCTCAGATTGTAAATAGATACCAATAATATAAGATATAATTTATAAAATATGACCGCAAAGATTCACCACCTTCTCATAATTCTCCTCCTGCTCACAACAGCCTGCAACATACCACAAAGGTTTGACTCAAAAATGCAGACATCAGAAGCCGGAACAGCCATCGCTGCTTATGTGCAAACGGCCCGGGCAGCCTTACCCACAGATACGCCCTTACCGACAGCGACGTCGATTCCTACTCAAACACCTTCTCCCGAACCGACCCTTTCCCCAACACCTACCTTCGGACCGTCACCCACACCGACCCTGGGGCCTGATTTTTTTCACGGCTCCCTGTGGTATGAACCGGGATTCGTTTCTCAGGATGGATTGAAATACAACGGGCGGGTGGTCAATACAGGCTGCACAGCCGCTTCCGTACAGATGGTCCTGGACTTCTGGCATCAGTATAAAGCAGACTATCCTACAATGACAGCGCAGAAATTAATTGATACAAACACCTGGCAAAACCAGTTCAACGTCAAAACCGGGCTGAACATCATGAACACGAAAGATGAATTGAAGGAGATGAATTACTATCTGGGCACCAGACAGGACAGCAGCAAAGAGGAACTGCTTGCAGCTTTGGAACGCTACGGTCCGCTGCTTGTCCTCACCAAGGTGAACTGGACGCCTTTCGGCGCCAATCATATGGCTGTAGTTACGGGATATGATCCGGAAAATGATCTGATCCGGGTGTTGGATCCATGGCAGACTGGCGGGATCATGGAATTTCCCTACGAGAATTTTGATGGCATCTGGTCGCTGAATTATCTGGAGGATGAGAACGACACGCTGCGGCGCACCTTCTTTTTTATCGTCCCGTATGCGGAACTGTCACCCGTCAACGCGCCGTTCATTCCATATTATGAGCTGAACGATATTGTTCATTAGTAACTGTTTAGAACCCAAAGCCCGAAGCACTTGGGGTCTGGCATCTTGTGTCCCAAAGCCCGGAGCACTTGGGGTCTGGCATCTTGTGTCGCGAAGCCGACACAAGCGTGCCTGTCCCCATGTGCGCCATCCATAAAGATTACCACCACGGCGGCGGGGGAGGACAACAACCGTTGCACCACCAGGACCATGGATAACAAGGGTCCGGAGGAGCGGGCGGCTTTTTGTCCTTATCCCACGGTTTCGGTGTCGGTTTCACGAAATAGGAATACGGTTTTACCGTATATGACGAAGTGATCGTCCCATACTGCGTTCCATCCGGCGCTTCAAACACATAGGTACTGTAATAATTTCCGTCTTCCCGCTGGTCCGGAACCATCGCCAGACGAACGTTCAGCGTTTCTCCGGGAGCTGTCGTACGATTCATATGGAACCGGGTGTTCCCGATCTGCCAGCCGCTGTCAAAGACAAACTCCCATTCAGGTGTCCAGGTGCAGGTACCGATGTTCTGGATCACCCATTCCTTCCAGAAGATCTCCCCGCGGGGGATGATCGAACCAGCAGGATAAGTCGGTTCACTGATCAGCGCGAAATTCATCGTACAGGTCGATCCATCAGCCAGATGCACCAGCGCACCACCGGTCCCGCTGTAATCCTGTGTACCGCCTGCAGTTGTTGTGCTGCTCGTGCCCGCCGCGACCGTAGAAACAACACGCTGTATCAGTTCATCAACCGTAGTGGCATAAGTTGTTGTATCGTTGACGATCGTAACCTCACCGCCGGTTTCCTGCACAGCCGTTCCTGTTTGCTCGTTTTGCAGAGAAATCGGCTCCGCAGCTGTCGGACGCAGAATCGTGGTATCCTCCGGCATATTCTGTAAAACTTCCGGTTCCGGTGTCGCTGTGATAACGACATAGATGATGTAAGGCGTTTGTGTAGGCTCAGGAGTTTGTGCCGTCACAATCCCGGTAAAACATGCCAGCAAAAGGAATAATACCGGCAATATAACTCTTTTCATAGAACCTCCTTCGCGACACCCCCTCCTGCGGCTGTTTACCGCAAAGCGGGAATCGTTTTCCTTCTAAACGATACCATGCAAGAAAAGTTCCACTTTTTATTTTTTGAATTCGTCGAAGCAGATTTCGATTTTCTAAATATAACGTATCTATCAAATCGCAATTTTCAAGCCAACTCATCAATTTCAAGCACGGGTCGGGGACGGGGACGATTAGCGCGTACCAAGAAATTTTAGTATTTATTTTATTCTTTATATTACTTTTGTCACTATTTTTAGAATTTCTATTTTATTTACTTGACAATATTTTATTTTGTGCTATTATAGAATCAGATTTGAGAAAGGAGGTCGTGTTCGATGGAAGGGATAAATTATGAGATCATGAAGATGATCGATGAGCATCAGCAGATGAGAGCCAGACAGAAAGCAAATGCTCCGAAATTGGGCGAAAAAGACTCTTACGGCTTTCCATTTGAACCTTCCGACTGCTTCGGCACGACCACCCTCGGTTTCCTGGAAACCGCTATGAAAATGCAGACGCAAGCGCTGGAGACTTTCCGCATGCTCACAAATATCAACCGGCA
>CADATZ010000045.1 GCA_902791025.1 uncultured Chloroflexota bacterium | reverse complement strand
TGCATTTATTGTAAAAAAGAATGATACAGCAATCGTAGCGGAATTTCTTTATCATGTAAATAACCGCATTGTTCAGGGTATTTATACGGGGACTCATCCTGATTATATGAATTGCAATGGTATGAATCTGCTTACTTATTACACAATTCGTTATTATGGTGATAAAGGTTTCCTTTATCTGGATAAAGCAATTTCCACAGAAAACAGCATTCCCAATTACGGGCTTTGCAATTTCAAGGAAAGTGTTGGATGTGAACGCAGTTTGAAATATACATTTCGGAAAGAATTATAGGGAAATTGCGTTGTGAGTGAGAATCATACAGTTGGTAATAAAGATCTGATTTCTTCAGATGAAGAGCGTATTGCTGCTTTTTTGAGAGAAAGAAATCTTGCAAAAACAAATTCATTATCTGCGAAAGTTGTTCCGGTTGACAGTTTTTATACCCGGTACGGAAAACGATTTCTGGATCTGTTGATTTCCATACCTGTTTTTATCATCCTGCTGCCATTCAATATTTTTTTTGGTATTTGCACCTTTTTTGACGTCGGCAGACCGATTTTTTACAAACAAACCCGCATCGGGAAAGACGGCAAACCTTTCACAATGGTGAAATTCCGCAATATGAATAACAACAAAGATGCGGATGGTAAATTGCTCCCTGCCAGAGAACGAATTACAAAATTCGGTCATTTTATGCGCAGATGGTCGCTGGATGAACTATTGAACTTTTGGCCTGTACTGAAAGGTGATATGTCGATTATAGGACCAAGACCGTTGCCCGCCTTTTTTCATGAACGTTTCTCTGACCGTCACAGGATGCGAAGCGCTGTCAAACCGGGGCTGGAATGTCCGCGTGTGATTAGTGTGGAAGGAGAGCTCTATCAAAAACAATTTGAAAATGACGTATGGTATGTAGAGAATATCAGTTTTTTGACGGATTTGAAGATGATCTTCCTTTTGGTAAAAATGGTTTTTTCATCTAAAGCCAGACCAAACGCTTCGGGCAGTGGCAGCGGCAGTTATTTTGTCGGGTATGATGATGATTGCCGGGCAATATATAAAGAGCTTGCACTTGAGAAATACGGTGATCTTATGAGAACTGAGGGGAATAATTAGAATGCAGGATGTAATCATTGTATGTGCGGGATCCTATGGAAAAGAAGCTTATTGGGTTCTGCATGAAAACAACAGACAGGCAAAGCTTAAAGGTTTGGAAGAACCATATAATATATTGGGCTTTATCAATGATAAATTGGATGCACTGGATGGGTATGATATCAATGAACCTATACTCGGGACAATTCAGGATTGGTATCCAAAAGGAGATGAGAAGTATGTGATGGGTTTGGGTACCCCGAAAGATAAAAAAATGCTGGCTGAAAAGTTAATGGCGAGAGGATTTCAGTTCATTAATGCTGTTTCTGATCTTGCTAATGTTTCACCGGACATTAAAATGGGCATAGGGTGTCTCATCACTATGGGGTCAACGGTTGGATGTGAGGTTGAATTGGGTGATTTCACAAATATCAACGGTTCAATGATTTACAGTGGCGCCAAAATTGGCAGTTACAGCACCACAACCGGTTTTACTGTTGTGGAAAACGCAACAGTAAAAGAGGGCGTTTATATTGGTTCAAAAGCAGTAATAACAAATGGCTGTACTGTCGGGGCGTGGTCACAGGTAGCAGTGGGCAGTGTTGTCACTGAAGATGTCAGACCCGGAGTCACGGTTTTTGGAATGCCGGCCCAGGAGATTGGATAATCATGAAAGACCTGGTCATTGTATGTGAAGATTCTTTCGGTCTTGATGTGAAGATGATAGCCGAGGGAATGGATGCATACTATGTTAAAAATAATAGGGGTCATTTATTTGATATTATCGGTTTCATTTGTCCCGAAAATGTCAAAGAAAAGCTTCAATTTAAAACGCTTCCCTTTTTGTCCACAATAGAGGATTATCAGGTTTCAGACAATATGGTTTTCGCGATGGGAATTGTTGACCCGGGTCGAAAAGAGAAATACATCCGCCTTCTGAAGGAGAAAAATGCAGAATTTGTGACGCTCTGGGCGCCCTGGGTACTTGCCCCACTGACGATGAAATTTAAAGAAGGATGTATAATCGCTGCTCACAGTATCAAAGAAAACGCTGAAATTGGTGAGTTCGTAACTATGTTTCATTCTATGGCTGGAGGAGCAAAAGTGGGCAGTTTTTCTTCAATCATGAGCTATGCAAATGTAACAACAGCAGATATCGGAGAAGGGGTTTATATCGCTCCGAATTGTGCGGTAATGGAAAATGTTGTTGTGGGAGAAAAATCTGTCATTTTTCCCAACAGCGTTGTGGTGAAGAATGTGAAGGCGAATACGAAGGTTTCCGGGATCCCGGCGAGAAAGGTGAAAGACTAATCTATGAAAATCGCGTTTTTATTTTCCGGACAGGGGGCGCAGTACCCGGGGATGATGAAGGACCTGTACGAGGCGGAAGCGGCGGCGAAGGAAGTTTTTGACGCCGCGGATGCGGCGCTCGGCCGTTCTATATCCGGGCTTTGCTTTGACGGCACACAGGAAGAGCTGAACCTGACCCACAACACCCAGCCCTGCATGCTGGCGGCGGATTTGGCGGCGGCAGCTGCCCTGAAAGCCCACGGCATCGAACCGGCCGCGGCGGCGGGTTTTTCTCTCGGTGAATACGCCGCGCTCACCTGGGCGGGCGCTGTCAGCATGGCAGACGTCTTCCCGATCATTCAGGTGCGGGCGGATGCCATGCAGGAAGCGGTAGCTCCGGGGGAAGGGGCGATGGCGGCGTTTGTCGGCGCAGCGCCGGAACAGGTGGAGGAAATCTGCGGAAAGGTCACGTCGGGTTATGTCACGGCTGCCAATTACAACAGCCCGGTACAGACGGTGGTTTCCGGTACCGCCGCAGGGGTGGATGAAGCCTGCCGGATGGCGGAGGAGCAGGGGCTGCGCTGCGTGAAGCTTGCGGTCAGCGCTCCGTTCCACTGTGCTCTGATGGAGCCGGCTGCCATGAAGCTTAAGGAAACCTTCGAGACGGTCACCTTCGGCGATCTCTCGCTTCCGGTCTATATGAATGTCGACGGCAATCCTATCACATCCGGAGCGCTTGCCTCGGATCTTCTGGTTCGTCAGGCGATGAACCCGGTGCGCTGGACAAAGACGCTCGAAAATATGCAGCGGGACGGGATCGATACCTTCATCGAATGCGGACCTGGAAAGACGCTTTCGGGGCTGGTGAAGAAAACGCTGAAGGATGTGAAGATCCTGCGGGTGGAGAACCTGAAAACATTGGAATCCACGCTGAAAGAATTACAGGATTAATGGAGATCCACCGTTTCGTTTCTGACCTGCTTTCCTCCAATATGTACCTCATCACGGAAGGAAAGGCGGCGCTGGTGATCGATCCCTTTCGGGACACTTCGCCCGCGGATGGGCTGCAAATCGAGCGGATCCTGCTGACGCATGAGCATTACGACCATATCTCGGGGGTGAACGCCTGGAAAGAAAAGACCGGAGCGCCGGTGCTGTGTTCGCGACCATGCGGGGAAAATATCCGTTCTCCGCGGAAAAATCTTTCCCGTATCTTTGAACCTTTTTGCGAACTGCAGACCTGGATCAGGCTTGAGCGCCTCCCGGATTTTGACCCGAATTACAGCTGCGAGGCGGATAAGGTCTTTACAGATGAAATGAGCTTTGACTGGCGGGGACACCGGCTCCGTCTCAGCGAACTGCCGGGACATTCGGAGGGCAGCATCGGCATTACGCTGGATGAGATGTATTTCTTTTCCGGTGACAGCCTGCTGGAAAACAGCCTGACCGAGCTGCGCTTCCCGGGAGGGAGCCGGAAACAATGGGAAATGGTCTCTCTTCCGAAGCTGGAAACCCTGCCGGATGGAATGAAAATTTTCCCCGGACATTTCGAACCGTTTCAATATAAAAAAACAATGTAACTGTTCAGAACGGAGCACATGGGGACCGGCACCTTGTGTCGCGCAGCCGACAAAAGCGTGCCTGTCCCCATGTGCGTCGCTGACCGTTCTGAGCGATAATCATACAGGAATATAAATGGCCTTTTACCATAGCAATGGAATTGAAATCGCCGGGATCGCATGCGTGGTACCGGATAATTATGTGACCGTGGAAAGCTTCACGGAGGTTTTTGGCGAACAGATCCCGGCAAAGTTTACCGCGGGGACCGGCGTCAAAAGCATGTATAAAGCCCTGCCGGAACAGACCGCGAGCGACCTGGCAGCAGCGGCAGCGGAAAACCTTTTCGCGAACACTGCTGTTGACCGGGATCAAATCGGTATGATGATCCTGGTTACGCAGTCCCCGGACTACCGCCGCCCTTCCAGCGCCAGTGTGGTGCAGAAGCGCCTGGGACTCCCGATCGACTGCGCCTGCATGGAGCTGAACCTGGGCTGCTCCGGGTTTGTTTACGGTCTGCAGACCATGATGAGCATGCTGAGCGCCTCGGATCAAAAATACGGGCTGCTGCTGATGGGCGAAACCGCCTCCAAGCTGGTAGATCCGCTGGACAAGTCCATCGTCATGCTGTACGGGGACGCGGGTGCGGCGGTCCTGCTGGAAAAAACGGGAACGGGAAAACCCGTCACCACCCTGTTGCGCAGCGATGGGTCCCGCTTTATGTCCATCATCCTGCCCGCCGGCGGGTTCCGCGATATGAATCCACCCCGGGAAAAGTTCACGTGCAGCGACGGGATCGAGCGGAGTTTATACGATATTTATATGGACGGGACTTCAGTCTTTTCCTTTTCCATCACCGACGTTCCCCTTGCGATCAAAGACTATCTGGGTTATACCAATACGGCCCCGGATGATTATGACCTCTTCCTGTTTCATCAGGCGAATCAGTTCATCATCCGCCAGCTTTCCAAAAAGCTCAGACTGTCCGCGGAAAAGGTGCCCATTTCCCTGGATCGTTACGGGAACACCGGCGGCATCTCTATCCCGCTCACGCTCTGTGACCATTACGGGGAACAGGACGCGGGGGTGAAGAACTGCTTTATGGCAGGCTTCGGCGTCGGACTCTCCTGGGGCGTCATCGCCGCCGAAATTGATACGGGAAAAATTCTCCCCGTCGTGAAAACCGCGGACTGGTACAAAGAGGGGAAAATCATCCCTGAAATGTTGAAATAACTTGAATGACAGGATGAAATAATTCAAGGAGGTTTTATATGGATTTTCTACAGATGAGTGGTAAACATGTGCTGATCACCGGCGGGGCTTCAGGAATCGGCCGGCAGACAGCCATCACGCTCAGCGAACTGGGAGCAAGAGTCGCAATCATGGACCTGCAGGAAGAGGGATTGAAGGAAACGCTTTCCATGCTGCAAGGGGAAGGTCATTCGATCCATGTGGCGGATCTTTCCAAAATTGAGGAGCTTGAGCCATTGGTTGTAAGCATTGTCAAGGAAACCGGTCCTTTTGACGGCTATGTTCAATGCGCGGGCATTGTAAAGAACCTGCCCATTATCAATTACACTTTTGAGCGTCTCAACAAAATCATGCTGGTGAATTTTTATTCTTACTTTGAAATTGTACGTATCCTGAGCAAAAAGGGACGTTTCAATGAAGGAATGAGCATTGTTGGGATTTCGTCCGTTGCCGCTACACAGGGTGCAGCAGCCCAGGCCGCTTATGCCGCATCCAAAGCCGCCATGAACGGCGCCATGCGCTGCCTTGCCAAGGAACTGGGCGCGAAAGGGATCCGCCTGAATACGGTCCTTCCCGCTGCCACGAGTACCGCCATGTATACGGAATATATGGAGCTGAAGGCGAACATGAAGGAAACGGAAATGAAGGTGGAAGCCAATCCCCGTCAGTATCTGGGTATGAACGCGCCTTCCGATGTCGCTAATGCCATCATCTTCCTGCTGTCACCTGCGTCACGGAAGATTACCGGGGTACAGCTGCCGGTTGACGGTGGTTTTGCTTCCTGCTGAGGTTTGAAAGGATCGATCATGATTTTCAGCAAATTTGATAATGTAAAGATTGCGGCAATCGCTGCTTCTGTGCCGGAAGAAGTTGTTGATGTTTTATCAAAATTGGAAGAGAACCAGGAAGACCCGAAATTTATCAAGAATTTCATAAAAAACACAGGAATCAAGGCAAAACATAAGTGTGGATATGATCAGACAGCAGCTGACTTGTCCTTCACTGCTGCGAAGCAGATCATGGACGCCGGTTATTACCAGCCGGAAGAAATCGGTGTATTGATCAATATCACGCAGACGCCGGATTATCGTACTCCGGCTACAGCCTTGACGCTCCAGAAGCGTCTCGGATTGACAAAGGACTGTCTGGTGTTTGATATCAACCTGGGATGTTCCGGTTTTGTCTATGGCGTCTCTCTGGCAGCGAGTATACTGAAAACCTCTACCGCCCAAAAGGGAATCGTAACAGTCGGTGATACACTTGTCCGCGGACGAAAACACATCAAGCTGAAGCGATCTTCGAATACCGGGCTGCTCTTTGGGGATGCCTGTGCGGCAATCCTTGTTGAAAAGAATGCCGAAGATGGTTTTTGTTCCGCGCTGATGAGTGATGGAAACGGATTCAAAGCGTTAGGTTCGCCTTATAATGCCTGGAGGCATCCGGTTGGTCCTGAATCTATTCCGGGAGATGATATCGCGGTTTTCAATTTTACGATTGGCGAAGTTCCGGCTTTGCTGAAAGCTTATCTGGAAGAAACCGGAACTGCTATTGAAGATTACGATGATCTGGTTCTGCACCAGGCAAATATGATGATCCTCAAAAATATCGCCAAGCGGGTCGGCATGCCGATGGAGAAGGTCCCGGTGTGTCTCGACCGTTACGGCAACACCAGCGGATGTTCGGTCCCGCTCGCTATCGTGGATAAATATGGAAATGCCGGAGAGAATAAGGAGGTCAATCTGCTGACCAGTTCCTTCGGGATTGGCCTTTCCTGGGGCGTGATCGGTTTCAGGATCAATACAAAGGATATCCTGCCGCTGACCGTGAGTTATGATACCTTTGACGACGGTTATTCCGATGATGTCGCGATGGATATGGTACTTGAGGAGTAATTATTCAGACGCGAAGAAATATTGATAAAGTGAATTTTAGTATCTGTTCAGAACCCGGAGAGACGCACATGAGGACAGGCACGCTTGTATCGGCTGCGCGGCACAAGGTGCCGGTCCACAGGTGCTCCGTTTTGAATAGATTCAAATTTTATTAGTGGTTTTTGTCATATTTATTATGACATGGAACTGTCCCGGGGTAAACGGAATAAGAATCAATTCTTTACCCGGGGATAAAGTGTTAACGAAAATAAAGGAGTTTTATAAAATGACTGAACGTGAAAAGCTTGCGTTGCTTGAAGATATGCTGGAACTGGATGAAGGTGATCTGAGTATGGATATGGCTCTGGATGACGTGGATGAATATGATTCCATGGCGAAGCTCTCGCTGATCGTGTTGATGGAAGATGAATTCGACGTCAAACTCACCGGTGAGATGATCAAGGAATTCGAGACCGTCGGTGATATTGTCGCGCTGATGAATAAGTAACCGCGCGGGCCTTGCCCTTCATATTCTGATAGGATATGGGGATTGGGGGCTGGGGGTTAGGGAATAGGGGATAGGGATTGGATGTAAGAAATCAAACTGTTTCCTGTGTCCATCACCAAACACCTGATACCCCAGCCCCAATCCCCAACCCCTAACCCCTAAATTCCGGAGCAACTATGACAAATCTTGAAAAATATAACGACGTATTTGTCCGCGTTTTGGAAACAAGCGCCGATTGTCTAAATGAATCCTTCACCTTCAAGGACGTCCCCCAATGGGACTCCGTTGCCCACCTCACCCTGATCTCCGAACTCGAAGACACCTTCGACATCATGTTCGATTCTGAAGACATCCTCCACTACGGTTCCTATCTGAATGGGATTGAGATCCTGAAACGGTACGGGGTGGCGTTTTAATTTTTCCCAAGACTGAATTTTGCAGAAAGATTTCAAGAAATGGACAAAAAAATCCAATATGATTCGTTAAATGATATTTTAAACTATAAAGTATCAGATATGCTGCCATTTCTTGCAGGGATTCTTTTTGTTTGTGCTGAGGCATCAAGAACTGTCCTTCGTTTTATCATCCCGTCATTTTTGAGCAGAGAATGGCTCATTTACGCGGTTCAGGATGGGGTTATCCTGATTTTATCATTTTTATCTATTGTTATTTCGATTCCATATGCAAGAAAAAAGAACCGGATATGGCCGGTTTATGTATTTGTTTTTGGGTCTATTTTATTCAGTATTCTTTTTTATCCGGAATACAATGATTGGTTTCACCATCAAACATATGGATTGAGTCTACTCTTTTTCCATATGACAAGCGCAATATTTGGATTTTTGATTTTTTCATTATTTTATGACAAGAAAAAAATCATAACCATGCTGTTGTATGCATGCAGAATCAATGTCTTCTATCATATGTATGAATATTCGGAATTTATCCAACGTGGTTATTTTCTTGCAAATAATGCACAAGGAGAACTGATACAGCAGGATTACGGTTTGAATTTCGGATATCGTGTGGTAATAAGTCTGATATTCTTTTTGGTGTTGTTTGTCTATAACAAAAAAATAATTGATTTGATCTTTTGTATCGTGTCTTTTCTGATTGTTCTTCTTGCAGGATCCCGAGGCGCTTTCGTCTGCATAGGCAGCGCTGTGCTTTTGTTATATTTTTTCTCATGGAAGCATATCCGTAATCAAAAGAAACTATTCTTGAGAATGATTTTTTTGATTATTCTTTTGATAATTATATTTCACAATTATACGTTTATACTTAATGAGTTAATTCGATTATTGGAGAAATCTAATATTTCCGGTCGAATTATACAAATGTTATTAAACGGAACAATCACCAATGATTCAGGCCGGGAAGGTATTTATAGCATTGCGCTTGAAATGATCCGTCATTTCAAACCGTTCGGATATGGATTTTACGGCGATCGCTACGTTATCGGCAGAAATTACTATTGGGGGTATCCGCATAACCTTTTCCTTGAATTATTGATCCAGTACGGAGTTATCCTTGGAGGTTTCCTGATTCTTATTCTTCTTTTCAATATTATTCGAATGATTATTCAGTGTAATGATAAAAGCTGGCAATTACTTTTGATAACCATGCTTTGCTCCAGTATGAAACTAATGCTTTCAGACTCTTTCTGGTATTACTGGCCGTTTTGGGCTTTAATAGCCATTCTTGGGCTCTGGAACAAAGAACAAAACGATACAAAGAAACACATACTTTCAAATGCTGAAAAAATGGCGCGGATTCAGGTACAAAGCAATCAGTTTTAATTCCCTGAAAAAGATTGTTGATTGATATGGAACAAAATAATACGACTATAAACGGATCGAGTGTTGTGAATAACATGCTCTGGCGCCTGGCAGAACGGTTCGGAGCCCAGGGCGTGAATTTCATCGTTTCCGTAGTGCTGGCACGGATCCTTGCTCCGGAAGATTATGGGGTGGTGGCATTAACTACGACGATTACAACAATACTCAACGTTTTTGTTACAAGCGGATTAGGAAAAGCCCTGATCCAAAAGGCGGAACTGGATGAACTGGATTACTCGACAGCGCTCATTGCCAATGTAGGAATCGGAGCTGTTCTTTATGGCTTCATGTATCTGGCGGCACCTTTTATCGCGGATTTTTATCATCAGGAACAGCTGACTTCTCTGCTGCGTGTTCTTTCTTTGTCCCTGGTTATTGGCGGAATCAACAGTATTCAGCACGCGAAGATAGGTCGGGCGATGAAATTCAAAATATTTTTCAAAGCCGCTTTATCAGGAACAATTGTATCTGCATTTATCGGAATCGGCATGGCGCTGAAGGGATTCGGTTCCTGGGCTCTGGTGGGACAGTCTTTATCAAAACAGATCGTTGACACGCTTTTTTTATGGGCAGTCATCAAATGGAATCCCCGCGTCGGATTTTCCTGGATCCGCTTCAAACCTCTTTTCAGCTATGGCTGGCGCGCTTATGGCGCGGACATGATTGAAACTCTTTACAACTCGCTTCGTTCTTTGCTGATCGGCAAATATTATTCGAGTGCGGACCTGGCTTTTTATAACCGGGGAAGACATATCCCGTCAATGATCGATGCCGATACAAGTTCTGCTATTCAAAGCGTGATGTTCCCCGCGTATTCCCGCTATGCTGACGACAGGGTGAAAATGAAATCCATGATGAAAAAGGCGCTTTCGGTAGGGACATTCATCATGTTTCCCTGCATGATGGGTCTGGCAATGACCTCTGGTCCTATGGTAGATGTGTTATATACAGCGAAATGGCGCCCTGCGGTGCCTTTTATGAAGATCGCCTGTTTTGTTTATGCGCTTAATCCGCTGCACGTTGTTAATCTTCAGGCGGTTCTTGCGATTGGCAGGAGTGATATTTCTCTGAAGGTTGAGATTTTCAAAAAGACGATCGCTGTTACGGTAATGGTGATATGTGTGCGTCACAGTTTAATGGCTGCGGCCATCAGTGCGGTTCCGTTAGGAATTTTTGCTCTGATCGTTAATGCCTGCCCGGTCGGGAAAGAAATCAATTATCCGTTGTCCGAGCAGCTGAAAGATGCGCTGCCTGCTTTATTATTGAGTATTTGCATGGGAATTTGTGTCTGGCTGGTGGGGCTTCTGCCTTTGGACAGCTTCTTGCTTCTTTTACTTCAAATCGTTATCGGTGGTTTGGTGTATATCGGAATGGCAAAAATAACCCGAAACAAGGAATATTCTTTTACCAGAAATTATGTGGTAAATATGCTCAGCAATAAAAATAAGCGATAAAGGAAAATCTGCAGGCGCTATGATAAAAATTTGTGGAGTTACTTTTGACCATACGACCAATTATGGGAGCTGTTTTCAGGCTTATGCATTGGGACAGACAATTTCGAATCAAATGCTTGATACGGAACAATGTTCTTATGAGCTGCTCCCTTATTATTTGTGGAATAAGAAAGAAAATAATCAAAAGCCCGGTAGTCTTTCATCAAGGATAAAAAATCTTATTAGCAGAGCTATTGAAAACATAAGACGCAAACAATTTATTAAATTTGAAAAAAATTATATAAATTATGCTAACCTGTCAGGTATAAAAGATTTATCCGAATTAGACGAAAAATATGATGCTTTTGTTTGCGGCAGTGATGTGATCTGGAGTTTTGATTTTACGAAAGGGGATCCTGTTTATTTTTTATCCTTTGCAAGGAAATACAAATTTTCTTATGCGGCAAGTTTTGGCGTAAAGAACATCTTCAAAGATTATGAACAGGACGAAGATGTGGTTAGAAATTTATTTTCAGGATATCTGCCCACACTCAATTCAATCAGTCTGCGGGAAAAAAGCGCTGTTGAACAGGTCAAAACGATAACTGACAAACCCTGCAGGGTTGTTTGTGATCCGGTTTTTCTGCTTACAGCAAATGAGTGGAGTCGGATTTACGGAGATGATAAAGAAACTGTCAGTGATAAGTACATTTTTGTTTACAGTACGTATATCAGCCCAAATCTGTTGAATTTCGTTGAAAAACTTCATTCACAGACAGGTTTAAGGGTTATCCATGTAACCTGGGATAAAAAAGAAGCGATAAAACATCGGCTGTTTGTGTATCCGACTCCGGAGCAATGGCTGTTTCTGCTGAAGAATGCGGCATATGTAGTGACCAATAGTTTTCATGCGACAGCTTTTTGTTTGTTATTTCATAAAATTTTTTATTGGGTGATGAAGAATCAAAATGTTGAGGGAACAGGTATTCGTCTGTTTGATTTACTCGAATCTGTCGGTTTGAAAGAAAGAATCTATAACTATACACCGGAAGATATTAATCTAAACACTTCTGATTTTACTTATGCCGATAAAGTCATCAAAGCGAAACGTGAGGAAGGGCTGAACTTTATCCGGGAAAACCTGACCGCGGCGAAGCGGATACGGGATGGCGCGTCCGCTAACTTCTAATATTTCGTGTTGATTCCTAATTATTCATAACGAGGACAAATGATTCATAATCAGGATATTTCCGTCGTTGAACGGGAAAATTGTACCGGCTGCGGGGCTTGCAGAGCTGCCTGCGCTAAAACGGCGATCCGTTTTGCTGCGGACAGCGAGGGCTTCCCTTCGCCGATAATCGACAGAGAAAAATGTGTGGGATGCGGGGCATGCGCGAAAGCTTGCCCTGTGCTCACTCCTCCGCCACTTAACAACATCATGAGCAGTTACGCAGTTCAAATCAAAGATCAGAATATTCTCCAAAACAGCACATCCGGCGGGTTCTTCACAGCCGCAGCCGCCTCGATATTACCCGTGGGGGGGGGATTTACGGATGCGTTTGGGACAAAGACTATAACGCGGTTTTTGAGAAAGCTGAAAGTGTTGACCGGCTTTCCCCAATGCATGGCTCCAAATATGTGTGGAGCTGGGCTGGTGATGTTTATCAATCAGTCAAAGAGGATTTGAAGAACGGGAAACAGGTTTTGTTTGTCGGACTGCCCTGTCAGGTGGCGGGCCTGCGTGCCTATCTCGGGAAACCATGGGACAACCTGACAACCATGGATTTCTTCTGCAGCGGCGCGCCCAGCCAGATGGCTTTCAAGAGCTATTTGAAAACAATTTGTCCCGATGAGAATTTTTCCGATTTGAATTTGAAATTCCGCGATAAAAATCCATACGGAGTCGGCGTACATATTACATATAACTAACGGACAGAAAAAGGCAGGAAGAAGCACAGGACAGCATATCACAAATCCATATTACTACAGTTTCTATATTCGATTGATCGACCGGCTTTCCTGCTACCATTGTAAATACGGATCCGATAAACGGATCTCCGACTTGACAATGGGCGATTATTGGGGCGTGGGCCTTTATAATCCGGATATGAACATCCGTGACGGTGTTTCAGCGGTATTAATCAACACAGAAAAAGGAAAGTCTCTGTTTGAGCAGATATCCTCAGAGATTATTGCTGTCCCGACACTGAAAGAAAATATTGCCCGGGCAAACAATCTTTCAATTGGTACACTGAAGCCTTATTATAAACCGAAAGACCGGGAAGCTTTTCTGAAAACTATCGCGCAAGAAGGCTGGAAAACGGCGGAGCGCAGGTACCTCTTCAATAAACAGAGAGCATTGCGTTTCATGAAAGTGATGGTACCGGATGGGCGACTGAAACGTTTGTTGGAGAAGCTGAAAAAGCACTTATAACGCTGTACTGATATGGTTTGACCCATTGTGATCTGCTGCTCTCAAATTTCTTGAACAAAAGGCAGGAGTTTCTCAATGGAATTGGTCAAGGCAGAATTTTGTACAGGGTGCGGGGCATGTGTCAAGGCATGTCCGAAATCAGCGATTCACTATGTTACGGATAAGGAAGGATTTCCCGTCCCGGAAATACGGACGGACAAATGTATCAATTGCGGTATTTGCACTCAGGTTTGCCCGGCTGTCAGTAAACCGGAAACCCATGAAATACGTCAGGCATACGCTGCGCAGATGCTGGACCGGGAAACGCTGAAAGAGTCCACCTCCGGCGGTCTGTTCACTGTTTTTGCACGTGAGATCTTCCACAGGGGAGGTGTGGTTTACGGTTGTGTTTGGGACGATGAATATAATGCGGTCGTGCGCAAGGCTGAAAATGAGGATGAAATCAAGTCGATGCGCGGTTCCAAATATGTGTGGAGTTACGCTGCTGACTGTTTTCCGGAGGTCAAACAGCTGCTGAATGAAGGCAGGATTGTCATGTTCACCGGTCTCCCCTGCCAGGTCGCCGGGTTGAAAAACTACCTGCGGAAAGATTACGATAACCTCTATCTTGTTGATTTTTTTTGCGGCGGTGCTCCAAGTCCGTATGCTTTTCATGAGTATCTGAAAACGATCACGACAGATATTCCTCTCGATCAGCTGGATTTTAAACTTCGTGACAAATCAAAATATGGTGTAGGTGTAAATATTTCCTATAATTCCCCCTCGGGCCGGGTTCACCAGTCTTATGTGCGGAATCCCTACTTTTTCTCTTACCATACCAAGGTTTTTCACCGCCGCTGCTGTTACCATTGTCAGTATCGATATGAACAGCGGGCTGAAGATATAACGATCGGTGATTACTGGGGCGTCGCGAAGTATCACAATGAATTTGACGTGAGGGCGGGTGTTTCCGCGCTGCTGATCAACTCGGAAAAAAGCGCCGAGCTGCTCGAGTCGGTTCGGAAAAATCTGCAATTGTCCCCTACAAGGCTGCAGGATATCGCCGAGTATAATAACCTGACTTTGGAAGATGAAAAAAGAGAATTCCCCTTGTCTCCGTTCCGGGATGCTTTTTTCGAAACCTTAAGGACAAAAGGCTGGACAGCTGCCGAACGGAAATATCTTTATAACAAGATTCGCCTGAAGTTGTGGCTCAAAACAAAAATCCCGACAAAATATCGTGAATTAATCAAAAAAACAATTAAAAGGAATTAATACAGTTATGTTTCGTATCTGTACTGTGACATTTGATCACACGGTGAATTATGGGAGCTGCCTGCAGTCATATGCTCTCATGAGAGCCGTTTTTGGATTAAAAATCAATGAAGAAGATGGTATCTGTTATGATGTTGTACCTGTCCGCAAATTGAAAGGTTACCCGATACATTCAAAGAATTATCTGATCCGTACTTTAAAAGAATCTATTGTGCAATCTGTTGGATACCATTTCAGAAAATTCGCTGAAAAATATATGCATTTTGCAAAGTGCAGTTCCGTCTATACTCTCAAAGAGTTGAATAGTCAATATGATTGTTTTATCTGTGGAAGCGATGTAATCTGGAATCCGGATCACAATCATAATAATGATGCTTATTTTCTTACTTTTGCGGAAAAATATTCCTTTGCTTATGCGGCGAGCTTTGGAAAAACGGAACTCAGTCAGGCTTATCTGAACACTCTCCAGAATCGTCTTTCCCATTTGCGGCAAATCAGTGTCCGGGAAGCTGACGCAGTGCGTATTATCGAAGAGAATACAAATTTAACAGCTGTTCATACGCTTGATCCTACGCTGCTTCTGACTTCCGATAAGTGGAATGAAATCGCTGAAGATCCAAAAATCGAAGACGATTATATCTTTGTCTATCTGACTCACTTATTTCCTGCTGTCGAAAGATTTATCGCGAAATTACATCAGCAGACAGGATTAAAGGTGATTTATGCGCCATACGGTCCGAAGCTTTCCCTGAAGTTCAAAACCTATCCGCCATCTCCGGAAAAGTGGATCGGGTTGATTCGGGGTGCAAAATATGTGGTAACCAATAGCTTCCACGGCACAGCTTTCTGCGCCCTGTATCATAAGATCTTCTTCACGCTGGTGCAGGGTGAATTTGGAAAAGGCATTTACGTCCGCATGTATGACTTTCTTAAAGAATTGGGATTGGAGGAGCGAATCTATAACGATGTTCCCGAAAGCATTGATCTCGCTGCACCTTTTTACAACGGTGTCGATGACAAACTGGAAAGCAGACGAAAAGAATCACTGGAATTTTTGCGGGAAAACCTGGAACAGGCATATAAAGAAAAAATGGAAAGGGAAAGCGACTGAATGCAGGAAAAATGGCTCAATGACATTGCGGCATTGAATAAACGGCGGGAGGCTGCTGCAGCGGCCGGCGGAACAGCCCGGATCGACAAGCAGCATGCCGCGGGAAAGCTCACCGCACGGGAACGCATGGAAGCGCTCTTCGATGACGATACTTTTGTTGAAATCAACGATATGATCAGCGCCCGTTCGACCGATTTCGGCATGGATAAAAAGAAAAAGCCCGGAGACGGCGTGGTGACCGGATACGGGAAGATCCACGGACGGACTGCCTTTGCTTCCTCACAGGATTTCACCATCGGCGGTGGTTCGCTGGGGGAGGCACATGCGCAGAAGATCTGCCGGGCAATGGACCTGGCGCTGGCGAACAAGGCTCCCTTCATCTCCATCAATGACAGCGGCGGCGCCCGCATTGAGGAAGGAATCGACAGCCTTTCCGGGTATGCCGATATCTTTTACCGCAATACCATATCCTCCGGGGTGATCCCGCAGATTTCCGTTATTCTCGGACCCTGTGCAGGCGGCGCCTGTTATTCTCCAGCAATCTGTGACTATATTTTCATGGCCGAGAATAACAGTCAGATGTACATCACGGGACCTGCCGTGGTCAAATCCGTGACCGGTGAGGTAATCTCCGCCGCGGATCTGGGCGGTGCTGCTGTCCATTCGGCAGTATCCGGTGTCGCTCAATTTGTCTACCCCGATGACCTGAGCTGCCTTAACGGTGTCCGCAGGCTGCTGGCATACCTTCCGCAGAATAACGAAGACCACTCCCTGATCATTCCCGGAAAAGCAGTGGATCGCTGCAGCACACTCGCCGATATCGTCCCCGCTGATCCGAAAAAAGGGTATGATGTGCGCGAAATTATCAACAGTTTCGCTGATGAAAACAGCTTCTTTGAGGTCCAGCCCGATTTTGCCCGCAACATCGTGGTCGGTTTTGCACGTCTGAACGGGAAGACACTCGGTATTGTCGCCAATCAGGCAGCCTTTATGGCAGGCTCGCTGGATATCAATGCCTCCGATAAGGGAGCCCGTTTTATCCGCTTCTGTGACTGCTTTAATATTCCGATTCTGACACTGGTCGATGTTCCCGCTTTTCTGCCCGGAAGCCAGCAGGAACACAACGGTATCATTCGCCATGGAGCGAAGATGCTCTTCGCTTATGCGGAAGCCGTCGTTCCGAAGGTTAGTGTGATCATGCGCAAAGCTTATGGCGGCGCGTACATCGCCATGAACAGCAAGGGACTCGGCGCGGATATTGTTTATGCTTGGCCAATCGCGGAAATCGCGGTGATGGGCGCCGCCGGTGCAGTGGCTATTATCGGGAAAAGCGCGATCGATGCCACGGAAGACCCGGCTGCGAAAAAGGCAGAACTGATCCGTGAATATAACGATAAATTCATGAATCCCTATGTAGCTGCCGAACATGGCTATGTGGACGAGGTGATCCATCCCGCGGAGACACGGGAGCGGATCGTCAGTGCCTTTGAAATGCTGGAAAACAAAGCAAAAACACTGCCAAATAAAAAACACGGCAATATTCCTCTATAAAAAATCCGAAAAAGAAGGATCAAAAAATGGATAAAAAGAACATAATCGCTATTGCGGCAGCAGTGATTGCGGAAGAAGAAAATATCGATGTTCAAGAAATCCGTATTATTTCCTGTCATGCTCTTTCTGCAGACAGTCTACAGAACTATATCGCTTCACATGGTATTGAATATAAAAAATATCAACTGGAGGATTAATTGAATGAGTAAATATAAAATTACAATTGATGGAACAACTTATGAAGTCGACGTGGAACGGGTGGCGGAAGAATCACCAGTTTCTATTTCAAAAGAGCCGGCCGGCGTGAAACCAACAACTCCTGCTCCGGTGAAAACCGAAAACAAAGAGGTCAAAACGGCTGTAAGAAGTCCCATGCCGGGAATGATTATTGCCATCAAAGCCGAAATCGGAGAGAATGTGCACAAAGGACAGGCAATTATTGTCCTTGAAGCGATGAAAATGAACAACGAGATCGCTTCTCCCTGTGATGGGATTTTATCTGCGATCCATACAAGCAGAGGCGCTGCTGTACAGGGTGGAGATATCCTGTTCGAAATTAACTGAATCCGGTAAAAAAAAGCAGCAGGATATGATAGAAATGGGTGAGCTTTTATCAGGAAAAGTCATCATCGTAACCGGAGCCGGACAGGGTATCGGTCAGGCGATGGCATGCGAATTTGCCCGGAATGGAGCGGTCGTTTACGCCAATGATGTGAGAGAAGGACTGATCGAAAGCTGGGTGCAGGAAATCAACAGCCGGGAAACCGGTGAGATTCGTCCGCTGATTTTTGATATTACCGATGAAACGGCAGGTAAGGCAGCCGTAATGCGTGTTAAAAAAGAATGCGGACAAATTGATGGCCTCGTGAATAATGCCGGTGTTGAGTTTAATGAATTGATCGGGATGATCAGTGCGGACAATATGAAAAAGATGTTTTCCGTCAATGTATTCGGAACCATCAATATGCTGCAGCTGGTCAGTCGGGTGATGTCCCGCCAGAAAAGCGGCGGAAGCATTGTTAATATTGCTTCTATGGTTGCCTTGCGAGGCAATCGGGGACAGCTGGTCTATTCAGCTACAAAAGGAGCCGTTGTTTCTCTGACGAAATCGGCTGCCAAAGAACTGGCGGAAAAAAATATTCGTGTCAACGCTATCGCACCGGGAATCACCAACACTGCCATGATGCGGCAGGCAGATCCGGAAAAGATCCAAAACCGCATCAATAATATCTGTATGGGCCGCCTTGCTGAACCGGAAGACATTGCCAAAGCCTGTGTTTTTATGCTTTCCGATCTTTCAGGATATGTCTCCGGACAGATTCTGGCGGTTGACGGCTGTACAATCATGTAATATAAGGATCATTCTATTATGTTTTTGAATCTTGATTCACATGAACAGGACCGAACTGTGATCCGTGATGATTCCGGGCATACTGTGACTTATGGGGAGTTGTGCGGTGTTGTTCAATCGATCAAAATGCTTGAACTGCCCCGGTGTGTTGTTTTCTGCCTTTGTGAAAACAGCGCCGGTTCACTTGCAGGATATCTGTCATTCGAAAATAACGGACAGGTTCCGCTGCTGATCAGCGCAGCGATGGATCGTGAATTTCGGGAGCAATTGGAATCCGCTTATCAGCCGTCATATTATTGGCTGCCATCATTAATTGAAGATCAGGTGGCAGGCGAAGTGGTATTTCGAGTATATGATTACTCTCTGGTGAAGACGGCTTATCCGCCATATTCACTGAACGAAAAATTATCTTTGCTGCTGACGACCTCCGGCTCCACAGGTAGTCCTAAATTAGTGCGGCATAAATATGGCAACCTTGAGGCAAATGCCGCAAATGCAGCGAAAGCGTTTTCCTGGACATCGGAAGAGATTGGTATTTGCGATCTGCCTATGAACTATACCATGGGGCTGAATGTAATCAATAGTCTTCTGATTGTTGGCGCTTCTGTTTTGATGGTCAAAGCAAATCTGATGGATCCGGACTTCTGGACATTTATCAAAGAAAATCACGGGACTAATTTTTGCGGTGTTCCTTTCAGTTATGAAATTATGCGGCGCATAGGGTTTGATAAAATGGATTTGCCGGATTTGCGGACGTTAGCGGAAGGAGGCGGCAAACTAACCGATAAAATGTTCAGTTGGATCGCTTCCTGGTGTAATAATAATGGCAAAAGATTTTGCGCTACTTTTGGTACCAGTGAAACCAGCGCTCGTATGTCTTTTCTTGACCCGGATTTGGCTTTGCAAAAAATCGGCAGTATTGGGAAAGCGATTCCTGATGGCGAATTGTTTTTGCTTGATGAAGTGATGGATGAAGAAGGTTCAACAACCGGTGAACTTGCTTACCGCGGTCCCAATGTGACCATGGGATATGCTTATTGTAAAGAAGATCTCATGAAAGGGGATGAATTTTGCGGCGAATATCATACCGGTGATATCGCGAAAAGAAATTCGGATGGATTCTATTATATTATCGGCAGAAAAGGGCGTTTTCTAAAGCTTTTTGGCATCCGGGTCAGTCTGGATGAGACGGAACGGATTCTGAAGACACAATACCCCGGAGTTGATTTTGTCTGCGCCGGTGATGATAAGAAAATGCTTATTTACACTACTGACTCTTCGCTTCAAAATGAGATTATACCATTTATAAGCAAAAAGACGAATTTACATAATTCCGCATTTCATGTATTAGTCGTTGAAAAAATACCCCGAAATGAATACGGTAAAGTTATATTCGCGGAATTGGACAAAATTGCAGACTAACATAATGAGACACGGGAAAGGTTTCTTGTCTCATGTTTTGATTATCTCATGTTTTTTTATAGTGGAATATAACATGAAAGGTATTATTCTTGCCGGAGGAGCTGGAACGCGGCTTTATCCGCTCACTTTGGTAACATCCAAACAGCTGCTGCCGGTATATAACAAACCGATGCTCTACTATCCGCTGTCCACGCTGATGCTGGCGCGGATTCGGGATATCCTGATCATCAGTACACATGATGATACTCCAAACATCATGAAGCTACTCGGGGACGGATCGCAATTCGGTATTCGTCTCTCCTATATGATCCAGGAACGCTCGGAAGGCCTTGCCCAGGCGTTTACCCTTGGTAAAGATTTCATTGGGAATGACGCCTGTGCCATAATCCTGGGGGATAACATCTTCTACGGCAACGGTTTGGGACATAAGCTGGCATCAGCGGCAAAATGCGCTGAAGACGGGAACGCGACCATATTTGGCTATTATGTGGAAGATCCGGAGCGTTTCGGCATCATGGAGTTCGAACGGCGAAACAAGAAAACGGAAGAGACCGTGCAGGTGATCTCTGTGGAAGAGAAACCCGAAAACCCCAAGTCCAATTATGCTATCGTCGGGCTTTACTTCTATCCGAAAGGTGTGAGTGAGATGGCGGAGCGGGTCAAGCCCAGTGCCAGAGGGGAATTGGAGATAACATCCCTTAACGAGCTGTATCTGCAGCAGAATCGCTTGCAGGCACAGCTGCTCGGACGTGGCTTCACCTGGATTGATGCCGGAACAGTTGACTCGCTGCGGCGGGCTACTAACTTTGTCTGCATGATCGAGCAGTATCAGGGGATGACAATCTCCGCTCCTGAGGAAATCGCTTACCGCCTCGGTTGGATCGATGACAAACAGCTAGAGCAAAGCGCCGCCAAATACGGCAAAAGCCCCTACGGCGAACACCTCCATGCCGTTTTAGAGGGGAAAATTATACTGTAGTATATGTTAAACTAAGATTTTTTTCAAAATACTCTCGGTTGTAAAAGATGTATAAATTGACTTGGATTTTTTCCTTTAGTGATAAAGATTTATTTGCCCCATATACAGTAGATTCTGATAATGATTATTATAGAAATCTAAGAAAACGTTATACTCATTTCAATCAACTTCTGAAGAATGCAAATGCAGACAGTATCAGCTGTAGGATCGCAAAAAAATACACGGATCAAGTTTGTAAAGCCTTGAGAGAGTACTATGTGGGGCATGTAAGTACATCCCATCTAATCATAGAAAATCTTGTGAAAGGTTGTATGGGCAATAGTTTAGCTGCGTCCACATTATTTTCAAGCAGCGCATTTCCCGGTACAGATGAGATTCAATTTTTTAGGGCAAGAAGTTCTGAATTGGCTCGGACATTCAAACCAAAAGAAATGTTGCATCCTCCCTTCAGTAAGCGTGCTAAATCAAACAATTATCGTTTCAGCATACCTGGCGTATCGTGTCTTTATCTTGCTAATTCATCATATGGATGTTGGATCGAAATGGGAAGGCCGTCAGAACATGATTTCAATGTTTCTCCTGTAATTCTTGATGGAAGTCAGAAAATATTTAATCTTGCTGTCATGACACGGGATCTTGGAGCTCTTAATGAGGGGGATGAAGAGGCTATCCATTGTTGGGTAAAACTTCTCATTCTTATGATAGCAACATCATATAATGTCGAAGAGGTAACAAGAACATTCAGATCCGAATATATCATATCACAAGCAATAATGCTTGCAGTAAAGAAACTTGGATATGATGGGATAGCCTATTTCTCTAAACGAGTTGATGATGAGGTTTTCTCTCAAGTGGCAATTAATCTTGCGCTTTTCGCTGAGTACAGAAAGAACAGTGAATACGGTAACATATGCAATTCAATAAAAATCGATGAGTCAATGAATTTCCAGATGTTCAAACAGCTTTTTCCATCATTGACTTATGAGAATTACAAATTGAGAGTTGATTCGTCACCATATATCGTAAATATAGGAAATTATAAATATCAATATTCCTATCGGGAAACAGAGTTTTACAGATTTGATAAACATTTATTTGCGAGATGGAAGGATAAAAATTCTCTACCCTGGGGAAATGCATTATGTTAAAAACTATCAAGGAAAGAATGAGCTGATCAATCTCCCTGACGGTCGCTGGTTTGTCGAGTAAAGAGTGTGGGCCGAAAGGTGGGTACGATTTGAAGTTGAATAAGACGAATTACCGGAAGTCAGAAATGCTCACCGCGGGCGGGACCGAATTGCTGTTGAACAGCAAATGAATGACCAATCTCACCATTGTTTTT
>CADATZ010000044.1 GCA_902791025.1 uncultured Chloroflexota bacterium | reverse complement strand
TCGATCTCACCGCTGTTCTTTTTTCCATCGCTGATTTCCATGGATACTTTTCCTTCGGAAACCACTTCACCATCCTTGATGACGATCGTAAGCTCTTCCTCACCGACTGGCATATCAGACGGGATCCCCCACGAGCCGTTATTCTTCACATGATGAATGATCACCTTTTGCGTCATTGCTTTCGCAATCACGATTTTCTTTTCCTCTACACGGCTGGGAAACATATCTGCTTTTTCAGCAAACGCCTTAATGGTGGAGGTTTCAGAAACGGTAATTGGTTCGACGTACTTCTGCCTGTTGGAATTTGAGTTATCCGCCGGGTTGGAACCATCGGTAGTGTACCAGATATAAGCGTCCTCTGTTTCACAGGTGATCGTCACTTTGCTTGGTGAAGCCTCGTCGGCTCCCGATATCACTTCGAAACCGGGAGCCACGACCGTATTCTCGGACTTTAAAGAAGGAGGATCAAGCGTGATCGACGCATTATCCGTCGGTATACCGGAAACAGTTATCTGCGTATAGCTGTTACGGGTCACGCTGATCCCATAGACGGAACCCACGCTGCTGTAATTCTTCGGGAAGTAATAGTCCGCTCCGGCAGTGTAAACCACTGCGCTGATTGCAGCCCCTTTGGTCACCGTCTGTTCTTCCGCACCGGAGTCAGCCGTCTTCGTCATGTTAGCGCCCGGAGTCACCGTCACACTGCGGGTGAGATCCCATTTTGCTTTCAATATGATATTATCCGTTGTGACCGGGGTATCGAAATCATAGGCAGTCTCCGACAGATACCACCCCTGGAAGCTGCTGCCATCCTTCGACGGTGTTCCCGGATCCGACGCGGTGCTGCCGTGATTGACTGTCTGTCTCAGACCGGTGGTCTTCCCCTGAGCATCGATGACTGCCGTATAGGTATTGGTATCATAGCTGCTAAGATTACCGCCGTCAAAATCAAATGTCACCGTATAGTTGATCCTCGGTAGTTTGATGATGATGTTCCCCGCAGCATCAAGCTCAGCTGGCAGCGCTTCCACAGTACCATCTGCCTTGACTTTAAACGTTTGACTGTCCGGCTTATCATAATTTTTCGGAGTATTGGTAACGGTCAATGTATATTCAGTCCCGACAGTCAGGCGGCTTACCGTCTTCGGATCCGTACCGGAGCTTGTCCATTGGTGCGTCGGATTCGGGTTTAGCGTGACATCCGCGCCTGCTACCTTCGTCTCAGGATGTTCCCTGTCAACCACATAGATGCTGACACTTGTCGGTTCATTCTCGAACAGGATCACACCGTTCTGGGCTATTTTAGCGGTTGTTTTATCCGTATCGATCGTGCCGTCAGCTTTCAGCTGAATGGTAACATCCGCCGCGGTTTTGTAACCGGCCGGAGGTACTGTTTCCCGGAGGATGTAGGATACACCGACCGCCAGTTTACCGGTGACAACCTCTGCATCGTTTTCGGAAGAAGTCCATTCATGAACTTTTGTTTCACCGCCTCCATCGGATTCCCGCAGTATCTGCAGATTAGCCCCGGGAAGTTCGATTCCACTATCTAAATCGACCTTTTTTATGCTGACGCTTGTCGGTTCATTCCTGAACAGGATCACACCGTTCTCGACTTCAGCGGTTGTTTTTGTTTTATCCGTATCGATCGTGCCGTCAGCTTTCAGCTGAAAGGCAACATCTGCCGCGGTTCCGTAACCGGCCGGAGGTACTGTTTCCCGGAGGATGTAGGGCACACCGACCGCCAGTTTACCGGTGATAACCGCTGCCTCAGCAGTGGAAGTCCATCCATGAACAATTTCTTCATTGCCGCCATCGTCCACTTTCACTATCTGCAGCTCAGCCCCGGAAAGTACGTTTCCATCAGTATTGACCTTTTTGATGCTGACGCTTGTCCTTGTGTTCACAAAGCCGATGCTGCTGCTTTCCGTATCACTGCCGTTGATCCGCAGATTTCCGTCTGAAAGGATCATGAACATCAGATCAGCGGCGGGAATGTAACCGGCCGGCGTTTCCGCCTCATGCAGTATGTAATCCGTGTTGGTGTACAGGCCTTTAATAACTTGTGCCTCTGTTCCGGAATCCCATTCAAGAGCTTTCCCATCGAGATTAACAACATTTCCGCCCTCATCCTTCAACTGCAGTTTTGCCCCACTGACAGGAGCACCGGTTTCATCCACCTTGCTGATGCTGACGCTGGTCTTTTTGTTCAGGAACTCGATCGCCCCGTCATCAGCAATGGAATGTCCTTTGCTTTCAGAAGCTGGATCAAGCTCAACACTTCTGCCGTCATCGGCGATGGTGAAGAACAACGAAGCTTTTATATATCCGGCAGGCGGAGTATCTTCTTTGATTATATAACTTTCGCCTCTGGAAGCAACTGTGATAACATGATCTGCTGTATCCGATGACACCCAGTCATAGCTCAAATAATTACCATCTCCATCATATAGACTAAATTTCGCCCCGGCAAGCCGGTTTCCATTTTCATCCACTTTGCGGACGGTGACTGAAACCGGATTATTTGTGATCGTCAGTGTTTTGGTACTCTCATCCCAGTCGGCTGCTTTATCAGCATTGTTATATGCAATCTTACCCGAAGCATCAAAGGAAAACACCGTATCCGCGGTGAATTTGTAATATATATTGGAGACATCTGTCTCCTTCAGTGTGTATTCCACATCAGGGAGAAGGCCTGTGACCTCATGGGGATTTCCACCTGTATCAGAAGTATTCCAGGATAAGTCGGTACTCCCGCCGGTCAGCTTCAGATCGACGGGAGCGAAAGCATTGCCTTTTTCATCAACGACTTTTATATTGATCGGCGGCAGAGTAACTGTCAGCGTGCCGTCCTCATAGATGAAGTCGTAATTTCCCGTGTCTGTGTCATTATCATTGACTCTCGCGGCGGAGGGTGTGATCGTCCCGGTCGTTGTCAGAACGTCCGTTGCGCTGCCGGTCAGCGTGACGAAAGTGATCTCATCATTGCCGGAAAGTGCCCCGGTCTTGATTTCGATCTGAGCTGTCCCGGTCCCGATGGGGTCCTTATTGATCGTCCCGCCGATCGCCACGCTCTGGTCCTTCGCCCTGATCGTAACGGGCAGCCTGGTGATTTCGACCTTAACCCCGGTCGGCTGCTGCAGCGAATAATTGCCGGTGTCGGCAGCATCCCCTTTGAGTACCAGGGTGGGTAACGTCACAGGTTTTTCTGTTCCCGCCGTGTCATAGGCCATTGTTCCGGTCACAGACTCATCCAGAGAGACTTTATCCTTCTCGGCGTCAAGCACACCATTGAGCTGCAGTAGGACGGTTACCGATAAATTGCCCTGCTTATACTCTCTCGTCTGCGCTGCGGCTGTAACTGTAAGCTCTTTCTTACTGATAGCAGCTGTTATCGGTCCCGGCGGATCAAGTGTGTAATTACCCTTCGCACTGCCGCCCAGTACACATGTGATGCTGACATTCCGTTCCCCCGCATTTTTATTGTCAAAGGTACCTGTGCAGGAATCGACCGTCAGCTCATCCCCTTGTATTTTTCCCTGGATGACCGCCTGTTCATAATTCACCTCTGCATCCGCAGAGCCGTCATATTCTTTTCCGACGGACAGGTTACCAATCGTGACCTGCTTCGGAGAAATCGTCAGGGTACCCGCAATTGTGCCGGTAACAACATAGTTTCCGGTTGTATCTTTTGTTTCATTCACTGTCACACCGGTGAAGGTCACAGGGTATTCGCCGGCATTCTTTCCTGTACCGGAAGCGGATACACCGCTGAAGCTCAGCCCTGTCACTTCGCTTTCACCGTTCCAGACTGTGAATCTATTACCGAAAGTATAATCCTGCCCGCTATAAATCATCATATAGGCATTGCTTTCCGCCTTCAGCGTGACGCCGCAGGGCGCGATCGTAACTTCAAGCGGCGTATCGAAGGACTTCATAACGGTGCTGCCTGAGGTGCTGACTGATACAATTCTGTACCAGATGTAATACGTCCCGGCGTTTGTCTCTTTGACCGCCGCGGCATCAGACGTCCAGCCCGCGTCACCCGCCGCGGGAGCGGTTCCCTGCTCACCGGGGCAATACTCAAACCTGAATAGCCCCATATCATCCCCGCTGACTGAGCCCGCTGTGATCAGCTGCTGCGCCAGTTCGCTGTATTCCAGCCTGGTTTCTGCTCCCGGGAGGGTATATCCGTAAAATATGCCGCTGACGATCACATCAGCCGCGGGCATGGTATAGGAATCTGACAGAGAAGAGCAATTGTATATGCCATTATCATTATAATAGCAAACCTGCAGCGAGTCCTTATCAAAGAAGGCATTCGCCTCCGGCGTAATGATCAGACTGAAGGTTTCGCCTTTATGGAAGGTTCCTGTATACGGTGCCGTCCCGTCCTTCATTACGGCAATGCTGCCCGGACCTGTCGGCGTGACCGTAACCGTATATTCGTTCATGGACCAGGTGCCGGTAAAGGTCACATCATTGGCCGGCATGGTGAAGGTCCCGTCCGCCGCCACAGTCAGCCCTTCCGGCGCTTTCCACCCTGTGAAAGTATATCCTTCCGGTACTGTCGGGGCATCGGCTCTCTTAACAGTATCATTGGCAGCTTTGACTGCTGAAGGGGGCAGAACCGCCCCGTTCGGGATCGTGCCTTCCCATGAGTAGCTGACCGTATGCCCCCATTTTGCATAAAATGTCATGTTCCCTGCAGAACCGGCAGGGATCGAATTCACAGCCGGAGGTGTAAAGTCAGCATCCGTAAACCAGTCCATAAAGATCCAGCCGTCTCTTGTCGGATCATTGATCGTAAGCGGCAATTCCGAAGCTTTATATTTGGCAGGATTATCCGGATCATTCGTCCCGTTATTCAGAACATAGGTGATCTCATATTCGTTCTCAGCCCACTGGGCATACAGGATCAGCGGATCGAGTTTAGCAATGTCTTCTGCCGCGATCTTCTGTTGATCTGTAAAAGATTGACCGGAGCCGTTCGCTTGTGTGTTCCAGCCGGTGAAGTGATATCCCTCCCATTCAAAGGTATTCGTGCGGAGTGCTTTCGCTTCAGCGCCCGGAGTGAACTTCTGCGGGGTCATATCCGCCGCTCCCTGCGGAACGGCGCCGCCATTGCCGTCAAAGCTGACAATGTATTGATACTGCAGCGTCATGTTAAGCGGGTCGAGCCGAGTCGTGGTACAGACCGCCACATTTTCTTCATCCGCTTCCGAGGCATATTTCTTTAACTCTGATAAAACACGCTCATGTCCGCCAAAAATATTCCAGATGAAAGATTTATTGAGACTAATTTTGGACCCGTTTTTGTCTATAGACAGCGTAAAACCGTTACCGGAACCTTCATCGTTACCGGAACCTCCCAAATAAGCAGTGCTTCCATCCGTGCCTTTTAACTCCAGCTTACCGCCATTTTTGATATTGACACTGTTTGCCTTCCAATGGAAGGCTTCGACAGACATTTCAGCATTATCCAGCGTAAAGGCATTTGCATCCGGTGGGCTTGCTAGTACTTGAAAAATATTCAGCTTCCCTCCGCCGGTGACAGTCAGATTTGAGGATGTACCAATTGATCCATAAGTGACATTTTTTTCGTTCAAATCGATCGTAACACTTTTATAACTCAATCCGTTAGTTGCATCTTTTTCGTTAATATCGATCAGAACTTTAACCGTATCGCTATTCTGAGCGGCTTCCAGAGCCTTCCAAAGCGTCGCATATTGTGTCGTTACACCGGATCGTGTAATTTCCGCTGCCGCCTTTACCCAATTGGCAAGCAGCGTGGTGTCTCCGGTGATAGTGAAAGTATCGTTGGTATAACCTATGTCATCCACAGAATAGACTTTGCCTGAGCTGTCTCCGGAGATGGTCCAGCCGGTGGCGGCGTATATCGTCTCACCTTCGGCTTTCACCAGACCGGCTGCCATTTTGACTATGACTGGGGCACCGGAAGAATATTCATCGGTGTCCACCGGAACAGTCCCGCTTGTGGCTCCGTTTGCGTCATAAGTCACTTTATATTTCCGATCTGTCAGATATGCCTCCCCGGCATCGGTCTGGCCGGCGGGAACGATGCCCACAGCATAGGCGGGGTTATCGCTGCTGAAGTTCGTCTTGCTGCCTTTGGGTGTTTCGCTGTTGCCATACAAACCGGACGTGAAGACCGTGGAAGCGGCTGATGTATCCGTCAGTGTCACACCGATTTCAGCACCATCGCCGAGACCGGCTTCCTCGATACCGATCTTACGATTGTCGTGGTCCGCAAGAACGACATTCGCCGGCTGTGTCTCCGATCCGTTCCCGGTGACGATCGGGCTCCCGGAGACGATAAAGGTACCGCTTTCATAGGATACGCCTGAATCTGTGTTTCGTGTGATGCTGCCGCCGGAAAGATTGAAAGTGCCGCCGGATCCGCCGGGTATTAAACTGCCGGCGGTTATATATAACGCAGGAATGCGTACACCGTTTTTACATCCGGTAATGGTTCCGCTTTCCATATTAAACGTACCGCCGATCACCATAACACCGTTCCCGCCGGTGATCTGACCGGTTTGTTCTTCACTGCCATCCTTGAGTGTCAGATTACCGTCATTAATGATGAAAGCCAATCCGGTTTGACCGGTCGGATTGATTTGACTCAGATCAATGGTTTTCCCGTTCAGGTCGAGTGTTACGCTTGTATCATAAAAATCAAATATCAGGGATGCATCTGAACCTTCCGTCTCAGCGCTGATATTCATCAGCAGCGTGATTGTATCACCACTGGATGCCGCGTTCAGTGCCTTATGCAGTGAATCATAGTAGGTTGTCACTGCTCCCTCACCGCTGCCGGTGGTGATGCTCGCCACAGCCCATTGGGCATAAAGGGTCAAATTCCCGGCAAGTGTAACGAAAGCACCATCAGCATAGGCTGTACCGCTTCCGTCTGATTTCGTATTCCATCCGGTGAAGGCATATCCCTCACGAGAAAAGCCCAGAGCTCTATCTGTAATATTCTTAACCGTGACGCTGCTGCCGCTTACATAGGTTTCGGTAACATCGTCACCCGTCCCGCCGTTGGCCTTGTAGGTCAGGGAAAAGCCAAGATAGAGCTGACCATCAGCGTTTTTGCCCACCTTATAACCCTGATCATCGCTTGAGAATTTCTCCGCGACATTATAAGCGATATTCGTTGAATTGGTGAACACGCCCGGAGTTTCCATCGTAATGCCAATGGATGTTTCCTCACTCAGCTCGTCGTCAAAGGTGATTTTCTTTTCACCATGTAGATAGACGTTATTGGCAGCGCGTTTCATTGTATTGCCGGAGATCGTCCCGCCGGAAATCGTAAAGGAACCGGCATTACCGTTGACATACACACCGCCCCCATTAACGTAACTTGCTGAGTTGCCGGTGATGGCACCGCCCGACATTGTCATGGAGGAACCACTGTCTATCATAATTCCGCCGCCGCCAGAATTAGCCGTATTGCCGCTGATCTCACCACCGGACATAGTGAAGGTACCCGAATTATCAATAGCTATACCGCCGCCATACCCGCCTGCCGAGTTGCCTTTGATGGCAGCACCACCTGTCATTGTCATGGTGCCGCCATTGATATAAACACCTCCGCCGAACGATATATCCGAAGATCCCCGGTTACCGTATATCGTCCCGCCGTTCATGCTGAAGCTGCCGTTTAGATACACGCCACCGCCATTGCCGGATGCATTCCCGCCGGTGATCACGCCGCCCGCAGGCAGATTTGTATTTGTATGTGTGCTGTTTGGAATGGTGTCATTCAGTGTCAGCGAACCGTTTACAATGAGGACAAACCCGTCACTGGTTGCTGCGGTCAGACCACGGTCAATGACGTACCCGGCCAGGTCAAGGGTAAAATTCTTACCCTTCGCAACCGTCAGCGGCCAGATGCCCGCTTTAGCTTCGCTGTCGATATTGTCAAGGAGCTGCACCGTCTGTTCTGGCGCCGCGGCATCAAAGGCAGCCTGCAGGGTTGCGTAGGAGGTATTAGTCCCAGTGATCATCGCTACGTTGGCACTGTCCGCCATTACCGGGAATGCAGACGTACTCAGCAGCACCAAAAGGAGCAGTGCCAAAAGAGCGCTCAATCCCCGTCCCGTTTTTACCGCACCGTCGGAATCGTTAAACTGTTTTCCACGCCAGGTTCTTGTCTTTTCACTCATACGCACTGCTTCTCCCCACTGCACCATCGCTGATTTTCCGAATGTGTTCATTTTCCTCACTTTTTCACGAACCGGCCCCGCGCACCGGACCGGTTCGCTGCTGCGGCGAAGCCTGCACAGCTAACCGGCAACCGAGTTGTGGTTACCATGAAATTTTCAAACCGGTAAATATCCTAATCAATAATAGACCTTTGGTACATTATTATACGCCGATTTGATAAATTTTACAATATCTATGAAATATAACTGCACCCGAAGTCAGCCCTCCTGTGCGCTGTCCCGGTCACATCGTATCATGTCGGCAGAGCGCAGCTCGGTGCCAAGTGCTTCACCCAAAAGCAACCGGAGCCGGTTAAGCTGCTGCCGCGCAGCCGGCACAGCGTGACCGGATTCCGGGCTGCGTTGTCCCGGTCACATCATATCATGTCCGCAGGGCGCAGCTCGGTGCCAAGTGCTTCACCCAAAAGCAACCGGAGCCGATTAAGCTGCTGCCGCGCAGCCGGCACAGCGTGACCGGATTCCAGGCTGCGCTGTCCCGGTCACATCATATCATGTCGGCAGGACGCAGCTCGGTGCCGGTCGCTGCATGCCGGCTTCGCGGCAATGCATCAACCGGCGCCAAGTGCTTCACCCAAAAGCAACCGGAGCCGGTTAAGCTGCTGCCGCGCAGCCGGCACAGCGTGACCGGATTCCGGGCTGCGCTGTCCCGGTCACATCATATCATGTCGGTAGGGCGCAGCTCGGTTCCGGTCGCTGCATACCCCCTTCGCGGCAATGCATCAACCGGCGCCAAGTGCTTCTTCTTTATGGTATTCTTTACTGACAACGCGGATAATACTCAGGCTTGTTCCCGTCAAAAGATTAATTCTCCTGTATGAAACACCTTCTCTGAGCAACAATTGAATCACTTCAGTTCGTTCCTCCCGCGGAAGAGACTTCACCTCAGCAGCCGTTTTCACCAGACCGGTGTTTAGAATAAGCTCAATTACTTCTTCGTCAGAGAACCTCTCAAAACTCCGAATATTCAAGAAATCCTGATCATTATCCTTCTCATGGTGATATTCCTCAAAATCCTTTTTCAACATCAGATTGTAGATCGGCTGATCCTCTTTAAATTTTCCACTGCGGAAAATATAGGTAAAACTACTGTAAGGATAGTCTTCAAGTCTTGTACAAAGGTTTGAATCCAGCGGATTTCGATGAATATAGCGGATAACGCGAAGGAAATAGGTTGGGCATGAGGCACCATGCATACAGGTAGATATGTTTTTGTTTTTGATGTTCAAAGAGGGTGGATAGAAACTTTTGGTAATCTTCGTTGTCCTTGAAAATCGTTTGTTTGTTGTTACCGCGGATCATGACGTGATATATGTCTGATGCGCTTTTCAACCTTGGCGTATTCGGCATGGACACCTCGATAAAAAGATGTTATTGAATTATGGTGATGTGCCGCAGCTTGGTGCCAGTCGATGCATGCCGGCTGCGCGGCAGTGCAACAACCGGCGCCAAGTGCTTATTCAACCGTATAGCGCGAAAGCAGAAGCTCCTTCAGCATTTCAAGCTCGCTTTCAGGGTCTGAGCCCTGCTCAGGAATATAGACCAGGCCCACCGCGTAACGCGTCACCGCAGCCAGCATGATATGGAAAGAGCTGGAGAACATCGCCTCTTCTGAGATATCATTCCGCAGGGTTCCATCCCGCATTCCCTTTTCATACACATTATGAAAGAGTCGGCTCAGTTCATCCACCATTTGCATATACGCATACTTCTGTTCCGGTGAAGTAAGTTCACTGCGCAGAAAGCTGTTAAATTCGTAATTGAAACACAGGATATCCCTGTGATTCCGGTAAAGGTCGAGAAAAGAATCCATATACCAGCGCAGATGCTGCGCACCACTCATCCGCTCCAATTTCTCCGGAGACAGACGGTCGTAATTCGCGCTGATATATTCCCCCCATTTACGAGCGCCGATTGCGATAACCAGGTCCAGCTTTGACGGGAAATAAAGAAAAAAGGCAGCCCTGGACACGCCGCTTGCCGCCGCGATCTGCGGAATCGTAACGTTGTTGATGCCTTTTTCAGCAAAGAGGCGAAAACCCTCCTCAATAATACGTACCTTTTTTCGAGCAATTTGCTCTGCGTCTTTTTCCTTGTTCCTCAAATTCAGCTCTCTTCCCGGACTGTTCACGCATCGGCCAATTTTGCAGTGTTCTCCACTATCCTAATCCTTATTTCTATTTTATGCGAAAAGTTCTTTCTTTTCAAGGTATCTATTCAGAACCTGAGCGGCGCATATGGCGCAAAAGGATTCGCAGATGGCGGAAACCGTCGGGAATGGCGCGGAGCTTGGACTTACGGTGTTTCTCACAGCGGCGGAGAGGAACAGGGACCTGCCTGATACGCAGCCGGTTCCTTGCCGCAAGAACGATCATCTCCGAGGCGAAATCCATTCCAATCGTTTGAAAATTCAGCTTTTGGACAGCATCCCGTGTGATGCCGCGCAATCCGCAGTGAAAATCACGGACATTGGTACCGGTCACCAGCCGTCCCAGCGCGGAAAGAGCTTTGACCCCGATCCGATGTGACCAGGGCATCGCACCGTTTTCAATACCGCCGGCAAAGCGGTCTCCGATCACAAAATCACATTTACCCTTCGCAAGCGGCTCATAGATATTTTCCAGATTTGCAAAATCATAGGTAGTGTCACAGTCGCCAATGATGATCACACTGCCTTCCGCACATTCCAATCCCTTCCGGATGGCAGCACCATATCCCGGACGGGATTCGGCGACAACACGGGCGCCATGCTCCGCAGCAATTTGCGCGGACCGATCGGCAGAACCGTTATCAACGACAAGGATCTCCCCATCAAGAGCACAACGAGATAGAAAGCTGCGTGCATCGTCGAGACATTGACCAACGGCAGCTTCTTCGTTACGGCAGGGCATCAAAATCGTCAAATCCATCATTTCATTGGACAGTCCTATGACGATAACAGCCCACAATCAAAACAAGGGCGATGAGGCTGGTACACTGGGCGCGGTAGGTGAAGAAATAATGCAGATAGGAATGATTCGCCATAGCCAGAAACCGCAGATAAGGGATCAGCGCTATGACGGCATAACGGGCAATCAGGCCTTTATTCAATTCTTTCCGATGCAGTGACTCTTCTGATTCCGGAGACACATCATCTATAGAGTTGTCAGCATCAGAGCTGTCTGCGTGCGTTTTCCCCTGAATCGATACCCGATGATGCACAAAGCCAAAATAAACAGCTGCCAGGATCAGCAGGACCCCCGCGATGATCCCCGCCGTTCCGTAATTCAGCGGGAAAAGGCAGGTGATATTGCGCAGCAGAATATCAAGCCATTCCCGGAAAAATCCAACCCCAACCGAACCGGCGACACGTTCACTGACATGCTCAGCCACATAGGGAAGCGGGTTTTCGCCCATCACCACCCCGGCCAGTCCCCATTTGAGCAGGAACATGCCGCCGTAACCGATGAGCCAATAGACCACAGTTTTTGTTAAGGTTCGCCATCCGGCCATTTTCCGACCCAAACGATGATCCAGATAAATCAGGAAGAGCAAAGGAACGAGCAGCGTGACCGTCTCACAGGTCAGGAAGTCAAGATAATTGGTAACCATGCCACTGATAAGGAAAAAGAGACAGCGGCAGCTCCAATCTTTCGGGAAAGATGGCAGCAGAATGAGGTGCATCTGTATCAACAGGATAAGGAAGACCCAGGTATATTCCAGAGAAAGCGGAACAAACCATAGCGAGATCCCAATCATGCCGGTCAGGAATGCCGCGGCTCCGATCAATTCGCCACGCCGCAGCAGACGATATATCAGTCCCAGAAGCAGGAGCGAAAACACAATGGCATGAAAGATATAGATTTGCGGCAGGGTGAGAACAGCCATGAGAATCCGCACCACACCGGCGGAGCCATGCCAATAGCGGAGGTATTGATGATTCGGCGGGTAATCCTGCTCCACCGCGTCGCGCAGGTTTTCATTTTCGTTTTGATAGACGAGGTGAAAGTAAGAAGATTCCATCACTGAGCGCAGCGCGTTCCGGCTGTCGTACTGCCAGGCGATACCGAGGAGGATGGAATCCGCATAGCGATCAATACGCGAAGAGTCAACACCCGGGAGCACTTCGCCGAAGAGCTTTCCTTTGCAGAGAAATTCCGCTGAGCGCTGCATCTGTGGGCGGATGGTTTCCCGCGGCACAAGGGTACTGAGCAGCAGAAATCCGAGGAGAAGCGCCGCCGTGATCAGAAAACACAGCAGCAAACGAAGTATTGCTTTTACAGGGGACTCATTCGTCATATTTCACCATTCTTACCCGGTACGGTATCTGTTCAGAACCCGAGAGGACGCTTAAGGGCCCGGCTGCCGCGTGCTCTGTCCTGTATTTGTATAAATTAAGGCCGCTGAGCGGCCTTGGTTATCTTCAAATTTTATCAGATATTTCTATTTTTTTCAGGCAGCTAAAGGTTTGCGCTCCGATTCATCTGAGAAAATCCATTTTTCAACCTGCTCTACTGTAACTTCCGTATATTGGGCGATATTCTCCACCGGAATTCCCGCCCGATATAGATTCAAGGCTATACTTTTCTGTCCTTCATTGAACCCTTCTTTTCGTCCTTCATTGAAGATGCGCTTTCCTTCATATTCCAAAACTTTTCCGCCCATAACTTCTGCTACTCCTTCCCTTACGTTTTCATACTTTTTCACAATGTTCTCTACGACCTTTTTTGACATATCCCGAATCATGCTCCATGTATAAGCACTGATCTGATTGCTCTCTTCCGCCTCCATCAATCGATTCATCAAAATGGTGTAATCACTGAATATTTATATTTTATTCGAAAAGGTCTTTAATTTCAAGATGCTTTTTGATAGTATATCTATGATCCTGTTAATCCGGCACTGCTTTTCACAAGCCCACCAGATTTGACGTGACGCATCACAGAATACAATTGATCTGCACTGTAAGGTGAAGGTCTTCGCCTGAATGAATATGCAGGGCAGGAGCTTCACCTGCAGCGTTTGACTTAATGTCTGTGGGATTTCTTTTCTTCGTACATGAGGGCGTCGGCTGCCTGCAAGACGTCATCCACGCTGTGATGGACAGCACTGTCAAAGACCGCCATACCCTTAGAGAGATCAGCCTTTTCCCAGGGATGAGCAGACATGGCATTGATCTCCGTGCAAAGGGTATCAAACTTTTTAAAGAGATGCTCCCGGTCCTGATAATCCACATCCTGCAGCAGGGCACAGAACTCGTCACCGCCGATGCGGAAGACCGGGCTGTGCGCGTACACCCGGCAGATGGCAAGTGCCGCAGTCCGCAGGTAAATATCTCCCTGAATGTGACCGTGGACGTCATTGATCTCTTTCAGCTGGTTGCAGTCGAAAACAACAATGGCAAACTGAGGCATTTTGCCTTCCGTCCCTTCGCGGATAGCCTGATTGAGTCTGTCTTCCATCACCAGGAAAGCAGCCTTGTTCTTGATGCCGGTCAGGGCATCCTGATAGGCTTTGCTGTTGAGGTCGTCAATATAAAAACGCATCCGGTAACGCATCTGCTTGAAGGAATTCGTCAGCACGCCGACTTCATCATCCCCGGTATATTCAAGCACCGCGTCATAGTCCCCATCCGCCAGTCTTTGGGAAGCGGCAGCCAGACTGAGCAGCGGTTTTGTGATCCTGTTCATGACCAGCGTGATGGTCGTCAGGAACAAGACAAGGATCACGATCGTAACCAGGGCAAAGGTACGGAGCAATTGGTATTGAGAGGCGTTGATCTCATCCACCGGGACGGAAATCGCCAGCTTCATGCCGTTGGAGAGCGTGGTAAAGGCAATTTGCTTTTCGCGCCCGTCCGCTGCACGATAACGTATCAGCTGATCCCCGCTTGATTTCTGCTGAAGAAGTGTCTCGTCAAGAGCCGCATCCACATCGGAAGGCAGTGTACCCATTTCAAAATTGGGGTGATAAAGAACATATCCATTACTGTCAAGCAGAAAAACATAACCGGTTTCATAGACCTTAATGTCACTGATTTGTTTGATCATCGTGTCAAAAAGAATATCCATTCCCAGCACGCCGAGCAGGATATGGTCTTTATAGACCGGCGTCACGTAGGAAACCGTCCAGACTTCGTTCAGATAATGGGCGCGGTAGGGACCGATCCATATCGGCCCGCCATGCGCGATGGGAGAATAGTACCAGGTGGTGTGTTCCAGGTCATTCGGATCCAGATCATCGGAATTCAGCGGAGGCTGTTCTTCATAATTCTCCCGCCCGACTTTTGAATAGAAAAAGCCATGTTCGGAGGAACCGAGATCAGCGTTGATGCAGTAATAGTAGGTCTCCACACCGCTGGTGTTGTTGGCAATGGAGCGATACGAATGTTGGATCAGCGAGGCGTGTTCCGCCAGGAAATTGTCGAGATGCTTCATTTGTTCCGGGGACTCAGCCGCCTTGGCAACGATATCCGGGTTCAGTGTTTCGGTGGAATCGTTAGCCAAATGCAGTGCCATTTCTACCGACTGCTGCAGGCTGTTGAGATACGCGTCCAGTGTTTTTCCTGCATTTTCGCTCATCAGGTCCAGTTTTTCCACGGCATTCCGGTTGCTTTGCAGCTGTACGGTGTAAATACCGATCAGTCCCAGGCTCAGGATACTGACCAGGATCGCCGCAATGGAAACGGAAATGATTTTGAAACGAATAGAATGCATCGCTTTTTCCCCGGAAAGGTCTGCTTTTTTTCTGCTTCGTGAGACGAAAATCGCACGATACTCATCGCGTTTTTTACATCTTTCACCTACATAAAATATAGCATATAAATCGGAGAATTACACGAAAATTCGCTAAAATTCGGAATTATCAATTTGCTAACGATTTGCTGCAGTTCACAGGCGTCGGATTTGCTGCGACGCGACTCGGAAGGTGGTTGAATCCTGATTTCAATTCATTCATGATGAACCTTCGTCATGGAATTTTTATCGAATCCTTTTTCCGTTGTATAATTTTACATCGAAAGGCAGAGACGGAGAAAAGTACGCTGCGACGCGCAGACAGGGACGGTGAGGGCAAAAGACTGAGACCCTCCCGATGAAAGCGGCAGCCGAAGTTCGCTCCCGAGCCGCCCGGGGGAACCCTTTAGAAGGCAGTAGTCCGGGCCGTGGATCAGCGTTAATGATGAATGAGCGGGTCTGTTCGTTTCGAACAGATCAATCAGGGTGGTACCGCGGAGTTTTTCGTCCCTCAGTTTTTGAGGGATTTTTTATATAATGGTGTAACGGTTCAAAACCAGAAAGGCGCACATGGGGACAGGCACGCTTGTGTCGGCTTCACGACACTCGGTACCAGTCCCCGATGTGCTCCGTCCTGAAGAATTACAAATAAGGAAAAAATAATGGCAGATCTTAATTTATTTGAAGCATTGGCAGTGTTCGAAATCGAATCACTGAAGGCTTTGGATGATGCTTTGGATGAAGGCAGCCTGCAGCAGTGGAAAACACAGCGGCTCGGCAAGACCTCCGTCGTACAGCAGGTCTTCAGCAAAATGAAGGAAGCCTCGAAAGAGGACCGTCCGAAGCTGGGGCAGGCGGCGAACAAAGTCCGTCAGCACCTGGAAGAGGCTATGGAAGCCCGTCACGCGGCCTTGCATGAAAAGGCACTGGCAGCTTCCCTGGAACGGGAAAAACTGGACATCACCCTCCCCGGACGCCGTCCGAACCCCGGACGGATGCACCCGGCCACCCAGAACATGCGCGAGATCCTCGACGTTCTGGCGCACATGGGCTTCCAAACCTTCCGCACCCCGGAAGTGGAAACCGACGAATACAACTTCGAACTCCTGAACATCCCGCACTACCATCCGGCGCGCGACATGCAGGACACCTTCTACACCACCGACCCGAACGTGGTGCTCCGCACGCACACCTCCCCGGGGCAGATCCATTCCATGCGCAAGTTCGCACCGAACCCGATCCGCGTGGCACTGCCGGGCATGTGCTTCCGCTATGAACAGATCAGTGCCCGTCACGAGATCCAGTTCAATCAAATCGAACTGCTGGTCGTTGGCCACAACATCACCTTCGGCGACGTCAAAGGCACACTGGACGACTTCGCCAAGCGGATGTTCGGCGAAAACGTCCGCACCCGCTTCCGCCCGTCCTACTTCCCCTTCACCGAACCGAGTGCTGAAATGGACGTGGAATGCTTCCTCTGCGGCGGGAAAGGCTGCAACATGTGCAAAGATTCCGGCTGGCTCGAAATTCTGGGCTGCGGTATGATCCACCCGGTCGTCCTGCAGAACGGCGGCTATGATCCGAATGAATTCTCCGGCTGGGCAGCCGGTATGGGTCCAGAACGCATCACCATCCTCCGTCATCATGTGGACGATATTCGCAATTTCTGGGGCAACGATATTCGATTTTTGGAGCAGTTCTGATGAATATACCTCTTTCATGGCTTAAAGATTATGTTGATGTGAACCTCCCGCTCGAGGAGATCGCCCGTGTTTTGACCATGAGCGGTCTGGAAGTGGATGAGGTCCAGTTGATCGGTCTGGAAGGACCCGACAATGACAAGCACGGCTTCAAATTCGAAGGGCTTTCCTGGCCGAAGGATAAATTCGTCGTCGCGGAGATCCGCGAGGTCAACCAGCACCCGGATGCCGATAAGCTGACGCTCTGCCAGCTGGATGACGGCACCGGTGAGCACACCATCCTCTGCGGCGCCCCAAACATCCGCCATTACATCGGTCAGGGACGTCTGGAAAAGCCCTTCAAGGTCGCTTATGTCCGTGAAGGCGCGGTGGTCTATGACGGTCACAAACCGGGTTGGGAACTGACGAAGATCAAAAAGACAAAGATCCGCGGTTTCGAGACCAAATCCATGGTCTGCTCCGCGAAGGAATTGGGCATCTGTGAAGAGCACGACGGCATCATCATCCTTCCGGACGATGCCCCGACCGGCATGCCGCTGGCTGATTACATGGGTGACGCGGTCTATGTGGTAGACATTCTGCCGAACATGGCTCGCAATGCCTGCATCCGCGGGGTTGCCCGCGAAGTTGCCGCGCAGCTCGATCTGCCGCTCAAGCAGCCTTCCTATGAATTCAAAGCCGAAGGTCCGTCCGTCAAAGGACAGGTTGCCATCGAGATCACTGAACCGGAACTGAATCCGCGCTTCATGGTCGGCTTGGTGGAAGGCGTCAAGGCTCAACCGAGTCCGTTTGAAGTCCGCATGCGCCTCTATAAAGCCGGAATGCGCCCCATCAACTCCGTCGTCGACGCCACCAACTACGTGATGCTCGACCTCGGTCAGCCGCTGCATGCCTTTGACTTCGATACGCTTCGCAAACGTGCCGGGGACAAAACCCCGACCATCATCACCCGCCGCGCCCATCAGGGCGAGCACCTCACCACGCTCGACAATGTCGACCGTGAACTGGACGAGAACATGATCCTGGTCACCGACCAGACCGGCGCTCTTTCCATTGCCGGTGTCATGGGCGGGCTGGAAAGTGAAGTGGAAGCCGGAAGCTCCAATATCCTGCTGGAATCTGCGGCATGGAACTTCATCAATGTCCGCAAGGCCACCGGCAAACTGCACCTGAATTCCGAAGCCGGTTATCGCAACTCCCGCGGCATCCATCCCGCAATTGCGGAAGAAGCCTGTAAGATGGGGCTGGCACTGATCCAAAAGTGGTCCGGCGGTACGATTGCAGCGGATTTCGTCGACAACTATGCGCAGCCGCACGTTGACCCGACCGTTGATATCACTTCCGAAGATGTCTCCCGCAGCCTCGGCATTTCCCTGAGCCTGGATGAGATCGCCGCGCTGCTCAAGCGCCTGGAATTCACCTGCGTTCAGGAAGACGAGACGCTCAAGGTCACCTGCCCGCCGCACCGTCTGGATATCGGCGAAGGTGTCATCGGACGTGCTGACATCATGGAAGAAATCGCCCGCCTGTATGGATATGATAACATTCCGAACTCCCGCATGGCTGATGAACTGCCTCCGGCTTATACCGATGAAGCCATGAAACTGGAAGATGAACTGCGCGACGTGCTGACATCCCTTGGAATGCAGGAGATCGTCACCTATCGGCTGACTTCACCGGAACGTGAAGCCCGTCTGATTGGAAAAGCTGAGGATTCCTATGTGACCCTCGCCAACCCGATCTCCCCGGACCGCAATGTGATGCGCCGCCATCTGCCCGTGCAGGTGATGGAGATCGTGGAAAAGAACGTGCGCCTGGCTGACCGCCTGATGCTGTATGAGATCGGTCCTGTCTTTGAACCCGTGGAAGGTCAGCAGCGCCCGAATGAACCGAAGCACCTGGCAGCCGCCATCACCGGCAAGCAGTTCTCCGATGCCTGGGATACGCACATCAAGGGTAATCTCGATTTCTTCTCCATGAAGGGGATCGTGGAAGCCATGGTCGAGGGTATGCACATCCCATCCATGACCTTCAAGGTCGGGGAACGCTCCTGGCTGCATCCGGGCAAGACTGCTGAGATTTATGCCGGTGACACGCTCGTGGGTGTGATGGGCGAACTGCACCCGGCGGTAAAGGGTAACTTCGACCTGCTCTCCGCACCGGTGATTTTGCTCGACATCGACCTGGCGAAGCTGCTGCCGCTTTCAGAACAGAATTACCCGTCCCATGCCATCTCCCCGTACCCGGGCATCTATGAAGACCTGGCCATCGTGGTGGATGAGAGCACAACAGCGGAAGAAGTGCTGGCTGTCATCAAACAGGGCGGCGGCAAGATGCTCGCGAAAGTTGATTTGTTCGATATCTTCCGCGGCGACTCCGTCGGTGCCGGCAAAAAGTCCCTCGCCTACAGCCTGATGTACCAGTCCCCGGAAAAGACCCTGACCGACAAAGACGCCACAGCCATCCGCACCAAGATCATCAAGCGCCTCGATCAGGTCCTCGGAGCCAAACTGCGGAGCTAAAAACCGAATCTTAACAAAACAAGAATCAAACCTTAACAAAACCGGAGTATCAGAAACTCCGGTTTTGTGATTTATTATTTGTAACGATTCAGAGCATGCTCCGCTATGGGCTTCTCAAGTCTGAGTATCCGGTGACAGTCCTGATGCTGAACAGGTACTGTCATATTATGATTCAAGGTTTGTAAGATATTCTTATTGTTATTTTCAAATAAACATTGCCATATAGAGCGGCAAAGTTATTTTTCCTTCGGAAAACCCAATATTGCCATCAATAAGTTTATATGCATAAGGCGGTTGAAATCGTTTCATAAAATTGTTCAGCGATAACGTATGAGAATTTCCCGCCTTAACTTCTACCGGAATGACAGTTCCTTCCTTTTCAATCAAAAATTCCAATTCCATTCGGCTGTCTTCCGTTTTATAATAATTCAGATGATACCCTTTTTTGACAAGCATTTCCGATATAAGGTTTTCATAAATTCCACCTTTCGAGTTGCCTTTGATGATATTTCTCAAAACAGCAAGCTTGGTCTGCATGCCATAACGAGCCATGAGAAGACCGGAATCATTCATGTACAGCTTATATTCATTTTCTTTTGAATTTGCTACTGATAAAATATGGATAATGTTCTGATAATTTACGAAGTTTATCATGATCCAAATAAAACCAGTTTCTGACCTGAGAAACAAATTAACGGAGTTCCCGTCTTTCTCACAAAGAATGGGTATGGAACAATGGTTGTCCTCAGCCTTGAAGAGTATTCCAATCTGACAGGAAACATCGAAAGAGCATTGATCGAAGCAGAATCTGCAGCCGAATCAAATTTGGCCTGTTATACACGCGAAGAAGTTTATTCCAAGCTGAAAGCAAGGATCAATGCTGCGAGATAATTTCAAACTGGAATTTCTTCCATTGTTTTATAATGACATGGAAGAAATCGTTGACTAAATTACATATAAACTGAAAAATCCGGATGCCGCAGATCGAATCGTTGACGGAGTATATACAGTTATTCAAAACCAGATGGCCTATCATCGGGTTTTGAATAATCAGCTATTGACGCATATTAAAATTTCGGCTAAAATATGAATATCTATTAAATTTGCCGAATTTACTGCCGGAGGTGCCATGAAATACATTGAACGTCATATGGAAAAACTCATCACCAAACTGAGCCAATCCTACAGCGCAATTCTGCTGACAGGTCCCCGGCAGGCAGGAAAAACCACCTTGCTGCAACAACTTGCGGAAAAGGAGAACATCCAAAGAGAGTACGTCTCTTTGGACGATCTCAGCAACCGCGAAATTGCGAAGAATGACCCGGCATTGTTTTTACAGCTTCATAAACCGCCCATACTGATTGACGAAGTTCAATACGCGCCGGAACTCTTCAGCTATATCAAGATCCACATCGATAAGCACCACAATACCGGTGATTTCTGGCTGACCGGATCACAAATCTACCGCTTGATGCGAGGTGTTCAGGAATCCCTCGCCGGACGTGTGGCGCTGCTGCACCTCTCACCGCTTTCCCAGCGGGAAATTACAGGAAATCCCTGCATACCCTTTAGCACAGATTTCAACACCCTATTGACTGAAAGAGACCGCATCAAACCGATTAGCGCACCTGAATTGTATTCCAGATTATGGAATGGCAGCATGCCTGGTTTGATCAGCGGACAGTATCCGGATCGGAACATATTTTATTCCTCCTATATATCATCCTACATTGAACGGGATGTCCGCGACATTTCCGGAACCATAGACGCACTGAAATTCAACCGCTTCGTCACTGCAGCTGCGGCGCGCTGTTCCCAATTGCTCAATTACAATGCACTGGCGGAAGACACAGAAATCGACATACCGACAGCCAAAAACTGGATGATTATTCTCGAAACATTGGGTATCATTTTTCTGCTCCATCCTTACTCCAACAATGTGCTGAAACGCACGATCAAAACACCCAAGCTGTATTTTTACGATACGGGGCTTGTATGCTACCTTACAAAATGGTCTTCACCGGAAACAACAGCAATCGGAGCAATGAATGGTGCCTTGCTTGAAAATTTCACAATTTCCGAAATTGTGAAAAACTACCAAAATGCCGGCCGGGAACCATACCTTTATTTCTACCGGGATCGGGATGCAAAAGAAATCGATGCAATACTGGAAAGAGATGGAAAACTCTGTCCACTGGAAATCAAGAAAACATCCTCTCCCGATACACGGCTCACACGGGTTTTCAGCGTTATCGACAAAAGTCCCCTCGAAAAGGGAACAGGTGCGATACTGTGTCTGGCAAACGAGTTCGGAGCAATTGATCGGAACAACCTGATCGTGCCGATTTGGATGATCTAAGATAAAAGTCAGCTATTCAGCCCGAAGCACATCGGGGACTGGCACCTGTGCGGCGCAGTCCGCAATGGCGTGCCTGTCCCCATGTGCGTCATTCAGCTTCTGAATAGATAACTCTGAAATTACCCTTTGAGATCTTTTCCGAACGCTTCTTTTCGCTTTTTGATTTTATCCGACTGCGGAACACGGTCGAGGATGTAATTCAAAACAAAGGGCAGATCCTCTTTCGGAACATAAACATGCGTCACCCGCAGCGGTTCATGCAGCAGGATCAGGTCGGATTCTTTGTCAAGCGTAACATCCTTCACCTGAGAAAAATCCATCTGAATATATGCCCGTGGAGCCATTTTCGTACCGGGATGAACAGCAAGAAAATCCGGTCCCATCAGGTAAGGGATCACCGATACACCGCCCTGCAGCTTTTCCACGGCTTTATAAATCAGAAACGTCAGCAGCTCCACACCGACAAAAATCGCCATCCAAATCAGCAGATATGCACCCGCACCGGATAGATACCTTTTATTTCCGAAAATCATAAAGAACAAAATCGCTCCGGGGATCAGCACGATCAGTCCGAAGATCAGAAGGTAAAGATTCAACAGCGAGTGATTCTTTCTGCTGTCGACCTCATACGTCCAGCGGTAAAACCCTTCCGCATCGCGGGTAATATATTTATTTTCTCTATCTGTTGTTTGCATATTACACCAATATTTCGATATTTTGTATCGCAATTGGATTCTATTCAGAACGAAGCACATCAGGGACTGGCATACTATCTTCTTAGACTGGTACGAGCTTCACTTGTAATAATTCAGGGCAGGAGCTTCGCCAGCAAAAAATTGTTCAGATGTGATTTGTTTCAGGACGAAGCACTTGGGGACTGGCAACTTGTGTTGCGAAGCCAACACGAGTGTGCCTGTCACCATGTGCGTCGCTGCGGGTTCTGAATAGTTACAATTTTTTTATAATAAATCACCTATAACAATATTATTTTCCTAAATTATATGAGATTTTAAGGGAATAAGCAAATTTTATTTCACACACAACTAACAATTTTATAATCCAAAAATGGACAAAAACTCATTTTGTTGTCTATTTTTTTAATTTTTGGACCAAAAAATGAGTTTTATACCAATACCGGACGACAATTTTTCCTGATATATTTTATGTTCCCGATGAAGTTTTTATTACATCTACTCAGAACTCAGCAACGCAAATGGGTGCAGGCACGCTTGTGCAAAACATACGCCGAATCGTCACCCGGTTTCATATGGGAACGGAATCGGGGACGGGACGGGGACGGTTAGCGCGTACCACGTACGCGGAACCGTCACCCGGAGTCCTAAGCGATACTTCTCCGAAAACAGCTGCTCATCAAAAAAAACAGCAGCCATTCCCCGAACAGCTCCCTCCCTCTACCGCGATGGTGCTCACCCCGGGTGACGGGACGGGGACGGTTAGCGCGTACCACGTACGCGGAACCGTCACCCTGGGTCCTGAGCACTGCATCTCCGAAAACAGCTGCTCATCAAAAACAGCAGCCATTCCCCGAACAGCGCTCTTCCTCTACCGCGATGGCGCTCACCCCGGGTAACGATTTTATACGGGAGCGGAGCCGAGACAAGAATGGAGTTCCCAAATTTTTGGAAATGATTTATAATTCCACGAAAAAGGAAAACTGACATGCCCAGAACAGAAAGGATCAAAAGCAAAAGCGGATATTATCACGTAATGCTGCGTGGTATTGACCGTCAGACTATCTTTTTTGATAGAAAAGACTATGATAAATTCCGTTCCGTTTTCAATCTTTACCGCTCAAAGTACTGCATCAAGCTTCAGGCATGGTGTATGTTTCCCAACCATGTTCATTTGCTGATCAGGGATCCATCCGATTCCATCAGTACCTTTTTCAGAATATTCGGAACGAGTTTTGTCTATTGGTACAACGCGAAATACCACCGCATCGGCCATTTGTTCCAGGATCGTTTTCGGTCCGAACCAATTGAAGATCCCTCTTACCTGCTGAATGCCATACGATATATTCACATGAATCCGGTCAAAGACAAAATCTGCACACATCCTGAAGCGTACGAATACAGCAGTTATCGTTACTATTTTTCTTCTGGAAGATATGCTGCTGATGATGTGCTCTTTGGTCTGATCACTTTACAAGATTTCGCTGAATTCCATCTGGAAAAGAACGAAGATCGGTTTCTGGATGTTGATGATGAATGTCCGATACGTCTTACGGATGAGGACGCTATACAAATGCTGCGTCATGCTCTGGGTTGCGAAGATCTCTCTCAGTTGAAAACACTTCCACAAATCCAGCAAAAGACGATTTTACAGATGCTCCGGAACAGAGGTGTTTCTTTTCATCAGATACACAGAATCACCACAATCCCTGTTTTCATAATACAAAACCTGCTGAAAAATAAATAATCCCTCACAAAGGATGGTGACGGTTAGCGCATACCACGTACGCGGAACCGTCATCCAGGGTCCTGAGCGCTGCTTCTCCGGAAACAGCTACTCATCGGAAACAGCAGATATTTCCCAAGCAGCGCACATCCCCTGATGTGATGGTGCTCACCCCAGGTGATGGCACGGGGACGGTTAGCGCGTACCACGTACGCGGAACCGTCACCCGGGGTCCTGAATGCTGCATCTCCGAAAACAACTGCTCATCAAAAAACAGCAGCCATTCCCCGAACAGCGCTCTTCCTCTACCATGATGGTGCTCACCCCGGGTGACGGGACGGGGACGGTTAATCCGTGCTTCGCACGGAGAACCGTCACCCGGGGTCCTGAACGCTCCATCTCTGGAAACATCTGCTCATTGGAAACAGCAGCCATTCCCCGAACAGCTCCCTCCCCCTGCCATGATGGTCCGGGGTCCTGAACGCTCCATCTCTGGAAACATCTGCTCATTGGAAACAGCAGCCATTCCCCGAACAGCTCCCTCCCCCTGCCATGATGGTGCGCACCCCGGGTGACAGTTCTCCGTGCGAAGCACGGAATAACCGTCCCCGTTTCCGTTACCCGGGGTCCTGAGCACTGCATCTCCGAAAACAGCAGCTCATCAAAAACAGCAGCCATTCCCCGAACAGCTCACTCCCCCTGCCATGATGGTGCGCACCCAGGATGACCCTGCTCCGTAAGGTCCGGTCTTCGTCCATTTTTTATTCGGAGCAGGAGCTGCGCCTCCATGCGAAGCACGGAATAACCGTCCCCGATCGTCTCACTCATAGATTTAGTATTTATTTCATTCTTTATATGACTTTTGTCACTATTTTTAGAATTTCTATTTTATTTTCTTGACAATATTTTATTTTGTGCTATTATAGAATCAGATTTGAGAAAGGAGGTCGTGTTCGATGGAAGGGATAAATTATGAGATCATGAAGATGATCGCTGAGCATCAGCAGATGAGAGCCAGACAGAAAGCAAATGCTCCGAAATTGGGCGAAAAAGACTCTTACGGCTTTCCATTTGAACCTTCCGGCTGCTTCGGCACGACCACCCTCGGTTTCCTGGAAACCGCTATGAAAATGCAGACGCAAGCGCTGGAGACTTTCCGCATGCTCACAAATATCAACCGGCA
>CADATZ010000043.1 GCA_902791025.1 uncultured Chloroflexota bacterium | reverse complement strand
GCATACCGAATGATATCTCAGTCCTTCTGGTTTCTCCGCAGAAACGGATTGTGATCAGCGAAAACGCTGTTCCCAGGTCCGATGGAGAAACCGCAGAGCTGCTGTATTCTCCATGTGAGACCGAAACGAATTGGACAGAAAACTATCCATTGCATGAGCTCAAAATCAGAGAAGCGAGGGCTATAATCGCTGAAAAATTGATGGGGAAAGGCAGATCAATCCACCTTATCGATGCCGGAAATTTTCAGCCTCAGGATAAAATCGGTGCGATTCAACCAGATTTCACGTTTGCAGTAAATAGTCCCAGACGGAAACCGTTCCATTGGGCGTTTACACTCATGTCCCTTCCGGAAGACGCGGATGCAACTGCTGCACGGGAGAAAATCCGTGCCTGGGTATCTAAGGCTATCGTTTATTTTTATCTGGGGGGCAAGCTTGACCGCCTGTCATTGGCAGCCGATAACGAAAAAATCTACAACTACGCTCACGAGGAAATCTCCGCGCTGCACATGCATGATGAGCTCTCTGTGATCCATATATCCTTTCTCCGCAAGCAAATTATTCATGAAGATATAGCAGTCTTCAACCACAAGAAATCAAAACCCAGCGTGACACTGATATAAACCTCTTTCTGAGTACAAGAAGATAGTTCCTATAAACATACTCTGATCAGATATGAAATTCTCAAAAAATCCGGCCTTGCTCCGGATTTTTCCGTTTTATTATAGCCGAACCCCATGTTATATCGGAAAAACTTTAAGAAAATCCTGAAAGTGCTGGAGGTTTGCCGTATAACCTGCACGGATGACCAGCCTGGTGGCAAACTCATGAATCGTACTCCTTTGTTACGAATAGATATTGCAAAAACAGAAACTTGTTTGGGTAAGTTTCTTATATAAAGATATAATAAACACTGAACGATTACAGATTAGGGAAAGGCAGGAGTAATGGATTCTTACACAGAAAAGCTTACAGTTGAGGCCGCGGAGCTTTATGAATACGACACGGTTGAAAGGCTGCCTGAAATTATTGCTTCGTTCCGGGGACATGGCGCGGCACTCAGCGATTTTCTGGATTCGCATGGCTGCCCACGGGGAAATGATTCGGAAGGAAAGGCTGCTTTCCTGAAAGATAAATTCAAGTCCGCCGGGATCGATCCGGCGAAAGCCCGGAATGTTGTAAAATGGCTGACTGAACCGAATGGATTTGAACGGGAAACCGGGTTTCGTATCGCATTCTCTCTTGATCTGACCGTAGAAGAAACAAATGAATTCTTTCGTACCGTAATGTTAGACCGCAGTTTTGACTGTCACACGATCCGGGAAGCTATCTATTATTATTGTATTTATCATGGGAAGGATTACAGGACAGCAGAAAAACTGCTCAGCGAAATTCCTCAGCCGAAAAAAGGTCCTGTTCCGAACTCCACAGATGTGTTGTATACGAAAAATATCGTTGTTTTTCTGCAAAACTGTTCCGATGATGAGCTGCTGCTGAATTATTTCAGGGAAAACCTGGCTCAATTCGGGTATAACCAGGTGAAAGCAAAAGAGTATATCAAACTGCTTTGGAAGAATATCTCATCTCCAAATGGCCTTGCTGCACAGGAACGAAAATATTTCCCTGTTTCCCTGAAACCCGCTTCAGCAGAAGAGTCCGATTCCACCTGGAACATCTATCTTCAGATCCTGGGACTGGATTTGGAGGATGTGAAATCAATCGAAGCAGACCGGACGATCAAACCCATTCTCAATAACGCGGTATTTATGCATCAATTCACAGCGGAAAATTTTCCAAACCGTCAGAGCATAGAAAAAATGCTGCGGGGTGAATCAACGCAAAATGATCTGATCCGGAAGACGCTGATTCTTTTTGTTTTCTACCAATTCTGGATGAATACAGCTCTGACTCAAAAGGCACATAAGTCTTATGAAGCCGGAAAATATGATCGGGAACGGTGCCTGACGGAACTGGATCAGTATCTGCTTGATGCCGGTTTCCCGGAAATGTATGCGGGGAATCCTTTTGACTGGATCTTCATCTGGGCTGCCGGCAGAGAATCACCGATGCAGGCATTCCGCAGTTACTGGCAGCTGCTGAGCGCGGAATACAGCGAAAAGAAAAACGCATTGTGATCAGTTCTCAGTATTCTCAAAACCGGGCTGATTGTCTGATGCGATAGAATAAACCTGTTCAAACAGCCGGCAGAGAAAAAACTTTTTCGGCAATCTTACATGGATTGAAATCTGATACCTATGAGTATTCGTACAGCACTTCCAATCAATACAGAGCTTCGCTTTGGTCCCGATACGTGTTTTACCATTAAAGGTGAGGCAGGACGGGGTGCTTCCTGCATTGTTTACGATGCTGTGTATCAGACGAACGCGGGTGATGAGAAGATCGTCCGCATCAAGGAGTGCTGCCCTTTTGACATCCCGCTGAAACGAGAACCGTCCGGAGCTTTATCCTGTCCCGAATCCAGCGCCGGAAGATTTGCGGATGTAAAAGCACATATGTACGCGGATTTCCGTCTGTGCAATCGTTTGTTCTATACCGAGAGCTCTTCCGACGCCATTATCAATACCCTCAATATTTACGAGGCAAACAATACCGTCTATATTGTTTCCGCCTGGGCACGGGAAAATGTTCTTTCTTCCATAAAGTTGGATTCCCTGAGGGATCATATTTCAATCGTCCGGCAGACTGCAGCTGCAATTCGCTCGATCCATCAGGCCGGATATCTTTATCTCGACATCAAGCCCGATAATATTTCTGTCATCAACAGCATTTCCAAGCGGGTGCAGCTCTTTGATTTTGACAGCCTGGTGCCAATAGAGTCACTGAGGAACAGACAATATTCCTCACATCAGCGGCTGTCCTATACAAGAGGCTTTGCTCCTTTGGAACTGCGCAGAGGGCAGCTCTCAGGACTTGGTCCCCATACCGATGTTTATGAGGTCGGTGCACTGCTGTTTTTCCTGCTTTTCGGACATACACCGGAAGCTCCTGACTGTGTGCGTAGTGCTGTATACGATTTTTCCGCGGTCAGCGGCAGTTCTGCAATTCCCGACAGGCTTGTGATCCTGTTCACTGAATTCTTTCATAAAACACTTGCATCTTTTTCACGGGACCGCTTTTCGGATATGGATCCCGTTGTTGAGATGTTGTCCGAAATGGAACGAATCGCGGATCCGGTCTATCCCTGTCTGATTTCATCTCCTGTGAATTCCCCATCCTGTTTCATCGGGCGGTCTGTTGAACTGGAGAGTTTGGCTTCATGGGCTGAAGATGAATCGCAGCATGTTCTTTTTGTCACCGGTATGGGCGGGATCGGAAAAAGCACTTTCATCCGGCATTTTCTGGCTGATCATCGGGAAGCGTGGGATAGCATCGTGTTTTTGTTTTTCCGCGGCAATCTACGGCAAACCATAACGGATGATTCCGGTTTGAGAATTAACGGAACAGAACGGCTGCCGGAAGAAACTGAAGCTGATTATTTTGAACGGAAGCTGCAGAAGCTGCGTGAAATTATGGAACGGGATCGTGTACTGTTGGTGATTGATAATATCGAGAATTATGGGGATCCGGCTCTTGGTCAAATTCTCTCATTACCCTGCAGGAGCATTTTTATTTCCCGTATGCCTTTGGGTTCTCTGAATCTTCCTGTTCTGCCGCTCGGTTCGCTGAGTGATGAGGACGACTTACTGAAACTTTTTGTCCATTATCTTGACCGTGCTGTAGAAGCGGATGAAGTTGGGATCATTCATGAGATCATCCATTTTGTTGATGGGCATACACTGGCACTGGAACTCCTGGCCCGGCAAATCTCCAACAGTTTTTTGTCACTTTCTGATGCATGTGAGCTTCTGAAAGCGAAGGGAACGCTGCACATCGATGATTTGCGTGTAGACTATTTGCGCGATAATCATATCAGTTATGAATATCTGGAAGTTATTATCAAGCAGCTCTTTGAAACAAACAGGTTATCGTCTGCCGAGATTTCGCTGCTGAAGGCATTGACCCTTTTTCCTGCGCCGGGAATCGATGCCCGTGAGTTCATGCGTCTGTCCGGTATTGATTCAGCTGAACCTGTCAGTTCTCTTGTTCGGTATGGCTGGATCACCAGAGGTGCTGACCGTGTTCTTTATCTTCATCCGCTCATTCGTGATGTGATTCGTGATTTTCCTGCGGAAGATAGGATCCTGTGTAATGTGGAGAGCGTCCTTCGGACTTTATACCGTGATATTGTCTTCGAAAGCCATAAAGAAGAGATCAATATCCGGGATCCTGAAAACATTCCGGCGGAGCTGCAGAATGTTGATGCCAGCGAAATATTGACAGATTTTCGCAAACTCAATGCTTCCGTGACCGCAGCCAGGGGTGTGATCGATGCGGTGAGCAATGATGCTCAGCTTTCCGGCAGACCTTTGACCCGGAAATTAACTCATGCGATGATCGTGAACCTGCCAAAGCACGAGGATGAAGCGATTCTGAATTATGGAATGGCGCTGCTGGATCATCCGGAATCTCTGACGGCGTTGGAAATTCTGGAAGTGTATGAACCGGTGGAAAAGGTTCTTCTTACTCGTCAGAAATACGATAAAGCAATCAATCTAATGAAGCGGGCGGAAAAATACGCTGTCGATGAGCGGACGAAAGCCGAGTTTTGTGGGCTCGAGAGCAATATTTGCGATTTTCGCGGTGAACCGGAGGATCACAGGAAAATGTTTACCCTGTTGGAAGAGGGTATCGCTCATGCCCGTCTTGCTCCGCCTCCGGAAAGGAAACATCTGCTTGCGGAATTCTTGCTCGGAAAATTGAATGCCTTTACACGCAGCGGGTTTGACGATGAATCGGTAATCAACGGTTTGGTCAATGAACTGATGGAAATTATCGAAAAAGAATGTCTTCCTTATTCCGAGATCCGCTGTGGTTTTGCGATTGCTATGGGGTTTTATTGGGCTGAGCTTGGCAGAGATCGTGAAAAAGTTGATAAGTGGTGTTCTATCGCTCGTGAGATCGGAAAGAAGCTTTATCCTGCCGGACTTGACTTCATCGACAATTGTGTTATCCCTCCTGCCATCATGTATTTTGACCTTGGAGATTACGACGATTCTGAATCCGCACTGCAGGAGGGAATCCGTATCTGCGACGACCATCCTGAAATAGCTGCTTATGTTCGAAAGAAAAACGACCTGCGGCACTATTTGCAGGATGTTTATCACGCTGCCGGTAAATTTTTTTGAAAACGTTGAGAATGCATTATAATCTTTCAATTATGAGGAAAGATGCCGGTTATGTGACCGGAGTACTTCCCCTGCGTATGAACTGATGCTGCTTTACGTCACTTGGTTCGAAAACATTATAAACACATGAGAAAAGGATTTTACATGAAACTGGAACCTGTTGTCGTTTCATTACTTGACACTGATTTATATAAATTCAATATGAATCAGGTGATTTTTCACAAACATACTGATCTGAGTGGAGAGTACTATTTCCGCTGCCGCAATGAAGGTGTGGTGTTTACACCGGAAATGCTTGAGGAGATCAATGCCCAGATCGACCACCTTTGCACCCTGCGGTTCCGGAAGAAGGAGCTGGATTATCTGCGTTCGATTCGTTTTATTAAGCATGACTATGTTGAGTTCCTCCGCCTGTGGCACCCGATTCGGGAATATGTGGAAACCTCATTGTCTGATTCCGGCGAACTGAGCATTGTTGTACGCGGTCCTCTGTTTTCCGCCATGCAGTTCGAGATCTACTTGCTTGAGATCGTGAATGAAGTCTATTTCCGGATGAAGTATGATTATCAAACGCTGCTTGAATCCGCACAGGAACGGCTGGATCAGAAGATCAGGGATTTCCAAAGCGGGAAATATACCTTCACCTTCGCGGAATTCGGCTGCCGCCGCAGACTTTCCCGGGAATGGGAGGATGTTGTTGTCCGCCGTTTTGCGCAGGAGACGAAAAATTGCGCGGGCACTTCCAATGTTTATCTGGCAATGAAGTATAAGCTGACTCCGATCGGCACTTATGCTCACGAATATGTACAGATGTATCAGGGCATCGATTCCATCCCGCTGGCTTATACCAATCACTATGCGTTGGAAGACTGGTACGATGAATATCGGGGTGACAACGGAACGGCACTGACCGATACCATCACCACGGACCTGTTCCTCCTGGATTTCAACCGGGCTATGGTGAACAACTTTACCGGTGTCCGGCATGACAGCGGTGACCCGTATGAATGGGGAGAAAAGATGATCGAGCATTACAAGCGTTATGGAGCCGATCCCCGTACGAAACTGCTGCTCTTCAGTGACAGCCTGAATTTCGACCGTGCTCAGGCGCTCTATGATCATTTCAAAGATCGCGCGAAAGTGTCCTTTGGTATCGGAACCTTCTGTTCCAATGATACCTGCGAGAAAGCTCTGAATATTGTGATCAAGCTTCAGAGCGTCAACGGAAGAGCGGTGGCTAAGATCTCAGATACCCCCGGAAAAGCCATGTGCCGTGACGCGGAATACCTTGAATATCTCAAGCGATCTGTGGATTTCAGATTGAAGCGGGAAAAATAAACGAAAAACAGGAACTGTTGCCGAAAGGCGACTGTCCCGACAGATAAAAATTACAGAAAAAACAACCCCGAACGTAGCACTTTTTGTGATTCGTCCGGGGCTGTTTGTTTTTCGTTCATTCCCCTATGTCTTTTTTCGAGCTTTTTCCGCTTCTTTTCTGGCGATGAACTTATCGAATTGGATCTTCAGCAGCGCAGCAAGCGGAACAGCTACCAGCATCCCGAGCAGACCGCCTACAGCGGAACCGGCAATCATTGCAGCGAAGACCAGCAGCGGGTGAATCTCGATACTGGAGCTCAGCAGCTTCGGATTGATAATATTTCCGTCAACAAACAGGAGAATCGCGAGGATGATCCCGCCGACAAGCAGCTTGCTCCAGGCGTTTTCGAGCGCACAGACGATCACCAGTGTGGCAAAACCGATGACCGGTCCAACATACGGGATCAGGTTCCCGGCACCGGTCAGGAGGCCGATGACAAAGGGATAGGGCACCCGGCAGATCAGCATCGCGATAAAGGTGACAATGCCCACCAGAATCGCGTCAAGAAATTGTCCGCGGATATACCCGGAAAAGCATTTGTCGGCATCCATCAGGAATTCATGCATTTTTTTCTGGGTCTCCGGTTTGATAAATAATTTCCGGACCCGATCCCAATACCGCTGAATGCCATCGGAATCCAGCAGAAAATAGAGCGCGAAGATCAAAGCGAAGAATATATCGGAGGCTGCGCCGGTGATGCCGGTGACTATATTGCCCACACCTCCTGTGATCGCTTTGATATCAATGCTGTGGTTGGCGAACCATTGGGTGATCCGTTCGCCAATTTCCTTCAGCTGGTCGGAAAAAGAAGTGATCAGGTCTCCGATGCCTTGGAAATTGATCGTGCTGATCTGCTGCCCCAGGAACAACCCTGCCATGACCAGCAGTCCGAGGATCAACAGGGCAATGATCACTATGGTGCCGATGACCGCGACGGGACGAGATAATTTGAGCTTTTTCTGGAGAAACTGTACGACCGGTTCCACCAGATAAGCAATAACGCCTCCCGCGATGATCGGTTTCAGGATCAATCCAATGACGCTGAATAGTTTGCGGAAAAATGGTCCCGAGAGGGAAAGCATGATGCACAAAACGAACGAAATGATGATTGTTGCAATTGCGTATAGAGAAATTTTTGTGTATTTATGGTCGAGATATTCTTTCAATTTTGCCATAGGATCTCCTTGTATTCTCTTTTACAAATATACCACATATCTGCCGGTGTGTTCTGCTTTTAAGATGTATTGTTTGCGTTGCAAATTTCCGCAATCAAGAAAAAATGACAATACAGGAAACGCGACACTTAGTCTTTCTTCGACAGATTTTTGAGCTTGAAGTTAACAACTATTGACAAGAAGGGACATTTGCAGACTTTCCCTGTTTTTCAAAATATCTTATACTTGTAATCAGAATCAGAAGAAAAAGAGGACAGAATGAGATACGGATATTTTGACAACCAGGCAAAAGAATATGTGATCGACCGGGTGGACGTTCCAGTATCATGGACCAATTACATTGGCACCGGTGACATGTACGGTGTATTCAATCATACTGCGGGCGGATACCTTCTATATAAATCACCGGAATATCACCGCATTACCCGCTTCCGTCCGAATGCTGTACCGATGGATATGCCCGGACACTACGTGTATCTTCGCGATAATGAGGATGGCGATTACTGGAGCGTTTCCTGGCAGCCGGTCGGGAAGGATAAAGCCTGTTACAGCTGCCGTCACGGCTTGAGCTACACCCGCTATCTCTGTGATTACAGCGGGATCCATGCGGAACAAACGCTTTTTGTCGATCCCGACGCACCTGTAGAAATCTGGGACGTTACGCTGAGAAATGACAGCGGAAAGACGCGTGATCTTTCTGTTTTCTCCTATGTCGAATTCAGCTTCCATCAAATCGACATGGATAACCGGAATTTCCAGATGAGCCTCTATGCCGCCGGCAGCCGTTATGAAGCGGGCGTCATCGAACATGACCTGTATTATGAGGAAAAAGGATACCAGTTCTTCACATCAAATTTTGAGCCGGACGGCTTTGACTGCCTGCGCGATGCCTTTATCGGCCCATATCATACCGAACGTGATCCGGAAACTGTTGTCAGCGGGAACTGTAAAGGCAGTTACGAAAAGGGCGGCAACCATTGCGGCAGCCTGATGAAACGTCTGACGATGCAGCCCGGTGAAACGGTCCGGCTGATCTTCCTGCTCGGCGAAGGTGGCCTGGAAACCGGAAAACAGGCAAAGAAGCTCTATTCTCCGGAAAAAGTTGATAAAGCCTTTGCGAAGCTTGCTGCATTCTGGGAAAAGAAACTCAGTTGTCTGCAAATCAAAACACCTAACGAAGGAATGAACACAGAGATCAACCTTTGGAACCTTTATCAGAGTGAGATCAACGTTATGTTCTCGCGCTTTACCTCCTTTATCGAGGTTGGCGGACGGACCGGCCTTGGGTTCCGCGATACTGCACAGGACGCGATGACGATCCCGCATTCGAATCCCGAAAAATGCCATTCCCGTATTTGTGAGCTGCTGAACGCGGTGACCACAGCCGGGTATGGGCTGCATCTGTTTGAACCGCGCTGGTTCCAGCCGCAGGAAGAAGATCAGACCTTCAAATCCCCGACCGTCATTCCCACACCGGACAAAAGCCAGTTCGTCCATGGCATCAAGGATGTCTGTGCGGACGATGCCTTGTGGCTGGTTTCCGCTGTCGTTCAGTATATCCGGGAAACCGGTGAATTTACCTTTATGGATGAGGTAATTCCCTATGCCGATGACGGGGGTGGTACCGTTTACGATCATCTGAAGCGTATCCTTGATTTTTCTTTCCGTGAAGTTGGTCAGAATGGAATCTGCAAGGGGCTGCGCGCGGACTGGAATGACTGCCTGAATCTTGGCGGCGGAGAGAGTGCCATGGTCAGTTTCCTCCTGATTTGGGCATCGAGGAATTTCGTCTCGCTGGCACGGCATCTTGGACGGAATGAGGATGCGGATCATTATGATATGATGGCTGAGGAGATGACGCAGACTGCCCGGAAGGTGCTTTGGGACGGGAAATGGTTCATCCGCGGGATCACATCGGACAACCGGAAGATCGGTACACAGCAGGATGAGGAAGGAAGGGTCCATATGGAAAGCAACACCTGGGCTGTTCTTTCCGGCGCTGCGACTCATGAGGAAGGATTTTCTGCTATGGACAGTGTGGATGAATATCTGTACACACCATACGGATTGATGCTCAACGCTCCCTGCTTCACCCATCCGGATGACATGATCGGCTTTGTGACAAGGGTTTATCCAGGGTTGAAGGAGAATGGTTCAGTGTTCAGTCATCCGAATCCCTGGGCCTGGTGTGCGGAAGCAATGCTTGGACGCGGCAGCCGCGCGATGAAATTTTACAACGCCCTTTGTCCAGCACTCCAGAATGATATGATCGAGATCCGCTATGCCGAGCCCTATACCTACTGTCAGTTTATATCCGGAAAGGATCACTCGACCTTCGGACGGGCTCATCATCCCTTCATGACCGGTTCCTCCGGTTGGGCTTATTATGCTGCCACTCAGTATCTGCTTGGTGTACGTCCTGATTTTGATGAACTGGTCATTGATCCCTGCATCCCGTCTGACTGGAAGGAGTATTCAGTTGTGCGGAAGTGGCGCGGCTGTACATATACTATCCATGTGGCAAATCCTGATGGTGTCGAAAAGGGTGTACGTGCGATTTTTATGAATGGTGAAGAAGTTGAAAAAATACCTGTGCTTTCTCCCTCGGCAAATTGCACAGTTGAAGTTATAATGGGAGTGAAAGGGACAATATCATGATCAAATTTGGTACCGGAGGCTGGAGAGCCATTATTGCTGATGAATTCACCAAGACAAATCTGCGCTTGCTGACTGCCGGTTTGTGTGAGCTGATGCTTGCGCAAGGTCTGGACGGTGCGGAGGTTTGCGTTGGTTATGACCGTCGTTTTCTTTCCAAGGAATCCGCTCATTGGGCAGCGGAAGTGCTGTCCGGATACGGGTTTCAAACCTATATGATCAATCGTTCTTCCCCGACTCCTCTGATCATGTTCATGGTGCGGGAACGGAACGTGCCTTATGGGATGGCGATTACTGCTTCCCATAACCCCGCAACTTATAACGGGGTGAAGGTGTTTACACAGGGCGGACGTGATGCCTCACCGGAAGTCACAGATGAGATCGAAAAATACGCTGCCCGGCTTGACCCTGCTCAGATCCCTTCCGTGGATTATGATCTTGCGCTGCAGCAGGGGTTGGTTCTGGAGGATAATCCGACCAATGATTATCTGGACTGCATTCTGGATTCTGTCGACGTCAATGCAATTAAAAAAGCTCATTTGCGGATCGGTTTGGATCCGCTTTACGGCGTCAGTCAATCCTGTCTGCGGACGGTTTTGACTACCTGCCGCTGTGACCTGGAGGTGATTCACGATATCCATGATACACTGTTCGGCGGAAAGCTTCCGACTCCGACTGCGGAAACGCTGATCCCGTTGGAGCAGCTGGTGGTTGACCGCCGCTGTGACTTCGGCCTTGCCACTGATGGTGATGCGGACCGAATCGCTGTGATTGATGACAATGGGTTCTTTGTGCATCCCAATCAGCTGCTGGTCCTTTTGTATTATTATCTTGTGAAATATCATGGCTGGAAGGGGGATTGTGTCCGCAACAATTCCACAACCCATCTGCTGGATAAGGTCGCGGAAGGATTTGGACAGAAATGTCACGAGGTGCCGGTCGGGTTTAAATATGTTTCCGCCAAGATGGCTGAAACCGACGCTATTATCGGCGGGGAGTCCTCAGGCGGCCTGACGGTCCGCGGCCATATTTCCGGTAAAGATGGCATTTATGCGGCAGCCCTGATTACGGAGATGGTGGCAGTTACGGGGAAATCCGTGTCGGCGTTGTACGATGAGATTTGCGGCCTGTACGGTTTCTGGGCTTATGAGGACGGTGATATTCGCGTCAAACCGGAACGTAAGGAAGAGCTGAAAAAGCTGATCTTTGAGGCAGAAATGATCCCGGAATTCGATAAAAAGATTGCACGGATCGACCGTTCCGACGGCTGCAAGGTCTGGTTTGAGGATGGCAGCTGGTGCATCTGCCGCTTTTCCGGTACGGAACCGCTGCTGCGTTTCGCCGCGGAGGCATTGGAAGCAGAAGACGCGAAACGTTATATCGCGGCATGGAAGGCTATCTGCATTCCGGATGAAGCCTGAGGCATGAAAACCAGACGTACACTTTCGTTGAAATGGCAGCTGATCATGCTTGTGATCAGCTGCTGGCTTATTCCGATTGCCGCGGTCGCCGGGATCTTCGGGAGTCTTCTGAGCCGGAGTTATGAGACTTCTCTTCAGCAGGAAATCGAGAGCAGCATGCAGAATGCGCTCAACCAGTTTGAACTCCGCTTTGCTTCGATTATTGAAGATTCCAAGGCGGTTTCTTATGACGGCGTAGTGCGAAGTTCTTACCGCAGTTATCAGCTGGATGGCGATTCCGCGGCGCTTTATGGCAGTGTGAATGAATATCTCAGCCAGCGGTTTTCACGAGATGAGAAGTATAAGGCTGTTTATATCAGTTTCCGAAATGATATCGATATCGAATCCTATGTGATCACGCCCGGTGTCCAGGCGTATACGACGATTCGAAATTATCGCAATACGGTTGAGCCGCTGCTTTTGAAAGAAATGGAAACGGCGGAAACCCTGATACGATTTTTTCTGGTTGATGATGAACTGTATATGGCGCGTAACCTGCTGGATGGAAAATTCAGCCCATACGCGGCTGTGATCATGCAGTGCAAAAAGGATGTGCTGTTCCGTTCCTTTGTTGATTTGCCTTACGATCCCTCTCCTGAGATTCGAATTGACGGAGATGTAATCGTTCCCGCGAACAGCATTCAAAGCGATTTGGAGTATCGTTTCGTATCAGTTTCCGGCACTGTTGACAATCATGATATCAATGTTCGGGCGGCTTATCCAAAGTTCAGTATCTGGAAAGATGTTCCTTCGCTGAAGTATGCCGTATTAGGTGCTGCCGGACTTGTCATCCCGCTGCTGGTAATCGCGATCCTTTATTTTTATCGGCAAGTGACCCGGCCCACGGACGTTTTATTGATGGCTTCCGAACAGGTACGGTCCGGGCATCGGGGATATGTGATTACTGAAATGCCGGGAAATGAGGAATTTCGGCAGTTGACAACGCAATTCAATACGATGTCGACGGAGCTGAAAAACCAGTTCGACCAGCTTTATGAGGAGCAGAAGGCACTGCAGCTTGCAAAGATCCGGACACTCCAGTCACAGATCAATCCTCATTTTCTCAACAATACGCTGGAGGTGATCAACTGGGAAGCACGAATGGTGGAGGATGAGAAGGTCAGTGCTATGATTGAAGCGCTTTCCACCATGCTGGATGCGGCTTTGGATCGCGATGGACGGGGGATGATCCCTTTGTCTGAGGAGATTCGCTATGTGGATGCTTACCTATATATCATCCATGAACGGCTCGGTGATCGGTTCAGCGCTGAAAAAGAGATTGACGCGGCAATGGAGAGCGTGATGGTTCCGCGCCTCATTCTGCAGCCGATTGTCGAAAATGCGGTGGAGCATGATATCACACCACGAGGCGGCGGGTCGATCCGTATTCGAGCCTGCCGGGAGAATGGTTTGATTTTGCTGGAAACGGTGCATAGTGGTGAACTATCTGACGAGGATCGGAAGAATATTCATGAGATCATTACGTCTGAAGGGTATAGCGGAAAGGCAAATGTCGGACTGGTCAATGTTGCCCAACGGTTGAAATTGATTTATAAAGAGCAGGGATGTATTAAGTTTTATGAGGAAGATGGGTTTATTACTTTCCGGTTGAGCTTTCCGGAGAAAATTTGAAAGCCTGACAAAAATCGGCAAAAAAACACAATTCCCAATCTACCGCAAAATGCCAGCCATATTTATAATGTGAACCATCAACAATGAAATGACGTGATCGTCATTCGATAGACATAAGGTTCAAAAAGGAGAAAATAAACCCATGAAAAAGTCTATGTTGCTTTTCGCTGTTTTACTGGCGCTTGTTTGTACGCTGACCGCTGCGGCTGACAATGTCACCCTGAACGTTGTTACCTCTTACGGCGGTGATGATGGAAACCGCGGTAATTTCGAAGCGGCTGTTGCCGAATATGAAGCCAATACCGGCAACAAGGTCAATGATGGTTCCGCAACTTCCAATGAGGAATGGAAAGCCCGTGTTTTGACCGATTTCGAAACCGGTTCCGAACCGGATGTCCTGTTCTTCTTCACCAATGCCGATGCCGAACCGTTTGTTTCCGCCGGTAAGGTCGTCTCTATTGACGAGATTCGTGCTGAATATCCGGATTACGCCACCAACATGAAGGATTCCATGCTGGCTGTTGCTTCCGACGGTAAGAATTATGCGGTGCCTTCCTATGGTTACTGGGAGAACATGTTCGTCAACAAATCCGTCCTGGATGCCTGCGGTATTGAAGTTCCGGGTCCGGACTACACCTGGGAACAGTTCCTTGCCGACTGCCAGACCATTCTCGACAATGGTTATACTCCGATTGCCTGCTCTCTGGTTGAAGTTCCTCACTACTGGTTCGAGTTCGTCGTGATGAACAACGGGTCACTCGAAAATCATCTCGATGTTCCCGCTTCTATGGAAGACGCTGCTGCTGCCAAATGGGTTGCCGGTCTGAATGACCTGAAAGATCTCTATGAACGCGGATTCTTCCCGAAGAACACCCTGACCGCTACCGACGCGGAAACCGTTGCCATGTTCGGTGAAGGCGAAGCTGCTTTCCTGATCGATGGATCCTGGAAGGTCGGTTACTTCGTCAGCAATCACGAAGATACGCTGGAAGACTATGTCGTCTCCTACGTTCCTGCCAAGGGCGACCGCAAAGCCAGTGAAGCTATCGGAGGTATCTCCATGGGTTACTTCATCACCCGCAAGGCCTGGGAAGATCCGGCAAAGCGTGAAGCAGCTGTCGAATTTGTCTCCTACCTGACTTCCGATGAAGTTCTCAGCAAATTCGTCACCACCGAAGTTACCGCTCTGGTCAATGGTGCGAAACCGGAAGGTCTGAACATCATCCAGCAGTCCGCTGCTGATGCCAATGCCGCCATCACCGGAATCGTCGGTGCGGTGCAGGACACCATCACCTCAGAAGCCAAGGGCGATCTCTTCGGAAACATCCAGAACGTCGTCACCGGCAAGATGACAGCAGAAGACGCGGTAGCATCCGCAATTGCACTGAACTAAACGAAGATAATGAAACGTGGCTGCTTTTGAGCAGCCACGTTTCATAAGAAAATAGGAAATAGGATATAGGATATAGTGGATATGATAGGAGCAAGCAGATGAACCGATTACATAAGTCGGAATGCGAAAAACTATCCCCTAACTCCTATTCCCTATTCCCTGATAAATAAAGAAAGGACGGGACCATCCCATGAAATCGATGATTTATAAGAAGAAATCGCCGCTGATCGTTTTTCTGGTACCGGCATTTCTGTTCATCTTTGTCTTCCTGTACTACCCCTTCTTCCAGAACATCATCAACACCTTCCTTTCAATCGGCGGCTTGGGAAGAGCAGCGGAAGGGGTGAATACACCCTGGTATGAGAACTACGCACGCCTTTTTACGGATCCGTATATGCGGACTGCGATGAAGAACACCGCCATCCTGATCGTATGCACAGTGATCTTTCAGGTGGGAATTGCGCTGATTTTGGCATTACTCGTGGATAATGTCAAACATGGACAGCAGTTCTTCCGTACGGTCTACTTTTTCCCGATCGTGATTTCAGCTACCGCTCTGGGGCTGATGTTCAACCTGATTTTCCTTTACAAGGGTGGGATGATCAACCAACTGCTGCTGAAGCTTGGTCTGTTGAACTATGAAGTGAAAACCAACGGGAAAATGATTGTTGAATGGCTGGACTGGAAGGACAAGGCGCATTTTATGCCGACCATGTTCATGCCGGTCATGTGGCAGTATGTAGGTTTCTATTTCGTGATTATCGTCACGGGGATCAATAATATTCCATCGGACTTGTATGAAGCGGCTGCACTTGATGGAGCAGATGGATGGAAGAAAACCCGTTATATCACGCTGCCGCTGCTGCGGAATGTCTTGCGGACCTGCCTGGTGCTGGCAATCACCGGTGCGCTGAAGGTCTTTGACCTGCCCTGGGTGATGTTCGGAGCCGGTATGCCGGAAAATCAGGGCTGGCTGACAGGGACGTATATGTACGACCAGACCTTCAACCGCATGAATGTGGACTACGGGTCAACGATCGCGGTGTTCATCGTCGTGCTTGGCATCATCCTATCAAATGCGGCGAATCGGTTGATCAAACCCTTGGAAGATTTTTAGGGGAGGCATAACATGGCAACTAACAATAAAAAGACATCGATTTCCACGGGAATCATTTATGCCGTCCTGATTTTCTGGGCACTGACAACGATTTACCCCTTCATCTGGGTCATTCTGAATTCCTTCCGTAAAAAGGGACTGATCCTCAGCGATTCCTTCTCTCTGCCGCTCGGTGATGCCTTCACCATGGATAATTACATCACCGCCTGGCAGCGATCGGATTTCAAAAATGCCTATCTGAACAGCTTCCTGATTTCCGGAACGGTAACGGTTATCGTGATTATCCTCGCGGGGTTGGCGGCATATGGATTGACCCGTTATCAGTTCAGAGGCCGCGGCCTGCTTTACAGCCTGATCATGGGCGGCATGATGTTCCCGGTATTTGCCACAATTATTCCGGTTTTCCGGATGGAAGTTATAATGGGAATAGCGGGGCGCGGGAACCGCTGGCTGAGTATGCTCGCGGTGATCCTGCCTCAGATCGCGGGGAATCTCTGTTTTTCGATCATCGTGCTGATGGGATTTATCCAATCGGTGCCGATCGAACTGGAAGAGAGCGCTTATCTGGATGGGTGCAATGTGTTTCAGATCTATTTCCACATCATCATCCCGGCAGCGAAATCTTCCTTTGCTACAGTCGCGATCTTTACCTTCCTGTGGAGTTATAACGACCTGTTTACGCAGTCCTTTTTCCTTCGCTATCCACAGGAAAAAGCAATCACCGGATTGTTGAATGAGATTAGTTCGCAGGCGGGTGTGAACTATGGGCTGATGGCTTCCTCCGTGGTGCTTGTCGTGATTCCCGTGCTGCTGGTTTATATTGCCCTGCAGAAGCATATCATTAAGGGATTGACAGCAGGTGCGATCAAAGGGTAGTATTTTGGGAATAGAAAACAGGAGATAATGGTATTGTTCTGATCGGAACTCCTGAACTCTTTCTCCTCTATTACGGAGCTTGGTATGGCAAGAAAGTACAAAGTGGTGATCATTGATGATGAGCAGATCATCGTGGAGGGACTGAAAAAGGTCGTCAAATGGGCGGACTTCAATTGCGAAGTCGTCGGCACGGCGTCTAATTCCCTCAAGGGTGCCGCTTTGATTCGTGAAATACAGCCCGATATCCTGATCACTGATATCTGCATGCCCGGGCAGGATGGGCTGACGATGCTTGCCGGGTTGAGGTCTGAATTTCCTGATCTGCAAGTGACGGTTCTGACCGGTTATCGGGATTTCGCTTATGCTCAGGAAGCTATCCGTCTGGGAGTTACCCGTTTTCTGCTCAAACCCACCCGCATGGCTGAAATCAATGAGGCTCTGGAGGCCATGACCTCGCGGCTGCAGGCAGAGGAAAAACCACGGGACGAACAGAACACCGGCAGCTTTATCGTAAACCGGGCTATGGCTTATATGGAAGAGCATTATGCGGAAAAGATAACGCTCCAGGATGTAGCGGAACGCTGCTATGTTTCCCAGTGGCATCTCTCCAAGCTGCTGCACAAATACGCGGACCAGAGCTTCTACGACATCCTGAACCGCATTCGCATTGACGCCGCGAAAGACCTGATGACGGATCCGAAGCTGAAGGTCGGCGATATCGGGCTGATGGTCGGCTATTCCGATACGGCTCACTTTTCCCGTATATTCAAAAAACTTGTCGGCTGCAGCGCGAACGAATACCGCAACCGTTTATAATATTTTTCAGATCGTTCCTTTGGGTGTATACTTACCCTCAGTTTAGTAAGTAAGGACCGAAATAATGGAACTTTATCATGGATCCCCTTCTGATATGACCGGCCGCAGCGACCGGGAAATCAGGACCTACGCCTTTTTAGACAATCTTGGTATTCAATTTGACCGCACCGATCACCCGGATCAGCCCGCGACATCAATGGAAGTCTGTGCCGCTGTGGATGCGGTCCTGAACGTTCACATCTGTAAGAACCTTTTTCTCTGCAACAGGCAGAAAACGAAATTCTACCTGTTAGTCATGCCCGGGGATAAACCCTTCAAGACAAAGGAACTTTCCGGACAGATGGGGATCAGCCGGCTTTCCTTTGCGGAAGAGCAGTATATGGAAGAACTCCTCGATATTCATCCCGGCAGTGTCTCTGTGCTGGGGCTGATGAATGACAGAGAACACCGCGTAACGCTGATCATCGACGAGGATGTGCTGAAGGAAGAGATGTTTGGCTGCCACCCGTGCGAAAACACCAGCTCGATCCGTTTCGCGACAAAGGACCTGACGGGAAAAATTCTTCCCGCCCTGAACATCACCCCCGTGATCGTGCATCTTGTCGGAACAGAATAGCCGCCCATGTTCTGAATGAAGCACCGGACCGGATAACTGCTGTGGCGCAGATATCCGTGAATTATATATTCCACTGCGTTGAACTATGGTATGATTATATGATATCAAGTCCAGATAATTCAAAAGGAGAAAAGATTTGATCATGCAAAATATTCCTGATGTAAAACTTGGCATTATTGCCGTTTCCCGTGACTGTTTCCCGATCCTGCTTTCCGAAAAACGCCGCGCAGCGATTGTTGAAGCCTGCGGCAGCTCGCTCTATGAGTGTCCTGTCACAGTGGAAAATGAGAAAGACATGTGCAAGGCAGTCGAAGATGTGAAAACAGCTGGCTGCAACGCACTGGTCGTCTTCCTCGGCAATTTCGGCCCGGAAACTCCCGAAACACTGATCGCAAAATATTTTGACGGCCCCTGCATGTTCGTCGCAGCGGCTGAAGGCGACGGAGACTTGATCAACGGACGCGGCGATGCGTACTGCGGTATGCTCAACTGCTCCTACAACCTGGGCATGCGCCATCTGAAGGGCTATATTCCCGAGTATCCTGTCGGAACCGCGGATGATATTGCCGTCATGATCAAAGACTTTTATCCGATCGCCCGTGCCATCATCGGTGTGCAGAACCTGAAGATCATCAGCTTCGGTCCGCGCCCTCAGGACTTCTTCGCCTGCAATGCCCCGATCAAGGGACTCTATGAACTGGGCGTCGAAATCGAGGAAAACAGCGAACTGGACCTGCTGGTCAGCTACAAAGCCCACAAAGACGATAAACGCATTCCGGAAGTCTGTGCCGATATGGCCGCGGAAATGGGCGAGGGAAAATACTTCCCGGATATGCTGGAACGCATGGCGCAGTTCGAACTGACCCTGCTGGATTGGGCGGAAGCTCACAAAGGCGCCCGCAAGTATGTCGCTTTTGCCGACAAATGCTGGCCTGCTTTCCCGGAACAGTTCGGATTTGAACCCTGCTATGTCAACTCCCGCCTGGCCGCCCGCGGCATCCCTGTGAGCTGCGAAGTGGACATTTACGGTGCACTTTCCGAATATATCGGTGCCTGTGTCTCCGGTGACGCGGTCACGATCCTGGACATCAACAACTCCGTTCCGGCCAAAATGTGGGAGGAGCAGATCAAGGGTAAATTTGACTACAGCCTGACCGATACCTTCATGGGCTTCCACTGCGGCAACACCCCGAGCTGCAAGATGTGCGCGGACCGCGCTGTGAAATACCAGCTCATTCAGCACCGTCTGCTGGAACCGGCCGGTTCCGAACCTGATTTCACCCGCGGCACACTCGAAGGCGACATCGCAGCCGGTGAGATCACCTTCTTCCGCCTGCAGTGCGATTCCGAGGGCAATCTTCGTTCCTACATCGCCGAGGGTGAAGTGCTCCCGGTGAAGACCACCAGCTTCGGCGGTATTGGCGTATTCGCCATTCATGAAATGGGCCGCTTCTATCGCCATGTACTGATCCAGAAACGCTTCCCGCATCATGGCGCGGTCGCTTTTGGTCACCATGGCAAGGCGCTCTTTGAAGTCTTCAAGTTCCTGGGCGTACAGGACATCGGTTACAACCAGCCGAAGAGCCTGCCCTATCCGACGGAAAATCCCTGGGCATAATCAATTCTCCGGGGACTGTCCCACCGTTTCAGAGTGAAGTGACGCACATGAGGACAGGCATGCTTGTGTCGGTTTTTACGACACAAGATGCCAGTCCCCATGTGCTTCGTTCTGAAACGTTATGTGAGCATGCAAAAGATCGGCCTTTTGTTTACAGCCTTACCAGGTCATAAATCCGAACCGGATCATTGGCACTGATTTCCTTGAAAAAAACCGCCGCAAAGGAATCAAAAGCAGTGTGCTCCACGAGCCGGAATAAAGCCGAGGTGACATCGACAAAATCTGTCTGGGCAGGATGCATGGCAAGCCAGCTGACGGAAAGGAAGCGCAGCAGCGTATAAACCGCGCAGATCGCAAGAAACTCATCCGCCACCGGAACCGGGCGATCCTGAAAAGGAAACTGCTCAAAAAACATATGGTTCACGATCATATGCTCAAAAACGATTTCCCAATCCGGCAGGACGCTTTCAAAATTGGAGACAGCCTGTCTGTAGCGATCGATGCTGTTCGCCCCATGTTCGAACCAGTTCAAAGCCTCTTCCCCATATTGCCGCACGGCACGGCTTCTTTCATCCACCTTTTTCAGTAATGCGCTCGCGATTTCCATTCCTTTGTCCAGCTGTTCCTGTCCCGGTTCCTCATCCGTCCCCTTGAAAGGTTCAGGATTCCGGGAAAGAAGCAAATCGAGCTGTTCATCACCGGAGCGAATAGCCTTTTCAATATCCTGCATGGCCATTCCAAGGCTCATCAGCCTGTCCGGGATTTTCTGAGATCGGTCCTGCATGATTCGAATATAATAGAGACGGATTTCCTGACTGTGCCCGGCCGTTGGAAAAAGATTTTCAACCTTTTTGAATGGCGGCAGATCAAAATCAAGCGAAAGGTTCACGAATCGGAGCGGTTCCCTGTGGCTCAGAAACAGTTCGATGACAGCCTCACAGCTGTTGGCGCAGGAACATTCACTCGTTTCCCCATCGCGAATCCCTCTGGGATAAAGACGGCAGACAGTGGACAGTGCTTCTTCGCCAAGCTCCGCCTGAAGTCCGCACCGTCCGTCTTCGATCCGCAGCGGACAGGTTCCGTCATAAGAAGGGCTGATTTCCGCATAGGCTTCATCCACAGGATGCTGAACGATGTGCAGCGCTCTGTCCAACCGCTGCCGCAGTTCAGGACTGCAGCTGATGCCAACAAGACGAAAATAATCCTTCATGGTAATGGAAATCGGCCAACCGTCACAGCACGCATGCCGGCACGCTCCCATTTTACAATGAAAATACGGATAATAATCCGGAACAAGATACAGCTTTGTGTCCCGCATATCGAAATACTCCAATGTAAAAAATTACTGATCACTTCAATTCTACCCCGAAAAGTTATTCAGTCCTAATAGTTTTGTTACAATTTGGTTTATTATCTGAGTTATCAGCTATTAGCTTTTAGCAATTAGCCATCAGCGTTTTAGCCGCATCGATGATAACTAATCTAACCAAATTATTACGATCCGACCGCGAATCAGCAATCTCTTCCTCATTCTACTTTCTACCTTCTACCTTCTACCTTCTACATCCTACCTTCTACCTTCTACATCCTACCTTCTACCTTCTACCTTCTACATCCTACCTTCTACCATCCAAATCTCCGCTTCCGCTCCTGCTGCTTCTGCAGCTCTTGAGCCAGCTTGATCTGATCGATCAGGCTATCATGGGAGAGGTCGTTGCGGACGTTCAGCTTGCCGTTCTCGAAGACCGACATTGCTGCGGACATCACCAGATCGTCGTGAAGGTAACGCCCGGTAACCTGGTCGCGGGTGCCGTCCTTCACGCCCCAGCTGACGTTAGACGGATTCCCGGTCGGTTCAATGCGGCAGGCGCGCAGCTCACGGTAAAACATCTGCTGCAGCAGCTCCGGCTCCTTGAGAATCTCATAGCGTTCCTTGCCGGGTTTGAATCCGGATTTGAGTACGTCGATCTCGTTCCCCTTGTGTTCGAGCCATCTTCCGGTATCGACCATGGCGAGGAAATCCCACGCCATCTTGGTCTTGTTGGCAGCGGTGATGTCGATCGGGCAGACCTTGGTCTTGTATTTCGTTACCAGAATATCGCTCAGCATCGCGCCGAGACCGGAGTGGTCGATGAAGATGCGGCGAGGCTTCCAGAGATCAATATCTCCGCAGATCTCTTTTTCGAGGAGATCCGTGGGAACATTGCGGAACAGACGGCGGTTGACGACCTTCCAGACGAAGTTTTTAGCGTCATATTTCTTGCCATTCGGCAGGATGACCTCGCAGATGGTGACAACAGTGGCATCCCGGCGGTCGGAGAAGCCGTGGGCGCGTTTGTCCTTCGCCTGGACTTCATCGGACCCGGCGACGTCGATGAGGAAGACGTAGCATTTATCTTTTTCAGGACGATACAGCGGGTCATGGTCGCCTTTCATCTTGTTCATGCGCTCTTCCGTGAACATGGACGTCAGGTCGGTGATCTCTTCACAGAAGAATTGCGTGCGGATCGCGGGATGCTCCCGTCCCAGCAGCTCGATCTGAGAACGTACAAAGTTTTCGTATTCCGGGACTTCCTTGCCGACTTCGACAGCGGTGGTGGTAAAGACGTGTTTTCTCCCGTCCAGTTCTTCTTCCTTTTGCGCAAGGCGTGTCTCCCGGGCGAGCAGGGTCTGGTCATCCCAGGCGGTACCCCAGAATACCTGCACTGCGTTATTTGCTGCTGCCATGGGTGCGGCTTCCCGGTCATATTTCTCCGCGGCCACCATCTGGGCTTCATCGACCTCGAGCAGAAGCTCCGCCGTAGCCCCGACGATCGCCGCGTTCGGTGAAGCAGAGAGACACCGCACAGACGTATTCCCATACGTTATTTCATCCTTTTTTACCCGCACACGGGGACGGTTATTACATACTTCAAACGGGCGGGGACGGTTATCCCGTACCTCGTACGGGGAACCGTCACCAAATGAAACGGCGCCATTTCTCCGGATGGAAGCCCGTGAGGTTAAGCTCCTTTTTTCTTCCGAAGGATCGTTTCCCTCTCGCTGGCGGTCATCAAATGAAACGGCGTCGTTTCTCCGGACACAAGCCCGTGAGGTTAAGTTTCCGTTCCCCTCAGAAGCCTCGTTTCCCTCTCGCTGGCGGTCACCAAATGAAACGGCATTGTTTCTTCGGATACAAGCCCGTGAGGTTAAGTTTCCGTTCCCCTCAGAAGCCTCATCCCGTTCTCGGAGACAGTTCCCCTTAGGTGACGGTTCCCCGTACGAGGTACGGGATAACCGTCCCCGCCCGTACGAAGTACGGGATAACCGTCCCCGAGTACCTGACAGGACAGAGGCAAGGCGCTCGGTTGAGATCTTCCCCTGATTCTTTTCCGTCGGGATGATCTTGATGATGTTTCCGCCCCGGTGTTGGTTGGCTGCCATCAGAGCCGCCTCCAGCTGTGCCTGGGTCTCGTTTTTTCCCGACTGCCGCGGGAACATCACCGCGAACCGTCCGCCCTGCCCGCTCATCGCCGCGTCAAAGATATTCCGCAGCGCATCGGATTGGTAGGAACGAAGGAAACAATTATTTTTCACCCATGCCCCGGGAACAGGATCATGACAGTTATGTCCAACATATAAACCTAATAAGTTCATCATTTATCCTCCTTAAAATAAAGATTCATCGTATCTGTGCACCGGGCCATTTACCCTGTTCCGTATGGTGCGAGCTTCGCTCGATTTTATTCGGAGCAGGAGCTTCGCCCGCTTAGCCGGCACGGGTGACTGGCAACTGAGCTGCGCTTCCTTTGGGATGAAGCACTTGGCACTGGTTGATTCACTGCCACGAAGCCCGCACAAGTGACCCGCTCTGTACGGAATCGGCTTCGCCTTTTTTCTTACGAACGACGCAGCTCGGTGCTGGCCCGGTGTTTCCTTAACCCGGGACAGCCGAAATCCATCCGGACTCCGGCTTTTCTGACCACTGACCACTAACCACTAACCACTCTTCTCAGGAATTCGATCGTACTCGGGAATTTCCCTTTCCCATGCCCTTCGCTTGAACAAACCCGGGAGCAGTGCCTCGTATTCCTGTGCCCACGCCCGCTGCATGTACTGCACACACCAGTCGTTGGGTCCGAGCACATCAAAGGTGTCCTTTGGCTGC
>CADATZ010000042.1 GCA_902791025.1 uncultured Chloroflexota bacterium | reverse complement strand
TTATTGTTTGGTTTCTCTTCTGGATAAAGCGTATATTTGCCAAAATAGAAGCCTTTTCAGAATCAAATGCTCAATTAGTCTATTGTTGAGCAGACACTATCTATGATTTGGATGGTCCCGGTTTTTGTGATGAGATTTTTGATCTGTCTGCATTGGATCGGATCCGGGCAAAAACAACTTGTGTCATTCCTGAATTTTCTGTGATCGGGAAACTGTTCTCACCGGAATTTCCTGATACCAGGATCGTAGCTTCAGATGAAACCTCTGTCATGCAGCATGAGCTGCTTTCATGGGGTGTAAAGGGAAAAGAATTGGATACGGTTCCCGAAAACGATCCGCGTTCAAAAAACATTAATCGCATCATAGATGAATGGGTGGAAAATATTCCTCTTGATGACAGAAAAACTTTCGTCAACGAATTGTTTGACGCATTAGCTTCAAACAAGGCCAGAACCATGACCGATATCATGAAAAATGGCCCGGACGGATTTGAGGAGATCCTGCTGCAGGTTGTTGGCAGCAGCCCTGTTACAAAAAAGACAGCGGCAAAACTTCCGGAACAAGCCCTGTTCGGAGATATTTTCAAAAATCTAAAAATTACGGGATTTTGGAACGCGCTCTCCCGGTTTGGCATCGTTCAATCAGTGATAATGGTCATTGCAGGATTGATGTTTATTTTCGCATCTGATAATATACTGAATGTCGCTTCAATGATGTTGATCACAGGACTGGCGCTGACGCAGCTTGGACTTACATTCAAAAGATTTCGGGAAAGTCATTGGAAATTTACAATGGTCCGGGATCGGTTTCATCTGAGTATCATCATGATCGTTCTGAGTATTTTTATGCTCATAAAAGAACAGGCAATGTTTTTATTCGGCAGCATCATTTTTGCTAATGCAGCCTTTATTATAGCGGTTCATTCCGGTACGAAAGCCGCAGACAAGAAGAATCCGGTTCATCTTCGTATTTTGACCGGTGCAGAATCTGTTCTCTGCTTAATATATGGCGTCAGCTTTTTGATAATTCCGCCTTCTGCTGTTTTCGGTTATTCAATCAGTATCGGGAATACCCTGATAGCTGACGCGCTTATCCGCTTATTGTTTGCGATATATGATTTTCTGAGAAGAAATAAATGAAACTGAAAGATGCAATCAGGTTACAGTTCATGCACATGTTAAAACGGAATGACTCAATAAATGTTCAAAAAATCAGGATCGGGCGGGTCTCAACACTGATTCTAGGACCTGTGCACATCTCTCCGATTCGTGTCGGTCTCCTGTGGATACACGGCGGTGGATATATGTCCGGCATGAAGGAAATGGTGTATTACAGCCGAGGGGCTGATATACTGAGAAAGTATGGAGTGATCGTTGTTTCTCCGGGCTACCGTCTGTCATGGCAGAAACCCTATCCCGCTGCTGTTGAGGATTGTTTTGCCGTTCTATAATACATGGATGAGCATAAGGAACCTCTAAAAACTATGAAAGGAAGGACATCTGTGAGATAATAAAAGAGTAAGGACACAGGAGGGAAAATGGGACAACTCAGTTTCTTTGATGAAGAAAATCGGATGGCAAAAATCAGCAAGTTAGGAGATCCACTTGAAAGACTGGACAAAGTGATTGACTGGAAAAAATTCGTACCGTTGCTGAATAAAGCCATGAAGAAAGAGAAGAAAGAAACAGGACGTCCTCATTATCCGTACCTGATGATGTTCAAAATCCTCATAGTGCAGCGGTTATATAATTTATCGGATGAACAGATGGAATTTCAGCTAAATGATCGGCGAACCTTTTCGCGGTTTGTGGGGCTGGAAGCGGGGAACAGCAAACCGGATGCGAAGACGATATGGTTGTTTCGGGACACACTTACCAAGAGTGGCAAAATAGACAAGATATTCGACAAATTCAACGAGCAATTAGAAAAAGAACACATCATCACCCGGAGAGGAAGCATAGTAGACGCGACATTTGTCGAGGCGCCAATACTACATAACACACCGGATGAGAATAAGAAAATCAAGGAGGGCCAAACTCCTGAGTCTTGGGAAGAGGCTGAAAAAGCACATAAAAAAAGCCAAAAAGATGTGGATGCACGCTGGACAAAAAAAGGGGATGATACATATTATGGCTATAAAGACCACGTCAAAGTGGACGCAGAATCCAAAATAATCATTTCATACGAGACAACACCGGCGAATGTACATGATAGTCGGGTGTTTTTGTCTCTCTTGGACAATAAGGACAGGAAAGTATATGCAGACAGTGCTTATTGGTCAAAAGAGATAGAGAAATTACTGCCGGAACTCTGTGAATGCCAAGTTCATGAAAAAGGCAGTCGCTATGTTAAACTGACGGAATTGCAACAATTGTCAAATCGGATGAAATCAAAAATACGTGTCCGGGTTGAACATGTATTTGGGTTTATGACGAATTCGATGCACGGCTTAACACTTCGAAGCATCGGTTTGGCAAGAGCAAAATTCAATGTGGCACTCACAAATTTGGTCTATAATATGTGCCGTTATGAAACGATTAAAAGATATGCTGAATAATCGTAGGACTATTGCGTCTGTTTTGGAGAAATTGATATAAACTGAAAGGAATTATCGATGAAAAGCACGTGAAAATATGAGAATAAGTCATAAATTTTGAATTTTTTCATCATATTTTCAAGCAAAAGCTACTTTTTCGAGGTTCCCCTGAATATTACGAGCGCATGGTAGCTGCATATGTTATCGGCTTTTCCATTACAAAGGAAGATCTCGCAGCCTGCCCATATCTGAAGTTCGCATCAGGCGAAAACGACACCGGTGTTATCGTGAGTTGGAATACCGAAGGTCCAAAGAACGCAGAGGAAAACGCCCAAAATGTTGTGGTACTGCCGAATGGTATCAGTATCAACCCACTTAACTGGAAGCTCGACGAAACATACGCTCCGGCAAGTGAAAATCTTGGTTCGCTTGTACATAACGAGAAAACCGGGGAATTGGAGATTGCCGACATTGGGGCGGACGCACAGGTGAATCCTGCTCGCGGCGTTGTTGTTACGAACGCCAAAGCCGAAAAGCTCTCCGAGGAGCTTATTGCAATTGCCGCTGAATTCTTCGGACCGGATGGCCGCCACGCTAACGACTACACGTTCTACTACAACAACATCAAAGATAACGTGGCAAAACGCATTGCGACTTATTTGTCAAATCATTAATAACCGATATGCAGTGAAGTACATCAGCATCTATCAAATAATTGTTAAAACCCACTGATTATGGTGTCTTCGGGAAGGGACTCTCCAATTGCGAAGGAACCGTTCCCGAAGACACGGTGGTAATAATCAACTTTTTCCTAATAATTCGCAAAGCGCTGATCCCGTTCGAGTGCTGTCATCTGAGCCATTTCCTCTTCCGTCAGTTCAAAATTCCAGACGTCATAATCCTCGATGATATGCTGCTCGTTCGATGAGCCCGGTTGGGACTCGAACCCACAACCTAAGTGATATGGGTTTCAGCCTCACCGAAGGGACTCTCCCGAGGAAATGCCCCACGGAGATTAATCAAATTCTCGAATTCGTGAATTTGATACCACAATACCTTCAGAAAGGCTGGATATTATAACGATGGGTAATCGCTCGAACCCGGTTGTAATACAGTATTGTCATCATATGCATTTGATTCGAATCAGTTAAGGTTCGATCGGTATTATCATTAGAACGAACCTTTTCGGAGGAGATATGTTTCATATTCTGGTTGTTGATGATGATAAAAATACCCGAAGATACCTGAAAGCTGTGCTGGAAGCGGAGAATTATTCGGTGACCCTGGCTGAAAGTGGAAAAGCCGCGCTGGATGTGATGTCCCGGGAGTACATCGACCTGATCATCCTGGATATCATGATGCCCGAAATGGACGGATACGAATTCACGAATATTCTTCGTGAAGGCAACAGCGACCTGCCGATCCTGATGGTCACGGCCAAACAGCTGCCGGCTGATAAACATAAAGGCTTTCTGGTCGGCACGGATGATTACCTGACGAAACCAATCGACGAGACGGAAATGCTGCTGCGGATCCGAGCACTGCTGCGCCGAGCCAAGATCGTCAGTGAACGGAAAATCGTGATTGGCGATATAACGCTGGATTATGACAGCATGACAGTCACCGGTCATGGAACGACGCAGGAACTGCCGCAGAAGGAATTTCTGCTGCTTTACAAGCTGCTATCCTATCCGGGAAAGATCTTCACCCGCATTCAGCTGATGGATGAGATCTGGGGTGCAGACAGCGAAACCGGTTGGGAAACGGTGACCGTCCATATCGGCAGACTGCGGAAACGGTTTGAGGGCTGGGAAGAGTTCGAGATCGTTTCTGTCCGGGGACTGGGATATAAAGCAGTCCGGAAAACGGTGTAAGGTGATTTTTGAAGAGGTGCTGCGATGAAGCCGGTTACTGAAGAACAAAAAGAGCGGTTTTCCCTGACGATCCTGTTTTCAGTGATCGTTCTGGTGTTTCTTATTCTAACGACGATCATTGTCAGTATTATCCTGTCCGTCATGGTATACCGGGGAAAGCTGGAGATCGGTGACATCAAACTGAGCGCGGGCAGATTCATTCTGGACATGCTGCTGTGGAGCACCGGGATCGGTGTCCTTATTACGCTGCTGACCATGCGCTATCCGCTGAAACCGGTGAACCGGTTCCTGAATGTTCTGGACCGCCTCGCTCACGGTGATTTTTCTGCCCGATTGTCGTTCACAGGTCCTTTCAGCTCTGTTCCGGCGGTCAAAGAGGTGGCGGACGGCGTGAATCTGATGGCTGCCGAGCTGGAACAGACAGAGATCCTGCGGGAAGATTTCATCAACAATTTTTCCCATGAATTCAAGACCCCAATCGTTTCCATCGCCGGCTTTGCCAAAATGCTGAAGCATGGGGACCTCACTGAGGAACAGCAGCGGGAATATCTGGATATCATTGAGGAGGAATCACTGCGTCTGGCGCAAATGTCCACCAACGTTCTGAACCTGACGCGAGTGGAGAACCAATCCATTCTCACCGATGTTCAGACCTTCAATCTCTCAGAACAGATCCGGACCTGCGTCCTGGTGTTGGAAGAAAAATGGACGCGGAAAAACATCGAGATCAAGCTGCCTGAAGAGGAGTATATGATCAGCGGCAGTCCGGAACTGCTGAAACAGGTCTGGATCAACCTGCTGGACAACGCCATCAAATTCTCCGCGGACTACAGCCCCGTTGAAGTAAAGATCCGGCAGAATGAGGATGGGACCACCGTCAAAATCTCCAACTTCTGCGAAGATATCCCCGCGGAAAAGCTGTCGAAATTATTCAACAAATTTTATCAGGCTGATGAATCTCACGCTGCGGAGGGCAGCGGTGTGGGTCTGGCTGTTGTCCGAAAGGTGGTCTCCCTACATAACGGAACCGTGACGGTGACCTCCCAAAACGGAAAAACGACCTTCGGCGTCAGTCTGCCGCTGATATGACAATAATAGCAGCAGATTCATACACGGCAGCAAATCTATCTCAATATCAATGGCGGATTGCTGAGCAGCATTTGGCATTTTCTTTATATGCAATCCACGTTTGTTTCCGCTCACGTTTAAAATCACATTTTGTGATTTTAGAGATTTCGGAAGCTCTTCAGGATGTAATTTGAACATAAAGTCTTCGGGAAATCTGTCTTCATTGCGCTTGACTTGTTGGTTAAACGCACTGACTGTATATCCGTAAATTTCCGCGAGATCAAAGTCCATCATCACCTGTTGTCCCCGTATAGTATAGATCTTATTTCGCAGCGATTGTTCGTCAACGATCATGATTTCATTCTTTGTTTCCGGCACAGTTCCATTCCTCAGGACAGCAGCTTCTGTTTTTCAGAGCAAACATGGTTTTTCTTCTCAATACTATATCATATATTGGCTCTTCCTGCCAATTCTGAAAAATGAAAACAGCGCTTCATCTTGGTGACGAAGCGCCGCATTCGAAAAAGTAATATTTATTCCAATTTTACAGCGGCAGATCCTTCCGGCGGAAGTGGATCCCGCCGATGATGTAGCAGATCAGTCCGAAGGCGGCAAGGATGCCGAATTTCACCAGATAACCGGCGGTGCCATCCAGGATCGAGATCGGATCAAACAGGGTGATCAGGGAGACATAGTTGAAATAATTCAGCTTGTCCATGCGGATGATCGACGGCAGGATCGGCGAACCGAACAGCCCCAGCATTGTTGCCACCAGGAAGAACATGGAAAGTCCGCCGCCCAAGGCCATGGCATGTTTGCTGCGGTCGAACCAGCAGGATGTCAGGAAACAGAACCCGCTCATGGCGAACATCACCAGAAAAGCGCCCAGATTCAGCAGCAGCAGTTTCTGCGTATCCAGCCCGGTTTTCACGTTCACCGTGTTCAGGCAGATAATGCTGGTCACGGTCGTGCAGGCGAACATCAGCAGCAGCGAACCGGCAAGATAGAGTGCCTGCGTAAAGGTAACTGTCCGGCGTTTTGTTGAAGTAGACAGCACATAAGCCATTGATCCGCTGTCCACCTGTCCGGCAATCAGCGCATTGGAGGTCATGATCATGTAGATGATCGGCAGCAGCAACCCGGCCATCTTATAAAAGATGGAACCGACCAGGATCCCATAAAGATCCATCTGCCCGACTTCTTCCAGCGCACCGGAGACTTCTTCCGGCAGTGTCGCCAACATGCTTCCGGCAGCATCCCTGCGGACTTCTGCACGGACATCCTCAGCGGTCTGACCTTCTTTCAGATTTTCCATCCGATAATCCAGATCGGCTTTGTAGTTCACCATGGCGCTCATGGCGATGCCTTTGACATTCTCGTAATCGGTATAGCCGAATTCATCATACTGTTCCCGGGTGACGCTGTAATCCGTCAGCAGATCCATAATCTTTTCGACAAATTTATCTTTGACCAGATTCCCGGCGAGAAACGGGGCGACCTGTTTAATGACATATTCGTCCCGCTCGCCCGCATGAGCGCTGCTGCTGATATCAGCCAGCAGATCCGTATAGTGCAGCGGTGTTTCCCCAAGTTCTTCGTAGAATTCATCGAACATGAAGCTCCCGTCCTCCTGCATGGGATTCAGCGTATAGAAGATGATGCCCTTGATCTCATCGGCTTCTTCGGATCCATCCTCACAGCCTTTTTCCGCGATCAGTTCCGGATAATAGCTGTCCTGAAGCTCGGCTGCTGCATTGGCATATGCCGCGGCACTGGCCATCTGAATCGCCTGCTCCTGCGGTGTTCCGGACATCACCAGGCTCATTGCTGCGGTCTGAACTTCATCCAGAAAGACTTCGTCAAAATGGATCAATGCGTCATCCGCAATTTCATACCAATCCAAAGCCCGTTCCTGGATCGCGGATTTCAATTCACTTTCAATGATCGTAGTCTCGATCGCTTCTTTGGTCTCACTTACGTCTCCTCTGCCTGAGATCAGCATCACTACACTGAGCATAAAGCATACGGCCAGGGTAATGATCAGCCACATCGTGCCGTTCGCTTTACAGGATTGTTTAAATAAACTTTTTGAAAACATGTTATTCGTCCTCCTCTTCTCTGCCTAATTTTTCATGAAAGTATTTTTCAAGGTTATATTTGACTTCCGATACAAAACGTACATCCATTCCTTTCAATGTCAAAAACAAATCGTTCAGACGGTCTCCGGAAAGCGATACCGTGACCTGCTGATATTTCGGCTGGTCGCGAACGATTTCGAATCCAAGTGTTTTGAATTTCTCATAATCCGTCCCGTCATTGAATTCGATCTTATAATCCCGCGTTTCCGGATGACGTATTTTTTCCATATCCGCAATACTGACGAGCCTGCCGTTGCTGATCAGTGCGACCCGGTCGCAGGTGGTTTCAAGTTCCTCGAACATATGGCTGCTCATAAAGATCGTCTTCCCTTTTTCATGTTCCGCACGGATGATCTCCAGGAAAGCATCCCGCATCAGCGGATCCAGGCCGGTGGTTGGTTCATCCAGAATAATGATGGAGGGATCCGCCATCAGCGCGGCAACGATGGCTGTTTTCTGCTTCATCCCCTTGCTCATCCGCCGCAGCGATGCTCCGGGATCCAGCTGCAATCGTTCGATCAATTCCTGGGCATAAGACATATCCTTCACCTTCAGGAAGTCAGCCTGGCTCTTCAGAAATACTGTCCCGGTGGAAAGATCCGGAAAGGCGATCTCGCCCGGGACATAACCGATTTCCCGTACGTATTCGCTTGAATGCTGCCAGGCCTCCAGCCCGTTCACATAGGCAGCCCCGCTTGTCGGTTGGATGAAACCCATGATATGGCGGATCGTAGTCGTTTTTCCGCTGCCGTTGGTACCGGCGAATCCGACCATCTCTCCCCTGGCGATGTCAAGATCAATATCGAAGATTCCTCTGCCGCTGCCGTAATCCTTTGTCAGTTTTTTGATTTCGATCACGTTATTCATTTCCGGAATACTCCTCCAAAGTTTCTGTCTTCCTTGTAATACTTCATGAAATAGTCTTCCAGTGTTTCTTTCTGATGTTCGAACCCGGAAACCGAATAGGCGGACAGAACGTCGATGATCTGATTGATATATTGATCATCGGTCAGGATCACCACGGTATTCTCAGCGGGATCCGTCTCCGATATCTGCATCACATCACTGTTTTGATTTTCGATCAGGAACCGGGTCATCTGTTCAGGTGTGTCGAAGGTCAGACGGTAGGCTTTTTGGGTAGCGTGCCGCAGGTCATCCGCGATAAAATCCGAAACGATCCTTCCATCCTTGATGATCGCGATCCGGTCGCAGGTCGCGTCAACTTCCGAAAAGATATGAGATGAAAGCAGGATGGTTTTGCCCCGATTTTTCTCATTGCGGATATATTCGATAAAGACCTCCTGCATGACCGGATCCAGACCGCTGGTCGGTTCATCCAGGATCAGCACATCCGGGTCGCTCATAAATGCCGAAACAACCGCCAGTTTTCGTTTGACACCCAGACTCATTCGTTTTGTTTCACCGGAGGGATCCAGTTCAAACAGGTCGATCAGTTCATTCAGCTTTTGATCGTCTTTCATACAATGCATATGCTGCATCATGTGCAGGAATTCCCAACCGGTCAGCCCTGCCGGAAGTGCGATCTCTCCCGGAATATAGCCGACCCGGCGCAGAATTTTGTCATAACTGCTGAAGGATTCCATCCCATATATCCGTGTCTCACCGCTGTCCGGTTTGGAGAAACCCATCAAATGCCGGATCGTGGTAGATTTTCCTGCTCCGTTTGGTCCCAGAAACCCGAATACTTCCCCTTCCCCGACATGAAAAGAGACATCAAAGACACCTCTTCCGGCCCCGTAATCCTTTGTCAGATCTTCAACTTCAATTACATTCATTGCTCGTTATTCCTTTCTTTATCTAAATTCCTTCTTTCTCAACAAAGACCATGTTGTTGTAAATCTTCTCCATGCGTTCGTCGTCAAAATGTTCATCCAGCTGTTCTCCGATTGGAGTTATTGCCGGCAGATCATACTGGCGGTCCCGCCAGCGGACCAGCGCTCCGGCAGAGACCAGCAGGTCGACTGACATCAGAATGGACAGCATCACACAAAGTCCCTTGACTGGCCAATCCTCTGTCAGATCAAATAACCGGTTGACAACCGGCACACACAGCAGGGAAAACGCCACACCGAGCAATCCCCACATCAGCGTCATGGAAAGGCAGATGCGTCCGTTGATATTCAGGAGCCTGTCACTGTAATCCCAGGAGACGGAACCAAAGACGAGTTCCTGTCCCCAGCTTCCCAGATATTCCACAGCCGCACCGATCAGGGCATAGAGCAGAAACTGCGCCCAAATTGGCAGATCACTCACCTGACCGGAGATCCAGTACAAAGCAGCCGCACCGAACCCGTAAATGATGCAGAAAGGCCCCCAAACGGTCGCGGCATGGTTTTCCCAGGCCCCGGTGCGGATCACCCGCCAAATCCCTTCTAAAAGAAATCCCAGCACACTGCCGGCAAAAAACAGAAAAAACATTTCCGGATAATTCGCTTTATTTTCCATCATTGCTCCTCCTTCAACAAATCATTTTTTCAAAACCTATCCCAGTATAGGCACTGAAAATAAATTGAAAAGAAACTTTCGAAATTCAAAAAAGTTTCTTTTCAGTTTAGCAATGGGGAATATGCTGATAATACCTTTCCGGATCCGATGTTACCTGAAGGTCGCGTAAGGACAGATCGGTCATCGGATCCGGATCGAGTCAAAAAATAATCAGGTTCCTTTATGGATATCTGAATAAAAACTGAAATAAGGAGCACAAAATGTATTATTCAGCTGGAAATTATGAATCGTTTGCCCACCCGGAAAAACCGAAGGATGTGGACAGGAAATCAGCCTATATCATCGGGACCGGTCTTGCCGGGTTGACAGCGGCGTTTTATCTGGTTCGTGACGGACAAATGGCGGGTGAGCGTATCCACCTGTTGGAGAAACTGGATCTTGCAGGCGGCAGCTGTGACGGCCGCAAAGATGTCACAAAGGGCTATTACATGCGCGGCGGACGCGAGATGGACAATCACTTCGAGGTGATGTGGGATACCTTCCGGGATGTACCTTCCATCGAGACACCGGGGGTTTCTGTGCTGGATGAATATTACTGGCTGAACAAGCATGACCCGAATTATTCTCTCTGCCGTGCGACAGTGAACCGCGGAGAAGATGCCCATACCGATAAACAGTTCAAACTCGATAAGGAATCAGCACTTGCGCTTTCAAAGCTTTTCCTCACACCGGAAGAAGATCTGGAAGGGAAGAAGATTTCCGATGTATTGCCGAATTCTTTCTGGGAAACCAATTTCTGGCTTTATTGGCAGACGATGTTCGCTTTTCAGCGCTGGTCCAGTGCACTGGAAATGAAACGCTATCTTTGCCGATATGTCCACCACATTGACGGATTGCCGGACTTCACAGCGCTGCGTTTCACGAAGTACAACCAATACGACAGCATGATCCTTCCGCTGGTGAAATATCTTGAATCCCACGGTGTGACGATCGAATACGGGATCGATGTGCAGAATGTAGTAATCGAATCGATCGGAGCAAAGAAAATCGCCCGGAAGATCGAATACCTTCAAAACGAGAACAAAGAAACGATCGACCTGACGGAAAACGATCTTGTTTTCATTACCAATGGCTGCTGCACCGACACTTCCTGCTATGGTGATCAGAACAATGCGCCGGACATTTCCAACGTGAAAAACCTGACCGGAGAATCCTGGAATATGTGGAATAACATTGCAAAACAGGCAAGTTCAGGTGAGTATGGGAATCCCGCGGCATTTTGCGGCGATTTTGAGGCGACGAACTGGATGAGCGCCACTGTTGAGACAAAAAATGAGGATATCATCCAACATATCATCGGCATCTGCCAGCGTGACCCGCGTGACGGGAAAGTCACCACCGGCGGGATTGTCACCGTCAAAGACAGTACGAAAAACTGGTATCTCTCCTGGACCATCAACCGGCAGCCGCAATTCAAGACCCAGGAGAAAGATTCCGTCCTGATCTGGGTTTATGCCCTGAGCACCAATACTCCCGGTAACTATGTAAAGAAACCGATGCGGGAATGTACCGGCGCCGAAGTTTGTGAAGAATGGCTGTGGCACATCGGGATCCCGGAAGAAAAAATTGCGGAATATGCTGCCGAAGAATGCAACACGACCACCTGCTTTATGCCTTACATCAATGCTTTCTTCCAGCCGCGGAAAAACAGCGATCGTCCGAAAATCGTACCGGATGGTGCGGTAAACTTTGCCTTCATTGGTCAATTCGCGGAAACGCCCCGGGATACCATCTTTACGACTGAGTATTCCATGCGGACCGGTATGGAATCGGTCTACACGCTTCTGGATATTGACCGCGGTGTTCCTGAAGTGTGGGGAAGCAAATATGATGTACGGGAGGTTTTGAAAGCCTGCTATTATGGGCTGGATAAGAAACCGCTCACTGATGTGAAACTGACCTTCGCCGAAAAGGAACTCTTGAAGGCGGTTGTCAGGAAAACCAAAGGTACAGATCTTGAATTGCTGCTGAAAGAAAGCGGTTTGATTCCATAATTTATCAACATATGGAGGAGAAACATGCAGAGTAAACTGGTACATTCTGCTGAACGGGCAGCGTTCAAAAGCGTATTGGACAATCTTATCCGGAAGGGTCAAAACGAAGACGCATCGGAGATGGCGGAGTCGCTGATCAGTCTGGTCGAAAAGATCATGAAAGGATCCTGGAGTGATGACAGCTTTGCCACCCTGCGCATGATCGCGGAAGATCCGGATAACAAGTGGGCACATTATGCCAACCGGCTGATCAAGAACACAGATCCGAAGATCCTTTCCTCTTTCCTGCTGAACGCAGCGTACGAAGGCGGGTTCCGCGGGTTCAAAACTTCGGAAGAGATGTCTGAAAAATATAAGTGCAACATTCCCTGGATCGTGTTGATGGATCCGACCTCAGCCTGCAACATGCATTGCACGGGATGTTGGGCAGCCGAATATGGCCACAAACAGAATCTGAGCTTTGAAGTCATGGACAAAGTTCTGACGGAAGGCAAAGAGCTCGGCATCCATGCCTGTCTTTTCACCGGCGGTGAACCTTTGGTGCGGAAAAAGGATATCATCCGCCTGTGTGAAAAGCATCAGGATGTAGCTTTTCACGCTTTCACGAACGGGACGCTGATCGATGATGACTTCTGCAAAGAACTGCTGCGCGTCGGGAATTTCTTCGTCTCCGTCAGCATTGAGGGCTTCAAGGAAGCCAATGACGGACGCCGCGGTGAAGGGCATTTCGATGCCGCGATCCGGGCGATGGAGCTGATGAAATCCTATAAGATCCCCTTCGGCGTTTCGATCTGCTATACCAGCAAAAATTATCTGGACGTGACCAGCGATGAATTTCTGGACATGCTGATCGATAAAGGCTGTTACTTCGCCTGGTACTTCCACTATATGCCGGTGGGGATGAACGCCTCCACGGACCTACTGCTGAGCCCGGAACAGCGTGTTTACATGAAAGATCGTATCCGCTGGATCCGCGATGTGAAGGAAGGCAAGGAGCTGTTCGCCATTGATTTTCAGAATGACGGGGAATTCTGCAGCGGCTGCATTGCCGGAGGCAAGCGTTATTGTCACATCAATGCCGCCGGTGATGTGGAACCCTGCGTCTTCATCCACTATTCCAGTGCGAATATCAATGAAAAGAGCCTGCTCGAGTGCCTGCGTCAGCCGCTGTTCCTGAAATACTATGAGGCGCAGCCCTTCAACAAGAATATGCTGCGGCCCTGCCCGATGCTGGAGAATCCGGAATATCTACAGCAGATGGTCGCGGAAAGCGGAGCCAGATCCACCGATCTGGAAGCGCCGGAGAGCGCCGAACAACTTTGCGGAAAATGCGTCGAATATGCAAAAGCCTGGGCTCCTGTAGCTGATGAGATCTGGCAGGAGAGCCATCCGAATTAATCACCATTAGCGGAATTCGCTCATAAATCTCTATCTCTCTTTTAGCAGGCTGATCATCATACCGATCAGCCTGCATTTTTCAGTTGTTTTGTAAACTAAATCAATTGTGAGACTGCTGATCGGTAAGGTGCTGAACATATCATTTACTCTCTGTCTGCTTATTATTATATGTTTCTTTTAAATCTATTCACGCTGTTCGGTATAATATATCAGGAGATAAATATGATCTGCATTACAGGTGATACACACGGATTCAACGATATCGACAAAATAGCACTGAAAAAGACTCTGGCTTCGCTGACAGAGAATGATTATCTGCTGATCACGGGAGATTTCGGCGGAATCTGGGACGGCGGAACGCATGATGAGGATATTCTGGATTACTATTCCCGGAAACCTTATACAACCTTGTTCGCAGATGGTAACCATGAGAATTTCTATCTTCTGAACAGCTTTCCGGTCGAACAGTGGAACGGTGGAAAGATTCACAGAGTCACGGACAAAGTGTTTCATCTGATGCGCGGCCAAATCTTCAACATAGAGAACATGAGTATCTTTACTTTTGGAGGAGCGCTGAGCATTGATAAGGCATACCGTACTCTTGGTGAAAGCTGGTGGACTGAAGAAGAGCCGTCAGAAGAAGAATGCATGAAAGCGATGGAGAACCTTGAAAAGCATGATTTTATTGTCGATTATATTGTTACCCATGCCGCTCCTGAATCCATAGTGAGAAACGAAATAAATGCCGCGCACAAGCTTCTTTGCCTTGACTGCTGCGCGGAAAAATTTCTGGATAAAGTGCTGGAAAGAGTGGTTTACAGACGCTGGTACTGCGGTCATTATCATTTTGATATGAACATCCCAAATCACAGGTTTTCAGTTCTGTATCAGCATGTTGTTGAAATGAGAAGCGGAGAAAGAGTAAAATAGGATGGTCGTATGAGCAGATACCGTTTTGCTGTCATTGGTTCAGGATGGCGAGCTCAATATTATGCCAGAGCAGCGAAAGCTCTTCCGGATCTTTTTGAACTTTGCGCAATGTATTGCAGGAGTGAGGAAAAGGCAGCAAAATTCCGCACCGAATACAGAATTCCTGCGGTAACTTCTGAGGAAGATTGTGCCGCAATGAACCCGGATTTCGTTGTAACAGCTGTAAGCAAAAATTCAGGACCGGATGTCGCAATGCGTTGGACAGATAAAGAATTTACTGTGTTATGCGAAACCCCCGCCGGTCTGGATCCGGAAACACTGAATAAACTATGGGCTCATCACATGCAGGGACAGAAACTGGTGATAGCCGAGCAGTATTTCCTTTATCCTTACTACAGTTCTCTTATCAGGCTTGTAAAGAGCGGCATCCTTGGCAGGATCAACTGTCTGAATATATCCTTGGCACATGAATATCATGGAGCAAGTCTTATAAGATATCTGCTTGGGATTCCTGTTGATATGACTTTTTCCGTTTCTGCAAAAACTTATGAATTTCCCGTGACCGAAACACGTACCCGCTATGAAGAATTCCAGGATGGAAGGATATCCAATAAGAGACGTACCGTTGCCACATTTGAATTCGAAAACGGACAGGCCGCATTTTATGATTTTGATTCTGAACAGTATCACTCAAAAATCAGGAAGAACTCATATAAAATTCAGGGAATAAGAGGCGAAATACTGGATGGCAAAGCAATTTACCTCGATCCTGAAAATAATGCTGTGGAGGCTGATCTTCAGATAGAGAAAAGACATATTGATCGGGATTTTATAAACCCGAATCCGGAATTTGCAGAGGAGATAACGGGAATATATTTTCAGGGGGAACAGATATACAAGCCGCCGTTCGGTCTTTGCGGATTATCACAGGATGAAACAGCAGTTGCTCAGCTTCTGAAAAATACTGCCGAATACGCAAAAGGAATTGCAGATTCACCTTATCCATTGAAAGAAGCGCTTCAGGACGCATATATGGCGATTTTGATGAAAAAATCCGAAGGTACCTGTAAATCAGTAAGCAGCAAACTGCAGAAATGGATGTAATTCTCACAAAGTTCCTTTTGTGGTTGATATAAAATGATTTAAGGTTTATTGACTTGTCAAAAACTACAAGAGGTATAATAATCTGTAGATTATGGCAAATTATTTTGATTATCTTGAATGGCGCGGGGATATTCCCTTTTCTGTTGATCCTTTTAATGAGGTCGACAATGTGATTTTATCTGAGCTTGCCTATATTAATTACGTTGGAATTGCAAATGATGAGAAAAAGGTAAAGCTTACGGATGCATGTGATGCCTACTTCAGCCACATCCCGGAGAATCAGACAGAGATTGAAAATCCAAATCTGCTTAAAGCAAAAATAATGAAGGAACTGGTTAAAAGTGTCCGGTTCAAGAATACCGAAGTCTGTTTTTATGTAAACGATTTCGATCCGGATCTTGACATACAATTTGCTGCCGTCACTTTTCTGCTGGATGATCAAAGTGCTTTTGTTGCTTTCCGCGGAACAGATCACAGCTTCACCGGACTTCATGACGCGCTGGATCTCAGTTACCTCCCTGAAACGGATAGTCAGCGCAAGGCGATTGATTATCTGAACACACTTAATAGACTTCCTAATTATCCGCTGCGTATTGGCGGTCATTCAAAAGGCGGAAATTTCGCTGTATACGGATCAGTATTTTGCGATCCGACAATTCGGGATCGTATCACAACAGTGTATTCAAACGATGGTCCCGGGTTTCGTGAAGAAATCATTAACTCTGAAGATTACTGCCGGATCCTTCCAAAAGTCCGAAAAATAATTCCTGAAGCCTCTGTCGTTGGCCGTCTGATGTACGATTCTTCCACACCTCTTGTCATTCATAGTACAGCAAAAGGAATTGGCCAACATCATACCTATACATGGAGTGTCGTCCGAAATCACTTTGAGTACACCGATATTTCTAAAATGGGTGAATTTCTTGACAAGTCAGTATCTGACTGGACTGACCATTTGGACAGCGACCTGCGGAAATCATTGATTGATTCTATTTTCACAGTTTTGGATAATACAGGTAAGGAATCCTTTCATGAAGTAAGCTCACAAAAGCGTAAATCTCTGGCAGCTGTTCTGACAGGCATCTATGATCTGCCTGACGAAAAACGTCAGGAACTCATTTCGATGATCAGAAAACTGATACACAGCAGTGCTCAGAATGCAAGAACAGAAATATTGCAGCTGATTGAAAAAACATTGGCTGAAAAGATTCCCAAGGGAAAGGACCGGGCGGAAAATTGATGCTGTTTCAGATCTGCTGTTTATCCGGGGGAAAAACGTTATGACACCTCTTTATGCAATCGTTTATTTTGAAGTCAATCTGTTTGCTGTGCTTCTGGCAGTTTTTATCAGATTCAAGACGCTGGGAATATCCAAAATGGTCTCACAGCGGAATTTTTCCATGGCAATCGATTCTGAATGCGTTTTTTTCTGTCAGATGCCGTCACTGTTCTGATCAATTGTCATGTTATTCCTTTCAGCGCCGCCGGTCTGATGGCAGCGAAAGAGATCTACTTTTTCTCCACAGCCCTGATGTGTTTTTTTAGGTTTATTTACTTTGAGCATTTGCAGGGATCACCCTTTATCCAGTTCAAAAAAAATGTTTACCTTTCCAGTGTGCTGATCTGGATCATGTTGATTTTGTTGTTCATCAATCATTTCAACGGAATGCTTTTTTATGTTGATCTGGAAGGCATATATCATCGCGATCCATTGTTTCTGGTCCAATACCTTCTTTCCTATGTTTACGTTTTTACTGCTTCCATTCATGCGATGCGCGGCATAAGGAAAGCTCAAAACGGCAGCAGACGGAGACTTATGGTCAATCTCGCCATTTTTCCTCTTGCCCCGGCAGCCGCGGGGATCCTGCAGTTTCTTTATCCGGAGATCCCGCTTGCCTGTGTGGCGCTTTCTTTTGAAACGCTGCTCCTTTATCACACCTGGCTTGAAGAAATGATTTCAATCGACCCATTAACACACCTGAACAACCGTAAACAACTATCTCATACTTTCGATCAGTGGACACAACACGAAGAACAGACTCCGCTTTTTCTGCTGCTGATCGATGCAAACAAGTTCAAGCGTATAAATGACACCTACGGTCATATTCAGGGCGATGCTGCGCTTGAACGCATCGCGGAAGCTTTACGCCTCTCCTGCAAGGATCTGCATCGCCGTGCCAATATCGCGCGTTACGGCGGTGATGAATTTGTCATTCTCGTCTGGGAAGACAAGCCTGATACGATCGAAAAATTAACGACCGATATTCATAATAATCTTGCGGAACTGAATCGGAAAGCCAATTCTCCCTATGAACTGACGGTCAGCATCGGCATCGCAAAAGTTTCCAGGAATAAAGACTTGAAAGACTTAATCACAGAAGCGGATCATTCTCTCTACAATAATAAAAAAATAAACAGGGGCTTATGAATGAATATGAGCATAATTATGAAGAGAAGAACAAAAAACTGCCTGTATTTTGGCAGTTTTCTGTTCTTAGGAGTAATGATTTGTAATTGAAATTGTGTGCGTTTTTATCGTATCACGTATTGCATAGAAGAAGATCCCGGCGATGAAAAGCGCACCGACACTGATGAGCAGGTACTCGATTGAACCCTGCCCGGAGTCATCACCAAGAATTCCCTTGCGAATTTCCTCCATATAAAATCCTACTTTCTCAGGCGGGGAGCTCTTCTTTTCTCCCCGCCTCCTGCATAGTCTCTGTTTAGGAAGGCCATGCGCTGTTCAGGTCGCCCTGGTGCCCTTGCACGACATTCTTGATGAGTGTGAAAATAAGGAACCCGAGTACGACTGCGGCGACCGCAAGGATCATGTATTCAATTGACCCCTGACCATCCTGGTCGCCGAGAATTCCATCACGATAAATTGATTCGAGCATAAAAACAAGTCTGAACATCGAATCCAAGTAAGTCAATGGAACCCTTTTTGTCTCAGCAAAATGGGCTCCACTAACTCTGAGTCAATCAATCTCTATTTCAGTGGATTTCCGGTTTCAAAAACCTCATTCAATAAGTCCGGAATCTTTCAGTAAGAGTTCTATATCAGTACCTTTGACTCGTTTCAGTAATATCCGAAGCATTTCTTTTTCTTTAAGGTTTAGTTTTATTTCTGTGATCGGTTTTTTGTCGATACCGAAATAACAGGCACGAAGCAGTTCGCGGATATCATATTTACTGCCCCAGACTTCCGGGACGCCGCGATCTACATTCAAAAGGGTATAAACGGATTCCATACCGGTACGGATAGAATATTCCGTAGTGAAGATCGTGTCCCGCGGGGTTTCGGCAAATTGACCGATAAAAGCGAAGTTTACAGCGCCATCGGGTACCACACGCGGCCGATCCTCGTTCTTCCTTGGCTGGAAAAAGGCATTAATATAAGGCATAAAACAAGAAGTTGTATTGCATTCGTTTTTTGCAAGTTGATGAATTTTGCCTGTGGGAATTCCGATGTGGTAATGACGCGCTTTTTTCGTTCAAATGACTGCAGCATAAAATTTCATATGTGCATGGAACAGATGACCCTGCAGGAATCCTTCAGCCGCTGATGCCGTATATGGGTCGCATCGAAATGTACGGACTGGAAAGCCATCTGCATGATCGGACCTGAGCCGAAAGCATAGATCAGCGTTCCGATGCCAACCTGCCCGCCCAGCAGCCACCCGATCAGCGTTGCAGTTCCCAGCAGCGCTATACTGACTGCTCCGATAGGGATCTTTTCCACCCGTTTTGCCAGACCGACCAGCAGGGTATCCCGCGGTCCGCAGCCTAAAGAGGCGAGCATATAACCGTATTGTGTATAGGCAATAATAAAAAGCCCTGCGATCATCATCGGAACAGCCGTCAGAAGGGAAGACGCTTTCGGGACGAGTCCCAGCCAGTTGAAAAAGTCCACGGATTTACCGACGACGACCGCATCAACAAACATAGCCAGCCCTATGGGTTCCCGCAGGAGGATATCGATCAGAAGGATCGTCAGGGAGATCGCGATCGAGGCAGATCCATAGTATATCCCGAGCGTGTGGGATACCCCCAGGTTGAGCACATCCCAGGGAGCCGCACCGATATTTGCCCGGATCGTCAGATAGATGCCGAATCCGTTCACGAATAAACTGACAGCCGCCAGCAGCATGTTCAGCAGAATCGCTCCGACGGAACGATTTTCAGATAATTTGTTTTTCAATCTCGTAATTTCTCCGGTTGAATATTTTATTATCAAAAGCGATCAGAACCAGATCTTTGTGATCAGCGGACCATGATCTTCCTGGCGATATTGATGCCGATCTTATACAGGCCGGGACGAAGATCTTTGTCCGCTTCTTTCAGCTTTTCCCGGATGGGAAGATGCTGCGGACAGTGCTTCTCACATTTACCGCATCCGATGCACTGAGAGGCAAAAGCGGGGTTTTTCCGAAGTCCCATTCCGCGCGCAAATTCAAAGCGCACCGCGCTTTTCTTTTCATCCTCCATATACATGAGGTTATAGTAATGGAAATTACCGGGGATGTCTACTCCCTGCGGGCAGGGCATGCAGTAACGGCAGCCTGTGCAGCCGACCTTTTCCCTTGAACGAATGAAATCTTTCACTTGATCGACTACAGCCTGATCCGAGCTGTCAAAACTTCCGGCTGCAGCATCTGAGGCGATCCTGCAGTTTTCTTCAACCATTTCCGGCGAATTCATGCCGGACAGCACACACATGATCTGCGGCTGATTCCAAAGCCAGCGCAGCCCCAGTTCAGCTGTACTGTAATCTTTTCCCGAAGAAGCAATAATGTTTTTCGCCTTATCCGGGAGATTTACCAGTTTTCCGCCGCGGAGCGGTTCCATGATAACGACAGGGATCCCTTTTTGGCCGGCATATTCAAGGCCTTTCCTTCCGGCCTGGCTGTTTTCATCCAGATAGTTGTATTGGATCTGACAGAAGTCCCAGTCGTAAGCATCGAGAATTCTCATAAACATATCCGAATCCCCATGGTAGGAGAAGCCGATATTTCGAATGCTTCCGTCCGCCTTCCGGGCTTTGATCCAGTCCTCGATCCCGAACCGCTGAAGGTTTTCCCACTCCGCAAGATCCGTGAACATGTGCATCAGGTAATAATCGATGTGATCCGTCCGGAGCCTGGAGAGTTCCTCCTGAAAGATCCTGTCGATCGCTTTTGAAGACCGGATAAGGTACTGAGGGAGTTTCGTGGCAAGATTCACCTTGTCCCGGCAATTATTTTCGGCAAGGACCCGTCCCACAAGCTCTTCACTTCCCGGATATATATATGCGCTGTCCAGGTAATTGATACCCCGGTCGATCGCCAGAAGCAGTTCCTTCTCTGCCTTTTCATAATCAAGGGAGCTTCCTTTTCTTGTAAACCTCATGCAGCCGTAGCCAAGCTGCGAAATCTGATTCCCGTATTTATCCGATCTGTATAGCATAGCGGTAAAATCCTTTCGTGATAATTAATTTTACTTCAAAGGTATCGGAGGCGGCTGATATCGGTCAATAAAAACTTCAATCAACGACATGCTTTTTCGCAATATCATCAGTACGCAAAAATTGGTCTCGGATCCGTAAGGCTGCCCGGGGTGCACATATCGTGATGTTGCAGACTTCGAGCTCAAGGCAGCGGGGTATCCGTTCCGGATCATTGACAGTCCGGAACGACAGCGGAAAACGCAGTGATCATTGTTTTGTTCTTCAGGCGTTCATTTATCCTTTCCGGTCTTTATCCATTTCAGAAACAGACGGACTTCCAAGCAGGTATTTTATCATGGAGAAGCTCCCTGATGATTCAAAAGGGAAAAAATCACAAAGAAAGATATGGCATTTGACCGGGTTTTACGAAAATCCGCAGGATAATACAATATAATAAGTAAGGATCCAAATCAACAGAGCGACCGATCGCACTGTGTAACAGAGAATCATGAGCGACATAGAATTTATTTTTGTCCACGGCCTTGCAGGCTGGGGCAGCTACGAAAAAACATATAGACGGATGCCCTATTGGGGGCTGCGCGGCGGGGATCTGATAGCGTTTCTGCGGAAACAGGGATTCCGGGCTTATGCGGCATCAGTCGCTCCGGCCGGCAGCGCCTGGGACCGCGCCTGTGAACTTTATGCACAGCTTGCCGGTCTGATAACAGATTACGGAGCAGCACACAGCACGGAATACAGGCATAAACGATTTGGCCGGGATTTCTCAGGCCGCCCGCTGATCCCTGAATGGGGGGCAGGATACACGGCTTGTTCTGCTCGGACATTCCTTCGGAGGAACGACAGCCCGGCTGTTTTCCGAACTGCTGGCTCACGGAGACGAACGGGAAAAAGGCTCAACATCTCCGAATGAGCTGTCCGATTTGTTCAAAGGCGGTATGGAAGAAAGGATCAGCGCCATCGTCACGCTTGCCTCCCCGATCAACGGCACAACAGCATATGATCTGTCAGAGGATGAGGATTTTGATCCGGATCAGGTAAAAGTTCCTTTTTGGAGCAGAGGATTTGCAAAACTGCTGTCCGTGGGGGCCAGTCCGAGAAAAGACGGACGCAAAGGAACAGACTATGCGGACTATGACATGCATATCGACAACGCTGCGGCGCTGAACCGGCGTATCTCCACACTGCCGTCTGTCTTTTACTTTTCAGTCCCGTGCTGTTCAACAAAAAAAACAGATGACGGGTACGCGGTTCCCGATTTGTCCAAAACTGATCCACTGTTCGTTTCCAGATCGTATCTGATCGGCCGGTATACCGGAATAACTAAAGGGGACATCAAGATCGATAAAAGATGGCTTGAAAACGACGGGCTGGTCAATACCTTTTCCGCCATGGCCCCGCTCGGAGCCCCGCAGACGGAGCTCGATGCAGATAATATCCGTCCGGGAGTATGGAACGTCCTTCCGACGTACACCGGAGACCATACGTCCCTTTAGGGCGGCATGACGCGCAAAAACGACATCCGTGAGTTTTACCTTTCACTGCTGACGATGATCGGCAAATGCCTGAGGTAAATATTCACAAGGAAAAGATGATCGCAGAAATCACGATCCGTCATATTCCTTAATTACGGAACAAAACATACATTTACTCCGTTATTACAATTAGAGGGAAACACCGGAATATCGGTGTGATTCTTACCGGGAGCCGAAACCGCAGGTACTCTGTTGAGCAGGCTCCTGCAACACAAAAGAGAGGAATAAAAATAATGAAAAAATTCTTATCACTTTGTCTTGTTTTATTTGTATTCGTTACCACGGTTTCCTGCTTCGCTCAGAAATCATACACAAATGACGGTTTGACGCTTACCGTTAGCGAAGAATTCGCCGACAAGGTCCTTGTTAATACTCCCGAAAACAGTGATAAGGGGATCCTTTTCACTGTCAACGAAATAGAATCCATGGAAGCGGCAAAGGAAGAAGGTTACGGCTGGGAATCCGCCGGATGGCTTTTTGACATCCGCCGTCTCAGTGAAGAAGAAATGCATCAGCTCCGCTGCGATGATATTCCGGGATACAGTGTCTTCGCAAAGGATACAGAGGAAAACTATTATATTTATTGCCAACCGACCGATGTGCGGGTCGTACGCAAAGATTATAACGACAAAGAAGCTATGGACAGGTGGACAGCGGCGAATGAATGGGCCCACAGTGTCCGTGAGACGATCATCTCAGAAAACGAAGGATTATCCGCCGTTAAATTCAGTTATACTTCTCTGGATGCATTCCTTGCCCGTGTGGTGTACGACAGTGACACGGAATATACGGTCAGCACGCTTGAATACGGGAAGCAGCAGCCGAACGGTATCAAAGCCGCCGACTACCTCGACCCTCTCCTTCACGATGTGACCTATACTTCCTTACGCGATGAAGAAGCTCCTGACGGAGAATATCTCGTGCTGGATTTCCCGGATGTCGATCTCCGCTTCGATTTTTTCTTCATGGAAGGAAAGGAAAACTACATTCGCCAGGTCTGGTTCAACGGTGAACATGAAATGCTTTATAAAGCGGAATTCAAGGATGAGAACATCAAAGCCTCTGAAGTGATGAATGATTTCTACCATGAGATCGTGCTGCGCAACTCTTTGGGGTATACACCGGACAGTCTGGTCGGCTCCTGGGCTGTGAAAACTGCCGGACGCGGCTTCATCGAAATCACAAACAGTGAGGAAGCCGGTAAATATGATATCAAGATCAATTGGTCAGGCAGCGCATGGCAGAAGGCTTACTGGGAAATGACCGCCGAAGCCACCGGTAACGGCGCCGAACTGCGCTACGAGAACGCGAAACACTCCATTCTGACCTGGCAGTCTGAAGACAATATGACGGAAGAGGTGGTTTATACAAACGGCAGCGGTACGTTCAACCTGCTGAGCACCTATGAACTGGTCTGGTTTGATGAGACCGAACACGCGGCTGACGGCAGCGTATTCGTCAATGCCGGAATGTGACTGTCCCATATAAACATAAGAGCCGGATAATCCATCCGTGTTCAAGGCATGACTCTTATATTTATCGATTTTACCCAATAAGTTCATTCTTCAGTCCCGTGGTTTCACGGGACTGAAGTTTTATAATTAATCATTTGCAGCGATCACGGATATCCGTACCGATAATCTGATTCTGTCCTTAGACAAGAGGACCGTTTCTTCTTCATGTCTTTTTCGATAAAAATGAATTCGAAATGATAAGCTGTGGTAAAATAAAGTTACGAGTAAATCCTCGTAAAAAAGTTCTCTTTAGAGAATATCACCCCCGTCATTCCCGCCTAAAGTATACAGAATTTCTGTATACTTTTTTGTTTAATTTCTCAAAGTATTCAGGCCGAATAATTCCATAAAACTTTCTGACGGGACGCTGCCGGGCATCGGCTGTCCGCAGCAGAAAGGCTGTCTCTATTATGGATGTCTCGGATTATCGAATCCTTCAGTTTATTTATCTCACCCTGGAAAACACAAAACTGGAACGGCAGCAGATGTCGCCATTCCAATTCCGCAGGCTGATCATTGAAGCACTTCAAAATCGAAAATATACTGTTATCGTCTTTCCTGATGGAGAACGGCTGTTTATTGTAAACAGATTGGTTTTGTTATATTTC
>CADATZ010000041.1 GCA_902791025.1 uncultured Chloroflexota bacterium | reverse complement strand
AAAAACGAAAGGTAAAGAGCCTGATTTTAGCCCAATATTGACAAAATAAAAGGATAATTACGACAATTTGAAACTATTGTAACTATCCGTCTGCTTAATATTCAAAAAGGGTTATTAATCAGCGTTTCCTTAAATAAATTTCTTCAATATCATATAAATTGATAGCTTCTTTGATCAATGCGAGTGACCCATCAGGGCGTTGACCAACACTACATGCAACAAATATCTTTTTTCCGGTTTTTTCTTCAATAATTTTATAATTGATACTTCTATTACAATGTGAAGCTCCGACAAACAGGATATCTATCTTATCCTGGTTATACAACTCATGCACCATCAGTCTGCTATACGCCTCGGTATCATCAACCAGAATATAGTCAAAAAAATACAGCTCGCTGACAAACAATGCCGCAACAGAAAAAAAGCAAGTAAATGTCTGATATGTTTCAAAGCTGCATCTCCCTTAATTCGTATTAGAACCTGGCATAAGCAAAATCTGCAGTAGAATAACCTACACCATACATTCCAAGTAAAAGCACAAGCAACAACCCTCCCGCATAAATTAGCCATCGGGATAATGGATTGAAACCTGCAATTTTCTTGCGAAAAGAGCCTGTAGTTGAATTCTTTTCAACAATCCATAAAATAAAAACTCCGAAAAGAAGTATTATAAAATTATCATTATTCAATCCCCATTGATCAAATGTATCCATGAGCGAACTTCGTAAGTAAATTTTTTTTATGATAATTCGAAAATACAACTTCAGATCTTCTAATTTCAAAAATGTTGAAATCAACAAACCAGTCATGAACAAAAAATTTGTTCTTAGCGTCTGAATAAATATCCAGTCTGAACTTTCAGTGTTGATATGCAGCAGTCTGATTATTTTTTTACATTCAGGCTCAAAAACATTGGAAATGATAATAATGGTTCCCCAATAGCATCCCCACAGAATATAATTCAAGCCTGTACCATGCCATAAACCGGTCAGAAGCCAGACAATGCTTGTTGGAATAATTGTCATCACCGCTTTTCCGGCTCGCTTTCCCAAATGTGTTCGGATCCATTTACTGATTTTTATAACTTTCGGATTGATACCTAAAGGTATATAAACATAATCCTTGAACCAAACACCTAAGGTTATGTGCCACCTTCTCCAAAATTCAGCAGCTGTTCTGGAGAAAAGGGGAAGATGAAAGTTCTGTTCAAGTTCGATCCCCATGATCTGAGAAATACCGATTACAATATCCATATAAGCGGAAAAATCGCAGTAAAAACCAACCGTTGCCAAAAACGTCGCAAATAAAAGTGTAAACCCGCTGTCAGAAAAATCAACAAGATTGGGAAATAGGTTTCCGGTAAATAACCTAGTCCGTTCAGTGATGACCAGTTTTTTGAAATATCCCCAGATAATTAATTGAACCCCATTACATAAATTATCATAACTATAGGCATGTCCTTCTATCAGTTTCGGACCTGATTCACGGAATTTGGAAATGGGGCCTTGTATGATCCGGGGAAAATAAATCGTATAAAGCAGCAATTTGAAAAAGTTTGCTTCCGCTTTTTCCTTCTTGACATAAACATCCACAAGGTATCCGATAAGTGACAAACTGTAATAGCTCACTCCAAGCGGAACGATCACACGTGCGAAAAATGAAACATGCTTTGATAATTTTATGACTGTCAATATTCCCAGGACGATAATGACAGCAATAGTAAGAAAAGTTCTTTTCTTCTTTTTATTCTCATCCAGGCGTTCAATTTGCAATCCTGCTAACCACGTGATACCGACTGTCACAAGAAGCACTGCAATTTGCGGTATTCCTGTGGAAAGATAATAAAAAAAACAGCTGGAGATAAGCAAAACGACCCAGCGAATTTTTTTTGGAACGAGGAAATATAAGAGGATCGTAGAGAAAACGATCAGGAAAAATTTAAAACTTGTAAAACTCATAACCGCACAAAACCCGTTTGATCATTCGATCCATTCAATGACATTCTCTTTTTTCTTGAGCAGCAAACCTTCAGCCACCGGATAACCAAGTGCGACAGCACTCCAAACAATATGATTCTCCGGTATGCCTAAATCATCCAGCACGGTCTGAACCGGTTCCTCTTTCCGCAAAGTCATCAGTGGGTTGAGCCATACGCTGCCTATTCCATAAGACCAGGCTGTCAGCATGATGTTTTCCGCAGCACAAGAAGCATCCTGACATCCATCTGGGTTTCTGCTGTCATTCGAAACCAAAATGATAACCTGAGGATTTTCCCACCCATAAAAATGTACATTTTTTTTCTTTGCGGCTTCATGCGCAGCACCTTTTAACCGTTCAAGCACTGTTTTGTTGGTAATAATTGTAAATTTCCATGTCTGCATGTTTTGACCGGATGGCGCATAATACCCGGCTGTAGCAATAACCTTCAACAACTCCTTATCGATTGGCTGCTCTGTAAATTTTCGGATACTTCTCCTGGACATTATCGTTTGGACAGTATCATTTATAATCGAATTCACACCGTATTTTTCCCATTGTACTTTTAAAGCCCTGCGGTCAATTTTCTTCATCGCATTGCGCGGGAGCTCAGCCATCTCAACATATCGGACCGGAACTTTAAATTTTTCCGTCCTTGCCGCAATGAATTTATTCAAATCATCCGCGGAGAATTTATTATTCCTTGGCACCACGAATAAAACGGGGACGCTGCCCAAAACGCCTTCCGGATCCGGAACCCCGATACAGGCACATTCTGAGATATAAGGATATTCTCCGGCGATATTTTCAACTTCAACAGGGGCTACCTTCTCTCCCCCAACATTGATAATGTCATCTGCCCGTCCCAGCATAAAAACGTAACCGTCTTCATCGATATAGATCATATCACCTGTGAGCAGCCAGCCATCTTTAATGGTTTGTTCAGTCAATTCCGGTTTATGCCAATATCCGGACATTCGCATATCACCGCGAATAGCCATCCTTCCCGGATGATCTTTGCTGCTTTGAATTGTTTTGCCATCCTCATCAATGGCTTTGATTTCAATGCCATCCAAAGGTCTGCCCAAAGCAGCAATTTTCTCTTTCTTTTTGACTTCTGCTGTAACGTTCAGGAACAATGCCCCACCGGACTCGGAAGACCCCCAGGTATTCATGATCAATGTGTTTGGAAGCTCCCGGACCAACCGTTTCCGCTGTTCAACCGTGAGGGAGCCGGCGCCAACTTCAATATATCGAAACCTGCCCATGATTTCAGCAAATTTGTCCTGCATTTGTTTTGTTATTGTTTCTACTGAAGCAGGAACAATGGCGATAGCCGTACAATGAAAGGCATCCAGGTTGCTTTCAATTTCTGTTGCAAAGGTGAATCCGTTCTGTAAAACCACTGTCGCACCTAAATAGAGTGCAGCCCGTAAAACTCTCAGTGCAAAAGAATGATTGAGCGGCAGCGGCAGCAAAACAACTTCATCATCACGCATGCCAATACCGTTGATAGTGTTTGACCATATATGGTAAACAGCTTTATATGACAGCATGCAGCCTTTAGGTTCTCCGGTTGTGCCGGAAGTATAAATCATCTCCGCAAGGTCATCCTCTGCGGGAGGAATATATTGAACTGTCTCAGCCCCTTTTTCTGTATATACTCGTTTCAGCGAATATACATTGCATTCTCTTTCATATCCATGCAATGGTTTATCTGTAAAAAAGATTTTTGCGCTGCAATCTTTACAAATATAAGCAGCAGTAGCCGGAGATGCATTTTTATCGATAAATACAACTGCTGCACCCACATATTGTAAAGCCAGGTACAGCGCTGCAGTCTCAGGCTTTGATGTTGCCGAAAAGGGGACGCAATCTCCGCGTTTCACACCCAACTCTGTCAGACGGGATGCGATTTCATGTATCTTTTGATTCAGTTCTTTGTAAGTTAGTGTATCTTTTTTGAAAATTACAGCCGGCTTTTGAGGATAAATCGCTGATAATGAATCAATTCGGCTTACAAGTGTGGTAAACATTCCTGTAAGCCTTTATTTCATTAATTTTTCGACCATTTTAGCCATGCCGGCAATTGAGTTGAAATTTTCTTCCCTGATTTCTTCATACGGAATCATTATTCCGAATTCCATCGTAAGTGCGGCAATAATGCCGGTTATTGTCAAAGAGTCCAGGATTCCATCGTCTATCAGTGTATCACTGGAGCTGAAGTCAATTTCAGGAAATTCTTCCGTAAATAATTTTATTATTTTCTCTTCCATATTTTGAATTCAAAACATCACTGCGGCTGATAAAAAATCAGATGTATTTTTTGTATGTCAATTTTCTCTTGAGAATCGACAATTTCGATGGTTTGCTATCCGATATGTAATATTATTATTCTCATTTTAAATTTTAATATAATTTTTCATTGAAATCAAAACTATGTTACATTTGATAAATTTATCTAATGGGCTGAATCAGTATAATTTCAGGAACTTCATTTCTGCATTGAAGTAAATTCAGAAGCGGGTGCTAAGACAAAGGATAATAACCGGCAAGGCCGGATTGTTGGTCTGTATTTTGATTTATGGGGTCAGATGTATCCGCGTGCTTTTGTTCTGACAGCCAAGGAGCATCAAACAATATTAAAGCCTTTATCGAAGGCTTGACGGTCTATAGACTATGTAATCTCACTTGATTTTCGATATATTACAAATTTAGCTGCATGTGCGGGGATTGCCTTCCTTCGGATTCCAGTTCAGCTCGGTGTTGTGGGATTGTTTGTGTAAAATCGGCGGAGCACTGCTTCATGTGATTTGTGCATGTGCTCCGCCAGATATTTTATTTTAAATTGAATATATCAGTTTTCCTTAGAACTTTCCAAGTGCCTTGAGAAGGCTTTCCGAGTTCATCGGCCATTTGCGGAGCCAGACACCGCAGGCATCATGAATCGCCATGCTGATGGCGGGAGCGGCACCATTACAGGCAATTTCTGATATGGATTTAGCACCATATGGGCCATCCTGATCATCAACATCGATCAAGACAGACTTGAAATCCTCCGGCGCTTCCGTTATCATCGGGACGCCGTAATCGGTAAAGTTGGGGTTGATGCAGCGGCCGTCTTTATCCAGGACCATGTTCTCATAAATAGAGTGTCCGATAGACTTCATCACGGCGCCATACATCTGGCAGAGTGCGATTTCCGGATTGATGGGTGTACCCGCATCCTGAAGCGCGTAGAACTTCTGGAGCTTGATCTCTCCGGTCTTTACGTTTACCGCGACCTGAGCGAAATGGGCACCATACGGTACCGAGGAAGCAGTGGTCACATAACTGCCGTGAGCGACCATCTGACCGCGGCCGGAACCACTGATAGCCGTGTGGGAAAGCTCGCCGTAGGTGATCGATTTCCCGGTTTTCTTTGAAAAAACCTCACCCGGGGCACGTACATCCAGATCGGCAGGATTTTCTTCCATCTGCAAAGCGGCTTCAGCGATGATCTTTTCCTTGAGTTTCTTTGTCGCCACCAGAGAAGCGTTCCCGCTGAAGAAAGTTCCTGAGGAAGCATAAGCACCGGTATCAAAGACACAGGAATCGGTATCGCCGGAGTTGACCGTGACCCGGTCCATTGGGACTTTCAGCACTTCACAGACGATCTTTGCGGATATCGTATCAAGACCGGTGCCAAGGTCGGCGCCGCCGCTGTTGAGGATGACAGTGCCGTCAGTTTCCAGCTTGGCGATGGCTTCCGCGTGATCCAGACCCGGCAGACCGGAGCCCTGCATGATCATGGCAAATCCCTTACCGATCTTCCAGTCAGGATCAAAGGACTCCTCGCGGTGTCCCCAGTTGATCATCTCACAGCCCTTCTCAATGGCTTCACGCAAACCGCAGGAACCGACAGGGACGATAAACCCTTCGCGGCCTTCGCCCAGACCCGCAAGGATCTCCAGAATATAGCCTTTCTCGACATGGTTTTTCAAGACCATATCCTTGTAATCAATACCGAGTTTCTCCGCAAGTTCCGCCATGGCAAGCATGATGCCGTAGGTTCCTTTCGGTGTCCCATAGCCCTGATAAGCGCCGGCGGGTGGAGTGTTCGTATAGAATACTTTGAGGTCGTACCCCATGTTGTCCACTTTGAAAAGCGGCAGTGTCTTGGAGCAGCTGTTCATCGGAACGGTGAGACAGTGGTTGCCGTAGGGACCGGTATTGGCACAGACTTCCATGAAAATCGCGGTGATGGAACCGTCTTTCTTTCCGCCCATTTTGACACGGACACGCATCGGGTGACGGGTGGAGTTCGCGATAAATTCTTCCTCACGCGTGTTGCGATAGTAAACCGGTTTGCCGGTGATCCAGGCTGCGTAACCGGTGAGGTCTTCAACCAGGATGTCCTGCTTGGAGCCGTAGCCGCCCCCGACACGTTCCTTGATGACGTGGATCTTATTTTCAGGAATGCCGCAGACCCAGCTGACGATACGGCGAACATGATAGGGAACCTGGGTAGAAGCGTTAATGACAAGACGTCCGCCTTCAATATGCGCATAGCAGACATGCGGTTCCAATGGTGTGTGCTGGATCTGGCTGGTTTGATAGGTACAGTCTACGATGGCGTCAGCTTCCGCAAAGCCTTTTTCCAAATCGCCGATATGTCCGATGTTGGAAGCGGCGATATTCTTGCGGATATCAGCTCCGAGCGGGAACTGGTAAATCACATCGCCTTCGCGCGGATCTCCCGCCTGTTTGTTGTATTCATCCAAATTATCCGGAGCGCCTGCATTATAGCGGACCGGGCCGTTATGAACCAGCGGAGCACCTTCGGCCATGGCTTCTTCAACAGTGAAAATCGCATCTGTCGGTTCATATTCAATTTTGATGAGGGAGGCGGCTTTGTCGGCGATTTCCGGCGTGCGGGCTACGATTCCCGCTACCCGGTCTCCGACATGGCGGACTTTCCAGTTAAACAGACGCCGGTCATGCGGAGAAGGCTCCGGATTCCCCTGCCCTGCCTGCATGTAGTAAACATCCGGGCAGTTCGCGGCGGTGATGATGGCGGCAACGCCGTCGAGTTTCTCCGCTTCAGTTGTGTCGATCGATTTGATATAGGCACTGGCAAAGGGAGAGCGCAGTACGTGGAGGCACCAGGCATTTTCCGGAACCTTGTCTTCTACGAAGACCGGTTCACCGGAGACAAGCGCGGCACCGTCAATCTTGCCGGAAGGTTTGCCGATGATATCCAGATGCGGACGGAAAGATGGCGCGATCTCACTCTGAAAGGCTCCGGTATCGCGCAGCTCACAGGCCAGTTTGACAGCGAGGTAGTAGTGTTCATAACCGGCATCCCGGATGAAAATACTGCTCATCACGTCCTTGATCTGTTCTTTTGTCGGATTTGGGTGCTGTTCCAGCAGCCAGGTGAGGATCAAAGCCGCGGCCGGAGCGTTATAGGCGCTCTGAACGATGCCTGAGGCGACCATGGCTTTTTGTACGTAATTCAGCTCCCGTCCATTCAACAGAGATTCCGCTGTGCGGATCTCGGCATTTTCGGCCTGGTAGAGCAGGATCAGGTTGGAATAGCGCAGCTTCCCGTTAAAGATGATGGTATCGGAACCGGCGAAGCCTTCCGCGTCATCGCTGTCACGGACGGAATGATATCCGGTGCGGAACAACACATCACGGAGCCGGTCGGTGGGTGCGCCTGAAAGACAAACAATTTCACCATTGATTTTACATTTCCACTGTTCCATTTGTCTGCCTCCCGTTAACTGAATGCAATTTTTGCCAGGTATTTTTTATATTCCGCACTGCCGGTGATATCGTCGGTGTATGTGAGGGTCTCGGCGATTGACGGGCTGTCGCCGTAAGCAAGGCCGCTGCCGTGGACACTGAGCGCGTAGATGCCTTCACTTTCAGCCGCAATTACGGCTGCGTGGCTGGCGGCTGTGTTGCCGAACCGTTTGACACGGCCGGTGCGGTTTTTGTCGATCACAACGGCCATGATGAGCGCTTTGCAGCTGCTTTGAAGGTATTCACCGATTTTCTTTTCATTTTCGCCATGCGGCGTCATGCGGAGCAGGACCGCGTCCGCGGCTGTCAGTGCGGCTGCAAGATAGCTGTCATCCCGGCGCAGACCGAGATTGCCCCCGATGGTAGCCGCGTTTCTGCGTGCAAATGAAGAGCAGAAACGTGCTGCTTCCCGGATAAAAGCCGGGACCAGTTCGGATTCCGCGATCTCCTGGAGGGTGCAGCGTGAGCCGATACAGAGTTTTTCTCCCTTTATCTCGATTTTGTCCATGCCGAGGTGGTTGATATCGATGAGGTCTTTCCCTTCCGCGGCACCTCCCAGACGAAGGTCATCTGTTCCGCCGGCAAGGTAAACTGCAGTCGCCGCGTTTTCTTTGCGAAGCATAACGGCTTCGAGCGGCGTTTGCGGATGATAAATTTTCATGTGCTGTCCTCCATTTCTCAATCTGTTCGAATGAAAGGTACGTTTATTTCAGGTAGCTGTTCAGTAATTGAGTGACGCACATGAGGACAGGCACGCTTGTTCGGGCTGCGCCGCACAAGGTGCCAGTCCCCGTGTGCTTCGTCTTGTATAGATATTATTTATCATAGCAAAGTTGTGGGTTTTTGTAAAGATGACTTAAATATTGATTTATTTCCGTTAATTAATTGACAAATGATACTATTTAATTAATAAGTAAAAGAGGTAAGAAAGCTTCCGGGTGTGCTTAGTGGGTAATGTAATTGAATACATCGAAGCGGGTGAAACCGAGTTTTTGAAGGGCTTGGATGCTTTTCTGCTGATCTTCGGGGGTGTTGTATTCAGGAATGAGCGGGATGCGGATCAGGACTTTTTCCAGGCCGACTGCTTGGGCGAGGTGTTGAAGGTTTTCTTTCAGTAAAGAGGAATTTCCGCCCGTATAGTTGTGATAAATTTCCGGGTTCATGTCTTTGCAGTCGACAATGAAGCAATCGATCATGTCACTGACGGTTTGCAGATTTTCCGCTGGAACGGTGAGGCTGGTTTCGACGTTCAGCTTCCATACCGGTGGAATGATCTGTTTGAAATGTCGGATAAAATCAGCGTACAGGAGCGGTTCTCCGCCGCCGAAGGTGACGCCGCCGCCGGTGGCCTGAAAATAGAGATCATCGATCCTGACCATTTCATAAAGCTGCTGCGCGGTGACAGGTTGTGGGCTGGCTTCACTGAGCAGTTTTTTGTTGATGCACCAGCGGCAGCTCAATGGACAACCGGCGCCGGCTATCAGGGTTGTGATGCCGGCGCCGTCAATTCCGATCCTGTGTCGGACTGTTTTGAGCAGTGGATATATCGGCTCAGTCATTGGGTACATAACCGGAGAGCTCATCGTAAATGAGTTCTACCGGTTGGGAACTGTTTGACGGCACTGTGAGTGTCGGTTCCGATTTTTGATGAGGCTGAACGGTGGCGGTGGGCAGTGTTTCGACTTCTTCTGTTTCAAACGGATAGGGAACTTCGCCTGAGAGCTCTTCATATCCCAAAGGAGTCGGTGACGGTTTGGCCGCGGTGACAGAATCGATCACGGAACAGCCGGAGACCGCTGCTGCCATACCGGCACAAAGGGAGACAATGCGGAGAGGAACTCCCAGCGATGCCTTCTTTTTCAGCTGCCCTTCCAGATAGCGGACTTCGCTTTCACAGCAGGGGCAAGTGCCGCTGCATTCGCCGGTGTGGGTACATTCCTTGGCCTGATACGGAATGTTGTTCGCTTCGGCGATTTTCCTTCGGACGTCTTTGAGAAAGCTGCATTTTTGTTTACCGTTCATAGGTGCCTCTTTTTAGGGGCCGGGGGTCAGGGGGCAGGATTCAGGATTCAGGGGCCGGGGCAGGTTTTAGGGGCAAGGAACAAGGAGCAAGTGTGCAGTGCTCAGTGAGCAGGGGCAGCGTTTGATAACAAATCATTGTTACATAACTCCTGACTTCTAACTCCTAACCACTAACTACTAACCACTAACCACTGGACACTGACCACTGGCCCCTGAATCCTAACACTTACTTCGCTTTGACGAAGACCGTGTCGGCTCCTGAATGGTCGATTTCGTCATCCCAGACGAGTTCGTAGGTGCTGAGCAGGTTGAAGGTGCCAGTTCCGTTGGTGTAGATTTCTTCTTCCGTCATTTTGTCCTCGGACTCCCAGGTGATGAAGGTGTGCTTCGCGTTTTCATAGCGGAGTTCAGCACCGTTCCCGGTAGCTTCAGCGGTCATTTCCCAGTAAGCCATCTGATAGGCGCTTGCGGACCAATGGATTTTTACATCATATTTTCCATCTTCCGCGGCTTTTGTGATTTCAATATTGCAGCGGCCGGAATTTTTTTCAGCCCAGGTGCCGATCATGTCATCAGCCGTGTAGCCGAGGGTGTTATGAAGGACGATCTCATGGTAGAAATCATTCATTACGTCGGTAGCCTTGATGTTTTCGTCCTTGAATTCTGCTTTATAGAGCATTTCATTCTGGTCGTCGAACCAGACCTGACGGATGTAATTTTCCTTCCCACTCTGGAAGAAGAAATCGAAGCGAATGTTATCTTTCGGGAAGTTAAGAACTACATATTCTCCATCGGGGGCTTCTTCATCGGTCACATAGCTGTAAACGACGTTATTCGTCAGAGGCGCGATATAGTCGGATGCTTTGATGCCGTTGGGAGCCTGCGGACCGTATTCGGTAGTGCTGACGGTGTATTCCACATCGTCTTTGTACATAACACGGGCGAGATAGGCATCCAGTGTGGTATTGCTGAAGGTTTCAGCGGAAATGTTTTCGTTTTCAGCGATGATGGAATCGCGGAGGGTTTTGCCCCATTCATAAAGTTCACTCCAAATCGCAAGGGCGTTCGGATCACTGTAGTCTGCACGGACCATGCGGACGTCGGTGGGATGATAGTAAATGTAATAATTTCCATCCGTGTCTTTGGCGAAAATTTCATATCCGGGGATATCTTCACAGCGGAGCTGATGCATTTCTTCTTCGCTGATGCGGCCGATGCTGTAGAGCCAGCCGGCACCCTGCCAGGTTTGACCCTGTTTTTTCGCTTCTTCGAGGGATTCGATTTCTGTGAAGGAGAAGAGTACGCCGCGTTCGTCATTTTCAGGTGTCTCGACCTGAATGAGATCGGCATATTTATCCGGGACGGTGATGGTCAATCCGCCGTTGGTGTAGGTTTTTTCCGCAAAACAGACTGCCGTAGAGGCAAGTATGATTACAGCAAGACAAAGAGTAATGATTTTTTTCATAGGTTTAAATTCCTTTCTTTTGGTAAAACGATAACCGATTCGGTTTTGTTTCAATAAAATATAAGTATTCAGAACGGAGCACGTGGGGACTGGCATTTTGTGCGGCGCAGCCCGCACAAGTGTGCCTGTCCCCATGTGCGTCGCTGCGGATACTAAACAGTTGCAATTATAATATGTATCGTACATCTTTCGAGAGATATATTTAAAACATGAGTTACGCACATGGGGACGATGGTTTTGCTATTACGACGCACATGGGGACAGGCACGCTTGTGTCAGCTTCGCGACACAAGATGCCAGACCCCATGTGCTCCGTGCTTTGTTAAATATATTTTCCGGTGAGGCTTTCGGGATTTTGTTTGATCTCCTCCGGGGTACCGCAGCCGACGATGCGTCCGCCGTCCTTTCCTCCGCCGGGACCCATATCTACAATATAGTCCGCATTGCGGATAACGTCCAGGTCGTGTTCAATGACGATGACGGTGGCTCCCTGGTTGATGAGGTGTTGGAAGACAGCCATCAGGGTCCTGACGTCATGCGGATGTAGTCCGATGGTGGGTTCGTCAAAAACAAAGATCGTGTCCGACTGCCCCCTTCCCATTTCACTGGCGAGCTTGAGCCGCTGAGCTTCTCCGCCGGAAAGGCTGGGCGTCTCTTCCCCGAGCGTCAGATAGCCAAGACCAAGGTCGTGCAGGACCTGCAGCCGGCTTTCGACGGTTTTCAGATCGTCACATTCTTTCAGTGCTTCATCCACACTGTAGGACATGAGCTTCGGCAGGGAACAAGCGCTTCCGTCCTTGCGGATCCGTTTCACCGCGTACGCTTCTTTCGCATAGCGGGAACCGCCGCAGTCGGGGCAGGGAATATCCACGTCCGGCAGGAACTGTACATCCAGACTGATTGCTCCTGTCCCGTCGCATACCGGGCAGCGCAGTTTCCCTGTGTTGTAGCTGAAGTCGCTTGCGCTGTAGCCTTTGGCTTTGGCATCTTTCGTGCGGGCATAGACCTTGCGCAGTTCATCATGAACATTCGCATAGGTAGCAACGGTCGAGCGGATATTGATGCCGATGGGTGTGGCGTCGATCAGCTTTATCTGTGAGATCCCGTCGGCTGAAACGGAGCACACATGAGACGGCAGCTCCTTCCCGGAAAGCTGTGCGCTGAGTCCGGGGATCAGGCTTTCGAGGACCATCGTGGTTTTTCCGCTGCCGGAGACTCCAGTGACGACGCTCAGGCGGCCCTTTGGAAAACGGACGGATAGCGGCTTGACGGTGTGGATCGCGGAGGTTTCCATGCGGATCTCACCAAGTGCGAACAGAACATCTTTCTCCGTCTGCGGTCTGAGCGTTTGCTTTGCCTCCGGGGAGAGGAATGGACCGATCATGGATCTCGGGTTTTGAATGACATCGTGAACCGTGCCTTCCGTGATGATCTTTCCGCCGCCGGCACCGGCTTCTGGTCCGAGTTCGATGAGCCAGTCAGCGTGTGCCAACACCTGGGTATCATGGTCTACGACGATGATCGAGTTGCCATCCGCTGCTAGATCGTCCATGACGCCGGTCAGTCCTTCCAGGTTGGAGGGGTGCAGACCGATGGAGGGCTCATCCAGAACGTAAAGCACGCCGGTGGTTCGGTTTCGGACAGCCCGCGCCAGCTGGGTCCGCTGCCGTTCACCGGTGGAAAGGGTGGATGAGGCACGGTCAAGGGAGAGGTAGGAAAGCCCGAGATCGACCAGCCGTTTGGCGGTATGTTGGAAGGCTTCGCAGATACTGACCGCCATCGGACGCATTTCTTCCGGCAGTGATGCGGGTACGCCGTTCACCCATTCGATCAGCTCGGCAAGCGGAAGCTTACAGACCTCATCGAGGGAAACGCCGCGCAGGTGCAGGGAGCGTGCTCTTTCCGAGAGCCGGGTGCCATGACAATCGGGACAGATATCTTCCTTCAGGAACTTTTCCACGCGTTTCATGCCCTTTTCGTCTTTGACCTTGTTCAGCGCGTTGAGAACAGTGGCTGTGGCGCTGTAGTAGGTGAAATCCATCTCCGCGGCTGTGGGATTATCTTCTGATTTCGGACGGTAAAAGATGTGCTTTTTGACCATGGGTCCGTCGTAGACGATTTCCTTTTCCTCATCGGTGAGGTCACGGAAAGGTACGTCGGTACGGACGCCCATCGCACGGCAGACATCGGTCATCAGTGACCACATCAGGCTGTTCCAGGGCGCGACGGCACCCTGGTCGATGGTGAGCGTTTCATCCGGGATCAGCGTGGCACGGTCGACTGTGCGGATCATACCCGTGCCGCCGCAGCGTTTACAGGCACCGGAGCTGTTGAAGGCTAAATCTTCCGCGCCGATCACGGGAACGATTTCACCGCAGACGGGGCAGTGTACTTCCTTTTCAGCGGCAAAATCAAGCGTCGGTTCGAGTTCGTGCCCGTTCGGACATTTGTAATGGGAAAGGCGGGAGAACATCAGCCGCAGGCTGTTTAACAGTTCCGTGGATGTGCCGAAAGTGGAGCGGATCCCCGGAACCCCGGGACGCTGGTGCAGGGCGAGCGCGGCGGGAACATAGCGGACATCGTCCACATTCGCCCGGGATGCTTGTGTCATGCGGCGGCGGGTGTAGGTGGAAAGGGATTCCAGATAGCGCCGGGAGCCTTCCGCGTAAAGGACGCCGAGTGCAAGTGAGGATTTTCCCGATCCGGAAACACCGGCGATGCCGACGATTTTATGCAGGGGAATATCCGCATCCAGATTTTTGAGATTGTGGACTTTTGCTCCGCGGATTTCAATATGCTGCGGGAGGTTATTGTTGTCGGACATGAGCTGTGTTTTCTCCAGATTTTCAAAAGTTTCAAATTCTTGAAAATTATACCTCATGCGTATCGGTTTCGTTATATAATAAAGATATTGGCAGAAAAGAGGCATTATGAGTGAAAGTACACCACCTTCAGTGAAATTTGTACCGGGAGTTTGTCCGAAGTGCGGAGGACAATTGGAAGTTGATCCGACGCAGGAAGCTGCCGTATGTAAGTATTGCGGTACGCCGTTTATCGTGGATAAAGCTATCCAGAATTATAACATTTCCAATGCTCACATTGACCATGTCGACAAGGTTACTGTCGATATGAAGGGAAGTGTGGATTCCGTTGTCGGGTTTTTTGAGCGGGAAATCGATAAATCCCGTGAGAGCCGAAGAGAGGATAAGAAAATCGAGGCGGAAAATCAGAAGGAATTTCTCAGAAGTTCCTGGAAGATTTTCCTGGTGATGTTTGGTGTGGTAATCGTGATGTGGGTCCTTGGTAACTTGCTTGGATTTTTCAAATAATTAATGAAGACAGTCCCGTAAAGGGACTGTCCCCTTAATGATTTGTAACTGTTCAGTACCCGATGACGCACATGGGTACAGACACACTTGTGTCGGCTTCGCGACAGCAAGGTATCAGTCCCCAAGTGCTAATGATTTTTTTATTTCCCGTTGAGAAGCTGGTCGTTTTCAGGCGGGCAGATGGCTGTGCCGTTTTTGTCGATCACGGAGCAGGCATCCAGTGAATGATAATCCAGTACACTTCCGAGCGGATAGACGTACCCCTTGATCGGCAGATTATCCCAGGCGGTAATGTCATCATCTTCCTGAACTTCATTGACCAGATCAATGACTTCGGTCCAATCCAGCCAGCCGTCAGGACTGAAGCCGATGAAACTCTCACCCGGGTTGACGATGCCGATTTGATAGGAGGCTTCCTCATCCTCCGGGTCGTCAATCGTTCCCGGACCCAAACCATCAGCGTTCACCAATGCGAATTTTGAACCTTCTTGTGTCGGGACGGTTTCCTCGATCACAATGCTGACCTGAGAACCAGCGGGCAGCAGCAGCCATTGACTCAGCGGTATGCGATGGTAACCCGCATAGGGATAGGTATAGGTGACCGTGTCCAGTAATTGTCCGTCCGTCGGGATGTCCCAATCCTCATTCAGGAGATAGACAGAAGCCTTAACGGTTGTGTTCAGGTCACCGGTCATCGCCGAAACATACTGCATCACATGGTCTTCTTCGATGGTGAAGACATTCGCCGCGTAAACAGGGGCATTGAAAAGGGTCGAATGGAGTGCAGAGGCGGCCATATAATCGTACTCAAGGATCTCCATGTAGTCGATATAGTGAATATCTTCGCGGGTGAGGAATTCAAAGGTCTGCGGATTCATGATATTTTTATCATAATAGGAAAGATAGAAATAGCCATCTGTGCCCCAATCAGTACCCCAGCTGTTTTTGACGATCCAAGCCCCATTTGCCGGAGGGAGATGCCCTTCGGTGAAGTATTCCCGCGGGAAATTGTCATCCCAGCCGACGATGGTCACGGCGTGATTTGTTCCTTCCACTTCATAGGTGTATTGAGAATATATGACCGGATCGGTGCCGGTGAAGTTCAGGTAGCGGTTGTAGTTGTTGCCTTCTTCCTCATCCGCTTCAATTAGCTCATCATAGGGGAGACCAATGTTCGGGGATGCCAGTACGCGCAGGATCTGGTCGCGGTCCATCTCATCGATATCATAGACGCCTTCCATGTCATAGTCTTCGCAGAATTCAGTGAAATAATCACGCAGTTCTTCGAGTGACATGCGTTCCCGTTCGACGTCCTCCGGTTTGGATTGATCTGCAAGGTAGCTGATGCCTACCGCGCGGCCTGCGAGCAGCTCGATCTTGATCATTTCGGTCGCTTCCGGACGATATACGTAATCATAATTCTCGTCACGGCTGGCCGGGTTCGGCAGCACGTTTGCATCTTTCATTTCAAAACTCTGCTGGAAGCGGATTTCTTCCGGCAGGCTCCAGTCACCATCTTCTTCCAGTGTACCTTCGTTGTTCTGATAAGGGGCGTCTGATTCGTTGACAACGCCAACGCCGGAAGCAAGGATGGAAGTCGCCAGTGTATAGGTGCCGCCGTCATTGTAGATTATGGAATCTGTGGGATTCAAAAAGTAAGTTCCCTCTCCGGCCTGGCTTTCATCATAAGGATATTCACCTTCCGGATATTCCTCAAGTTCGGGCAGCGGATTATCGATGAACCAGGCGAGATGTCTTTCGGACAGGTCCATCGGATGTCCGAAGCGCTGTTCATATTGCTGCGCGGTCATGTTCAGCGAATTCAGAATGCTGGTTTCACAGGCGGCAATTGTCGCGAATGCCCAGCAGGTACCCCAGGGACTCTGATCCTTGACCGGAGTGACCGTGCCGTTCTCCCTCAGGTCAAATTTCGCAGGCAGACGGCCGGCGATGGAACGCCAGTATAGTTCCGTATAGATGTCGCCCATTTTGGCAGAAACACTGTTTTCCATCAACTCGTCGCCAAGGTAAAGCAGCATCTCCAGTTCCTCATCATCGAGGTCATAGACACTCAGGTTCTGAGCGAATGCGGGTATGATCGATCCTGTGATCAAAATCATAACTGAAATAAACAATGAAAAAAATCTTTTCATCAATATACCTCCCTTCATATTTTTGAAATTTTAGTTATTCAACAATCTGCCGTAGTCATTCCACTCGCCGAACATCCGGCCTTTGCGGGTTTCCGTGATCAAATGGGAAAGGGCTTGTTCGTAAATTTGCGGTGAACGTTTTTTCTGAAAGGCAATATTATATGCCCGGACACGTTGGTAAAGCGGAGGAAAGCTCCGGAATTTTGACCAGACTCGGGCTTTTTTCAGCGCTGATTCAATATCAGCATCGATGCGGAAACTGCGGGGACCCATCGGTGGCAGTACGGCTCTGCCGGCAGCAGTCATCAACCCCAGTTTTTCCAGTCTGCGGACACGTTCTTTATTTAATTCCGACCAGGGACTGTATTTCTGCCGGGGTGAAAAGCGCTGCAGGATAACGCCGTCGACAGCCTTCTGAATGCTGTCGATCCAGCCAAAACACAGGGCTTCTTCGACCGCGTCGAGATAGTAGAAGACATACGGATCAACAGGCCTTCCCCGTTTGACCTGCAGCCAGCATTCATTAGAATTCAGAGAATGGCCCGCAAGCCACTCCCTGAATTCAAAACGATTGTGTATTTCAGAAAGATAGAGTTCCATCAGCTTTTTTTGATAATAGGATATAGTTTTGATGTACCTGCTGCGTGGTAACATCACCATCCCCTATATCCTATATCCTATTGCCTATCTCCTACTTTCCATTATCATAAGCGTAAAAGTCGTCCATGACTTCTGTATCTGTGATTTGACCATTTTCAAGTGTATACTGGAAAACCGGTGTGAAATACTGATCGGAACGCAGGTCTTCAACGACCACAAAGGCCAGATATTTCCCGTCCGGGAGCTGCTGATAGCTGAAGCTTAGGTTCTCATCAACTGTGACCGGATCGCCGCCCATTGTCGACGTTCCATAACCATCTATGTTGCTGTATTGATATTCCGGATAAAAAATGCTGCCCTGTTTCATCGGGACAAGATCACGACCGATAATGTCAGGCTCATTTTCTATTGTACGGATGCCAAGGAAATCGACCGTTTGGGTATCGAAGTGATAGCTCAGCGTAAAGTTTACACGGGTGTTCAGATCGAAAATCATCGGAACGGTGTAAGAGATGTATTCATCCGTAGAACTGATGACCTCTGTGGGAAGAATTACATCATTCATCATCAGCCAGGTTCCGTCAAAGGCAGCCACAAAGGTGTTTTCATCCGACATGGTGATGTAGCGGTCTTCACCAAAATAAATCACATCGCCGGTCTCTTCATCCAAATACGCCAACTGCAGCCGGGCATCTTGTACAAGTGCCATCTGCTCGTCGCTCAGAGAGAAGGAGAAATTCCCGCTGTTGTCAGATGTCACTTCAACGTCAGAAACATCGCGGAGAATGGTAAAGTCAAGTTTCTGAACCTTCCCCAGCCCTTCTTTTGTGATAAAATTCTGAAGCTCCTCATTCAGACAGCCGGCTGTTTTATAGTAATAGAGCGCATTGATATATTTATTATCGGAAATATGATAAATGTAATTGAGTAAAAAGTTAAGTCCGCTATAGTTCTCAATATGTGATGGATAATAGACAGAAAGGCCCTGTGATTCGGAGAGATAACCGGTTCCGCGATGGTAAAGGACCGCTTTTTTCAGCTGATCCTTGACAGCTTTTGCGGCATCTGCCAGAACTTCCGGGACGTTGTCCATAAATAATCCCAGATCGACCGTATTGTAAATCTTGTAATAAGAACCGGCATAAAATACAGAGCGGTTTGCTGCTTCGGTCAGCGATGCAAGGTACTGCGGATTCTCGATTGATTGCCGAAGCGCTTCTTCCGCGAATGCAGCGTAAGCCTGATAAACTCCTTCTGCTTCATTCAGGTCGATCACCGCGAATGTACCGGGACTGATATATCCTATATCGGCGGATTCTTTCGTGCTTTCTTCCAGATAGCTGTCGGTGATCGCTTTACCGAGCTGAGCACCGTTCATACCTGGGTTATCGACAAGTTTCTGCAGGAACTTGTCATAGCTCCAGCCGGCGCCCGGTTCGGTTTCTTCACTTGCGAACAGATATTTGGCATAACCATACAGCTCATGAGCGGCTTCTGTGTTTGCCATCAGGCAGGCATCAAAGCCGATTGCCTCGAAATAAGGATCTTCCGGATTGGATCCGACTGCTTTTTCAAAAGCGTCATGCAGGTCGCGGTTTGACATCATGTTTCCGAAGATCTCATCTACACCGTAACCGGTAAATCCTCCGCCATGATTCCAGAAATCTACTACCATATGGTCCGCATGGTAATTTTCAGTTGCCCATTTCAGAAAATCGGCAAGATTGTCCGGGTTAGACATCTGGATCGCGGGGACAGACCAGACCTCATGGATACCGGTCCCATCAATAACAAAACGCTGTGTCCGGTTCGGGTTGATATAGGGAGCCTGCCAGCGTTTGGCTCCGCCGGTCTGGATGATGATCTTGATATTGGCCGGAAGCTGAACGGAAAGCATCTGTTTGAGATTCATCATCGCGAAGCCTGCTGAATCAGGGTCGTCCGGGGTGATTCCTCCACTTTGATAATCATAATTGGCAACCGGACGGTAGAGTGTGTCGGAAAGCTCGATACCTTGTGCCTGAAGTTCACTGACGAACCGCAGAAGATCAGCATTTTCCTGCTCCCTTTTGGCGGCTTTTAATTCCGCAGCTTTGTCCTCAGTCAATATTTTTGTGATCTCTGTCAGGTTGTCCATGTCGAGAGATTCCAGGTCGGAACCAATTAGATAGACATAGAAAGCCCATGTGTCTTCTGCATTGTACGGTTCCATGGCTTCAATAGCTGTGTTTTCCTCTTCAGGGAGTGTTATCAGTTCAGCAAGTTTTTCTTCCGTTGCCTGGAAAGGAGTGTAAACATTGTCGATGCCGTCGGTGATGTTCAGCATGGTATATTCCCGTGAACCGAGACCCATTTCTACAGCATGTTCCAGTGTATGTTCGCCGGTGAGTTCATGCAGACGATGGAGGAAGCGTTCGTTCCCTTCGGCTTTGTAGATCAGGTCCAGACAGGCCTGGTCCAATGCGACAGGGTCATATGAAGCCAGAATTCCGATGTCGTGGATATCCGGTTCGGAGGGATTCGGGTCGCAGTCACAGTCGATGGAAAGACGGTTCATCACGTTGATGTAGATCACACGGTCGCCGAGATAGTCAGCTACACCGGAAGCGGCTTCCGCCATGGCTTCGAGAAATTCAGTATGCAGTTCATCATGCCAGTGCGTGTCGCTGGTACCGCCGGAATGGATGCGGACCTTCCCCATGGAGGAAGCAAGTCCGATGGACATGTTCTTAATGGCACCGCCATAGCCGGCCATGGAATGTCCCTTGAAGTGAGAAAGGATCACATAGGAATCATAATCGGCGAAATGAGCACCGACCAGGTCACTTTCGATACGGATACCGTTTGTTACCGGGATCTCCATGGATCCGTATTCGTCCAGGATTTGGAAGGAAGCAATTTCGGTATACCCCCGGTCTTCCGCTACCTGATAGTGTTCCGCGGTTGCGGCACGGGAACCGGCATAAGCGGTATTGCACTCCACGATCGTGGCATCCAGGGATTGAACCAGATCTTTGATCAGTTCAGGCTTTAGATTATTTGATTTTTCACCTTCACCGGTGGAAAGCTTTACAGCTACCTTTTCTCCCGGTATCCAACCCAATGCTTCATAGACGGACATCAGGCCTTCCGGAGAAATGTCACTGGTGAAATAAACCAGCGGTTTTTCTTCCTGTGCGAAACAACTCAGCGCACAGCACAATATGGCTATAAAAGCCAGAATGACAATGATTCCTATTCGTTTCATCTCCACTCCTTCAATTGAAAAGGTAATGTCCTTCTTGGGACAGTCCCCTTTGATTACAAAATGATATTCACGATCAATCCAGTCAGCAGTGCAAACAGGATGACATATGCCCAATATAACAGAAATCTCTTGATACCCAGGACGATTTTCAAAGCACCGAGATTGGTGATCTTTGTAGCAGGACCGGTGAGCATAAAAGCCGCGGCACTGCCGACGCTCATACCATCCCACAGCCATTCGCGCAGCAGCGGGATGGTACCACCGCCGCAGGCATAAAGCGGAACGCCCAGCGTGGCTGCCATCAAAACGCCCCAGGCTTCATTTCCGCCAAAAACATTGACCATCAGGTCTTCCGGTACATATCGCTGGAAAAGCGCTGAAAGCAAAATACCGATCAAAAAATAGGGACCGGTGGCTTTGACGTTCCGCCAGACGTTCAGCAGATAGCGGATGATCAGGTTGGGATGTGTGTCATGACTGGCCCGTTCCTCAAAGCCGGTGAAGTCAAAGAAAGGCTTATCTTTATAAAAAAAATGAATCAGCAGTCCTGCAGTCACGCCGCAAAGAAAACAGGACACCAGCCGTACAGTCAGAACGGTCGTACCCAGAGCTGTGCTGTAAACGATCAGCTGCGGATTGAGCAAAATCGAAGACATCATGAAAGCTGCCAGCCAGTCCTCCCGCATCCCTTGTTTTGCAAAGGATGCCGCTATCGGGATCGTGCCGTACATACAAAGAGGCGAGGCAATTCCAAGCAGGCATGCCGGAATAATGCCGAACAGACCCCATTTTTTATCCCGCATTCCGCGAAATAACCCATGGATCCTGTCTTTGGCAAAGACGGAAATCAGCGAGCCAATGAGAATACCAATCACCCAGTACCAGAAGATCTGGTTGAACTGGAGCTCGAAATAATAGCGAAGATAGATAAACTCACGGTTCAGAATTTTTAGCATAAAATAATTATACTGTTAATTTTGACTGTTTAGATGATATTTTGAAAAGAATTGAACCACGCACGATCTGCAAATGGTTTCTTTTTCGGCAGAAGGGGATCTGATTCCGCGATACCGACAGGGAGGAAACAGACGAGCTCATATTCTTCAGGGACATTCAAGATAGCTGCCATTTTGTCGCAGATCCGGTCTTTGTCAGTGATGTGACCCTCGTACCAACAGCTTTGGTAGCCGAGAGCGGTGATGGCAAGCAGCATATTTTCGATAGCTGCGGCATAGTCCTGTGTGGCAAAACATCTGTCATCGTAAGCGATGATTCGCTGTGAGAGAACACAGAGCATAGCAGGAGCTGTTTCACCAACCGGTGGATTGACAACTGCGTGTAGTTTGTTGAGTGTTTCCGGTTCATCCACCGCAATCAATGAGACTGTTTGTTTATTGCATCCGGAAGGAGCGGCCAATCCCGCTTCCATGATGAGCTGTAAATGTTCCCTCGGAACGGTGGCTTTTTTATATTTCCCGCGGTAAGAATGTCGGTTCAGTATACATTCGATGATATTCATGAGATAAATCCTTTTATGTTCAATTCTCTGTCAACAGAGAGGTTATCAGGCTTGTGTCATACAGAGCTGCAAGATCCTCATTCCGAGCTGAAAAGATGTGATTGTCAGGAGAGGATACAAAGGTTTGAAGTTCCGTATAAATCGGATCCTTTTTTTCCATTATGTCATAAAAACTTTTCCTTGCCGAGAGTAAATATTGATGACTCTGATCCGGTTCATTGGGTGAACTGGCCCTGACCAATATATCCGTTCCTGTGATCAGGTTGAGAAGCTCAATCGCAAGGGCACGTTTCTCCTGACTGATATTTGCATTTACACTTGCCGCATCCATGTAAAAGAGCGGGATGTTTGGTTCTTCTGTCATGGAATAAAGGTGAAAATCGATCTCGTCTGTAGAATCTCCCATCACAGACATGGCTTCACTGAATCCAATGAAAGCCCGTCCGACCCCGTCCGTGAACCATTCTCCAAAAATATATGGGCTATTGTTTTCCGTATAAATTGTTTCACCGGTCGTGCTGGCTTCAATGGCAAACGGAAAAAAATCATCGATATCTTTAATATCAGCTTTGGACAGCGGAAGCAGTAACCCCTGTTTCAGATATTGATCAAAATAAACGGTATCATAGACGAACACATCCACATTTTCGGGTAATATCCCGGAATAACAATCCCAGTCTGAGTATTCCAGCCTGATATCAGGATGATGCCTGCCCCATTCCTCAGTAATAGCAGATTTAAACCGTTCAATGTCCGGTACGTAGGGATAAAGGAAAAGCGTGAGAACATCAGAATTTTGTCCGGAAACACGATTGACAGTGAGCATAAAAAAACTCATCAAAAAAATATGGTCTTTATCAAATTTACCTCATATAACGATCTGCCAACTACCAACTACTAACTACGAACTACCAACTACCAACTACCAACTTCCAACTACAGTACCATAATTAGCGTTCCGGCTGTGATCAGGATGCAGCCGATAGCGGATTTGACGGTAAATTGTTCATGCAGAAAGATGAAGGCAAGAATCAGCGTGATGACAACACTCAGTTTGTCGATGGGCACCACTTTTGAGGCTTCTCCAATTTGGAGCGCTTTATAATAGCACAGCCAGGAAGCGCCGGTAGCAAGACCGGAGAGGATCAAAAAGATCCAACTCCTTTTGCTGATGTCTGCTATACCACTTTGTGCGTTGGTCAGGAACACCATTCCCCAGGCCATGACCAGAACCACCGTTGTCCGCAGCGCCGTCGCCAGATTGGAGTTCACCCCTTCAATGCCGATTTTTGCCAGAATTGAGGTCAGTGCGGCAAATACCGCTGAACCAAGTGCAAACCAAAACCACATGTATATCCCCCTATAGTATTTGTATTATTTGTTTCTATTCAAGACAAAGCTTTATATTGAGTATTGTCCGCTGTTATGCTGTGTATCTCCAGTAATAATCTGTATATAAACTCATTTTACCATGAAATTAAAGAATTCTGTTGGTGAAGAATGTTTGTATATTTCAGAATATAATGTAAATACCTTTGAAATGAGTAAAGACATATGTCTGCAAAGAATAAATCGAAACTGAACGCAATCACCGAGAACTTGTTCCTTGCGGGATTGGGAGTCTACCTGTTTTATCTTGCACTTGGGACAACTACCTTTAATCTCGCCTTTCCTGTATTTACTGAAGATTTACTGCTAATATGTCTTACTGCTGTCAGCGTGCTTCGTCTTGGTTCTTTTTTCATTCTGGAGACATCCCATCGAAAGAATTTGCTGGTCATGACAATTTGTGCTCTGGTGATGGCTGCAAATTGGATGATGGTGTACCGCAATGATGGTTACAGTTTTCTGCGCTTCCTTGCTGTTCTGACTGTGGGCTCCGTAGGTTGTGATTTCCGCAAAGCATTGAAGACTTATGTGATCATAATCGGAACAACTCTTCTTGTGACAGTTTTCTGTGCGCTTGGCGATACCATCACAAACTTAATTTACACGAATCAAAATCGATTCAGAAGTTCCTGGGGAATCGTTTATCCGACGGATTTTGCCTCATATATGATTTTCCTGCTCGTGTCGGCCTGGATCGCATGGAAAAACCTGCCGGATTGGTTCTTCCTGATTCCCGGAGCCGGAGCTTTCATCATTGCTTATAATATCGCAGACAGCAATACCAGCAGTTATTGTTCTCTGCTGGTAACTATTCAGAACCCTCAAAAGGGTAACTGTAAAAAATTGAACTTTAACAAAATATAGGTCTTTTTCTACTTCATTAAAATAGGCATAAACATTGCTTCATATAGTGAAAGAGGAAAAAGCAAATGGATGAACGGGCTCTCAAACAACAAATAGGAGAAATGAGGCAACAGAATAAAGAGCTGACAGATCTGGTCAAAACGCTTAATGGAACGATAGTTGAATTACAGGAAACAATCAGGGAACTGCGTCGGCAATTGAACCAGAACTCACAAAACAGTTCCAAACCGCCGTCAAGTGATGGATATAACAAGCCATCGCCGAAAAGTCAGCGTATCAAAAGCGGGAAGAAACCAGGCGGTCAAATGGGACATCCGGGAAAACATATGTCAATACCGCATAAACCGGATGAAGTCAGACAACATCTGCCTGAGAAATGAAAAGAGTGTCCGATTCTGTCTGAGTGTTTATCGAACGGGAATGTTTTTCGGTGCGCCGAGAAACGATATGTTGTAGATGCAGTAATCAAAACAGTCGTAACGGAACAGCAAACGATGTGTGCAGAGCACTGTCCAAACGGGAACAGGAAACTTATCGGAATTTTTCCGGAGAACGTCAATGCCTATGTTAGGTATGGCGATTCTGTTGCAATAACTGTCGGACTTTTGAGTACCTATGGAGCAGTAAGT
>CADATZ010000040.1 GCA_902791025.1 uncultured Chloroflexota bacterium | reverse complement strand
GTCTACGGGAATTATCAAATCGCCTCCGACGGCTTTGCCTCGATCATGGAGGAAGTGCGTGAAAATGCCCTCGTCCTGATCACCTGTGAAGATGAATCCGTCGATGGCGGCTATCTCCACCGCCGCGTGATCATGGCGGAACCGCTTTAATATCACGAAGCACATGGGGACTGGCAACTTGTGCGGCGCAGCCCGCACAAGCGTGCCTGTCCCCATGTGCGGCATCTATGTTGTGAATATTGTGGGGGTGCGGACAAAAAGTTGGACCTGATATGAATAAGTATCAGGAGGTGTATGATGTATTCATACGAACAACGAAAAAAAGCAGTAGATTTGTATTATCAATATGATCACTCACTAACTGCTGGAATTTTTTATTCACCATTTTCATATGGTAATAGAAATTATTAAGTTTTAAATCCATAATCATGATTTCTGTCATAATTCCGATTTACAATGTAGAACCATATCTGAAAAAATGCCTCGATAGCCTTTCAGCCCAAACATTTACAGATGTAGAATTTATCCTGATCGATGACGGCTCGACCGACCAAAGTGGTGAGATTGCCAGTGTTTATTCCGATGCAGATTCTCGCTTTTTCGTTTATCATACCCCTAATCACGGTCTTTCCGCTGCCAGAAACCTTGGTATTGAAAAAGCGCGCGGTGAATGGTTGATGTTCGTGGATCCAGACGATTATGTGATGTCAGATTTTTGTGAAACGCCTTATGAGGCGGCGATGCGGGAAAATGCTGATATGGTGATATTTCAGTGGAAAATGGTCGGTGGTTGGGGATCAGTTGCTCGTATGAATAAGGCAGTGGTAAAAGGAATTGTTAATCCGGAGACGGCGGTGAGATATGGTGCGCCTTATGCATGGAACAAACTCTACCGGCGGGAGCTGTTTGATAGGATCCGATATCCGGAGAACAGGGTCTTTGAGGATGTCGCCACGACGCATAAGTTGATTTTCAAGGCAAATCGTATCCTGATGCTGTCGAATGTCTTTTATTATCATGTACATAGGAAAGACAGTATTTCACATAGCAGAACAGTGAAAAACGCTCGGGATGCTTTTCTCTCATCGCTTGAGCGCGCAGAATACTTGAAATTCCATGGATGTGACGTAGGCCTATATCAGTCGGATATATGCTCCCGTGCTCTTATTCTGCTGGCGCTGTCGAAACCCGGTGATGATCCTCTCTTTCAACAGGCCGAAGCCGTTGCGGATTCCATTTCCGGCATTCCCCCGCAGTTAAATAAAAAAAAGAAGCTCATGCTCCATGTCTGGAAGCTCGATAAGCGCCTCTTCCACCTCGCATGTCGCCTCCTCGGCCTGAAGGCTTCCGAATGACTTTATCTGAAGCACACCCGGATCATTCATCCTCCCGGGAATTGAACCGCTTGCGGGGCTGTACTCGTCTCCCAAACCTGGAAACGCAACCGGACAATTGCCGATCTGGCTTAGCGGACGCTATTTGACGCCTACGTTTTACTCATTATACCTGAGTCAATTTTCATTATAAATCAACACTTGGGTGCTGCTTTGAAGTGCAGTGTTTTATTTTGAAGATTTACATTGGTAACAAAAAATGCCTTCCGCTCGGAAGGCATTTTTATAACACAAAATATTGTAATCGCCCGGGGTTTAGAACTTCTGCTTGAGGCGGGCGCTCTTACCGCTGCGATCACGCAGGAAGTACAGACGGCCGCGGCGGACCTTGCTGTGGCGTTCCACGACGACTTTGTCGATGCGGGGAGAACGGGTCAGGAAGGTACGTTCAACACCGATACCGTTGGACGCAACACGGCGGACAGTGAAAGTGGAATTCGTGCCATTGTTATGGGTGAAGAGGACGATGCCCTTGAATTCCTGGATACGTTCGCGGTTACCTTCCTTGATCTTTACATGAACGGAGACCTGGTCGCCGGGGAGCAGATCAGGGATGTTCGGATTAACCGGAGCTTCAATAGTTCGTAAAATATCTGACATTTTTATTACACCTTAACCTTTTAGCAGGTTCCTTACAGTATCATGCACCGAAGTGCGCGAGAGTGGATTATAGCACAGTCTGCAAAACGTGTAAAGTGTATGCAGCACAGAGACATGACAAATTTATCTAAATGCTGCAAATCCTCGCATCATTTCGAATACGAACAACATTATACCACAAAATTTTGGCAGTATAATTATTTTATGAAACTGGAATGGCACGTCAATGATAAAACCGGTACCCGGGAGTTTGTTCCCGGCAGGAATATCATTTCGGTTGAAACAACGCCGGATGAAGTGATCACCCGTGCTGAGGCCTTCCTTTCCGTCCCCCCTTCTCCAAAGCTGTTTTTCAATGGTTTTCAGACCTGGACTCATTGCCCGGAATTTTCACCTGAGAGCCGGATCCGCGGTGTGAAGGGAATACCGAAGTTCGTTGTAAAAGCCCTGGCGCTGGACCATTTTGCAGACTATCATTTTGTTCATTACCCCAATCAAAAAGGCAGCCTGCACGGTTTTTCTTATTGCTACTTTCGTGACGGCAGCCATTACCGGCTGTTTGCTTCTCTCAATGAAAAACCCGGATACACCATTTTTTCCTATAACAGTCTCAAGGAACTGCTGACGATCGAGCGTGACTGCATCGGCGTCGCGGCAGGCGGACCGTCTTTCAACGCCTTTGAACTGTTTTATGCCGAAGGCAGCGAGCAGGAGGTTTTTGACAGCTGGTTTGAGGCGATGGGAATCTCCTCAGCAGCTGCTCCGATTAAGGGCTATTCCAGCTGGTATAACCATTATCAGAAAATCAATGAACGGACGATCCGGGATGATCTCGCAGGTGCGGAGAAAATCTTTGACCCCGGTGACCTTTTCCAGATCGATGACGGTTGGGAACCTTATGTCGGGGACTGGGAAAATGTCAACAGGCAGAAGTTCCCGAACGGGATGGAAGGGCTTGTCCGGGATATTCACGCGGCAGGATTTCAGGCCGGTCTGTGGCTTGCCCCTTTTGTCTGTGAAAAAAAGTCACGGATCTACCGAGAACATCCCGATTGGCTGCTTTTGTATAAAGGGAAACCCTGGAAAAACGGACCGAACTGGGGCGGGTTTTATTCGCTCGATATCGATCATCCGGATTTTCAGAACTACCTGACCCGCGTATTCGCACGGATCTTTGATGAGTGGGATTTTGACCTGGTGAAACTGGATTTTTTGTATGCAGCGGCACCTTTTGCCACCGGAGATCACGGGCTCTCGGAGGATGTTCCTTACTCAGAATCCCGTGCGGGACGGATGATCCGGGCACTTACCTTTCTGCGTGAGCTGTGCCGGGACAGGCTGATCCTTGGCTGCGGTGTCCCGGTGATGCCTGCTTTCGGATTGGTGGACTACTGCCGGGTAGGCAGTGATGTAGGGCTGGATTGGGATGATATCCTGTTGATGCGGGGCATTCACCGGGAGCGTGTTTCCACGCGGCAGTCGATCGACAACACGATTTTCCGCCGCCAGCTCAACGGCCGGGCATATGGCAGCGACCCGGATGTTTTTTTCCTGAGGGACAGGAATATTTTTCTCAGCAGCAGGGAGAAGGCTTATCACGCAGCTGTGAATGCCCTTTTCGGCTCTGTTCTGCTGACTTCCGATGATCTCAACGCCTTTGATCAGACCAAAAACGAGCAGTTCCGGCGGGTGGCGAGGCTCAGAGACGCTGAAGACGTCAGCATTGATCCGGATACCTTCACAATAAAATATACCCTTGACGGGAAGGAACACACGCTGCTCTATCCACATTGAAAAGGACCGGAAATGTACTCGTGATGCATCACAGCGATGTTGGCTGACGGATGAATCATAACCGTCCATTACAAAAAAACATTACAAAAGTCATCTTGTAAATCACAAAAATGCTTGTTATAGTTGAAAATAGATTAATTATCTTTATTTAGTACCCGGTGACGCATCACACAGTACAGTTTTTTTGCACAGGTTGTGCTGCAGTAAAAAAGCTGTCCAGATGTGCTCCGTCCTGAAGAGTTACAATATAGATACATTTAACTTAAATTTGGAGGCGGATATGAAGAAAAGTTTAATTGTCCTTGCTTTTATTTTTTGTTTGCTGCCTGTGTTGACAGGCTGCAATAAGAAGAAGATAGAAACACTGGAATCACAGCTTGCCACATCTGAGGCAAGTGTGGCGTCATTGACACAGGAAAAAGCTGATGCCGAAGCCGCGCTGAAATCTTTGGCTGAAGAGAAGGAGACGCAGCTTGCCGAAGCCGATGCCAATCTGAAGGCACTCACGGAGGAAAAAGACAAGCTCCTGGCTGAGGCTGAGGCTGATCTGAAAGCTTCCGAAGAGGAAAAAGAGAATGTTATTCTGGAAGCGGAAAAAACCCTGAAATCCGTTGTTGACGATGCCGACAAACATATGGCAGAGCTTGAAGCGGCACACGCACAGGTCGTGGAAGAGAAGGATGCGAAAATCACGGAGGTTTCCGAGAATCTTGTTGGAGCAGCCAAAAAGATCGATGAACTTGAACAACGTTTTGCCGCGGTGACCGCTGAGAAGGATACCAGAATTGCTGAACTTGAGACAAATCTGGAGGACGCGAATGAAGCGAAAGCAGGGCTTGAAAAGAATCTCGAGACAGTGACTGCGGAAAAAGACGGAAAAATTTCCGAACTCGAGACAAATCTGGAAGATGTGAATAATGCAAAAACAGAACTTGAAAAGACGCTTGAAACTGTGACTGCTGAAAAGGACGCAAAAATCGTTGAAGTTGAAACCACGCTCAACGCAATTACCAAAGAGAAAAATGATCAGCTGGCAGCTGTGCAGACAGCATTGCTGGAAACAACCGGTGAAAAGGACGCGAAAATTGCTGAACTGGAAAGCAGTTTGACCGCTGCGACAGAGGAGATGAACAGCAAACTCGCGGAAGCCGATGCTGCCCTGAATGCCGTGACCAAAGACAAAAACGACAAGGTATCCTCCGCTCAGCAGGCTTTGGCGGAAGTTACGCAGGAAAAGGACAGACTGGCCGCCGAAGCGGAAGCCAAGTTGGCTGCTGTTATCGAAGAGAAGGATGCGGTAATCCTCGAAGCACAGGACGCGCTGAAAGCTGTCACGGAAGAAAAAGACAAGCAGCTCGCAGAAGCCGAGGATGCTCTCCATGCGTTAACTAAGGAAAAGAATGAGAAAATTGCCGAAGCAGAAGCACAGCTGCAGGCAGCTCAGCAGGAGAAGGATCGTATTGTCTCGGAATATGAAGCGAAGATCGCGGAGTATGAATCAACCATAGCCACGCTCAATGAAGAGCGGGAAAAGATGGCGGCTGATATCGAAGACTTCACCAAAAATTTCTTCCCGAAAGAGGGAAATGGTACATCCGTGGATGAAGAAAGCCTGAAAGCTCTGCTGGAAAACGAGACAACCACTTTCTTCAATATTGCGGCGGATACCGAAGAGGAATATCAGTATGGCTTCTTCGGCACCTGGTACGTTAATGAAGTGTGCGAGCGAAACGTATGTGTTGATTACAGAGACCTTGGTATGGAACAGACTGTGATCTTCAACGAAGATAACACCGGCAGTCTTGTTATGAAGGACGCCAATGGGAAAGAGACTTCGGAATCTTTCACCTGGCAGCTCACAGACGAGGGTTTTTCTGTTACAGATGAGGAAGGTAAGACACTCACTTTCTCGGAGTTTACGGATAATGGTGAAATGGTTCTGAAAGGTACCGAAAGAAATACCATGACGCTGGAACGGAAAGCTGCTGACCCTGCTTCGATTGGTATGGTGGATATCCAGGCAGATATCGCGTTTTTCCTTGGCGATTGGACCCTGAACGGGCTGCTTGCTGATGGAGTGTATCTTCCCGTCGAAGGCTTTGGCATCAACGGGACAATTTCGATTGGTGAAGATACGGCTGTGCTCAGCCTGAACCGTGAAAAACCGGTCGAGTTGCCTTATTTGTATTCCGATGGCGTGATCACAATGCTTTATGAAGATTCTGTGCTAACACTCATGGGCCGTGATAACGGCATGCTTGAGCTGGACCCCGCCGCTGAAGAGGGTGAAGACTTCGAGTACCTTTTCGTACGCGCGGAAGTCAACTAAACGCTTATGTATCTTTTTATATGAAGCACATGGGGTCTGGCATCTTGTGCGGCGCGGCCCGCACAAGACCCGCTCTGCAAGGAACCGGCTTCGCCTTGTATAAACAGAGCGGGAGCTTCGCCTATCCCCATGTGCGTTGCTGCGGGTTCTGAATAGATAAATAAGGGCAGGTTTCTTCGGAAAACCTGCCCTTACTGCTAACCCCTAACACCTAACACCTAATCTCTACCCCCTAAATCGGCTTATTGAGCTTCACCAGCTTCGTCATCCCTGCGATGACCTTTTTGAGTCCGACGGACTTGAACTGGATGGTGACGATCTCGTCAGCTCCCTCGATCTTGCTCTCCAGCACTGTACCTTCACCCCAGGAGGAGTGACGGACCTTGTCCAGCGCGTGGAATTCCGTCTGAACGTTCTCCTTCGGTGCGGATTTGGCGGCCGGCGGTTTGGTCGTGATCGCGGAACCTGTGCGGCGGATCGGTTCCCGTGAACTGGTGTAGGTAGAAGTTCCCGAAGAGGCCGCGCTGAACATGCCGCGGCTCCAGCTCGGGCTGTTTTCCCAGCGGGACGCGCGCTGTGAGGCTGACCGGTTCATGCGGGCGGCAGTATTCTCATTCAGCGGACGAATCAGATCCTGCGGAATATCGTTGATAAAGCGGGAGCGGATCATGCTTTCGGTTTGTCCGTAAGACATGCGCTGTTCAGCACGCACCAGGGTGAGCGAATTCTTTGCCCGGGTGATGCCGACGTAAAACAGGCGGCGTTCCTCCGCCATTTCCTCCGGATCGTCAAAAGAGCGGGAATGCGGCAGGATGCCGTCATCCAGCCCGATGATGAATACCCGGTTGAATTCCAGCCCCTTGACCGCGTGCAGCGTCATCAGGGTTGGGCAGTCCGGGTTTTCCGAGATGGTATCCTGATCGGAGACCAGCGCCAGGTTCTGGAGAAATTCGGAGATACCGCGCTCTTCATAATCGTAAGCCATTTTCCGAAGTTCTTCCACGTTGTCCCAGCGGTCATCCTCACCGTCGTTGTCAGCTTCCAGCCAGTCTTTGTAACCGGTCTCGCGGATGATGCGGTCCATCAGGTTTACGATAGAGGGATCGCTGCTCATCTGCTCACGCCAGCCCATCAGTTTCGCGCCGAAATCTGCCAGCGGCAGGGCGCTGCGTCCCATTTCCGGCCAGTAAACAGATTCCGGTCCCAGCCGTCCGAGGTCCAGTAGGACCGCGCCGGAGGATTTCTGTGTTTCATAAGCTGCCAGGTTCAGGTTCTCCTGTGCCTTTTGCCCGATCCCGCGGGTTGGTACGTTGATCACGCGGGCAAGGCTGATTTGGTCGGATGGATTGAACACCAGCCGCAGATAGGCGATCATGTCCTTGACTTCACGCCGTCCGTAAAAACGCTGAGCGCCCACCAGACGGTAGGCCATTCCGCGATAGAGGAAGGCATCTTCAAACAGGCGGGACTGTGCATTGGTTCGGTAAAGGACCGCGAAATCTCCTCCCTTCGCGTTTCCATTGTCGATCAGCTGCTTGATAGTGTCCGCCACAAAGCGGGCTTCGTCCCGGTCATCTTCGGCCTCATACAGGCCGATAAGTTCACCGGCACCCCGGTCGGAGAAGAGCTTTTTGGGTGTGCGGTTCTTATTGCGGTCAATCACGCCGCCAGCCGCGTCCAGGACGTTCTGGACCGAGCGGTAGTTTTGTTCCAGCAGGATCTTCTGACAGTTGGGATAATCCTTCTCAAACTGCAGAATATTGCGGTAATCCGCGCCGCGCCAGCGGTAAATGGACTGGTCTTCATCGCCGACAGCGAATAGGTTGCCATCCGGTCCGGCAAGGAGCTTCAGCAGCTGGTACTGGACAGTGTTGGTGTCCTGGAATTCATCCACCAGGATGTGATGAAAGCGCTTTCGGTAATTGTCGCGGATCTGCGGGTTGTCGGAAAGGAGCTTGTGCGCCCAGAGCATCAGGTCGTCAAAGTCCATTGAATTGCTCGCCAGCAGTTCGCGCTGGTAGCGTTCGTAGACCCGATACAGCGTCTCCTCGCGGTAATTGGAGCGGGGAATATCTTCCGGGAATTGCAATTCATTCTTGGCGCTGGAAATGGCGTTGTGCAGCGCGTTCGGCTTGAAAGATTTTTCGTCAATATTCAGGTCTTTGATGATGCGTTTGATGAGCGACAGCTGGTCATCGGTATCCATGATGACAAAATTGCTGTCAAAGGGCATCGCTCCGGCTTCCCGGCGCAGAATGCGGGCACAGACGGAGTGGAAGGTCCCGATCCACATGGATCCCTGAACGCTTTCTCCCAGTGTGGCTTCGATACGGGTCACCATTTCCTTCGCGGCTTTATTAGTGAAGGTGACCGCGAGAATGTTGTACGGGCGGATGCCCATCGTGCGCATCAGGTAGACGATGCGCTGCGTGAGCACTTTGGTTTTACCGGAGCCCGGTCCGGCGATCACCAGTGTCTGGCCGTTCCCGGCGGTGACAGCCTGTTCCTGTTGTGGGTTGAGTCGTTCCATATTTTCCATGAGAGTCCTTTTTCTTTATCTTTTCGTTACTGTTCAGGGCAAGGCACACGAGGACAGCATTTTTTTGCTGCGGCGCAATCCCGGAGTTCTTTTCTTTGTTATGTCCAAAGCAGTTCAAATTTTACCCCATTCCCACCTGAGAGCAGGCGATTCAGGACAAAGCACACATTTTTTGTTATTGATGGAATTCAGTTTTTTGGTGTCTGCTGTTTGCAGAAAATCAGGAGTTTTTCCCTTGCAGGCAGGGACAGGTTCAATACTGTTCTGCCGGTCCCGGGCTTGTCCCTGTACAAGACTGATAAATAGGGAAAGAATAGAGGAATAAAAAGATCTTTCTGGAACCTTTTTATTCCTCTTTGATTGTCAAAAACCTGTAGTTTTGATCATCCTATTAGATGCCGGATGTCTGATGACAGCAATAATTACATTCTGCTGGTCAGCAAAGCGTTGGCGGCTTCGCGGAGCGCAGCCATCTTCTGCAGGGAGTCAGCTTCATTCTTGCCCTTGACGGAGAGATAAAGCTTCAGCTTCGGTTCGGTGCCGGACGGACGGGCGATCACTTTCGCGCCGCTGTCCATGCGGAATTCCAGTACGTTGGACTTGATCAGGCCGGTATTGTCATTCTTATAGTCAATGCGGCCGGTCACCTTGTCTCCGCCGATTTCAGCAGGCGGATCGTTGCGCAGGGAATCCATCACCTTACCCATCTGGATCATGCCTTCGGCGCCTTCGAAAGCCTTATTGATCTGTTCATTGCGGAACCAGCCGTACTCGTCATACAGCTTGTTGATGGCATCCAGCAGTGTCATGCCCTGGGATGCGTACCATGCAGCGCATTCCACGCACAGCATCACGGCATTGACAGCGTCCTTGTCGCGGACGTGCGGGCCGGAGAGGTAACCGTAGCTCTCTTCGAAGCCGAAGATGTAGCGTTCCGGATGGCCGGCGGATTCCAGCAGCGCGATCTGTTCACCGATGAACTTGAAACCGGTGAGGGTGCGGCGCAGTTCCACACCGTATTTTTCCGCGATCGGGGTGACCATATCGGTGGAAACGATGGTGGTCACGGCAACCGGATCTTTGGGCATGGTGCCTTTTTCCGTGCGGTAGCGGCAGAGGTAATCCAGAAGCAGGACGCCCATTTCATTGCCGGTGATGAGGCGGTAGTCGCCCTTGCCGTCCGGGCAGGCAGCGCCCATGCGGTCGCAGTCCGGGTCTGTACCGATCATCAGGTCGGCATCCTTTTCGCGGACAAGCTTCAAGCCAAGTTCCATGGCTTCACGGATCTCCGGGTTCGGGTACGGGCAGGTCGGGAAGTGACCGTCCGGTTTTTCCTGTTCCGGAACGACGGTGACGTTGGTCACGCCCATCTTGCTCAGCAGCATTTTGACACATTCCAGACCGGCGCCGTTCAGCGGAGTATAGACCAGCTTCAGTTTGGTGACGTCATTGCCCGGGCGGAGTGCCAGAACGGCATCAACAAAATCTTCGAGACATTTATCGGGGATGATTTTGATCATTCCCTCTTCAATGGCTTTGTCATAATCCATTTTCCTGATATCGAAAAACTCGTCGGTTTTCTGACTTGCTGCGAGAACCTTCGCGGCGCCTTCTGGCGGAAACTGGCAGCCATCCGGACCATAAACCTTGTAACCGTTATATTTTGATGGATTATGGCTGGCGGTGATGTTGATACCCGCGCCGCATTTGTAATAACGGACTGCCCAGCTGACCGCCGGAGTCGGGACAAGACGGGGATAAAGATAGGCTGTGATTCCGTTGCCGGCACAAACACAGGCTGCTTCCCGGGCAAACACATCGCTCTTGATGCGGCTGTCATAGCCGATCGCAACGGAAAGCGGATCACCGGAGGAATGCAGATAGTCACAAAGCCCCTGCGTCACTTTGCGGATAATAAAAATGTTCATGCGGTTTGTTCCCGCACCCAATACACCGCGCAGCCCGCCGGTGCCGAAATCCAGATAGGTGTAAAAGCGGTCATAAATCTCTTCCGCGTCTTTTACCGGATCGAGGGCTTTTAATTCCTCAAGAAGGTCCGGTGCTTCTGCAGCATATTGCTCGGTAACAAATTGCAGCCACTTCGTAAATACCTCGTTGATATCCATGATGAACTCCCTTGTTTTAAATCACTTACTATCATTATACATTGGATTTTCTTAGTTTCAGGTATGAATTTCAGTGAACTTTGGTGTTATAAAGAGAAATTACGATGGAACCGCGGCTGATGTCCTTGTTTCTGGGTGGAGACACATCAGACGCAAAGATTACTTCCATGAGCCTTGATACCCGGAAAAATTCTTCGCTTGCGGCAGTTACCGTCATTGTTGAACAGCCGAACAGAAAAACGGTGCTGCTGGTAAGGTGGGTACATGTCTTTTTTGCGGAAATCTGCATTTACGGGAGCTTTTAATTAATGGCATAGTAATTGCATCAGATATTTAAAGGGGGAAGGTCTTATGACCCGGCTGAAAAGAAAAGGACAGCTTTACAGGAAAAAGTGTACAGTCTGCTTAGACTGCAGCCGTTAATGAGACTGATGCTTCCACAGAAAAATCATTAAGCATTCTGTTATGAATGTAAATCAGGAGGTCCTAATGCTTTCTTCTTGTACTATTCAGGGAAAAAAACGTTTTAAAACACTTGAGAAGTTTATGGTGCTCATAGTGACTGTACTCTGCCTGTTTTGTGTTTATACCGGGCAGGTTTATGCCAGGGAATTGTTCCCGATCTCTGCTCCGATGCCCATTTCGGATGAGGTTGAATGGGGCAATAAGGACATCAGCTATTCTTCTTCTTCAACCGAATCGCCGGTGATCACGGTAAAAAGCGGCGGTGTTTTAAAAATCACAAATGATAGCTACTTCCATCTGGAAACCTTTGGCAGCCGGACTGCAATAAAAGTGGAAGCCGGCGGAAAACTGATCATTGACAACAGCATTTTTGATGCCCCGAACACTGCCAATGACGATGCTTTCATTCTCATTGACGGCGGAGAAATTCAGATCATAAATGAATCCAGGCTTCTGGGAACCAATACCAGCACCAGCGGGAATTACCTGCGTGTCACCGACGGATACCTTACGATGGATTCTTCATATGTCTCCGTTTCTGTAAATTCCGCTTCGGCTTCATATCCCGGGATCATCAGCACTGTCAATTCAAGGGTCCAGCTGACGGATTCGACATTTGAGGATTGTGTTGTTTCCAAGGGCGGTGTCGTATCGGCTTTTGGGGATACTTCTTTTCACGCGGTGAATATCAAATCTGATGGAAACAGCAGCGTGCGGACGAATACGGGAATGATATATGCCGAGGAGACGGATGTCGTTGTTGAAGGCGAATCGGAATTCATTGGACCGGAAAATACAAGTCACTTTTTAAGACATATATATATCAACAGCGGAAGCCTTAAAATTGCTGACGGTTCATCTTTTCGTAATAATTCCGGCAGGGCAGACGGAAGTGTAATTTATGCGGAAAACGCAAATATCCAAATTGGAAAGGTTCTTTTTGCGGACAACCAATCACCTTTAAATTCTGACGTATGCGGAACAATTTATGTCAAAAGCGGAGATTTGACGCTGAACGGAACAAAATTCCAAAATAATAGAGCCAACATGGGCGGTGCCGTATGCGTGTTTTCAACTGGATCGAAAGCTTCCCGGTTCACGATCAATGATGCACTTTTTGAAAAAAACACTGCACAAAAAGGCGGAGGGGCTATATACCTGAATAGACAGAGTAATCAAAATCTGCAGCCGGTGCTCCGGATCAATTCCGCGGTATTTAAGGAAAATCAGAGTTCTACGGAAACAGGAGAAGCCGGTGCGATTTATGCCAAAAATTCTGATTATACACCGGGTTGGAATATTTATATGAGTCGTGCCGCCTTTGTAGAGAATAAAGGCGCTAATGTCGGCGGAGCTATTTCCCTTTCTTTAGGAAGCCGTTTGGAAATTTTTCCCAGGAACGGAGCCGTAATTTATGATAATACTATAAAAAATGAAACGAAATATCCTCCAAAACAAGATATTTATGCAGACGAACGAGGTGTTGATACCTATGAACTTTCGGAGACCATGTTTAATGGCTATGATTTTGGATGGAATAAAACTGAGGTCAATTTCGGTGACAATTGGTGGTATTCACCCAAGGGCGGCATGGTCATCAACGCGGATCCGACGGTCAGGAACTATGACGGGGCCTCTGTTGTTTTTACGAAAAACAGTTCAAATTCAGATAATAGGGGACAATCGTTTGGTGCCGGCGGAGCCATAACGTTAGATGATGCTTCACGGTTGTTCATCGGCGAAGAGGCTGCGAAAGAATTTACGATAAAGAAGACCTGGGACAATCAGGTTGTTGAATATGGGCTGAAAAAGGATCCCGCGGCATTTCTGGCATCGCTGAGGCTTTTTGCCAATGGTGACAGCTATGCATTGGGAGATCCCGTGCAGGTCAAAAAAACAACAGGTGACGATGGGACAGACCTCTACCTGTTCAGCTTTTCGGAGGATCCCGGAACCTTTGCCTCTCTTGAAGACGCCCATGATGGTAAGTATCTTGTGACATTCAAGACGCTCCCGAAATATATCGACGGGGAAGTGGTGACATACAGCGTGTCAGAGGAGCCCGACGGAGATTATCTGCCTGAAGTTCGTGGAAGCATGACGGAAGGCTTTGAGCTGACCAATAAACTGAACCCTTATAACGATCCGCTTCGGGTACATGTCGTCTGGAATGACAACAATAATGCTCACGGTAAACGTCCGGCTCCGAAAGATTATATATCTTTACTGATCCTGTATATAAACGGAGAAGCGGCCGATTGGGGTAATATCAGTCTGAGCGAAAAAACCACTGATGATGAATCCGGAACAGTTTCTTACCGGTTCACCGCTGAAAATATGCCGGACGCAGTGCTGCGCCTGAAGGATGCGGAAAATAATATCTATGAGATCACGCTGGAACATCTGCCGCGTTTCATAGCGGGGGAACGTCCTGTTTACACAGTCGGACAGCAGTCACTGCTGAAGCTGAACTATCAGACGGGTATTGAAGTATCCGATGGAATTACGGTTATCCTCAACACCTGGCAGCGACCTCAGCCGGGACCTCATCCGGGATGGTCACTTTTCCGTCTTGATCCGGGTCTGAGAGAATTGCCGAAAACCGGTTTCTCCACACGTTCATCGCAGGCGCTTCCGTCTGATGGGAAAGTGAAGACATATGAACCCGGCGGATTTACCATGATGATCCCTTCCATATCGGTAGAGGCTGAGATCGTCCGTGTACCGTTTGACGGCAGCAATTACCCGGTAGAAGGGCTTGAAAATAATGTGGGACTTTTGGATGGTTCTGATGCTCCGGGACAGGGACACTGCATCCTTACCGGTCATAACCATCTGAACGCCGTTGCAGCCGGACCGTTTGCTTTGGTCAGTTCGCTCACGGAAGGGGACAGGATCTTTATTCTGGACGCTCACGATAAGTTGCAGACATTTATTGTCTCAGCCAGTGAAAAAATCGCCTATGATGACGTATCAGGGTTTGAAGCCATTGTTAACCGCTATCCGAATGCCCTGACGCTGCTTACCTGTGAAGATGAGGCCGAATCCGGCGGATACGCCGCACGGCGTGTGATTTCCGCCGTGCCGTTCGATTCCGCGGCAGATTAAACCCGGAGAAGCCTGATTGATTAGCCGGCTCTGTCCTGAGCCGTCTGATCCGGTTCCTTTAACTCACTGCGGGACTGCCGCAAACAAATCAAGACCCAATAATTATCAATAGAAGGAGACTGTCCCAAATACGGGGCAGTCTTCTGATTTGTAACATCAGCTGATTTTCTGATCAGCGAAATTTTTGAGAGGGACGGTTTCGCTGGGCGGAACTGTCCCCTTGATTTATGGCACACAGTTCGGGGCAGCCGTTCCATTCAGGCAGAAGGCTCTTTCGCAATCGTGAAAGAAGATATGGATTTCAGACAGTACCGCTGGTACGCTGCAGCGGTAAGGCATCCGCATCAGTTCTGACGATCCTGATTGCTTTTGGACATAATTTCAACAAGCTTCATCATAAGATCCGGTCAAAGAGAACCGGCACTACGACCATTTGAAGATAGTGTTTCCGGATCTCAGAATGAAACGCTTTTCTGAAAAGTCCGGTTTCCAGACAATGACAGCCATTTTTACGACAAAAATACCCGGTGTTTCGATCTATCATAAAGCCGATGAGGGCGTGGTAGATATCATGGGAAAACGTTGTGCATCATCCTGAACAGTTACGATCTGAATATTTTTTTATTCATGCAAAACAGGAGTTTTGCAGCACTGATTAGTCTGAAAATATTATCTCGATTGCAGCAGGCAATGGATGCGGGAATCGGGCTTTTCCCGGTGCCCTTTTTTATTCTTTCAAAACTACGAGCAGAACAGAGGCGAAGATGAGTGCCATGCCGATGAGCTGGATGGAGCCGAGCTGTTCGTGATAGATGATGACTCCGAAAAGCGCACCGAAAACGGATTCGAGTCCCATGATGATGGAGGCTTCGGTCTCGCTGGTATTTTTCTGTCCGTAAGACTGCATGATGAAGGCGATCCCCAGCACCAGAACGCCGGAGGCAAGGGCGTACGGCCAGCTATGCTCCAATCCGGTTGTGTCATGCCGTCCAAGCGTCAGCCAGATGACTACCTGAAGGGCGGCTGCGGTCAGGAATTCTCCGGCAGTGAAGGATACCGGGTCGCAGAGCTTTACGGCTTTGTCGACGCAGAGAATTTGCAATGCCCAGAAGATCGATCCGATAAAAACGATCAGATCGCCTTTGGAAATGCGTTCCAGGCCTTTGCCGCCGGTTGTGATCAAATACAGCCCAACCAGGGAAATCAGTGCGGCAAGATAGTGATGGGGTTTAACTTTCCGGTGCAGGATCAGCCCGCTGAGGAAGGGAACCAGGACGATATAAATGGCGGTGATAAAGGAAGCATTGCCGATGGAGGCTGTCTGCATTCCAATCTGCTGCATATTGCCTGCCACGATCATCACAGCGCCGGAAAGCATGGTGTATTTCAATCCTTCTCCCTTCGGATAGCGGAAACGGGCGATGTAAGCCAGCACAAGCGCGGCGATGAGATAACGCAGGCAGTTGAAGGTCAGCGGTGCGGTGGTTTCATTTCCGATTTTCTGGAAAATATATCCAAGCCCCCAGATCATGGAGGCGATAAATAAAACAAAATCGGCAATGTACTTTTTTGATTTCATGTGCGAAGAATGATCTCCCTGATAAATGTCAGGTGAAAATTATAACCTTTATCATGTTTGTGTTTCATAGCTCGTTATTTGAGTGGTGACGAAAAAACAAAGTATTCTATACAGAAATCGTAATTCTTTATTTTTGGGTATCCCGTTCGCTGATTTTGAGTTATGATATAAGAAGGTTTATAGGAGATGGATTTAAATGACGATTGATATTACTGCCGTTCAGAAAATACAGGAAGTTTCAGCCCTGCTGTCAATTCCGGACAGCCGCATCCTTGCGGGCGGTACCGGCATTGATAAAAATACAGAAGAACCACTTCATCTTGTGGATATCAGCGCTCTGGAGGGGTTGGACAGCATCAAACAAAAGGGCAGCCGCATCGAGATCGGTCCGCTGTGCACCCTGCAGACGCTTGCGGATTCCGTTCTGATCAAAACCCATTTCCCGGCGCTCGCCGAAGCCGTAAACGCGATTGCGGATCCGGAGGTCAGGTCCCGCGCGACGCTTGGAGGCAGCATTGCTTCTCCCCGCATCAGCGATATTTCCGCCGCACTCCTTGCGAGCGGCGCAAAACTCACCATCAAAACGGACAGTGATTACCGTGAGCTGCTTATTGACCGCTTCTGGAACCAGACCGGCGCCAACGATCTGCAATATGACGAATGGATCACCCGTATCAGCATACAGATTCCGAAAGAAACAAAATGCGGTGCCGCGTTTGGAAAGTGCGGCGTCTGGAATCATCCGACAGAGCCGAATGCGGCGGCAGCGGTTCAACTGAGCCTGGATGCCGCCGGGAAGATCACTGCCATCCGGGGCGGGATGCGGCTTGGAACCGCTCAGATCCGGCGTATGTTCCCGTTGGAAAAGGCGCTGAAGAACCGGAAACCTGAAGCGGATGTGATCAATACGGCAGTCCGTTCCATGGTCTCCGCTTCGCAGAATTTTATGGACGAAGATTCTCTTTCAGCCTTGCTGACGGATATGCTTCACCGCGCTCTTATCTGTGCGGAGGAAAGGCGGACCCTCTGAGCCGTCACCTTGTTATTTCGGACCTGCATGAAAACTGCAGTGCGCTTCATCACTTCATTCGTATTGCCGAAAGAACTCCCGGTGCATTTGATGACATCTGGCTTCTCGGTGATCTCTTCGGGCATTCGGATGACGCTACCGGTACCGATGACCTTACACAGAGCGTGTTGGACACCTACCGGATCATTGAGAAATACAAAGGCCCCGCTGTTCAGGGAAATTGGGAATACTGGCTTACCCACCCGGAACGGGACCATGGAACCTATCAGTCAAAATATACCGACCAGCTTACACAGCGCCGGCAGCTTTTTGATGAAAAAGAGAACAGGAAAATGTTGGCATATATGACGCAGCAAACCACACAGATCGAAGACAGCTTCACACTCTTTCACGGGTGTACTTATCCCTGTCACGGCAACAGCGATTATCAGCCTCATCCCTGCGAATGTTATCTTTTTCCCCGCGACCTTAACATTGTCACTCGCGGACTTTTCGGCAATCCGCAGAACCTTACCACGCCTCATTTCCTGTTCGGGCATACGCATATTCCCGGATATTTCACCTACTCCCTCTCCAGCCGGAAAAACATGTGGCAGCTCTTCACGCTCAGTATGCAGAACCGGCCCATCAGTTATGGAGACAGCACTCTGCGTTTTGGTATTAATCCCGGAACGGCCGGTATCAAAACCCGCCGCTTTCCCCGCACCGCGCTGCTCCTCGATACCGCTCAGAAAAACTTCACCTACCTCGTAGACACGGAGGCTTAAATGAACGAACATTATTACGACGAACTCATCAGCACTATCACCAGTGTAAATGACAGGACGAAGATCATACCGCTCAAATACACCGGGCTGAACAAAAAAGGCGGGTCTACTCTCGCTTATGAATTCGAGAACACCGATACGCATGACCGTTATTACCTCAAAGTCACACCCAACGAGGACAATGGCGGCGGAGAGCTTCGCGTCCTGCCAAAAATCAATCAGTTATTCAAAAATGAGGTTCTCACGGAACCTGATGCCCTCAAACGTCTCGGATATATCCCTGTCCCTACCATTGTGACGGATGATCCGACACGCTTCAACGCGGAATTCACCAACCTTTTCAAGCCTGAGGACAATCTTGTCCAGCTCCAGACAGCAGCGGCGGGAGAACACGCGGAACGGCAGCTGCCGGATGCCCTTGCGGACCGGCTTTCCATTCTTCTGGCTCTTGCTAAGCTCCTCCGCACCTGCGCAAAGAACAAGATCGCTTACGTTGATATCAAACCGCTTGAACATCTCTTCTGGGAAAAACATGCCGGACAGATCCGCATCACGCTCATTGACTGGGGCATTGCCCGCGCCAATGCGGAACCGGCACAGCTTGCCGATGACATCCGCAAATACTGCCAGATGATCCCTGAAATCATCTATGGGAAGAAAATGGCTGATCTTCAGAACAAAGGGAAACTTACCTATCCCATTCAGACAGAAGACCGGACAGCACTGATCCCACTGCTCAGTACCTGCACCTTCAACAGCGAGCTTCCTCCGCTTTCGACGGAGTACGCGGCGCTCATCAGCGATATCCTCACGGGATCGCTCAATGAGCTCCGCATTCAGAACCGCTGTGTTACCATCTGGGATAGTATCATCACGATGATCGACCAGGCACGGCTTGCCGCACAAAACTCGTCTGACGCCCGCGGGAACACCGCTTCACTCAACCAGCGTGCCGAATCTGCTCTCAAGCAGAACACGCCTCGCGATCTTACCACCGCGCTCCCGATTCGGCAGCTCACGATCACTTCTCATCCGGCATGGATCGCCGCGGCACTCCGATTCACGCAGGCCTGGTATGGACGTCTCGATCTGATTCCTCATATTGAGTTTGACCTTACCGTCAAAGCGATTGCGGATAAAGATATTCCCGGTACACTCAATACCTATGAGAAGCTTCAGAACATCATAACCAACAAACTCGCACAGGGACAAACCCAACCTGAACTTCGCGACCACATCCGCACGTATCTTGATACGATCCATCAGGCTATCAATGCCTGGGATTATCTCGACCGTTACCAGAGCAAAAAACTCACCGATGCCCAGCTGCTTCAGGAACTCAGCACTTCCGCGCTGCGTGTTTCCGATCCGGTCCTTTCAGAGCTTTATTACGGCATCAAAGAAGGACAGAAACCGGTGAAGGAAGAGGAACAAAAGGCGACAGATGAGCCGAAAGCTGAAGAAGAAGAACCTAAATCCGCCGCTCCGGAAAAACCTGTGAAGGAAACAAAAGAGGTAAAAGCGGAACCGGCTGCCAATAGCAGTGATGATATGATCGGACAGAGCGACGTTGATCCGATGGTCGAAAACGCCATCAAGACAGCTCTTAACCTCAAACTTGAAGCTGACCGTACCGATAATTTCAACATGCTTCGGCCGACCGGATTCTTCCAGCGGCTCAATGATCTCTGCATGAACCGGGCACTGCTTGACAGCCCCGAGTTTCGCCGTCAGCTTGATCCCCTGCTTGCTACACTCGTTGACCGCATCGATCTCTGGTCTCAAAATATCCGTCCCGAAAAGTATTTTGTTACCCAGGAGGCAGTGGATTCGATTGACTGGATCCAGAATGTGTCCCCAATTGTTTATACCTGCCCGATCAGGTATGAGAATCGGGAAATGAACCTGGGTGCGATCATCAAGACGCGGCTGAGCGAGATCTTTCAGTCTATTTATTATTCCCTGGCGAAGGAGCAGACCGCGGGGGAACCGCCGGAGATCATTCAGAAGGTGGGGCAGATCAAGATCTTGCGCAAGCGCTTGGATATGGAGAACCTGACCTATATCCGTTCGCTTATCGACCGTGGGGAATTTGAGGCGGCCAATCAGGTGATCAATCTGCATTATTCGGAGTCTCCATATACGTTTGATCAGTTGAATAATGAGATCGCGATGAAGCGGAAGGAACAGGCGGATCAGAAGACGCTTTCTGTGATCGATTCGGTGCTCAATGATTTGAGTTCCAATGATACGAAGCTGGAGACGGCAAGGTTTTTGAACAGTCCGAAATCTGCGGCGATGGTGAGTGACCGCTTCTTTTCTTTCAAGAATCGCGGGACCCAGCTGTTTGACCTCCAGGACGAATTATCCCGCACCAAGAATGCGATTCAGGAACAGAAGAAATCTATCAAATCGATGCGGATCTTTTCCATAGGGGCTCTTTTGGCGGCTCTGCTGACGGTTTTGATCGCTGGGTATCTGCTGCTTTCGTCGATGCGGCAGAATACGCAGCTGCAAAGGAGTTTGAGCCATATGGGGACGGCTGCTGCTGTGAATCAGAGTGATAATCAGAATTTGATGCTTTCGATCGCGCAGACGGCGGCGGTGCAGCCGGTGTTCCCGACTGCGGTGCCTACGGATATCCCGACACCGACGATGATCCCGACGTTGGCGCCGGTGGTTGAGGAGGAGGCTGTGATTCAGCGGGATATGCCGGTGCCGACGGATGTGCCGACACTTTCGGCGGCGGATGCGCGGCTGGAGGGGATGATGAGCCGGAATGTGACGCTGAATCTGAATGCGGCGACGGAATTGTATTCTTCGCCTTCGCTTTCGACGAGGTTGGGTCAGGTGTATTCTTATAATCATCCGATTTCGGGTCGGATCGTGTCGTATGATGAGCGGACGGTGAATATGGAGGTTACGTTTAATATCGGCCGGAGCCAGATTTCGATGGGGAATAATGTGGACGTGAATACGCAGACGTATATCCGGCTGTATTCGAATGTGGCGAGTGAGACGCAGCCGATCTTCATTACTTCGGGTCCGGTTACGCTGGCGGCTCCGGCGACGGATTGTACGGATTCGGCGCAGTCGTTTTGTCATGGGACGTTTTCGATCTGGTTGGATCGGGCGGTGGTAGAGGGTAACCTGCAGTGAATGAAGATGTAAGAATGAAGAATGAAGGGGAGTGAAGATGTTTAGACGGGAATGCCTTTTAGGGACGCACATGGGGACTGGCATCTTGTGTCGCGAAGCCGACACAAGCGTGCCTGTCCCCACGTGCGTCGTGCTTCCTTCTTCCTTCTTCATTCTTCATTTGATAAGGGGGTGGGAACATGAATAAACAGGAGAGAGAAGCGGCGGTTAAGCAGGGGATTATCGGGCTGATCCTGAAGTGGAAGCTGAGTTCCGCTGAGGTTGATCTGACGAAAAATGAGAATGTTCTCACGGATCCGACGAGGAAGGAACTGAAGGGGCTTCTGGAGCAGTACCGGGGGTATGATAAGCTGATGTTTTCGGCTCAGGAGAATTGTGAGAAGAATCCGGTGACGGCGCGTATGATGATGTCGCGGATCCCGCAGGAGATTCTGATCACGCATCCTTCGTACCGCAGGATCAATACGAAGCTGCAGAAAAAGGACGATGATACGCGGATCAGGGCGGCTGAAAAGAAGCTGGATGAGGCGGAGCGGTATATTTCGGTTGAAATCGATCAGGCGAAGGGTGAGGATGCTCTGGAGGCGGCGAAGGATATTTATCCGGGCTGGGTGGAGAATCCGGAGGTCCGGGACCGTGTGGAGGAGTTGAGCCGGCGGTCTGGTATGCTGGGTGAGGGTCTTTGGATCCAGCAGGAGATCAGTGCCCTTCGGGAAACAGGAGGCCAGGCGGCATATCAGCGGGCACTGGAACTGCTGAATCAGTATGAAACACTCGATCTGGGTTCCATTGGAATCAAGCTGTTTGATGTGGAGGAGGAGCGGGAGGCTCTGCTCCGCATGATGGTCCGGGCGGATGGTTCGTCCTGGACGTATCGGCTGACGCCTTCGGCTTCTCAGGAGATCATCCGTCTGGAGCAGTCGATCCGTTCGCTGGAGGATGCGGAGAATAAGAATCTGCGGGTGCTGATCAATAATAATTCGCGTCTGCTGACGGTTCTGATTCAAGAATACGAACAAATGGAACCCGACTCTGAACAAGCCATACAAGCAGGAGCGCGGATCGCAGAATTACGTGAAAAAAATCAGCGCTTACAAAGCGATATCCTTGCCGAAGTAGCGAACCGGGCAGAAGAATATTGCCATCAAGCCTGGGACGCACTGCGCGAAGGAGAATTAGGCGCTGCTGAGTCAAATATCCGGATGGCAGGAGAAACAGGTAAACCCGCCGGCATCAGTGAAGATGATTATCTCGGTGAGGTTCCGCTGCCGACATCCGTCTCCGATGAAATTAATAAATTACAAGGGAAACTGAAAGAAGCACAGGAAACCAGAGCGCGGGTGCGGAAAGAAATCGAAGAAATCCGGAAGCAGTTTTATAACGAAGACGACTTCACCATCAATAAGTTGTTCTCGTGGAAAACGACTTTGGACAATTGTGTGAAGGATGATCCGCATGCGCCGGGTTTGGAACAGCTGCATCAGGAGATTACGGAGCGTTATCGGGCTTCGGTGAGTTATCTGATGGAGCGGACGGCTTTTGATATTGATAATGATCTGCAGAAGGGGGATCCGCAGGGTGCTGCTTCGCGGCTGGATGGGGTGACGCCTTATTTCAGCACGGATGAGCAGAAGGATTTCATGACGAAGCAGCTGAAGAAGATCAACCGGGCTGAGGGGGTTTCGCGGAAGTCTCAGTCGATGATGGATGAGTTGATGCGGCTGAGTGACCAGGCTGTGAATACGCTGGTGTGTACAGACGGAGATCTGGAGAGCGCCAAGAGCCTGGGAAAGTCCATTGCAGAACTTTACGGAGACGAGGATGGTGTTCAGCCTCCGGAGAGTGTGGCGGCGATTCAGCGGATTTTGACGCGGATGCAGATTCTTCATGACAGTGCTGAGCAGATCAATATTTTCAAGGCGTTGTCTGCTTCGGGTCCGACTTCGGAGGCGATACAGAGTGCTGAGGGTCTGGAGGGGAGTCCGCTTTATGAGCTGGGTGCGGTAAAGAGCCTGTTGGCTTCGTTCTGGAGAGGTGCGGGTTTATCGGATAAGTCGAGTGAGGCGGATAAGGGGGCTTATTTCGCAAGGGCGCTGCGCATTGCGCAGGAGAGCGGGAACCCTGAACTGCAGCATGAGATTTCGGTGACGATCACGGGGTTCAATCAGCGGAATGACCGGGGGCGGCAGATCAATTTGATATTGGAGAGCTTGCAGGGGTTCTATGACCTGGGGAATTATGCTGCGGGTGTGGATTTCATCAATAATAAAATCAGCGAAGAAGAACGGCAGGATCAGCAGGTTCAGATTTTGGCTGATAAGATCGAACAGGCGTATCGCATTGAGCAGTCAGAGCGGCTGCGCGGTGAAGCGAGGGAGGCTTTTGAGCGGGATGAGTTGATCAAGGCTGAGGAGCTGATCGGCCAGGCGCTGGAATTCTTCTATACTGTAGAAGGCGCGCAGCTTCAGAAGTCCATCGTTTCCAAACGAGAAGACGAAGAAAAAGACGTGCGGGAGCTGCAGTCTTTCCTGGACGCTGATTTCGGTACGAATGTGGTTTTGGATGAGAAGGGGGCGGCTCAGATCCGATATATACGGGAGCGCCTTCAGCGGGTGGATAAACGGAACATTCGGGACCTTGAGCTGCTGGGGAAAATCGGGGAGCTTGAGTCTGCGGTGAATCAGCTGATTGATCAGGAGACGAATGAGTTTGCGCAGATGCAGACTTCGTTCCGTAATCAGCTGTTGTCCGGACCGGAGGGTCTGGGGGAAGCGGGTGAAATCCTCAAACGGATAGAGGCGCGGAGTTGGATCAATAATAACCGGTCGGATATCATGGGGATGAAGGCTGAGCTGGGTGCGGTTGAGCGGATGTACAGTTCGCTGCGAACGGTGATCGATCAGGCGGATGGGTTTGCGAGGATGGGGGACTTCCGTTCTGCGAAGAGGATTTTGAGTTCATTCACGAATGAGAACCTGCAGAGTTATCCGGGGTGGCTGAGTGCCATGAAGGAGGGTGCTGAGGGTCGTATTGATGTTTTGGATGGGAAATATCAGGAGGTGCAGCGGATATTTGACCCGAACCGGAACAGAACGGATACGATTGTGGCGCGGCTGGATGAGATTTTCTCAACGAGTGTGCCGGATGCTGAGGGAATTTTCCAGTTGGAGACGGAGCTGCAGCACCAGCGGCTGATATTGGAGAAGGATATCGGGGTGGATGGGGAGAATCCGTATCTGAGCGCATTGACGTATCTGGATGAGGTGCTGCGGTGGGCTGAGATGATCACTGAGTTTGATTTTGGTATCGATTTCCCGCAGGAGGTGTTTTCTGTTGAGCCGCTGTATCAGATCCGCAGGGTGGGGAAGGTGCTGTATGAGACGATTCCGCCTTTGCTGATCGAGATCCAGCCGACGTTAGCGAGGGAGAATAAGTGGCTTGAACGGCGGACGCGTGTTCGTCAGACGCTGCAGCAGATCAATGCGTGCTATAAGGCGCCGGGGAAGATCCGCAGTTCGCGCTTTCATGAGGTGGAGGATGAGATCGATAAGATCACGATGATCGCGCTGCTTGATGTTGAGAAGCGTGCGCTGGATGAGGCGGTGAGTACGATCCGTCACTACCGGCGGCGGAGAAGTCTGCTGATTGCTGCGGGGGTTTCGACTGTGATCGTGCTGTGTGCGCTGTATTATTATCTGCCGTGGATCGCTGAGAAGCTGGGTATCGGGTAAGGAGGAATGATGAGCAAGACTGCTGTGTTGATCCCCTGTTATAACGAGTCTTTGACCATCGGGAAGGTGGTGAAGGATTTTCAGCGGGTTCTGCCGGATGCTGATATTTATGTCTATGACAATAATTCTACGGATGGGTCTGCCGAAATCGCGGAAGAGGCGGGTGCCATCGTGCGCCATGAGTATAAGCAGGGGAAGGGGAATGTGCTGCGGTCGATGTTCCGTGATATCGAGGCAGATTGTTATGTGATGGTGGATGCGGATGATACGTATCCTGCCGAGGATGCGCCGGGTATGGTGCGGCTGGTTCTGGAGGGTCGTGCGGATATGGTGATCGGGGACCGGTTGAATACGACGTATTTTGAGGAGAACAAGCGGCCTTTCCATGACTTTGGCAATAAACTTGTGCGGTGGCTGGTGAACAATCTGTTTGACGGAAATCTGCAGGATATCATGACGGGGTATCGCGCCATGAACCGGCGGTTTGTCAAGGAGTATCCGCTGCTTTCCAAGGGGTTTGAGGTGGAGACGGAGATGTCGCTGTTCGCGTTGGACGGGAATTATCTGGTGCGTGAGGTGCCGGTGGAGTATCGCGATCGTCCTGTGGGGAGTGAGTCGAAGCTGAACACTTTTTCGGATGGGTTCCGTGTACTGAGGATGATCGTCATGCTGTTCCGTGATTACAAGCCGCTGCTGTTTTTCAATGTGCTTGCGGGGATCTGTTTTGTCCTGGGTACGGTTCTCGTGATCCCGGTGCTGCATGCGTATGCCGTCACGCATCTGGTGGAACGTTTCCCGACGCTGTTCGTGTCGATCTTCCTCTACATTGCGTCGCTGATGTTTTTCTGTTCGGGGATGATCCTGGATGTCCTTAAAAACAACCTGCGCAAAACCAGAGAAACGATTGTAAAACAAATCAACAGATAATGAAATCTATCAAAAAAGGACAGTTTTCGCTGTCCCTTTTTTATTTTTATAAGGTATTCAGAACCCGCAGAGACGCACATGGGGACAGGCACGCTCGTGCGGGCTGCGCCGCACAAGATGCCAGTCCCCACGTGCTTCGTTCTGAACAGTTACTTTATAAGTCAGATATCAGTTGATTCCGTCGGAATGGAGGTCGAAGCCGCATTTTGGGCAGACCAGGTCGGGTCCGACCGGCGTACCGCAGCGGCAGACTTTGCGGATTGGGCGGGCTGGATTGCCCACGACCAGTGTATAGGGCGGGACATCATCTACGACTACGGAGCCGGAGCCGACCATGCAGTAGCGGCCAAGGGTATGGCGGCAGACAATCGTGGCGTTGGCTCCGATGGATGCGCCCTTTTCCACCTTTGTTTCTGAAATTTCCCAGTCCGGATTGCAGGCGCGGGGGTAATAATCATTGGTGAATGCCGCGTTCGGACCGATGAAGACGTCATCTTCCACAGTCACGCCGTTGTAGACGGAGACACCGTTCTGGATCTTGACGTTATTGCCGATCTTCACGGCATGATCGATATAAACATCCTTCGAAATGATACAGTTTGTGCCGATTTCGGCATCTTCACGAACCTGGACGTTGATCCAGATCTTCGTTCCGTCACCGATTTTCGCTTTGTCGGAGACGTGGGCAGTCGGGTCGATATAAACGCTCATGCCTACCCCCTGAATTCATTAACCACACGGGCAACTTCCGCGACTTCTTCATCGGTCAAGCCCGGATGGACCGGCAGGGAAACAACCTGCTGTTTGACGGTATCCGTCACCGGCCATTCGGTCTGGAACCCCATGGATTCATAGCATTTCTGTTCCGGGATGGAGAGCGGGTAAAAGACGCCGTATCCGACACCGTTCGCTTCCAGATGTTTGAGAAAGGCATCGCGGTGACCGAGTGCGACCTTGACGGTGTACTGGTGGAAAACGTGTTTCGCGTTTTCGGGTTCGATTGGAGTTTCGATGAGCGGGTTGTCGATATGTTCGTTCAGGTAAGCCGCATGAGCACGGCGGGTCTGGTTGAAACCGTCGAGCTTTTTGAGCTGGCAGCGGCCGATGGCTCCGGCAATATTGGTCATGCGGTAGTTGTAGCCGATCTCGTCGTGATGATAACGGACTTCCATGCCGTGATTGATGAGCAGGCGGGCTTTACGGTTGGTTTCCGCGTCATGGGTGACGACGGCACCGCCTTCGGAGGTGGTCATGTTTTTGGTGGGATAGAAGCTGAAGCAGCCGACATTGCCGAAGGTTCCGGCTTTCTTTCCCTTCCATTCCGCGCCGTGTGCCTGTGCGCAGTCTTCGATCAGTAACAGATTGTGTTTGTGGACGATTTCCATGATTGCGTCCATATCGCAGGCAAGGCCGAAGAGATGGACGATCAGCAGGGCTTTGGCTTCCGGGTGCTCTTCCAGTGCCTTTTCAATGGAGCCGGGATCGATAAGGAAAGTGTCCGGGTCGATTTCGGCAAAGACCGGTATAGCACCGGTGTAGACGATGGCGTTAGTAGAGGCGATAAAGGAGAACGGAGTCGTGATGACGGTGTCTCCCTTGCCGATGCCCAATGCCCGCAGACCGACTTCCAGTGCTGTGGTGCCGGAGGTGGTGGCGGTGCAGTATTCGATGCCGAGATATGCGGCAAATTCTTTTTCAAATTCACTGACAACATTACCACAGGCGATCATGCCGGAATCCAAAACGTCCAGTACAGCCTGTTTTTCTTCAGGTCCCATCAAAGGTTTTGCAATATTGATCATTCTGTCCTCTTTCTGCTCAGCTGGGGAACCAGCTGTCGCTATTCTACTATTTTATCGTGTCAAATCAGTTTTGCAGCAAATTAGGGCTTAGTTTATGAGCGAACACATATAAAATACTTTCGAAAATTGATAATAAACTATTTTGATTTAGCTTATAATTGCATACAGTCTGATTTATTATATAAAAGGATTCATCATGGAATTACTTGACCGCTTTTTACGTTATATCAAAGTTTATACCACCTCCGATTCGGAATCGGAGACGGTGCCCACTACGGCACGGCAGCTGGACCTGGCGAAGATCCTCTGTGCAGACCTTAAAGAAATCGGCATCGAGGATGCGCATATCTCCGAATTCGGGTATGTTTATGGCTCCATTCCTGCCTCAGCGGGCTGTGAAGCGGCACCGGCTCTGGGTCTGATCGCCCACATGGATACCTCTCCGCAATTCAGCGGAGAGAATGTAAATCCGCAGATCATCCCGAATTACGACGGGAAGAATGTGCAGCTTGGCACAAGCGGAAGGAAACTTGACACGGACATGTTCCCTTGGCTGCCGACCCTTGCAGGAAGGACGCTCATCACCACCGACGGAACAACGCTGCTCGGCGCGGATGACAAAGCCGGTGTGACCGCTATTTTCTGCGCAGTAGAGAAGGTCCTGAAGGAAGGACTGCCGCATGGGAAGATCTGCGTTGCCTTTACGCCGGATGAGGAAGTCGGCAAAGGTCCTGCCCATTTTGATGTGAAGGGCTTTGGTGCTGATTTCGCCTATACCGTTGACGGCGGACCGGAAAATGAGGTGAGCTTTGACAATTTCAATGCGGCTGCTGCCGCGGTCAAGGTCAATGGCTTCTCGATCCATCCGGGCGAATCCAAAGGGAAGATGGTCAATGCCGGATTGGTACTGTTCGAGTTCAACAGCATGCTGCCGGCTGGTGATACGCCGCGCAACACAGAGGAGTATCAGGGATTCTTCCATATGCTCGATATTTCCGGTGACGTGGACAGTGCGGTCAGTCACTATATCATCCGTGAACATGACAAGCATCTCTTCGAAGGCCGTAAACAGACCATGCTGCATATCGCCGAATTGCTGAACGAGAAATACGGCGAGGGAACGGTAACTGTTGAGATCAGGGATCAGTACCGCAATATGCGTGAGATCATCGAACAGTATCCCATGCTGATGGACTATGCAGACCAGGCAATGAAATCTGTCGGGTTGGAACCGCTCCATACGCCTACCCGCGGCGGCACCGATGGCGCGACGCTTTCCTTTATGGGCCTGCCCTGTCCGAACCTCGGTACCGGCGGATATGCCTTTCACGGGCCGTTTGAACATGTGACGTTGGAGGGAATGGAAAAGAGCAGGGATGTTCTGCTTGAGCTGATCAAATTATTCGCTGAAAAGTAAGTGTTCAGAATCCAGCGACGCACATGAGGACAGGCACGCTTGTGTCGGTACTGCGACACAAGGCGCCAGTCCCCATGTGCTCCGTTCTGAATACAAATTTAGGAGAAAAGAAAATGGAAAAAATTGTTGTTAAAACCGATAAAGCACCGGCCGCCATCGGCCCGTATTCCGCCGGTATCCGTGCGGGGAACTTTGTATTTACAGCCGGGCAGATCCCGCTTGATCCTGCCACCGGCGTTATGGCTGAAACGATCGAAGAGCAGACCCGTCAGTCTCTTTCCAATGTCAAGGCTATCCTGGAAGCTGCCGGGACAGACCTCGCGCATGTGGTCAAGACTACTGTTTTCCTTCAGTCCATGGGTGATTTTGCTGCCATGAACGGTGTCTATGCGGAATTCTTCACCGAAAACTGCCCGGCTCGCTCCGCCGTGGAAGTTGCCTGCCTGCCCAAAAACGCAAAGGTTGAAATTGAAGCCATCGCTTTGATCGATTAATAAAAAAAATCTAATTTGAATAGAGCACATGGGGACTGGCATCTTGTGCCGCGAAGCCGACACAAGCGTGCCTGTCCCCATGTGCGTCATTCAGGCAAATAATTACATTTTCATGAAATTATCCGTTTTTCCTGAAAATTCCCTCTTGACAAATAAAAATCGTTAGATTAAACTAATAGTTAGCATTTATAAACCTGACTTGAAGAACGGAAAATGGATATACAAAAGACCGTCCACGAAATGAACCAGATCCATATCGATCATGCGAAACAGCTTACGCAGATCGCCAATGCGCTTTCCTCCAGCGGGGAGTCAGGCGTGCTTCTTTGGCTCAATCAGCAGGAAGAAGATGTTTTTGCGACCGATATTATTGATCATTTCGGACTTACTCCAGGGCGGGTCGCGAACATCATGAAGAAGCTGGAAGACAAAGGTTACGTTTTCAGGCAGCACCCGAACGATGATCTTCGCAGGTCTTATATCCGTCTCACAGAAACCGGACGTGATTTTGCGGAAAAACTTTATCAGCAAATGAGCGAAAATAATGAAAACATTATCAATGCCTTTGGTGAAGAGCAAACACTGATATGTCTGCAGAACCTGCGGGATTTCATCGCCAGGATGGATGACGGGATGGAATTATCCTGAATCAAAAGAACCTCACAAATCGGAAAACAGCGTTATACTATATAGGGTTATCGAAACGATAACTTTTTTTGTTGTATTAGTTATTACTAAAAGATTTTAGTATATACTAATTGCAGTGAGGTGAACATGAAGACGCTCAAACAACTGGAAATTGGAAAATCAGCAGTCGTCACCAAAGTTGGCGGTGACGGCTCTTTACGTCAGCACTTTTTAGATATGGGCTTGATCCCTGGGACGGAAGTAAAAGTCATGAAGTATGCTCCGTTGGGTGACCCGATGGAGGTCCGTCTGCATGGATATGAACTGACACTGCGGTTGGCTGAAGCGGATCAGATCGAAATCGAAGAGAAACAGACAGAAAAATCAGTACGTGCAGAAAAGAAAACGAAAGTCAGGCACGCTCATCCAGGTCTGGGCGAGGAGGGAAAGTTCCATCCCAAGGGCAGCGGCGATCCGCTTCCTGACAGTGAAAAACTGATCTTTGCGCTGGTTGGCAACCAAAACAGCGGCAAAACCACGCTTTTCAACCAGCTCACAGGCTCCCGCCAGCACGTCGGGAATTTCCCGGGTGTGACAGTTGACCGCAAAGACGGTGTGATCCGCGGCTATGATAATACGTCTATCACGGATCTTCCCGGCATTTATTCCATGTCACCCTATTCCAGCGAGGAGCTGGTCTCTCGTAATTTTGTCCTGAATGAGAAACCGAAAGCAATCATCAACATTGTGGATGCCACCAACATCGAGAGGAATCTTTACCTCACCATGCAGCTGCTGGAGATGGGCATTCCGGTAGTCATCGCGCTCAATATGATGGATGAGGTGACCGGGAACGGCGGTTCGATCGATGTGAACCGGATGGAAGCGCTGCTGGGTACGCCGGTGGTCCCGATCTCCGCGGCAAAAAATCAGGGGATCGATGAACTGGTCAAGCATGCTATTCATATCGCAAAATATCAGGAAAAACCGACCCGCCAGGACTTCTGCAGCCCTGAGGATCATGATGGCGCGGTCCACCGCTGCATTCATGCGGTGATCCATCTGATTGAAGACCATGCGCTCAGAGCCGGTCTGCCGGTTCGCTTTGCCGCGTCGAAGATCATCGAGGGGGATACGCTGATCCTCAACCAACTGGATCTGGACCAAAATGAGAAGGAAATGCTGGACCACATTATCCTTCAGATGGAAAAGGAACGCGGCATGGACCACAGTGCTGCGATGGCTGATATGCGTTTTGACTTTATCACGAAAGTCTGCAGTGAGTGTGTCACAAAACCGCATGAGACAAAGGAACATATCCGAAGCCAGAAAATCGATAAGCTGCTGACGGGAAAGTATACAGCCATCCCGATATTTATCGCGATTATGGCTCTGGTGTTTTACCTGACCTTTATCGTTATTGGCCCCTGGCTGCAGGGGTTTCTGGAGGAAGGAATTGGAGCGCTCACGAATCTGGTCGATAAGGCGATGACCAATGGCGGCGTCAATGAAACGATCCATAACCTTGTGATCGACGGGATCTTTGAGGGCGTGGGAAGTGTTCTCTCTTTCCTGCCGATCATCGTCGTCATGTTCTTCTTTCTCTCGCTGCTGGAGGACAGCGGCTATATTGCCCGGGTTGCCTTTGTAATGGACAAGATCCTGCGGGCGCTGGGCCTTTCCGGGCGATCCATCGTTCCGATGCTGATCGGTTTTGGCTGTACGGTGCCGGCTGTGATGTCGACACGGACGCTTCCGAGCTCCCGTGACCGCAAAATGACGATTCTGCTGACGCCATTCTTCAGCTGTACGGCAAAGATGCCGATTTATTCTTTCTTTGTTTCGGTGTTTTTCCCGAAATACAGCTGGCTGATCATTACGGGGCTGTATATTCTCGGCATTATCGTGGGCGTGCTGATGGCACTGGTTTTCAAGAATACCCTGTTCAAGGGCGAAGCGGTGCCGTTTGTGATGGAGCTGCCGAATTACCGCATCCCGAGTCCCAGAAGTACGCTGCAGCTGCTGTGGGAAAAGTCAAAGGATTTCCTGCAGCGGGCTTTTTCCGTGATCCTGATCGCGACCATTATTGTCTGGTTCCTGAGTCATTTTGACTTCCGACTGAACACGGTTGCCGATTCGCATGAGAGTATTCTGGCCGCGATTTCGAGTGTGCTGGTTCCGCTGTTCAAGCCCATCGGGCTGGGTGATTGGCGCGTGGTGACGTCACTCATCAGCGGATTTATGGCGAAGGAGAGTGTTGTTTCCGTGATGCAGGTCATTTTCCCGAGTCAGGATGCAATGCGGGAGATTTTGACGCCTGTCGCGGCGGCTTCGATGCTGGTTTTCAGTTTGCTGTATACGCCCTGTGTGGCGGCAATCGCTGCCATCAAACGGGAACTGGGCAGCAGATGGGCGTTGTATGTGGTGCTGTGGCAGTGTTTCGTAGCCTGGATCATAGCCCTCATCGTCCGTCTGATCGGCTCGGCTTTTTGATTATAGTTATGAAGGTATGTATTTAGAACGAAGCACGTGGGGACTGGCAACTTGTGTCGCAAAGTCGACACGAGCGTGCCTGTCACCATGTGCGCTGCTGCGAGTTCTGAATACTAACTACTAACTACTAACTACTAACTTCTAACTTCTAATGACTGACCTATGAACATCTGGGATATATTGATTCTCTTACTTATCGCGGGAGCAGTTTTTCTGGCCGTCCGTACGCTGCGGAGGGGTAAAAAGAAGGGCTGCTCCGGCTGCTGCAGCGGCTGTTCTCTCCACTGTGCTGCCCGGAAAGGTGAACTGAAATGATTACAGTGGGAATTGTCGTGATTCTTGTCTGCCTGACCGGCTGGGCTGTGAAACAGATCATGCAGAAATCTCAAAACGGCGGAGGCTGCTGCGGCACTCACGAGGGAGCGGTAAAACGGATATCCGCGCTCGACCGGAAAAAAGGGAACTATCCCTATCGGGTGGAGCTTTCGATCGGCGGGATGACCTGTGATAACTGTGCTGCCCGTGTGGAAAACGCGCTGAACGCACTTCCCGATACCTGGGCAAAGGTGGATATCGGCGAAAACAAGGCGGAAGTTTTGCTGAAGTCAAAACCGGATGAGACCACCCTGCGGGAAGCTGTCCGAAAAGCCGGATATGTTGTGATGAATATTAACACAAATTCAATTCCGGGATGATACCTTCAACAATAAAACGCATAAAAACGCACGGAAACGCACGCGTGCGTTTTTTGTTGTTGATTAAACGCACGAATCGTGCGATTGTTAGAATTTCAGCGTGTGGTCTGGTCTGAATCGATACCTTTTAATGAGCTGTATAGAATCATTGGTATAATGATTAAATACTGTAAAAGAATTGGAAAAGGAGCGGGAATGGACAGAAAACTTAGTCTTTTGATTTTTTGTATGATCATCACCATGTTCGCTGCCGGTGTTTTGAATGTCAGCGCTTCTCCGGATATACAAGAAGAAACCGTGATCGAGCTGGTGACGGGAGAGTCTGAAGAAGTGGCAATGGAAACCACTCCGGAAGCGGAAGCGACCGCGGCAGAGGATAACAATGCGGAGGAAACCGCGGAAGCTGAGCCGGAAGAAACTGCTGAAGCCGAAGACACACCGGAGCCGCCGGAAGCTCCTGTACCGGAGAATCCGCAGGGGGAAAGGCTCTCCACGGAAACAGGTTTTTATTGGGCGCCATCCAAAAACGCATATTATTATGACGTCCATTGGCAGAATGACCGGGGATATGAAGGTACCGTACAGTTGTATGCTGATGACTGGACTTGTGCTATGAACCGCTGTATTGTTTACGCGGAACTGCCTTCAGACGGGAATTACACCTGGACGGTGAGTGCTGTTAATGAAACCGGTACAGCCGCTTCGGATGAAATGACTTTCTCCGTTCCGTCAAGGATCCCGACAGCGGATGCCTATCGGCCGAACACGGTCCTGGACAACCAGCATCCTCTGATTTTTGAGTGGGAAGATGTAGGCTATGGCGTCTCCGACTATCGTATACAGGTGGTCAATGCTGCGTCGGATCAAATCTGTATGGATGTTCGCTATAATACTGCGGAGATGAACCATGTGAACGGCGTATGCTATCTGGAATCCGGTGTATATCTCCCAAGTGGGTCCTATGCCTGGCGTGTGCAGGGCAGGAAAGGAAACTCCGTTTCCAACTGGTCTGATTGGACTGCCTTCAGCGTGAATTGTGCAGAATGCAATCTGGGTACTTATCTCAATACAAATTCGGCAGTTCTTTCCCCGAATGGGATCACAACCAATGCTGTTCCGCAGTTCATGTGGAAAACAGTGACCGGCGCAATGAATTATCAGATCGAAGTCAAGGATTCCAAAGGTGCGATCATTTTAGATCAAAATGTTCCGTCATCCAACTGTCAGATCGAATTATGCACTTTTTCACCGGAACTTGCACTAACGGATAGCGAAAGCTACACCTGGACAATTTCAACTTATGGATGGAATGACAGTTTTTGGGGGTCCGCGAACGGTGCCTTTTCCTATACTGTCCCTACGATTGAGATAAATGACATCAGTTTTATTGGCCCTGAGAGTAATGCATCACTTGATCCGGACAATCAGCAGATCATCTGGACAGATCCCGGCGAAACGGCCGTGACTTTTCGTGTAGGTATCCGCGATACGCAGGGTGAATGGGCGTTCATCACTGATCTCAGCCGTGATGCGGCCTGGTGTGATGGACTCACCTGTTCCATTCAGTTTTATGAGATTCCCGAGGGTGACAATTATGAGATCGTTGTCATTCCCTACTCGGAATTTAATATACCGGGAAATACGGCTTTACTGTTTTTCAGTAATCAGCCGGAATCATCAGAAGAAAACACAAACGGATAATTAGGAAACCAGTATATTTGCGAGACGTACTGTGCCCACTTATCAAAGACCACTGTTGACTGTTTTTTAACTGTTCAGAACCCGCAGCGACGCACATGGTGACAGGCACATTTGTGCGGGCTGCGCCGCACAAGATGCCAGTCCCCACGTGCTCCGTTCTGAATAGATACACTGTTTTAATTTTTTTAAATTATCTTTGAATGCGGGTATAATAGGAAGAAAGATTTCCATGACCGAACTACCGGGTGCAGCAATATTGGAAAAATTTTGAAAATTGATATGGCAGCCTCGGAGAAAATTGAGGAGGACGAATTCATGCATTTTCCAAAGAGGAATTTCGATCTGATCACATTAGGCCAGATGCTGCTCAGGCTTTCTCCGCCGGGAAACGAACGCCTTGCTCGTTCCGATGTCTTTGAGAAGAATGTGGGTGGTGCTGAATTGAATGTGGCAGTGAGTGCGGCACTTTTGGATTTGCATACCGGCGTGATTTCTCGTCTGCCTTCCCATGATATCGGTCAATATATGAAATCCACAGTCCGTTCTTACGGCGTTTCGGATGATTATTTTATCTACGACACCGATCCGGATGCCAGGGTGGGGATGTATTTCTATGAATATGGTGCCTATCCGCGCAAACCGCAGGTGATCTATGACCGACGGAATTCCAGCTTTTTCTCGCTTGAACTGGAACAGATCGATCCGAAGGTCTATGGGGATACTGCCTGTTTCCATACGTCCGGGATCACCCTTGCCCTTTCAGAGAAACTGAGGGAAACGACCATTGAAGCAATCAAGCGCTTCAAAACCTGCGGGGCGTTGTATGGACTGATTTCTTCCGGTGGGGATGTGGGAAAGGCGGTGAAATATGGAAACGCGGTTTCGGCAATGAAAAACACCATCCCCGGTGATCTGCCGCAGTCCACACTTTCGGAAATCGATGCTGTGATCGAGGATCATTATTCCACCGGGTTTCACAGCGAAATGAAGCGATAAATGTGATTGATTCAGGATCCGGAATTCAGGATTCGGAAAGTTTGTAAAGAGGTAAAAATGAGTGAAGAACAGACGAGAGATTGTAAGGTTCTGATCATCGGTGCCGGCCCGGCAGGGTTCAGTGCCGGGATTTATACCGGACGGGCAGGGTTGAGTCCCATCATCATCACCGGCCCCACGCTTGGCGGTCAGGCTTCCCTGACAGCCGACATTGAAAACTATCCCGGTTTTGTGGAATCTGTGAGCGGGTCCGAACTGATGGACAAATTCCGTGAACAGGCTGAAAAATTCGGTGCAGAGATGGTTTCCGATGTTGTGGAAAAGGTGGATTTCTCATCCCAGCCGCTGATCGTGGAGACCGGTGTAACGACTTACCGCTGCGAGAAAGTTATCATTGCTGCCGGTTCCAACCATCTGCCGCTGAACGTTCCGGGAGAAAAAGAATTCACCGGACGCGGCGTTTCCTATTGTGCGACTTGTGATGGCTTTTTCTATCGCAAGAAGAACGTTGCTGTCATCGGCGGCGGCAACTCCGCTGTGGAAGAAGCCGAGTTCCTGACCCGTTTTGCCGCTTCCGTTACGATCATCCATCGCCGCGATGCCCTGCGCGCGGACAAGATCGTTCAGGATCGTGCTTTTGAGAATCCGAAGATCAAGTTCTGCTGGAATTCCGTGGTGACAGAAATTGTCGGTGAAGAAAAGGTGACGGGGCTGAAGATCAAAAATGTCAAAACCGGCGAGGAAAGCCTGATGCCGATTGACGGTGTCTTTATCTTTGTCGGAACAAAGACCGTGACGGATATCTTTGAAGGTCAGCTTGAAATTGAAAACGGCACCATCAAGGTCGGCCCGGATATGCAGACCTCTGTCCCGAATGTTTATGCAGCCGGCGAATCCGTTGACAGCCGTTACCGTCAGGTGATCGTCTCAGCGGCTCTGGGGGCTCAAGCTGGTATTTCAGCGTCGAAGTAAAACTGCGTCAATACCTTATATGAATCGGAAAAAAGCTGATAGCTTTCTCTTCGCATTATTTGAAAAGCATGCCGATATCGTTATATTTACGGTATTATTCTTGGTATCCATTTATTTGCGATATCGGTATGTCCCTTTGATAGACTATCGATCCGGTGTCTCGGATTATAATTATTTTCTGAAACCCTGGGTGAAGTTTTATCGTGAAACAGGCATTGTGGAGGGCCTTCGGGAAGGAGTCGGAAATTATTATGTGCCGTATAATGTTTTTCTGGCTCTGATATCGAAAATAGATGTTAAGCCATATCTGCCTATCGCTTTGTTTTCGATTCTCTTTGATTATATTATTGCGCTTTTCATTTATAAGATTGCATTCGAATTGAAGAAAAGCCAAAAGTTGTTGATCAGTGATAAAAACATTAAATGTTTTGCGATTCTGTTCGCTCTTCTTCCTATTGTTATCGAGAACAGCTCTATCTGGAAACAATGTGATTCGATATATTCGGGATTTCTGCTGATCGCGTTGTATTACTTTTTGAAAGGGAAATATGATCCGGCTTTTATTTTTACCGGGATCGCCTTTGCTTTCAAGCTTCAGGCAGTTTTTATATTTCCTTTCCTGATCCTTTTTTATATAGGGAAAAAGGATTTCAGTATCGTGAAGTTCCTATGGATCCCTTTGATTTATTTATTGAGTGGTTTGCCTGCGATTTTGTGTGGCAGATCAGCTGTTGACACATATTCAATTTATTTCGATCAGACATCCGGTACGCATATGTTTGAAAATTTCCCTTCAATTTATGCTATCGGAATGGAAAGTGACGAGATATTTTTTCAACTCGCTTTGTTTTTGCCAATCGTTATTTTTTTATTCAGCTTGTTGTTTATCAGTCAGAAAAAGGGTGTCATTTCGTCATCCGACTGGTTGTATATTGCTGCCTGGTGTACAATGACCTGTAATGAATTTCTGCCGGGTATGCATGAACGCTATGATTTTTTGGCGGTAATCCTGCTCACTTTTGTTGCGATTTTTCTTCACAACAAGATTTTGATCCCTGTGATCATTATCCATCTGGTTTCAGCTTGTACCTATGGCAGCAGTTTATCCGGGAGCGAATTAAATTATACGATTCTTGCATGTTTTTACCTGGGTTGCTATTGCTGGATCAGTTATGACTTGTATAATAGAATGACAGGAAAAAAACAAACTGTTGAAATTTGAGTTTGGAAAGGTATAACATTGATTTTACCTTTATTGATAAGGAGTGAAAGATGACTGAAAAAAATGTATTGAAAATCTCTGCCGCTGTAGACAATCTTGATCAGGTTATAGGATTTGTGGACGGTCATCTTGAAGAGAACGCATGTCCTTTGAAGCTTCAGATGCAGATTGATGTGGCTGTTGAAGAAATCTATGTCAATATTGCCCATTATGCTTATCAGGGTACCGAAGTCGGTGATGCGGTGATTTCATTGTGGTTTGAGGATGACCCAAAAGCGGTTGTGATTGAATTTCGTGACAGCGGCATGCCTTTCGATCCGCTCGCGAAAGATGATCCGGATGTGACGCTTTCCGCTGCGGAACGTCAGATTGGTGGTCTGGGTATCTACATGGTCAAGAAAAGCATGGATGATATGCAGTATCAACGGGAAAATGGTGAAAATATATTGACGATCCGAAAAAAATTGTAATATTAATGCTGCCAATCGCATGATGGCACCTTCCGGAGAAAAAAATATTATTTTATATGATGCTGTGTAATTTGTTAAGGTTGTTAAATCTTAACAAAATTTATGGCATCTTTTTTCTTTAAGATTGCTGTAATTTATTCGTCACATATTTCCCTGATTTCTTTGCAAAAATTTGAAAAAGCGGTTATGATAGCTGCTGTTGGTTTTGGTATCTAACTTGCACTATGATATAAGTAAAAGGTCATTGTGAGGTGCATTTATGTGTAAAGACAAACAGATGTTCGCGCTGATCATCGCGATTTTCCTCTCAGTCCTGTTCATTACGGGGTGGGTTTTTGCTGACCGTAATGTGATGGATCTGATCAATGTGACCCCGATCCTTGAGATGAAAAACACCGCATCAGCGCCTGTATCAGAAGCAGTGCCGGAAGAACCGGCTGCAATCATTCAAGCCGCCGGCTCCGATGTTTCCGGTTGGCAGTAATTACAATTAGCTTTCGAGTCAAAAAGCAAATACCAAATAGAAAAAGAGCTTCGGCTCTTTTGTGTTTTAAAGAAATTAAGGCCGATAACATTTTCTGAACATTGTCTGATCACTGCTTTCCCTATTTCGTAATTATTCAGTACGGAGCACATGGGAACTGGCAACTTGTGTCGTTAAACCGACACAAGTGTGCCTGTCCCCATGTGCGGCTCTCAAGTCCTGAACAATTACCCTATTTCAAAAATCAGACTTGAATTTTTCTTTTTTTTCCGTTATTATTATGTTATGGGATTCGGAAGCTGTATTCTTTATATAGGTATTCTTGGCGTAATCGCTTATCCGGTTGGCCGGATCATATCAAAACTTGATCCGGATCCGGAAAGTTTCCTTTTCCGTGAGCAGAAATGGGAACTGGGTGGAAAGATTTACGAGAAGCTGAATATTAAGTATTGGCAGGCAAAAATTCCGGATGTCAGCCAGGTTCTCAAGCGATGGATGCCGCAAAAACGGCTGAAAGTCGGATTTACGGCGGAAACGGTACGGACGATGATAAGGGAAACCTGTACGGCGGAGATGGTGCATAATCTGCTCAATATCGCCGGTCTCTGGCTGCTGAACCTGTGGGAAGGGATCGGCGGGGTGATTGTGTACCTCGTCTATGTTCTGCTGGGAAATCTGCCTTTTATCATCGTGCAGCGATACAACCGCCCCCGGCTCAAAGTTCTGCTCAATCGCCTTGAGTTGAAGGAAGGAACGAGACAGAATTCAGAGATCAAAGTTCAGAGTTCAGATGCGGAAGGCTGCTGAGGCAGCTTTTTTTATTATATAATCGGTTTTTTGAGCGGGAGACCGGTGCGGCGGGGATAGCCGGCGGGAGTAGCTTTGATCTTCGGTATTTTTACGAGATAGCGGGAACCTTCCACCCCTGGGAGTGTGACTTCTGTCAGCTCAGGTTCTCCTCCGCCAAGCTTTTGGATCGCGGCGGCAGCGGTCTTCACCTCTTCCGGCGCGCTTTCCCCCTTTTGTGCCAGCATCATCCCGCCGACTTTCACCAGCGGCAGCAGATATTCGCACAGCACCGGCAAAACCGCTACAGCCCGGGCTGTGGCGGCATCATATTTCTCTCTGGTATTCTTATCCGCGCCGAGCTCTTCGGAGCGGTCCTTCAAAACCGTCACATTCTTCAGGTGCAGCGTGTCACAAACAAGGCGGCAGAAATCAGCCTTTTTCCCGACGGAATCCACCAGTGTCAGCTTCATTTCCGGGTAAAAGATACGCAGCGGGATCCCGGGAAACCCGGCCCCGGTGCCGATATCGATCAGGGATTTCCCGTTCATATCACCCAATGCCGGAACGCAGGTGAGGGAATCAAGAAAATGTTTGATACGGATCCCTTCCGGATCCCGTACCGCGGTCAGGTTGATTTTGCTGTTCCAATCCAGCAGCAATTCCTCGTAGATCCGAAATTGCTCTTGTTGATTTTGTGAAAGTGTGAGGTCTAACAATTTCTCGGCAGCTGTGATCCAATTGTCCATAATCTTTTACTCCCTTTATGCATTATTCCTTTGTCGAACGACCTCGAAGATCAGGATTCCCGCGGCGATGCCTGCGTTGAGGGACTCGATCTCGCCGGGCATGGGGATGAGGATCCGGGCATCGGCAGCCGCAAGTGCCCGGTCACAGGGGCCGTTGGCCTCTGAACCGATGATGAGGGCTGTCGGATTGCGCAGATCGGTTTTCCAGCAGGAGATACCCCCATCCGAGTCAGCAGCAAGGATCTGCATATCCGGCAAGTTATGGAGCCAGCTTTCTGCAGCATTCCAGTCCATGCGGGCAAAGGGAAGCCGGAAATGAGTGCCCATCCCGGAGCGGATCACCTTCGGGCTGAATTCATCCGCGCATCCCGGCATCAGCAGCAGTGCATCCACGCCCGCGGCAGCGGCTGTGCGGAACAGTGTGCCGAGATTGCCGGGATCCTGAATGCCGTCGGCAATTACCACAAAATCAGCCTTTTCCGGCAGCGGCAGCGGAGCCATCCGCATCACGGCCAGAACGCCCTGCGGGGAATCAGTCCCCGCGATGGAATCCATCAGCTGCGGTGTGATCTCCTCCACGGAGACGTCCGCATCGGCAAATCCCTTTACCAGCTTTTCAGCACGCTCCGAGAGCGGTGCGCACCAGAGGAGATAAGCACAGTCTTCGGAATGGCTCAGCGCTTCTTCGACCAGGCGAATTCCTTCAGCAATGTAAAGCCCGGCGGCTTCCCGTTCCTTCCGTTTGGCCCCCAGCCGTCTGACTTCCTGAATTCGTTTGTTTTGTGCGGACGTGATCATCTCAGAACGCGCCTTTCCGGCCGAACTGCTTTTCCAGCAGATCAATGCTCAGATGGATCATCGTTGGTCGTCCATGCGGACAGGTCCGCGGGGAGCGGCATTGCTCCAGGTCGCGGATCAATGCCCGCTGTTCATCGGTGCTCAGTGTCTGCCCGGCTTTGACGGCCATTCGTTTGCAGACGTATGAGGCGATTTTTTCCGAAGTCAGACCCTGCATCGGTACGTTGTCATTTTCGATATCCTCCACGACGGCGGCAATGGCCGCTGCGGGCGAACCTTTTTCAAAGAGCGTTGGCATGGCAAGCACGCGGAAAGCGTTTGGTCCGAATTCTTCGATCTCAAAGCCGAGATGACTGAGGATCGTCATGTTTTCTTCCAAAGCAGTGGCTTGCCAGGGCGGGAGCTGTACGACGGCCGGTTCCAGTAATGCCTGGGACACGATCGTCCCGTTGGCCTCGGCGTCAAGCATTTTTTCGTAAAGAATGCGTTCATGGGCGGCGTGCTGGTCGATCAGGTACAGCCCGTCCGGTCCTTCCGCGATGATGTAGGTGGCTCCGATTTGTCCGATCCAGCGCAGGATGGGGAAGAAGGGTGCTTTCTGAGTCGGAGGTTCGGTAGTCGTTTGGAAAGCTGCAGCAGGAGGTATGAGTGAGAAGTCAGAAGTTGAAAGCGGATCAGTACCGTGATCTGATGGTGTCGGATTCGGTGTTTGTGAATTTGTCTGTGAAGCAGCTGTCGGCTGCGGCATGAAAGGCTGATAGACCGCGGGACCGGGCTGCGGTCTCTGCGGTAAGGGGTTCATGTCGGGTGATTCGTTGGACGAGACCGGTGCGGCGGGATCTGTCAGATTGGAACGCCACAACGGCTGTGCGGTAGGAATGCCCTGACCGTTGGGATCAAAAGGCGGCGGGGTTTGTGTCCGATAGGAAGGCCAGGCAGTGGGTGTGTTCAGTTCCGGAACCGGTGACTGTGTCACCAGACCGCGGCGTACTGCCCGATGGACCCCGCCGATGATACGGTCCGCGTTTTTGAAGCGTACCTCGGCCTTAGCCGGATGTACATTGACGTCTACATCCTCCGGATTGACGGTGATAAACAGCGCGATGATGGGGAAACGACCTACCATGATCAATGTCTGATAAGCACGCTGCACGGAAGCGTTCAATGCCTGCTCCTGCACCCAGCGGCCATTGACAAAATAGTTCATTTCCTTACGGTTCGAGCGGGTCAGTCCTACAGGAGAGATAAAGCCGAAGATCGTCAGGTCTTCTTCATCCAATTCGACCTCAATAAACTGCTTGGCGATATCCAGCCCGTAAATGGCTGCTAAAATCTCGCGGTAGTTGCTGTTCCCGGTGGTCTGCAGGATCGTCTTGGTCTCATTGATCAGCTGCCAGCGGATATCAGGATAAGCCAGGGCATAGCGGGAGATCAGTGTCTCGATCTGGTTGCGTTCGGTTGAATCGCTCTTGAGAAACTTGAGCCGGGCAGGTACATTGTAAAACAGGTCTTCGATGGTGATGGTTGTACCGGGAGGTGCGCCAATGGTTTTATTGGAAGTCACGAAGCCGCCATCGACGACGATGCGCCGTCCTGTTTCACTGTCAGCAGTGCGTGTCGTGATCGTCATTCGGGAGACAGATCCGGCGGCTGCCAATGCCTCCCCGCGGAAGCCGAGAGTATGGATATGAAACAGGTCCTCTGCTGTGCGCAGCTTGGAAGTGGCATGACGTTTCACGGCTACTTCCAGCTCATCGGCCGGAATACCGCAGCCGTCATCGATGATCTCGATCAGCTTTTTTCCTGCGCCTTCGATGTGGATGACGATCTTCGTCGCTCCGGCGTCGATGGAGTTTTCAATCAACTCCTTGACGACTGAAGCAGGCCGTTCGATCACTTCCCCCGCGGCAATTTGGGATGCCACCTCATCCGCTAAAACCTGAATCGTCATACCAAATGTGCCTTTCCACCCGGTCCGGAGCTGAGGATCTCACGGATCCCTTTCAATTTTTCCAGACGCTCCCGGACTGCAGGTGCTGATTCCGAGGTGCAGATGACATGCACATTAGGTCCCGCATCGATGGTCGCAAAGCAGTCCAATCCTTCTTCCCGCCATTCCCGCACGGCTTTTATAACGCGGATCGTGACCGGCTCCCAGTAAAACAACGGAGGTTCCTGGGTCATCATCACGCTGTGCATCATCAGCATATCCTTCTCACTGACTTCAGCCAGTGCGCTGAAATCTTTTTCCAATATCGCCTGCCGGCAGACAGCGATCCGTTCCGGTGCGGTGCGGACACGCTGCTCCTGAAACGGGCTTGTGTCGGCAGACCAGTGGCCTTTTGAGGACCCTACTTTTTTATGTTTTCCGCTGATCACGGCGATCAGGTCGACAAGATCCCAATGGGAAGCCGGAGCCAGTGAATATGCAGTGGAGTCTTCATTGCTGCTGCCGCGTGCCCATTCACAAAAGCCCTCGGGAATGGAACGGCAGGCAGAACCGGATCCATGCCGTGCCCAGTAAGATAAAACATTTTCATCCGCTTCTATCCCCAACGCCCCGAATACAGCGAGCGTTAATGCGGCAAAAGCAGACGCGGAAGAAGCGATTCCCGCACCTGTCGGGAAGCTGTTTTCGCTGATGATTTCCACATTTCCCGGAGCATCCTTCAGCCATTTTTTATGGTAAAGATAGCAAATCAGGTCGTCCAGCCAGTCTTTGATTCGGAATTCCGTGGCGTTATCAGCCTTTTTTCCATTGATTTTGATCACATTGTTCCGAAGGTCTGTACTGAATGTGACTGTGGTTCGTGTATATAAGGATTCAAGGTTCATGGAGATGGAGCCGTTTGCCGGCAGACGCAGTGCGTCATCCCGGTTCCCCCAGTATTTGATAAAAGCGATATTCGGATGGGCGATTGCGGTTGCGGTTTTGCTCATGATTACGCATCCAGTGCTTTCAGAATTTCCATGGCGATCTTTCGTGCCTGGTCGCGGGTGACATAGAGATTGTTCTCCCCGCCGTAAAACACCTTTTCATCCTCAGGGCAGGTCTCTGTAAAACGCAGGCAGACGTCGTCTTCAAATCCGGCATCTTCATGATCGATAAAAGCTTCAAATGTTATGGAATCTTCCAGAATTTTTACTGCCATAATTTCCTCCCTTTCTTCTGATAATAAAGAGTATAGCAAAAAAGCCGGATTTTTTCCATATGAAACAGGATTAAAAATCAAATTAAATTCCCCTGCTTACGATATGCGGGAAAAATATTTTGACATGTTATATGATTTTGAAAAATATTACAAAAATCATACAGTAATTGTCGATTTTTATGGTATGATTATCTGTGGAATAATGGATATGAAAATATCCAATTTTTGTGTTGGAATTTTCCCCGGTGAGGGGTTGAGAAAAACGTTTTGGCGCCTATAAAGATTTTGGAGAGAGTGTAAGCTGCCATAAAGTCTGTGTAAGGTGGTGAATATGAAAAAGAATACCGTCGTTACTATGATGATCGTTATGCTGCTGAGTGTTTTTCTGCTTGGCATGAACCCGTTTGTTCAATCTGCTGGAAACCAGCAGGTTGATGAAGGCATCTGGGTCGCGGATACGATCGAAGGCTTTAATAACGCCTATCTGATCGTTTTTCACTCTGACGCGGGTACACATTCCTATGTTGTACAGGACGGCGTGTCGTTTGGCGAGCTGCTGCCTGAAGTACCGCCAAGAGAATCCTGTCTCGGATATTGGCTGATCGACGGTACGACCGATTCTTTCCTGACCTCCGGAACACCGCTCACCAGAGACTTGAGCGTATCAGCATATTATGAATATGTTGATGGCGCCGGTGATTATATGGCCGGCCGTTCCGGTATTCTGATGCGGTATTCAGATAAAGACAAACCCGCTGATGATCATACCGGCAATAATGATAAACAGCTCGTTTCGTCTGAAATGGATTCAAATGGCAATTTGAAACGTGTTATGGCCAGTAAGGTCACAGCTGATAATGAACCACCGGTCTGGTTTTTCGATTATGCAGGCTTATATGGCAGCAATGAGAATGTATCTTTATATTATGTGAGATCCAGCCTGGGATATCTGAAGGTTGAAGGGAACAGCCTGAAAATCTCCAGCGATCCGGTCAGGCTGCTTGTCTTATTGCTTGATGATGACGGCGTATGTATTTCTTCAGAGAATAATGCTTATTCACAGGACTGGGCAAACGGGAAAATAAAAGATTTTAAAAATTATTTCAGTGACAGTCAAAAATTCTATTTATATAACGGAACTTTCGGAAACGAACTCGTTACCCTGAGCTTTGATCCTGACGGCGGGAATATTATTCCTGTTTTCCTGACTGATTACAAAGGGAAAACTGTCCGGATACCTGGGTATCAGGGCAACCGCTACGGCTATGAATTCCAGGGCTGGGCAAGGGAACGCCGTGCTTCAGAACCGGAATTTATGCCCAATGATGTATATACTTTTGAGAAGGACGAGACACTTTTCGCTGTCTGGAAACGGATCGCTCCGGTTAGAGTCTTTATTGATCCGAAAGGCGGTACGCCTGCTGAAGGTTATGCCTTTAACCAATATCCGGGTGTGGAAATTGACTGGAGCAAATATCCGGTTGAAAACGGTCAGCATGAGCTTCTCGGCTGGACTTTTGAAGGTGATGCTTCTGTTCCTGAATTTGGACCGGGTGAAACTTATACCGTCGGCGATGAGGACAAGACTCTTTATGCGGTATGGGATGTGCTTGTTGACGTTAAGGCAAATGGCGGGAACGGAGACGTTTTACTCAGATATGCACCGGATACAGAAATCGATCTGAGTGCAATTAATGTCAGCAAAGGCGAACATCAGCTGCTGGGCTGGGCAGAATCGGCGGGTGGTGAAATAAAGTATCAGCCGGATGCAAAGCTTACCGCAAAGGCTGACCTTACGCTTTATGCTGTCTGGGACAATGAAAAAATTTATGTTGCATTCTATAATTTTGACGGAAGTGTTTTAAGCCGTCATTCCTATGCCCCGGATGAAAACCCGGGAACTTTGCCCGTACCGGCTGTTTCATCAAGAGGCGAAGATTATGAATTCCTTGGCTGGACAACAATAGAGGGGGATTCAGAACCGCAGCTGACTCCGGAACAAACCGCGATCCAGGCTCCGGATGCGGACACATATTACTATCAGGTATGGATACATTGGGTCACGGTCACATTTGAGGCGGAAAACGCACAAACAAATCCTGATAAGATGAGGCTTGCCGCAGGTGCGGGTTTCCTGCTCAGTGAAATCGAAATTATCCAGTCTGCTGAAGACGGAAGATTGTTTTCCTACTGGACGGATGGATTAAACTTTTATTTGCAAACCGGTACCCTGCTCGTTCCGGATCATGATGTTACCCTGAAAGCGGTCTGGAAGTCTCCGTTATATACCATCAAATTCGATAAGAACGGCGGTAATGCTGCGGCACCGGCTTCGGAAAAACTCAGATATGGTGAGATATTGGAGCATCTCCCGGAATACAGCGGTACAAAGACCGGTTATGATTTTCTCGGCTGGGCTGAAGGTAAAGACCGGAATGTTGATAAAGATCCGAACGGGACAGACACAAAACATTATCTAAAGATTTACCGCCCCGGCGAGTCATACCAGATGAATTATGAAAAGGATATTGTTCTTTATGCTTATTGGAACCCGAAGACTGTAAATCAGAAGGAAGGGGTAAAGTTTGGTCTGCGTCTGGATGGCGTTATACCGAATGAGCCTTCCGGTTTCAGTATCGGTGAATATTCAACCCAATATTACGCCGGTCATGTTTCTGATGAGATCCATAATCCGGGGAATGTCTTCAAATGGGGAATTCAGCCGACCCAGGAATGGGTCTATGACCTCGATACTGATGAAGGCGACCTGATTGATTATTATAAAGACAATGCTGTTGTACGGGCTCTGGGATATAATGTGCCCTCACTGGATGAAGTTAAACGGATGTCCGATAACAGCTTTGATCCGGAAAAGCAGTTTGTCATCTGGTACGTGCTGAAATATCATGGCCGTACAGCCAAGGATTATGTGGTAGAGGGTTCTCCTTCCTGCCCGGAGGGTTCAAAAATTGATGCTCAGGGCTTTTGCTTAAATGCCGATGGAAAAAGATTCAATGAGACCGGCGGTGACAATCGTAACGGGCAGAAGCTTTGGAATGTTGACGGTGTGATCGTTAACAAAAAGAATATTTGGGTCAACTATGAACCGGGTCTCTCCGGCATCACAGTTCTGAATATGCCTGCCCGGTATTCGATGTATATCCAAAAGAACCGTCAGGGCGAACCGATTGCAAAAAATATTAAAGTCGGTGCTACCTTTATGAAGAATGAATTCAAACCATATAAGCCTGAGGCTAAGGATTACATTTTCCTTGGCTGGAAGGTCAAGGGCGGTGATGACACCCTTTACATGCAAATGGCGGATTATTCGCTGACGGATAATGTTACTTTTGTCGCACAGTGGAGGCGTCCAAGCACTGTAAATTCCAGTGTGAGCAAGATTTGGTCCGGTGACGACGGTTATGGCGTCCGTCCGGACAGTATTACTGTTTCACTATGGCAGCAGATTGGCTCTGCTTCACCTTCAAGGACATCTGTCAGCGTTACATTGCCGACAGAGGATGGTAAATGGAGTTATATGGTCAGCGGCCTGCCGCAATTCAGTTCGGAAACCGCGACAACGACCGGAACTCCGATCACATACTTCTGGCGTGAAAATACGGTTCCTGATCTTTATGTTGAGACACATAATGACACAAATAATTCGACCTATATCACGAATACTTTCACGCCGAACCCCAGCCTGAATGTAGTCAAAACAGCTGATCCGGAAAGCGGTGTCGAAGCCGGTGATACGGTGACTTATACCGTTGTTGTCACCAACAACGGAAATGTAACGGTAAGCGATATCAGTATGAAAGATACGCTCTATGAAGCGCTGAGTAATAAAGAAGCTTTCACACTGCAGCCTGCCGGATCCAAAGAATTTACCTACACTTATACCGCGACCCAGGCTGATGTGGATGCCGGAAAGATCGATAATACTGTTACCGCGGCTGGGAAGGATCCGAGGAACGATGATGTTACTGCCTCTGATGACGCGGAAGTGACCACCGTTGCCGCGGCCCCTGCCATTACCGTAGTGAAGACATCTGATCCGACAAGCGGTGTCGAAGCCGGGGATACGGTGACTTATACCGTTGTTGTGACCAACACCGGGAATGTGACTGTCAGCAGCATTGAGATGGAGGATACGCTTGTCAAATTGAACGCTGCACCTTTCGATCTGGCTCCGGGTGAGAGTAAAAATGATATTACTTACACCTATACTGTGACCCAGGCTGATGTGGATGCCGGAAAGATCGACAATACTGCCACCGCGACAGGGAAGGATCCGAAGAACGATGATGTTACTGCCTCTGATGACGCGGAAGTGACCGCTGTTGCCGCGGCCCCTGCCATTACCGTAGAGAAGACGGCCAATCCGACAAGCGGTGTTATAGTCGGCGATACGGTGACTTATACCGTTGTTGTGACCA
>CADATZ010000039.1 GCA_902791025.1 uncultured Chloroflexota bacterium | reverse complement strand
GGAATTATCTCGTGTGACCCGATAGGGTCACGGGGACGTTTCCTGCATGTCCCGCAGCGAAGCAAGGGTCATCAGGAGGCGTCCCCTCAATACCGTGCCAGATCAAGGGATGAGTGCATGTCAGACAAACCATCTTCCGCGAGATTGAGCGAGCTATTGTGGGGGACGTACCTCAACCTGCTCTGTAAGGTGCGAGCTTCGCTCGATTGGATTCAGAGCAGGAGCTTCGCCTATGCTTCGCGACGGGTCACATGAGATACGTCCCCGTTTCCCACTCAGTGCTCAGGCTACTTCATGAACAGTAACTTTAAAAATCAAACAAATCAATTCTGTGTCTGCCTATATAAAGAAATTATTTCCATTTTTACCCCATTTTTTTTAAATTCTTTCCACGCTTAAAAAAGATGTACGAATAAAACGTACAAAAAAACTTGATCAAAAAAGGAAACAACAATGGAAAAATTTAATCGCTTTTTTATTTTTTTACTGTGTATCTGTATGATCTTGAGCACAGTATTTACCTGCGCTTCAGCTTTTAACGGAAGAAATTCCGGTCCGAGCAGAAGTTCATCTTCAGGATTTAGCCATGGGTCCAACATGGGTCCCCAGGATCGGGGATCTTTTAACCAGTCCCGGAGACAATCTTATTCCATGCAGCCGCAACATCAGGAAACAAATGAACAATCATTTGGTCAATCTTTTCAAATGGGACCAATGAATCAGAACAACATGACTGAACCTCCGGCTAAACCCGAAGGAGACAACCCCGGCAGTGATAAGCCCGGATCAAATAATGACAAAACCGAATACACAGCTGCAAATACTGTAACGGAGAATTCTGTCGGTGAAAGCTACAGCTCAAGCGACAATGGTGAAAACGCAGTCCTGGTATCAGGCAGCAATGTTACCATCAGTAACGCAACCGTGAACAAAACAGGCTCTTCCAGCGGTGACAGCGCTGACTTCTATGGCACAAATGCAGCTGTCCTGGCGGCAGACGGATCAAACCTGACAATTGAAGGCACAACTGTTACCACAGACGGCGGTCATGCAAACGGAGTTTTCAGCTATGGAAACGGAACAGTCGTCAATGTCTCTGACACGACCATCACCACTTCCGGCAACAATTCCGGCGGATTGATGACCACCGGCGGCGCAACACTGAACGCTGAAAATGTGACCGTCAGCACCTCAGGCAACTCTTCTGCAGCGATCCGTTCCGATCGTGGAGGCGGTACCGTCAGCGTAAACGGCGGCTCCTACTCAGCTTCCGGCGTTGGGTCCCCGGCAATCTACTCAACAGCTGATATCACCGTATCCAACGCGACCCTGAACGCTTCCTCTTCCGAAGCTGTCGTAATCGAAGGCGGAAACAGCGTAACCCTGTACGGCGTCGACATTACCGGTAACAACAGCCGTCTGAACGGTCAGTCCACCGTTAACACCAATGTTCTGATCTATCAGAGTATGTCCGGTGACGCTTCCGAAGGAAATTCAACCTTCAATATGTCCGGCGGAACCATGACCGCTGAAACCGGCGCCATGTTCCATGTAACGAATGTGACCACTGAAATCAACCTGGACAGCGTGGATTTCAATTACGCTTCAGACAGCAATGTTTTTCTCTCTGCTACAGCAGACGCCTGGGGCAAGAGCGGCAGCAACGGAGGCAATGTGACTCTGAACCTGACTAATCAGACAATCGTTGGTGCCATTGTTTCTGACAGCAGCTCCTCTGTCTCTGTGAACCTTGGTGAAAATTCCACCTGGAAACTGACAGGCGACAGTTCTATCACCAATTTTACCGGAGACCTTGCCAATGTTGACTTGAACGGTTATACATTAATAATCAATGGTGTTGCCGTAACCGCGTAAATCATAATAAAAAGGATGCAGCAATCGGATTCTGAAAACATCACTGAAATAAAAAACCAAATAAATACCATCAGATGCCGACTGCCGGATAAAGACAACCGGCATCTGACGCGCAGAAAAATAATAACGCGCAAAGGAAGAAATTGACATCGTGGATCGGGAAAAGGAACAGGAAATTCTGCAGGCCAATGAAGCATTCGTTTTGCGAACAGCTTCCTTTGTTGTCGGCCGTCCCGTCAGCCGTTCCGATGATGAATACAGCATCGCTCTCTCCGCTTTCTGGGAAGCCGAAAGGACTCATGACCCATCAAAAGGCAGTCTGCAAACCTATGCGGGCGTCGTGATCCGTCACAGGCTGATCGACTACATTCGCTCCAACAGGCGTTACAATCAGGAAATTTCCGTAGAACCGGAAATCTTTGAAGGCGACAAAAAGAACGAAGACGAATATGACAGCCTGCAAACCGCCATCAATAAACGGCTCGTTCAGGACCTGCCGGACAAAACACTCACCGAAGAAATAACCGAACTGGCAGCGATACTGCAGCGATACCAGATCGATTTCTTCGACCTGCCGAACGCCTGTCCGAAAGCGCGAAAAACCCGTGCCATCTGTCTGAAAGCCGCCCGCTTTGTCTGTGCTCTCGCCGCTTTACTGGAACGGCTCAGAAGAACATTGAAGCTGCCGGCAGCGGAAATGGAAACAGGCGTACCCATCGCGCGCAAGCTGCTGGACAAATTCAGAAAATACATCATTGCATCTGTTGAAATCGAAGCCGGAGATTTTCCGGGAATTCAGGAATATTTTTCAGGGAAGGAGGGAGCATGATCGGAGAATTTGCTATCGTCATGAGTGTAAGAGACGGAAAAGCCGTCGTACTGGCTCCGGGAGGACAGTTTTTGAAAATCAAAGACAAAAACTTCCACGTTGGAGAGCGTATCATTCTGGAACCATCCCTACTGTCCCTCTCAGACCGCATATCCTTCACCTTTGAGAACATGAAAGAAAAATGCAGCCGCGTTATTGACCGGTTGAAATACAAAGGCCTGATCATCCTCTCAAGTGTCGTGATCCTGGTCCCCAGCACGGCATACGCCACTACAAAATACGTTCCCTGGACTTATGTCAGTTTGGACACCGGGTCTGTTTCGGTCCAATATCAATTGAATGCCCGGGGTGAGGTCCTTTCCGCGGAGTCAAACAGCGATGAAGGAAAGAAGATCATCAATGAAGCACCGCCGAAACGGTTTGAAAAGGTTCAGGACGCTTTGGATCGAACGCTCACAGCGGCAAAGAACACTCAAACAAATGAAACCACACCGGTCCTGATTGGCGTGTCCTCCCGCTTTGGGGGAGAAAACGGTACGATCCGGGCAATCCGAGAACACCGAGCACCCGGCGATCCTGCAGATTTCCATTTCGAACAGGTAAACTGGTCGGATACCGGGAAGGCCCGGGAGGAAAATCTTTCCATCGGTCAGTTCAGTCTGCGCTCCAAACCTGAAAATGAACCGCTTATCCCTACTTTTATACCGGAAAATAAACCTTTCGAGACTGAAAAACCTCTGGAACCACCTGCTGACGCTATTCCGCAGGAAAGGTCTGAACCACAGGACAGACCGGCATTACCGGAACAGCACAAAGACATCACCCCACCGGAAAATCCCATAAATGAAGAGGGCAGACCTCAAGAAGATCATGAAATGGGGATCGAAGGCAAGGAACCTCCGGCTGATCAGCCAATCAAGGAGATGGGAACCGCAATTCCCGAGGGTAAACCGGAAGACGCCGGCAATCAGCAACCTATCCCGTCAGAAATGCCAGCACCGAACGGACAAAATCCGCAGCAGCAGGATCAAACTCCAATAGTACCGCCAACATCCGCCGGTTCGTTTGAACCCGCTCCATCAGAAAACAGAGAACCGCCATCCTTTGACAACGGACAGGGCCAACACCAGCCGCCATCAGGAGAACCTCCCACCGGAAATCCACCATCCCAACCGGGAGTCTCTCCTCCTCCCAGATAAAAACGAAATAATACCTGACAACTTGAAGTAGTGATTAGTGACAAAAAACCCATATCGCTTTTCCAAGGGCATGGTAAAATTGTTAGTGGTATGAAAACGATTTCGATGCAAACCATCCGCCAGGAAAAGCTTGAGTCCTTCAATCAGGATTGTCTTGACCTGTTTAAAGACCTCTCCGTGGATTCGCTGATCTCACAGATCCTTTATATTGCGGCGACATGGACCAACAGCTGCTACTGCATCTGCGGTCTCACAACGGCAAAACGATCTCGTTTTATCTCCTACCAGCTTTACGGCTTTACCGAGTCGGAAATGAAGCTCCTGGAAGCGGGACAAAAGGATGCTATCCTCTCGATCCCTTCCGACAATATCATCTGCACGGAAAATGAATCCGAGTGCAGAAAGTACCGCATCTTCAACAATCATGATGAAAACGGGTTTGTCCTGACGCCGAGGGTTCAATCGATACTCTTCGTCCCGATCGTATTTAACGAGGAAAAAATCGGTTCCATCACATTGCTCAACAAAATTGGTGCATCCTCCTTCACCTATGATGATGTAAGGCTCATCAACTCACTTTCCGCATACTCCGGCATCGCCATCAACAACGCAAGGCTCTATTCCCAGGCTTCGGTCCGTGAAAGAAAACTGACAAAAACCAATGATGACCTGGCTCTCCTCAATGAACTGGGGCATATGTTCGCAGACAATGACGGCAATATTATCAACATGCTGGATCAGATGCTGGACCTCATCATCAATAACCTGGGACTGGAAACCGGAGAGTTATTCCTGAATTCCGATGAAAAACCGGAGGAATTCAACCTTGTCGTCAGCAAAGGACATGACAAACACAGCAGCCTGCTCGGTTTGAACACAATTTCCTATGGAGAAGGCCTGCTCGGTACCTGCGCGGCAAAAAATGAAACCTATGTGATGAAGCCAAACCAGCTGGATGCCATTAACGAGCGGGATGACCTGAATACCAAGCTGAACTATATGATCGTCGTTCCGGTCCCGACACACAATGAAGTTCTGGGGCTGATGATCCTCGGAGGTCATTTCGCCAGGGGTGAGGAAGGACCGGACCGGAAATTTCTCCACTCGCTCGCGGTCTGGATCGCTCCGCTTATCGAAAATCTGCGGCTGGTCCAGCAAAAACAGAAAATCGCAATTCTTGAAGAACGTGAACGTATTGGCATGGATCTGCATGATGGTGTGATACAATCTATTTACGGCGTCGGCCTGATGCTGGAAAATGCACGGCTGACCGCCGAAAAGAACCCGACGAAAACCGCTGAAAGCATTCATGCCGCAACGGAAGCATTGAACGCCACGATTCGAGACATCCGTTCTTATATCATGAACCTGAAACCGGACAAACTGACCTCGGAAAACCTGGTCCAAAGCATGCGGCGGCTGGCAAACGATTTTCATGCCAACACGCTTGTACCGACAGCTTTCACGGATAAAGTGGAACATGTGGAAGCATTGACAACAGAACAGAACAACACCTTCTACCTGATCTGCAAAGAAGGTCTGTCCAATATCGCCAAGCATGCCCATGCAAAATCGGTCTCGGTAAATTTCTCGGAACTGAAGGACCGCTTCGTGCTGATGATCATGGATGACGGTGTTGGTTTTGACACAAGTAAGGAAAGAAAAACAACCAGTCACGGGGTGACCAACATGTTTACAAGAACGCGGAGTCTGGGTGGAGATATCGATATATCCTCTATTCCCGGGCACGGAACAACCATCATCGCCTGGCTGCCATTGCATATCAATAAAGAGGATTCATAACCAGTGGAAGATATACGAAAAGGACAGGAACACTCCTCCAAAGCCGCGGAACGCGGTGAACCCTCCTACGTCTGGCGGGACGGACAAAAGCGCCGCATGGCGTTGATCACAAAATACGCAGAAGACCGGATCAACGGTGACATTCTGGAAGACGGCTGCGGCGTCGGTGCCTATCTGAACCGCTTTATGCAGACAGCCCGTCATGCTGTCGGAATCGAGATCGAGTTTGAACGGGGCAAATTTGCCCGTCAGGTCTGCCCGAAGGAAAACACCGATATTGTCAACTCCTGCGGGGAATATCTTCCGTTCAAAGACAATACCTATGATTTGATCCTCAGCCATGAGGTCATTGAACATGTCAACGATGACAAGCTCTGCATCCGCGAGATGGTCCGCGTCCTGAAACCGGGCGGACGAATCATCCTCTTCTGCCCCAACCGCGGATATCCTTTCGAGACACATGGGATCTACTGGAAGGGTGAATACCATTTCGGCAACAAACCATTCGTTAACTATCTGCCCCGCACACTGCGGGACAAACTGGCTCCGCATGTTAATATTTATACACGCAAGGATCTGGAAAGACTCTTTGAAGGGCTGCCGGTGCAATATATCCACCGCAGCGCTGTTTTCGGCGCGTATGACAATATTATCCAGCGTCACCCCGCTGTCGGGAAAGCTCTGCGAAATACCCTGCAGGGATTGGAAAAAACCCCGCTGCGGGTTCTCGGCCTCTCTCACTTCTGGGTGATAGAGAAAAACAGGGATTAGGTTTCAGGTGTTAGGTGTCAGGTGTGAGAAGTGTGTAAAAAACACCTCCTTTCTTTTACTTCTGCATCCTGACACCTAATACCTAAAACCTAAAACCTTATAACGAACAACTATGAATACCATGAAATATCACATATGGACCGAAGGCTGTCAGATGAATACAGCCGATTCTCAGCGCCTTGCCTCAGCACTGGAAGCAATTGGATATGAGGCCGTCGAAAAACCGGAAAACGCGGATGTTGTTGTGCTGAACACCTGCATGGTGCGGCAGAGCGCTGAAGACCGTGCACTCGGCCGGCTTGGCTCTCTGAAACCGGCGAAGAAAAAGAATCCGAACATGATCATTGGTCTGATGGGCTGCATGGTCGGCTATAAAGACCCGAAGCCACTGAAGAAAAAGCTCCCCTGGGTAGACGTTTTCGCGCCGCCTTCCAACCCGAAACCGATCGTTGATTACGTCATCAGCCGCCAAATCGCTAATGAGACCCGCTCCGAGACAGACGAATTTGTATGGCACAGCGGCGATATTGTCCTGCCGAAAAACCAGCAGGGGAACGCGGTATCGGCTTATGTGCCGGTGGTTTACGGCTGCTCCCATGCCTGCTCCTACTGCATCATCCCCTACAAACGCGGCGCAGAACGAAGCCGTGACCCGGAAGAGATCCTCTCCCACGCCCGCTCGCTTGCCGCACAGGGCGTCAAAGAGATCACACTGCTTGGGCAGATCATCGACCGTTACGGTCTGGACAAAGAGGATTATCCGAAGCTGCCGGAGCTGCTTCGCCGCTTGAATGATATCGAAGGGGTAGAGCGAATTCGCTTCCTGACTTCTCATCCGAACTGGATGACGGATGAACTGCTCAAAACCGTTGCCGAACTGCCGCGGGTGATGAACCACATCGAGGTTCCTGCACAATCCGGGAGCGACGCGGTGCTGGAAAGCATGCGCCGGGGCTATACCGACGCACAGTACCGGGATCTGATCGCAAAGATCCGGGACACTATTCCCAATGTCTCTATCGGGACCGACATCATCGTCGGATTCTGCGGGGAAACGGAAGAGCAATTCGAAGAAACCGTTGAGCAGCTTTCCGACCTCAAGCTGAATGTTGTCCATCTGGCCCGCTACTCACCGCGGACCGGAACGCTTTCGGAACGAACCATGCCGGATGATGTGAGTGATGAGGAAAAATGGCGCCGCTTCCGCGTGATCGAAAAACTGCAGGAGGATATTGCGGCGGAACATCATAGAAAATTGATGAATCAAACCGTAAATGTTCTCTTTGAGGAAAAGAAACACCGCCGCTGGCTCGGCCGTACCGAAAACATGGATCTCGTCTTTGCCGACTCCGAGAAAGACCTCACCGGAAAGCTTCTGCCCGTAAAAATCACCTGGACTTCACCCTGGACGATGGGGGGAGAGCTTTGTTAGTGAATAATGAATGATGAATAAAATTGTATGGACAACAAATCACTCACAATGCTCGAATACCCGCAAGTGATAGACAGACTTGCGGCGTATACTTCTTTCAGTCTTTCGGAAAAGCTGGCGCGGGGGCTGACGCCTTATTCGGATCACTCGGTGATTCGGTATAAACTGGAGCTGGTGACAGAAGGACGGCGGCTGCTGAGCGTGAATGACTCGATCCGGCTGGGCGGCTGCATTGACGCGGAACCGCTTCTGAGCATCGCGGAAAAATCCGGAGTGTTGGAGGGTGAAGTCATCCACCGTCTGGCTTACATGCTCGCGCTTGGCCGGGACCTCGGTAATTCACTCAAATACCATGCCGCCGAATATCCGAAACTCGCAGCCATGGCTAACGGACTTACCCCGCCATATGGGCTAATCCAGACCATCAACAACACCGTCACAGACCGCGGCGAGGTGCTGGATTCCGCATCCGATAAGCTGGCAAATATCCGCCGTGAGATCCACAACGCCTACAATCGACTGTTGGGACGTCTGGAAAAGATGCTGCGCGAACCAAAAATGCAGCCGATGATCCAGGAAGCCATCATTACCCAGCGCGGCGGACGCTACGTCATCCCAATCAAAGCTGAGTATAAAAACCAGGTAAAGTCCATCATCCATGATCAATCCGCCTCCGGAGCGACTATTTATGCCGAACCGCTGGCAATCGTTGACGCCAACAACGCCTATCAGGAGCTGCAGCTTGCTGAACGCGACGAGGTTCACCGCATCCTGCGGGATCTTTCGGCTCAAATCGCGGATCACGCACAAGAGATCCGCACGGTCAACCACACACTGGCGGAAATCGATTTTGTGCTGAGCTGCGCGAAATATGCCGACGACCTCGGCGCCAATGAGCCGATTTTAGCTGAGAAATACAACAAAAACGGCAATCCGGTCATCAAGCTTTACGGCGCCCGCCATCCGCTGCTGCCGCAGGAGAAAGCTGTCCCAATCGATATTGTCCTGGAAGATGATAAATTTGTCGTCATCATCACCGGTCCAAACACCGGCGGGAAGACTGTTTCGCTCAAGACCGTCGGTCTGATGGCAATGATGATGCAATCCGGTCTGCACATTCCGGCTGAGTCCGGATCGGAGCTTTCACCGTTTCAGAATATCTTTGCCGATATCGGCGACGAACAGTCCATTGAACAGTCGCTTTCGACTTTCTCCGGACATATGACCAATCAGATTCGCATCCTCAACCGTGCCAACGGAAAGACGCTGATGCTGCTCGACGAATTGGGCTCCGGCACTGACCCGCAGGAGGGGTCCGCTCTCGCCCGCGCCATCATGCAGTACATCGTAGACCATCATGTGCCCTGCTTCGCAGCGACGCACTTTTCCGAACTCAAGCTCTTTGCCCAGTCCACACCGGGCGTAACCAATGCCTCAATGGAATTTGACCTGAAGACCCTGCGACCGACCTATCACCTGACGATCGGGCTGCCAGGACGTTCCAACGCGCTGCTGATCGCCAAAAAGCTCGGGCTTTCCGAAGAGATCCTGGCGAATGCACAAAAGACCATCGACCCGACCGAAATGAACGCGGACAACCTGCTGGATGATATCCGCCGGCAATATGACGCCGCGAAAAAAGCCCGCTCTCATGCGGACCGGATGCGGTCTCTCGCGGAAAACAACCAGCGGGAACTGCAGAAACGTCTGGACGCTATCGAAGATGAGCGGGAAAAGATTTTGCAGGAATCCCAGGAAGCACTGGAGGAAGAAGTGCGGGAGCTGCGTGAGGAACTCACCCGCATCCGCCGCACCATCAACCGTTCCAAAGCACCCGTTGAAGAGGTGGCACAGCTCGACAAAGACCTGAAAGCCGCCGAAAAGACAGTCAAAAAATCCGGAGAAAAGGCGATGAAGAAAGCCGCCAACGTGCCGGAGGACCGTCCGCTCAAAGCGGGTGAAAAGGTTCGTGTGCGTTCCCTCGGAACGGAAAGCCTGGCGGTCATATCCAATATCGTCGGGGATGAGGCGGAGATCCAGTTGGGTCCGCTGCGCATGCGCGTCCCGCTGCGGGAGCTTTCCCGTCGGAACGTTGGCGAGGAAGTACAGGAAGTTTCGCAGCCGGAAGCGGACAAATCCACACGCGTCAGCGGAGAGCTTTTCCATGCCTCCCCCGGTGTGGAGATCGATCTGCGCGGTCTGGACAGCGCCGATATGTCTGACCGTCTCGAAAAATATCTTGACGATGCCGCGCTTGCCGGTCTGCCATATGTCCGCATTATCCACGGGAAAGGTACCGGCGTACTGCGCCGTACCGCACGGAAGATGCTGCTGAACCATCCTCATGTCAAGTTCATTGAATCCGGCAAGGATAACGAAGGCGGAGACGGCGTAACCATTGCGCATTTGAAGAGTTAGATATTAGGTGTTAGGGGTTAGGGGCTGGTGATTTGGAACCCTGCGCCTTGTTTAATCGTTCTTTATTTAATGAAATGAGCACATGGGGGACTGGCAACTTGTGCTGCGCAGCCCGCACAAGCGTGCCTGTCCTCATGTGCGTCGATGATGTTTAAGGAACAAACTGATGTCTCGCGTCTTACTTCTCACGACTTTTATTCTCCTCCTCACGATGCTGCTCGCGGGGTGTGCGGAGATACGCATCCAGCCTATCGAAGATACGCCGACACCGGTGACGCCCACCGCCACAGAGTTCCCTACATCCACCCCGGTTCCCACCAACACCATCGTCTGGTTCCCACCAACAGCCACCCCGCGTCCCATGAGGACCCCGACGCTCGTCCCCACGCAAAATCAGCTCCCTTCCCTCGGAAAAGCCCTCCTCACAGAGGATTTTTCCTCCGATGAAAACTGGCAGACCTTCCGCTCCCCGCTCGGTAATGCCGTGATCGCCAACAATGAACTGACACTGGCCATCCAAAGCGCAGACAGCGGCATCGCTTCCTATTCATCCTTCCCGCAGATGGGTGATTATTACATGAGCATGGACGTCAGTCTCTCGCTCTGCTCCTGGAACGGAGACTGGTACGCCGTGGCCTTCCGCGTAGAGAATTCTGAAAATCAATACCGCTGGGTCTTCAATTGTCTCGGACAGAGCCGTATCGAAAGGGTCTACCGGGGCAGGATTTACGTCGTCAAGGACTGGGAAATCAACGGCGTCATCAAACCTGCTGCGCCGCAGAAATTTTCCATCGGCATCGCCGCGCAGGGCTCACGGCTCCGCTTTTACGGCAATGATTCCCTCCTGTTTGACGTGGAAGACACCATCTTTTCCACAGGCGGCTACGGTCTGGTCGCCGCCTCCGATGGCTACAGCCCTCTCACCGTCAGCTTTTCCAATTTCAAAATAACCGAGATCAGAGAGTAGGTGTTAGGTATTAGGTGTTAGGTATCAGATTAATCTCCACATCGAAAACACCTGACAGACAAAGCACCGGGCACATCCTGCACGGATGACCGGCATACGAGCTGCACTATAAAATTCGAGAAACCACGAACAATAACTTATCCTTATAATTTAACTCGATTGAAATTAAGTCGATTAGTACCGAATTAATTGTGATAAAATAAATTTTACTCGGAATTAACCGAGTCGGAAAGGATTGAACAAAATGAGCTTTTACGGAAGAGAAGAACAGCTAAAGAAACTTCACCGGGAAATCACAAATGATTCCATGCGGGTGATGATGATTTACGGACGGCGCCGAATCGGAAAAAGTGAGCTGATCAAACAGGTAATCCGGCAGGAAAACATAAAAAGCATTTATTATGAATGCAAACAGACGAGTGAAAAGAACAACACCGAAAGCCTTTCCGCCATACTTTCCGAAACCTTTCAGCTGCCAAAACTCGCCTTTTCCGGTATCGAAGAAGTCATCGACTACATATTCAAGATTTCCGAAAAAGAGAAATTTTTGTTTATCCTGGATGAATACCCATTCCTGAAAGCTGAAATCAAAGGACTTGACAGCATTTTGCAATCGATCATAGACCGATACAAAAATACAGCTCATGTCAAGTTCGTCCTCCTGGGTTCTTACGTCGAAACAATGAAAAATCTGCTGGATCATTCCAATCCGCTTTTCGGCAGAATCGACCTGACGATCAATCTGCAGCCCATGGATTATTATGATTCCGCCCAATTTTATTCCTCGTTCAGCGATGAAGACAAAGTCAGGCTGTACGCTGTTTTTGGCGGTATTCCTTATTACAACAGTCTCATTGACACTCACCTGTCCGTCCGTGAAAATATCATTGAGCTGATCGCTTCTCCCGAGGCACGCTTATCCAATGAAATTCCGATGTACCTGAAAGCGGAAATGTCAAAAATCACCAATGCCAATGAGGTGTTTGAGACATTGGCAAAAGGTTTCTCCCGATACAATGACCTGCTCACAAAATCTCATGTCTCCAGCGGTCCCACACTGGTCGATATTCTCGAGAAACTGATCAAAATGGAAGTTGTGAAAAGGGTATCGCCCATCAATTATGAGAATAACCGGAAGAAAACGGGGTATTATATTTCCGACAATCTGTCACTTTTCTATTACCGTTATATCTTCAGATATTCTTCCCAGATGAACATCATGGATCCGGATGTTTTTTTTGATAAATACATCCGGGATGACTTTGAATCCTATTATGTTCCGCTCCAATTTGAGGAAATCGGCAGGCAGTACCTGATATGGCAGAATAAAAAGGGGAATATTACTCCTGTTATTGAAAAAATCGGAAAATATTACTATGACGATCCTGTGACACGTACCAATGGTGAATTTGATGTGGTGACACAGGATGAAAATGGCTATATTTTTTATGAAGTCAAATTCAAAAACGCACCGCTCACCGAGTCCGTGATCCGGGAAGAAATCGATCAGGTAAAAGCCTCCGGCCTGAATTGTTACCGCTATGGCTTCATCTCAAGATCAGGTTTTGCAGAGAAATCATTGGCGGATGTGACGTATATAGAGTTGGCTGATTTATATCAATAATAGACATACGATAACGTTCGATCGAGAGCGTTGATTTCCTCCATGCCGCGGTTGTCCAGTTCGAAATCGGTGATATTGAAGTATTCTTCAAGTCTTGCCTCGTCTGCCGCGGAAGGGATGGCAATATTGCCGGACTGCAGATGCCAGCGCAGCACGATTTGATCGGAGGTCTTCTGATGCCAGGTGGCGAGCACACTGACTGCCGGATCGGCAAAGAGGACTGCCCGGTCTCCTTTATCCCCGAGAGGATCCTTTGCCTCAAGCACCGTGCCGTACTGCGCAAGGTGCTCTTTCATTTTAAGATTTTGCCGGTAGGGATGGGTCTCGATTTGCAGCACAGCGGGGGTGGTCGTGATCTGACCGAGAATCAGGTCAAAATTACGGCTTTCCGAAAATCCGGATAATCCGATCGAGCGAATAAGACCTTTGTCCTCAGCTCGTTCCATCGCCTGATAGGCCGCAATGTCTGCATCATACCGGCTCTGATTCAAGATCATCAGGTCAATATATTCGAGCCTGAGCGTTTCGAGGGACTGCTGCACCGCGGCATCTCCCAATTCTTCCCAATTCGCCTCTTCCGTTTCGGGTATTTCCAGCCAGATCGCGGCCGTTACAAAGATCTCTTCACGGGAAACGATTTTCTCCTCGATCGCCTTTTGGATGGCTCGTCCGACCGCCTCTTCGTTTCCCTGTGACCCGGCGGTATCGATGAGACGGAAGCCCTGCTTGAGTGCCAGATAGACCGCGTTTTCCGCCTGAACGGGAGTGAGAGAGGAAAAGTCGATTCCCCGCAGCGGCATTTCATATCCGCTGTTGAGTAAGACAGAGTCTTTCGCTTCCGTGCCGCTGTCATCAGCGTGAGCAGCAGAAAAAAAGATCAAAATAAACAGGATCAACAGAAAAATACGCTTCATCTTTTACCTTCTCTCATTGCAGCTATTCATAAATTGAGCGCCGCACATGAGGACAGGTACGCTTGTGTCGGCTCTGCGACACAAGATACCAGTCCCCGTGTGCTCTATTCCGATTAGATACTTTTCATTATTTATCTGCGGTTCTGAATGCCCCATTCGCAGAGCTGGTCCAGCACCTTCACGAGGGAATGACCGCGCTCCGTCAGGGAATACTCCACCTTCGGCGGGATCTGTGGGTAGACTTTGCGGATGATCAGGTCATCCGCCTCAAGTTCCTTGAGGTTTTGGCTCAGAGTTTTGTCAGCGACATGCTTGAGATACCGCTGCATTTCATTGAAGCGCACCGGTTCATACTCCATCAGGCAGTATAAGATGACGGGTTTGTACTTCCCAGCGATCAGGGAAAGCGTGTAGCTGTATCCGGTCTGGTCAAAATCAGCTTCTTCGATGCGTTTATTGGTCATAACTTTCTTAAAAGTAAGTTCCTTTCCTGAAAGTAGGTACTTGAAATTTCTTTCCCTTTATGTTACCATCATTTCCAGAAAAATACAATACCAACTCGGGACAGTCGCCTGCGGCAACAGTCCCCAACAAATGAAAGGAAAACAAAAATGAAGAAAAATTTAGGTGTTATCCCCGGTGTATATCCGATGCCGGTACTGATGGTCGCCGCTTATGACGAAAACGGCAAGGTGAACGTGATGAACGCTGCCTGGGGCATGATCTGCGCCATGGACAAGATCGCGCTTTTTATTGATGAGGACCACAAAACCACACAAAACCTGCTGAAGACCAAAGCCTTCACCGTCAGCCTCGCCGACAAAGATCATATGGATGTGGCGGACTTCTTCGGCATCGCCACCGGCAACAAAATGGAAGACAAATTCGAACGCACCGGCTACACCGCGGTCAAATCTGAATTCGTCAACGCCCCCATCATCGATGAATTCCCCGTCGTGCTGGAATGTGAACTGAACGAGGTCGTCTCCAACAACAGCTTCTACTGCATCGTCGGCAAGATCCTCAACACCGCCGCCGAAGAAAAAGTTCTCTCCGACAACGGCAAAGTCGATCCCGCCAAACTCAACGCCCTGATCTTCGACCAGTTCCAGAGCGGTTACTATGTTTCCGGCGAAAAAGTCGGCCGTGCCTGGAACGCCGGCGCGGGATTAATGAAGAAGTAAGAAGGAAGAATGAAGCACCCGGTGGGCGTGCACACGCAGGCAGCCATCCTGTGCCATGTGTACCGCGGAGCCTTTACGCTGATCCTGACCGGTAACTTGTCCTCCTGCCCTGACATTCCTGAGGCACAGGAGGACTGTCTTTGTGTGCTTTTTCCGGACGCACATCTTTCTCCCAAATTCACGCGAATCCGGGACTGATGTGCCTCGTATAAACGCATCCCCATGAGCTGCCTGGAGCACAGGAGCATGCCCATCTCTCCCCAACACTCATGGCACATCAGCTCCGGCTTCGTGTGCTTCAGGTTCCGGAAGCTTGCAATGCCTTTCTTAAATCTGCCGCAAGCTGAGGTTCATATCTGCAGAACCCGGGATCCGCTAACAGGTCGTAAATTTCATCGAGGGTAAACTCGAGCGCCCCATCTTCATTTCCCGAACTCCGGCAGAGCGCCCGGTAAAGGATCCGGGCATATTCCGGGGGACGATCTGGTAAGGAAGAATTATGAGGGAAGAATGAAGAATTTCCTTCCGTTTTTTCCGCCGTACCTGTAACAGAATCATCAACCTTGGATGGTTCTTTTTCGTCCGTTGCTGTTTCATTGTTTTGATTTGATTCGCCGGGATTTTCGGTTCCGTTTTTCTCTTTTTCCTGATCCGGAACCGAAATGTTTTTCGTTTCGCTGCTAAAGCTTTTGAGATATTTTTTCTCATTTTGCTCACTGCCGGTGTTTTTGACTCCATCTTTTATCTGTTGTTCCGGCTGAGAGGTTTGGGAGGAAGAATCCTGCTGAAGCTTCCGGATTTCAGTGTTTCCGTTTTTTAGCTCTTTCCCGCTTTCAGGTTCCGACTGAATTGCCGGACTGCCAGTTTCCAAACTTTTATCGGTCCCGGAGATCAGGGTTTCAGCCGCAGACTTCCGGTTCCCGCTTACAGCTTTCCAGCTTCCTTTAGCGGTCAAAGCGGAATAAGGCCGGATCGCGCCATAAGCACACAGCGCATCCAAAGCGGGAAGCTCGGAAAGAGAAGAGACATCAGACTCAAGACCTGAGACCTGAGAACCCAAAACAGGTTTTATTTCTGCCTCAGGCAGACCCTTCTCATCGTTCCCAATATTTGAACTTTGAACTTCGAAATCTGAACTTTCAGGCTTCGGCCTCGCCAATTTCTCCCGAGTTTTAAAGAGCTTAATGAGTGTATTATTCCAGCGCAGCTGGTTCATCAGCAGACGTTCACTGACTTCCGGCTTGGATTTCACCGTCTGCAGAACCCCGATATAGCTTTTTCGAAATTGATAGGAAGAAATGCTGATCAGATCCCGGATCGAAAGCGGCGCCTGTTCCAGATCCTCACCTTTCATATGCAGCGTGACCAGTCCCCGCGCCATCGTGGCGACGCCGTTCATGATCATGCGGCTGAGTGTGACAAAGTGAGTGGTGAAATAGTTAGCCTTTTTGGATTCTTCGATCCAGACCTTCAGTGTATTGTTCGTGAGGTTCATTGTGGCAAGCGGGTCGACATCCTGCGTGATATAAGGATCGATCACACTGTCCGGCAGAGGAGCATAGGACAAAATGTCTTTGTCAAGCGGGTTCACGATCCCGTTCGACAAATTCATATATGCATCTTTGTACATCAGATTCAGCATCCCGTTGTCCATGCGTCCCTCCTTATTTTAGCTGTCAGCGATCAGCAATTAGCTTTTAGCTTTGAATAAGGAAACCGCTGCGCGATTTATTATCAGTTAAAATACTGCGAAGCAGTCATCCGCTTATAAAGCTAATAGCTAATTGCTAATTGTTAATTGCTAATTGCTAATAAACAGTATACAGAAATATTTAAAAAAGAAAACCGCCAATATTGGCGGTTGACAAATGTTCTTTTTTGTGGTAACAGCGCACCGGGCCGGGTAATCGCTGCAGCGAAACCTGCACGATTGCCCGGCCGCCGAGCTGCGCGACTTCTCCGGAACAAAACCCGAATCCGGGACTAGCGATATGGGACAGTCGCCTCCGGCAACAGTCCCCGATGTGCGGTGCAGCCCATCTTCATCGCAGCAGATTTGCCTCCCGAAAAATTTTCATCCGGAAAACAACACTATTGCCTATTGCCTATTGCCTATAACCCTACCCCCTGAATCCTGATATCACAAGAATAAACCCGATGACCAGCACCACGAGCGGGATCCAAAAAAATACCGGACCTGTTCCCAATAAGCCAATGACGCCGCTCAAAAGGAATACCACCCCGATCTTCACAAGCAATTTCGCGAATTCCGAGGCATATGCCTCCTTATCTTTCGGATCGACAGCATGTTTCTTCGGGATCGCCTCAAAACCCGATTTTGAAACGATAAAAGCATACAGCAAAACCCCCGCCCCCAGACAAAACATCACGATCGAATAAACATGATCCATCATTCACCCCTCATTTCCTGTATTTATATAGGATTATTCCTCAAATTCACCATCTTCGTCTTCATCGTAATCTTCGTCATCGTCATAGCACATGGTCGTCAGGTTGAATCCTTTTTCGTCCCGGTCCAGGATCTCCTGCATCATCTGAACAAGCTGCCGGTATTGCTCGGCATAACGTTCGGAAATGTCGATCCCTTCGTTTTTGCTGAGATCTTTTTCTTCCCGGATCCGGTCCATTTCATCAACAGCCTCGTCAAACGCAGTTTCATCCGTATTTATCTTTACCATTCGGTCATAGATGCTTTCCGTGGTGGCTTCGAAGAGAATATCGTCGGAAGCTTCATCCACCCACTGCGTATGCAGGTAAACGGTCTTTCCTTCATCGTCAACAACGATCTCCGCATCGACCGCGTAATCTCCCGCCGGCCCGCAGGCCATCCCTTCGCTCTCGCTGTTCATTGCTCTTCTGCTGATTTCTTTCATCGTAACCTCCCAGTATTATGTGCTGTCCACACTGTTTTTTATTGATGTCTTCAGTATATATGATTCCGATCCGAAAATCTATAGCTCATTTCTTATAAAACGTGTTTTACTCAGCGAAGATCATCTAAATGAACATCCTCGGGTTTTACTGTGTTGAAGAAAACTGCACCCAGCAATTCCTCCGCTACCTTGAGACCTTTATAATAGCGGGAATCAACAGCATCTTCCAGCCCGTCATATTTTTCGGTTGTTTCAACAAATTTCCCGGTCGGAGCCGGATTTTCTTTTGAGATACCCAGGAAACGGTGCTCCCAATCCATCCCCCGTGCGAAAGCGAATACCGTTCCGTCACTATAAACCATCTTGATAGCCATAATAAAGCCGTATTTTTTCCATGCGCCATCATAAACATCAATGGTCCTGGGTTTATCTTCTTCATTTCCGAGCGTTTTAGCCCGTGCTCTTCCACGGCTGGTGAGATCTCCGTCATGCTTCAGCAAATACCGGATCTGTTTCGGCAGCAGATAGGCATTGCGCCGGATCGGGACTGTCTCTATTACAACTTCTCCATCCTCTTCGACCTGCCGGGTTTGCCGTTCAACGGTTTTTTCATCGATAATAAATCCCAGATGTTCCGCGATGCTCGCGTTCAGATTGATCTGCCCGATGTCGGCGGCCTCATAGGTCGGGAAATAAGCATACTCGGAACTCAGCTCGTCTCCGGAAGTTGGCTCCAGACTGAGTCTGATGATGCAGCCGGGATCCGCTTTCTTTAAAACATCGACCATCATCCGCATGATTCCGTTTCGGCGGCAGTCTTCACGAACATAGGCATTTTCGACATAAAAGATGATCCGGTTTTCTCCTGCTTTCCGGAGCTCGTCCATACGCTGATACATTTTTTCTTTATTTTTTTCTTCTTCCTCTGCCGTGATTGCATTATGATACATCAGCATATAAGGGTTCAGGATGTGAAGGGTATCGTTCAATTCAAAGATATCCGGCTGGATGAAAAACTTCAGCTTTTCAAAGGCCGGCTGAAAGACGTGCTGCATGAGTGTTGTTACGCAGGCGGTCATGCAGCCGATCACCTCATCCTGGTAGATCACATAGAGGTGTATTTTTTCAAGAGAAGGCTGAGGATCCTTTTCTGCCGGATCGCTTCCGGTCAGCTCGATCTGAAATTCATGAGCTTCATAGACCATATATGGCCCGCATGCAAATTTTCCTACCTTTTCGATTTTCGACTCCGCGTTTTCATCGGATTCGATTCCCATCAAGCTGCGAAGAAGTGCCTGGTGCTTTGCACTGAGTTTTCCGGTATAGGGTTTGATCTGCATTTTTGAACCGTAATATTTTTCCATTTTGTCCTGCCTCCTGCCAAATATTAATGATTCAAGAGGTATGTCAAAATAGTCCGCGATCAGGTCCAGCTTATAGAGGTCTGAGATCCCGCTGCCTTTTTTTGCCTTTTCGAGATTGCTGATATCGGCCTGATACATTCCAAGGTCCAGCGCCATCTTTTCCTGTGAGATCCTGTGCAGATACTTTCTTTCTTCAAGGATCCTTTTCCCGATCTTATCAAAATCTATCATCTTCATTCCCTCCTGATGATTCGATTATATGGCGGGCGCAGCTATAAATCTATAGCTCATTTCTTATATTTTTGCTAAGCACCTCTATCAATAATTCTTTATTAGATTACCAGTGCTATCATAATAGAAATATTTCGCACTGACAAGATAAGTTGGAAGACTGTTATCGATCAACCCTTGTCCAATGAGCCATTTTTGGATATCGGATTTTCTTTTAAAGGAACCTTTGTCGTATTCTGATGAGAGTACATCAAGAATAAGTGTCTGAAAATCAAATCCTTTATATTTCTTCCCGATATAAACAACAGTATTTGTGTTTCTGCCTGAGACTTGAGAGGGAAAGAAAATATAATTTACGATAGTATTGTTTACGACAAGACATTCTATCAGGTAAGTTGTCCATTTGACATTTATTATTGGCAATGATATATTCTTAGGCGCTATACGGGCAGATAAATAGCCTCTTCTTTCTACAGTTTTATTTATTTCGTTCAATGTTGTACGAATGATTTCTTCTGTTAATCCAGTGCAGCTAAATTTTACGAAGGTATTAATGTCCGTTCGGATATATTCTGGATAAACAAAATTCATGAGGCTTGTAATTGAATTATATGCAATACCTCTGTTTTCCAAAATCCCTAACAGGATATCTATATCAATCTTGTCATATGGTTCAAGAATGCTAAGAATAATATTTCTGGTGGTACTTCTTCCTTCACCCTTTTTGCTGATATATGGTTTTGAAAAATCAAATTCATCTCTGAACATGTAATATAGAATTGCATAAAGCGTGTCATGATTATCAAGCTTGTTGCGTTTTATAAAATCCGGAAAAAATGTGCAGACCTCAGTATAGACAATTCGAATATTTACAGGCAATTCGGCTGTGGAGTTATTCAGATATTTTCTGAGTAAACGAAAATCTTCCTCTGTAATATGAAATAGTGAAGCATGAATATATTTACCGTTACCGATGCTGATCACATCAGGACATCGTTGCAGAAGCTGTGGAATATAATCATAATCAATATCAGAAAATTCACGTATGATATCGGATTTATGGACAATTCCACGCTTACGAATAAAGTAATCTACTTCGTCGTTTTTTGAGAAATCCTTATCTTTAGTGACGTAATCACGAAACGAATAGTATGGGGTTCTATCAGTTCCATGTTTACCAAAAAAATTCATAATGCCTTGGAGGAAATACTGATTATTTATGTTATTCTTTCTGAGTTTTTTTTCGAAAGTTTGAAATATTTCCTTATAGCTGATGGCTGTTTTTCTGTTTCTCTGTATAAAGTGGTCTATTTCATCTAATATTCGCTTATTAAATATAACACGAGAAGGATGGACGTATTTCCCACGATTGCATAAAACACCGACATTACTTATTTTTCTGTCTAATTCTTCAGTATCTATTGATGCAATTTCTTCACCGAAGTTATATGAAATGAAAGATAAAAAACGGGTTTGGTAAGCATTATCATTAATTTTGTATCCGGATGGAAAACTTCGCTTTAGAATCCAATCTACAACAAATCTCTTGCTGAGCCGTTTTGTACTGTAATATTTACCGTAAGATCTATAATTCTTTTGAAAAGCTTCCTGAAGAGTTTCCTCTGATATTCCTGTTGCTAAAGATTTTTCTTTTATCATCAGGGCTGCTTGTTCTGCCGCAATAAAATCCGGAAATTCACTGATAATATTATCAATTTCATCATATAAAATACCAGGAACATCCGGAAAATAAACAGCATCATTTTTTTTGATATATTCATATGATGAACAATCGATTCTCCCTGATTGCAAACATGCCCATAGCCAGTCAGTGATTTTACTGTTCCGGAGATACATATTAACATCTTTCTTAAATAGAAGTTTTTGATTCCCTGTCATAATATGAATAAACAGAACCGGATCTTTATCCATTTTTCTTATGTCGCTAATAAAACAGTTTATTGCGTCTTCTGATATTTGCCTAACCCGTTCACGTGTTATATCAAGTAGACTTCCAATTTGCATTAAGGTGTTTCCTTCCTGCTGCAGTTCAATGATTATTTCTCTTCGTTCGGATTTGTCTCTTGAAACGATTTTTTTCCGGATTTCTTTCAAATCATCTGCTATTCCAGAACCAACCCACTCAATAAAACTCAATATATTGTTTGTGATAGAAGTAATATCACGTTCCTCGAAGTTGCTGATTCTTTTCATTATCGATGGTATTTCACAGAATAAGTCTTCTTCTGCAAAAATTCCCGGTAATTTACTTTCAATATTGCATTTATAAAGGTCAAAAAGCGGTTTGACTGGAACGTTTTGTAAATAGGAATGGTTGTGGAGTAGAATGGATATTTTCTTATCAACTGCGTCAATTATCGTAAAATATTCTGAAAAATCATCTATAACAGCCAGATATGTCGTTGTTTGTGTATTGTTTTCGTTTTTTTCTAAGGCTGACTGAAACAAGTCTTCACCGAGACAGAAAAAGGCTTCTTTTACTTTTGAAATTTGTTTTTGGTCAGTTTCTGAGTAATTTTCAGTGCTAAATTCGCTATTTTGCAATAATGATTGTGCATAATTATATAAAAAAGCCGGTGGTGGTGTTTCCTGATTATCTGACTTTCTGAAACCATCTCGTTCATATTGATTTATATCTAAAAAATACTCGCAAAATGAAATAACTGAACGTATTGATTTTTCACCTATTTGAGATAAATGTAGCAGATCCAGAATACTTTTGGAAAAAAGATCATTCATTGTGGTCAAGCCTGCCCTTCGCAGCTTGTTTATCATTTTTAATGAATAATCTACATTTTCAATGTTGATATGTTCAAATTCTTGACTTCGACTTATGTTGAATAATTCGTAAAGTGTTTTATGATAATCTTCTACGGGAGGTATGTTAGAATCATTACTGTTTTTCAGCGAGTAATATTTGTGTTGAAATTTTGCCTTAGTGTGGTCATTCATTATTATTCACCTTGTGCTGAAAAATCATAATTTAAAATAAACTCTTATACATGATAACCAACAATTATATGGTAAACGACAAATAAAAACGATTGAGGATTATCCCCAATCGTTCGTGAGAAAAAGCATAATTCTTGTTATGGATATAGCTTGTCGAGTAGTTGGGACAGCTTTCCTTCCTTCGCAGCAGGCAGTGTATCTGCCTGTTTCAGGTTGTGCTTCGGGATCGACACCTTGTCACTGAATCCAAGAATGAAATTCACCGCGATGCGATAAATAATCTCGGTTGGTGCAAGTCCGTAGACCTGCTCCTCGAAAATATGACTCAGACGTTCCTCATCGTCAGGATAAAGCTTCCTCATATTATCGCTCTGATACAGCCGCTTCACGATCTCAGCAATGTACAGACCGGATTTCATGTATAGGTCAATAAAGGTCTTATGAGGGTCGTCAAAGCAACCCGGATTTTCCTCTTCCAGCAAATCCACCATCTTCTTCACGATCTTCTTGGGCGTAAAAATCTGGTTAGTCTTCTGTGGCGGAATGTAGTCGAAAATATCTTCCTTTTGCCCTTCTTCAAAGTAATTGGCAAGCTGCTCCTTCTTGTGAAGGAACTCTTTCACCGAATCATCGAAGACAATGGGATCAAACAGCTGGCCTTTGAACATCTTCTCTTCCCCGGTCGTTTCGTCCGTATAAGGACCGCCATCTCGCAGAAATCTAAATTGAGAGAGCGTGATAGATGTGACCTCAAGGAATACATTGTCCGGAATCACTTTGTCGAAAGATGCTAACGTAACCGTATCATCACCGTAAGCCATCAGGAAGGATGGTATCGTGCGGGAGAAACCGCGCAGCCGGTCACGGACCTGGTTTTCAATGGTATCCATTTCCTTCGCTTTCCGGCTCGTCTCAATGGTCTCTATGATCTTATCGCTGGAATTATCAATAAACTCGGTTACCTTTTCTGTCAGGTCCTTTTTGAATTTACGATCGGCAGCTTCCTGCTTTTCTCTAAATTCCTTCTCGATCTCAGAAACAGGGCGTCCGGTCTCATGACGATTCTGCAAAGCTTCTTCCCGTTCTTTTTCGATTCTGCTTTGTTCAATTTTCCGGTTTATCACTGTTGTTTCAATGAGCCGGTCAGACTGCTGTGTTAACGCCGTATTGATCTTTTTTCCTTCGGATTTCTTTACATCCTCAAATGCAGAAACTGCCTGGCTGACCTTCTCCGCGGTCTTATCCGCCACCATCTTTTTCAGGCCATCAGCAAATTTCCGTATTTCAGTATCATCGGCATCTTCCTTGATCGTGCTGATCACTTCCTGCACATCTTCGATATCGGCATATACCTTATCACCGAACAAATCGGTTGATAGTCCGATCACCTGCTCCTGCGATATCACCGGATCACCGTTTTCGTCCACTTCCAGGTCTTCAGGAATAGTGATGGCGGGATTATCCTTCGGCGCCTTCACCGGTTCGAACTTCTGAATGATCTCCATGACTTCCTTCGGCGCGCCGAAAATGCGGTCAATATTTTGGAACAGGAAGTTGCTCATGAACCCGCGCCGGACAACTTCTTCTGAGCGGATCTTTCGTGGTACAGTCAGCACTTTTTCGGCATCCAGCTCTGTCAATTCACCGTTCTCGTCTTCACCGATCACAGGGAAAAAGTTCAGCAGCTCACGGATATGCTTTTTTCTGGTCTCAATATCACCGTGTCCTGAGGTTGTATCCGTATAAAGATCATTGGCGAACTGCTCGTAAACAATCAGCGTGCGTGCCGGATCGAAATCAAAGACGTAGGCGTTTTCCTTCCGGTAATGATTCGTGCCTTCATGAAAAACACAGGGGTTCTGGGAACGAAATGCCGCCTGCATATAAAGCGCCGGACTTTTGATGTTGGAGAGCATCAGCACAGCTGTCCATTCAGGAATAGTGATGCCGGTTGTCAGCTGTCCCACAGACAGCGTGATGGTTTTATCATGAGCCTTGATGGCGGCAACGGTCTTTTTGTAGGAATCTTCAGCAGCATCTTCTTCGTCGATCTTTCCTTCACCTGCAGCCAAAACGACTTCATAATCTTTAAATACCGGATGTTCTTTCAACTTTCTTGCCAGTGCTTTTGCGCTTTCCACGTAGTTCAACAGCCACAGCGTATGCTTCAGCTCATCACGCAGTTCCGGTGTCGAAAACGGGAATTTCCTCTGCAGCGTTAGCGCGTCCAGGAATCTATCTACCGAATCCTCATGGACGAAACGGCCATTATTTACTCTGAAGAACTCATTCAGGTCAAAAGCGTAATTGTCAAAATCCTCCGAGACCACATTTGCAACCTGATCCTCAACAATATCCGACATTTTGTAGGTGAACATATTGAGCTGCGGCAGTGTCGCATAGGGATTTGCTCCCTTGGTCTCATCCCAATCCCGCTTTGCCTTTTGTTCGTCGGCATAAGTCCAGTGATAGACCGCGTCCCGTCCGAATTTCTCGTTTGCCAGTGCTTTAAACGGTGTACCGGAAAGATGGAGTGTAAAACGCCGCTTGATTCGGTCAAAGGCAACTTCCGTCTTCAGCGTATCCACACCTTCATGGGCTTCGTCGATCACAAACAGATCCCAGTCGATCTCCGTGAGATATTTCAGCTTGTCAAATTTTCCGCCGAAATAACGGGACCCTTTGAGGTTCTGCATGCTGACGAACTCGATGCAGCCTTCTCCATTGAACCGGGAAAGGGCTTCCGGATATTCTTCACGGGTGAATACGCCGGGAATGCCCCGCAGTGCGTCGACTTCGCTGACAAAGATATAGCCGGATTCCAGCCCAAGGAACCGGGCGTAATCCGAAAACCATGAGTTGGCGATCGCCGGCCGATTGGTGACGATGAGCACATTGACCGCTTTCATGCGTTTAGCAAGGTCATAGACTGAAAGTGTTTTGCCAAAGCGGGGCTTGGCGTTCCACAGGAATTCGCCCTTATGATGAGTCTTGTTGTAATCGAAAGCCTGCTGAACTGCTTCTTTCTGTTCATTCCGCAGTGTATATGGCACTACCACATCCATCGGTTTGAGCAGGCCGCGATCAGACTTGAAATCATAAAACATTCCCCGGGATATGGGACCGTCCACATGGAACCATTCGGTAGCAGCTTCCCTCTGTACACCGCGTTTTTTCAGGTAAGCATGGAAATCGGCATCAGTGAAGCTTTCTCCTGAACCGTCTTCATAAACAGCGTTTCCCTTCCAGAGCAGTTCGGTTTTGACGTTGATGGTATGGGCTTGCTGTTTGATTCGTTCCTCAACGCTCTGCTGCTCGGTATAGCCGATCTTGGACCAGCCGTCATGCTCTTTGACCTGCGGAGTGGAATAAGCATAGATCATTGGAATGATCTGCTTCGAAGTTCTGATGTTAGGAGCATTCATTATTCCATCTCCTTCACATGCGTTTCAATGAATTCAATTTCTTCCGTAGATAACCCGTATTTTTTATAAAGTTGTCGATCAATGTTTGGAATTGAAGCTGACCAATTAATATCTGATTGCTCAGTAAAGTTTTGAAGTGGAACTGTTGTCCAAACACCCTTTGAATTATCCTGTGTAACTTTTTTTACACCTAAAAGAGTTCGTAAAAACTTCGTTTTAATATATTTTTGCAATGATTCGGCTTCATATAATGTTTCAAATGTGCCAATATTGATAAATGTATCCAAAGAACCTATTCCTGGTTTTAATATTTCAGTAGCTGTCAGTATTTCTCCGAAAATACCATTTCCGTTTGATTTAGGACTTGCCACGTTATATGTATCAATAAATTTGTTGTGAATTAGGTATTTAGTGTCTGCTCAACAATAGACTAATTGAGCATTTGATTCTGAAAAGGCTTCTATTTTGGCAAATATACGCTTTATCCAGAAGAGAAACCAAACAATA
>CADATZ010000038.1 GCA_902791025.1 uncultured Chloroflexota bacterium | reverse complement strand
ATATAAATTGGTTGTGTTCAGTTTAGCCAGTTCAGGGAATGTATGTTTTTTCTGCTCCAGCGCATATTTTTGTAAACAGCTGCTGCCGAGATATTTGATCCCTTTTTCCAACTGGGTACAGCTTTTGAGATATTCTGAGGAGTGACGGTTATATTTTACGGCAAGGTCAAAGACAGCGGATACTTTTTGAAACAGTTTTGCTGTGACATCAGCAAATTGCAGCGGATCTGTGCTGTACTCATCCAGTGTTTCAAACGGCAAAGCGTTTTCCGTTTCCTTCTCAGCAGACGCATTTGCGGAAAGAAATGTGTTCATCTCTGTCAGCATCATTTCGCCTGTTGTCTTTACCATACCGATCCCCCCTCCTTTTCTCCTAAAATCTATTTTCTAATTCCTATATTACACCATTTTTAAAATAAAAAAACCACCAATATTGGCGGTTGACAAAATAATAATTTTGTGGTAAAGGAATCATTGAATATTGCGATTAGCAGGTTTACAATCGGGAACAGTTCCTTTATAGAATTGTCCCAATGATAATCCACACGACTCGGTAAGGATAGTCCCCAAAAGAGACTGATCCAGCAGTTCCGTTAAAAGCAACCTGTGATATCAGTCAAGCATTCATTTTTCATAATCCACCATTAACAAAGATAAAATGATATAATAATAAGGCTTCGAAAAGAAAAGGACTATTAACTCAATGAATTCCAACTACAATAACCAACAACGACCAAATCAGGGTAACAATAATAGTAACCTGAACAATCCTTATACGCAATATCCTCGCAATTATCCGCCACAAAATAACAATTTTGTCAATAATTTTCCGCAAAAAAATAGTTACCCGTCCGGTCAGCAGGGAAATAATCCCGGTTATCCATTCCCTCCGCAGCAATTTCCTCAGCAGGTTCCACAGCAGAATAATAACAGCGAAAGTCCAAAGGAAAATAAAAAAACGGAGAAGCCAAAAAAACAGCCGTCAATTCCCGCATCGGAAATTCTTTCCCGCCTTTTTGTCGGTGCTCTGACACTTTTCATTGTTGTGTACATGGGCTGGTTGTTTGCACCGAAGATTCGTAACGCCATGACCTTTTGGCCGACAGCTACACCGACACCGGTCACACCGTCCCCTACAGTTCCCGCCACTCCAACTGTGACTCCTTTGGCTACGAACACACCAACAGCCTCTCCAACGCCGACACCGGGACCGATTTCCACTTATTGGATCGCGAACGGTAATGATCTTGATCCGGTTGTGCCGAACGCACCGGAAGGCGTCGTGATCCTGAGCGCAAAAAACAGCGCGGAAGTTGATCCGCCATTTGACAGCATATATTGGACCAGTTCCAGCCAAATCGTTCAGGACCTTGGCCGATTGAATTCATTGTATGATACAGAATGGTTCGCAACAGTCAACAGCGGACACGTTCGTTATTACATGGACCAGCCGCTCAAAGAAGGTCTCTATGAAATTTACGTAATGGATACTTTTTACAGCTCCGGCGGCAATCTGGATTTTCTGGTCCAGATTGGCGGACAGACCCTTTCCCCTCTGACGAGCAGTTCCACAGTATCTTTTATGACCAGTCAATATGACCCGCGTCAGAATTATGACACCTGGCGCAGTCTGGGAATATACTACATTCTGCCTTCCCGGGACGTTCTTAATGTTTCCACATCCTGGGGCTTCCGTGACCAATACAGCTATGTCGCCGCGGACCGGATCATGATCGTTCCCAGAAAAATCACTGATCTCGCTTTACTGAACCAGCTTCCGGCTTACGGCACCAGGTATGTGATGGATGATACACAAGCCGACATCAAGGCGGGGAACAGCCAGTTCAGGGAAACGATCAGCACGTCCTGGGATGATTCTTATCAGCTCATTGTCAACCCGAAGCAGAAAAGCACCATAGAATACAGCTCCCTTGAACCATGGCCGATCGGTCAATACTCGATCTACATCTATTTTCCGGAAAGCAAAGGCGGACTGGACGCAGAGATCCAGGTTCATGCTGATAATGACCTGCTGGGCACCGTCTCAGGTCAGCAGGTAGTCCAGATGCACGTTCCTACAGGGGGCAATTGGGTCCTGATCGGACAGTATAACACAGACCGTTATTATGAGCGGCCGCGAAAGTTCAAGGTCACCATCACCATCCCGGAAGGGCAGCAGGGAGAATATCCCGTCGATGCGATAGCTTTCATCCAGCAGCCATTCTCATAAAAATAAAATCAGGAAGGGCAGCGGCTGACCTGTTGAGGACAACCCTGTAAATGGTATCGTGAAGATGACAGTTTTTTTTATAATGCAGGCTTTTTATCTTCGTCCATGATTTCCTGTGTCATGCTTTGAATCTTGCCGGGAAGTTCTTCGTTCATATTCGAAAATAATACATTCATCAGCAGAATATCATCTTTATCCAGATCATCCTTCATGACTCTGATGACCCAGCTTTGGATCTTTTCCAAAACTTTTTCTCTTACTTTTTTTTCGTCGGGATCCTTCATGGACCGTTTGATTCCCCGTATGACCTTTTTCATCTCATTCTGCTTTTGATCGATACAATTGATGATATCGTTCTGCAGATAATCCATTACATCCTGGTCACCGCTCCTCTGGAAACGGTTTTTCATTCCGCCGAAAATCTTCTGCATGATCAGCATCTGATAGGTGACCGAAGCGGAAGCCCCGTTATCTTCAAACATTGAATTCTTAATAACTGTTTTATCATTCTCATCGTTGTTCTGCTCTTTATTCTCAAGCGCAAAAGCATAATCTATATCCTGCTGATTGTAGTCTTTTTTATCCATCATATAGCGGTGAGCTTTGCCGAAATCTTCACTTAGAGCATCAAGTCGTGCAAATTTTTGTAATTGTTTTATTTCATTCTCGTTCAGTGTGCTTTTGTTTTTATTTCTCAGTTCTAAATACTTGGAATAATTTTCAATTGCGGCTTTCGGTGTCTTGTAGATCTGCAGATAGGCTTCATATTTGGATGGAGTCATAAGCACTTTTTTGCTATTAGATTTCATGTCATAGTTGAGGTTGTAAAAATCATTCCTGAGCGTCCCAAGATCTTCATCCTGTGGTTCTTCTTCGCCTGTCTCAAGCCTGTCCCGATAGGCTTCATCAATTTTTTTAATAGCATGCTGTATGAGTGAGATAGTCTCAAGAACAGGCTCACTCAGGCGTTTGTCATTTTTGTAATATCGAAACAGCAAAGTGTTCAGATCAGAGATTTCTGCGTTTAATTTGGTGCGTACTGCTGACAGTTTTTCTGATTTGATACTGAGCAGGTCTTCATCTATGTCTAACAGACCACTCAGCGGCTTGTGAAGCTTATCCAGACTTCTGATAATTCTGTTCAGCTCGGCTGGAATCTCTCCATTCTGCATCTGTTCAGCAGGTGTGATCTGCCGCAGCAGGATCGGAAGTGAAAAAGCTTTACTCATCAGTGCCTCATGGATCATATTGATATCCGGTCTCGCCACATTTTTATCATTCACGTCTTTGAAAGTTGTAAAGGAACCGATCTCGCCCGTATCTTCTCCTTCCAGACGGCGGATATTTTCAGCGGATCCGTTTGGAGAAAATGCTTCATTGGATCGTAAAGAGACCCAGCTTAAAGAATTCTTGTAACGGGCATAATCCTTTTTCGAGAACATTTTATTTCCGTGTCCCTGATAACTCAGGTCATCCTTGTGTGCCAGTTTTTCCATGGCATTTTCCATGTTCTGCTTGAAAAGGGGCGCCATGACACCGGCGCCGAACATCTTTGCATCCATGGACACGGGCAGACTGATCTCGTCCTTAGCAAAAATACTTTCAGCCTGATTGATGTGCGCCGCATCTACGATCATTTCTTTTGCAAAGGTGGTACAGTTGCGTGTGTAGACGTTGTAGCCTCTGTCCGCCCACCTTTCCGAAGCTTTCAGGACATCATTGACCTGTTTTGCGTTCACTTTAAAACTGCGGCTGATGTGGTATTGCTCTTCCTTTTCCGGCATAAGCTGACCGGGAATGGTTGCGTTGTTGTAATTAAGGACCGACGCTTGCGAAAGCTTCGGCAGACCGCCTACCATGTAAAAACCATAGCGCAGGCTATAGCGCTGCCATTTGCCGGTCGCACCGTTCCTGCGGCTGTATTCGATGCCGATACCTGCATGCCCGGTACCTCTTTCAGTAACCGTCATATCTCTTGAAGCCTGTTTGATATAGACGGAAATGATCGGATCCTTCGCATTCCCTTCTGAGTCTGTCGCTGCCTCGGCGATGGGATAGGACCAGATATCAGGTATCCGGCGGAAGTCGACTTTGACCTCGTCCTCACTATCTCTCCTTTTTTCGAACTTCGCGCCATCCCAGCCGGGAATGTTGCTTCTGTGTCTTTTATCCTGATAATCGTCTTTGTTCGGGAAAGTCTCTCTTGCGAGGCCTGCCCACGAATTGATACCGGTGAATGCTCCGAAGGTCACAAGATTGAAAACAGTCCCAAGAATCCCACCGACCGTTCCGACGGCTTTCCCGCCGTAAAAGGCAGCCCAGCTCTTGAGTTTACTGAAGAAGCTGGGTTTTTTCCGCTCCGCCATCTTGACGGCTTGAAAGTCCCAGCCATCGGCTTTTTGCATGTCATTATTGACGGGGCCGATGTCATTTCTCGAATGATCTATGGATTCGTTACCTTTATCGGCATCCCTTCCGGGATTCTCCTGTTTATTCTCTTCCTTCTCAACTTCTTCTTTGATCTCTTTTGCGTCTTCTATAAACTCTTTATCGATTTTGATGTCCGGTCCGTTGTTTTTTATATCTGCATCATCTGAGAAATCATTGCCGATATTATTATCGATATAATTTCCAAACTCTTTATTGTTTTCTTCATTGGAAAGGGAAAGGTTGAGCTCGTTTTCAACAAGGTTCGCAAGAGCCTCATTGCCGATCCCGCCGTTTTCCGCTTTTTGTTCTTCGAGGATTTTCGGATCCGGGTTTCGGTTCTGATTTTGATTCTGATTTTGCCGGTTATTCGTTCTTCGAAACATTTTTTCAGCTCCTCAGGAACTGTCCCTTCATAGGACTGGCCTTATTTCATACTGAGATGCATCACGGGATTCCCTGTCTGTGCCTGCACAACAAAGCGTGTGTTTCGCTCGACAGAAACATAGCGTCCGCTTCGCTTCTAAATAAGTCAATATCAATTTCCTGCAGAGCACGGCATTCCGATCTTCGTGTGCTACCTTATGAATTGTCCGATTAATCTAAATTATACCATAATATTTCAATTATGTATCTGAATTTTTTTTTACGATTCCTGCCAAATATATAATTGCCACAAATTGTGGCAACAGTCCAAAAAAATATATCCCGGCTGGAAGGAAAGGACATATTTCTGTTATCTATCGGGATATCCAAAAAGTGAAATCTGAAAATGGAAACAGATTTCGAGGACTCAGTTTTTCTGTCTTCTTAGTAACAAAACGCACATCACAAGAATAGCAGGGAAACAAATGCCCGCAAGGATGCCTGTCTGGATGTTTTCCCCCATCAGATGAGAGACCTCTCCAACCATAGCAGGACCGACGGCTCCGCCAAGGTCACCTGACAAGGCAAGCAAAGCAAAAAGCGCCGTTCCTCCCCTGGGCAGCCAGGCCGAGGAAGTACTGATGGAGCCTGGCCACATAATGCCCACGGAAAAGCCGCACATCATACAGCCGATCAAGCCCATAACAGGCCATTTGGCAAAAGCGGCCAGCAGGTAGCTGCACAGGCACAGCACACCGGAAGCGATCATAAAACCTCACAGGTCAACTTTTTCTCCGTATTTTCCGTACCACACCCGGCTGAGTCCCATGAATACCGCAAATCCACAGGCACCCAGCAAATCTCCCGCCGTCTTCGAAACCCCGAGCGCGGATTCTGTAAAAGCTGAAGCCCATTGAGCCATGGAAATCTCAGATGCCCCTGCGCAAACCATGAGCACGATAAAAAGCCAGAAAATTTTCGTTTTCAGCAGATGGCTGATAGTCATGCTTTTGCCTTCACTGACTATCGGTTCGATGGGACAGACGGCAAAATTGCAGATATTGTAAAGCGGAACAACAGCCCATATGCAGGCCAATATGCGCCAGTTCTCAGTGCCGAATATCAGAAAAAAAACGGTTGAGCCCAGGATCGTGCCGGCAGCACCCCAGCAGTAAAAGGAATGCAGCAGGCTCATCATACCGGCTTTGCCTTCAAAAGGACAGGCTTCGATAATAGGACTGCACAGCACTTCTATCAGGCCGCTGCCGATAGCGTATATGATCACGCAAAACAGAATGCCCGTAAAGGGATGCGGGCAAAGATCAGGTACAAAAGCCAGCATCAGCAATCCGGCTCCGGCCAGGATCTGTGAGATAACAATGCTTTTCCGATAACCGATCCGGTCTACAAACTTAGCACATAAAAAATCCACTACCAGCTGGGTCAGAAAAAATGCCAGCGGGATCAGCGCAAGATCAGCATAGGAAATGCCATAGGTCCTGTAAAACGTAAGAAAGAGCAATGGAGCGAAGTTTGCTACGATCGCCTGCGTGACAAAGCCCAGATAGCAGGCCTGTTTTGTTCTTTGGTAGTTTTTCTGTTCTGTCATCTGTTTATATCCATGCATTCATTTATTCGGTTTAAGTTTAGATGGCCTGTTTTCATTGAATCATTCAATGTCAAAGGAACAGGCTGCTTACTATGTTTATAACAAAAAAATTATACTTGCATTCAATTGTAAAGAAAAAAGAATCAATCATAATTGCCAAAAGCAGAATAAAATAACAATTTGGAGGAATCAGCTTTTGATTTCCTCCAAATTGTTTTTTATCATCTCTTCAATAGTGTCGAAAAATTATACTTCAGCGTATCACAGATTCAGGTTTCACCGGCTCAGCATTTTTTCTGCCGGATATATACCTTTCATACTTCCTGCGGTACGGGGAGTGTGGAACCGCCGTAGGGCATCATGAGGACAGCGGCATCTTTCCCGTATTTTTCAAGCAGATCATCCACCGTCTTTTGCAAATCATTCACATAATTAAAATGTAATTTCTCCACAAAGTCCTGTTTCAGCTCCGTATACAGATAAATATCCGCGCGCTTCATTACCATGGCGATCGCAGCTGCTTTATGCCCGCCGAGAATAAATTCCCGTTCGATATGCGGGATCATATCCAGCGGATTGGCATGATTGAGCATCCAATCCTCAAAATGTTTTTCACCCAATCCTTCGATTCCGGATGCGACCCAGACGATGGAGCCGCCCTCCCGAACCGCTTTCCCTGCATTATCCAATGCTTTCTGAGCCTGGTAAAGATTCATATCCTTCGGGAACCCGCCTGCGGAAACGATCACAATATCCGCTTTCTTCGGGATCGGGAGAGAGTACATCTTATCCAGCAGTTTGCAGCCGGCACGATGAGCTTCGATCACATCACCGGCGACACAATGACGGATCATCTTATGTTCGTCAAGAACAACATTGACAATGAATGCGACTGGAACAAATTCACGGACGGAATCAATATCCTGACGCACAGGATTTCCTTCGATCTTTCCGGTCGTGGCTGCCGGATCCACCATGCGGGAATGATTCTTCTGGATAGCTTCCCGGGTGGAAACACCGGGCATGATTGCTTTCATGCCTCCGCTGTATCCGGCAAAGTAATGATATTCAATATTCCCCAGACAGACCACTTTATCAGCTTCCGCGACCGGTTTATAAATATCGACAGGTGTCCCGTTAGCGGTCGTTCCGAGATGGACCATTTCTCCGTTTGAATCAAGTATCCGGTATTCTTCAAAAACCTGTTCGCCGCAGAGCTTCTTCTTTTCCTCATCGGTATGTCCGCGGTGACTGCCCAGAGCGAGTACGATAGCTACGTCTTCATTTGGAACACCGGCTGCTTTAATTTCTTCAAGAACTGCCGGCAATACTTTATAAGATGGCATCGGACGGCTGATATCACTGGTAACGATAACAACCTTTTCTCCCGGTTCCACGATTTCCCGAAGTTTTGGCGTTCCGATTGGATTTTCAAGTGCATCTAAGATGGTTTTCTGCTCATCTAACGGAATATCCGGAAGATTTGCGTGCAGCACATCCATTACATTCTCATCCGGGATCGTTATTTCGACCTGTTCTTTTCCGATTGCAAAAATTTGATTCATTTCCGTGTGCTCCTTCGAACCACCAATTCCGGTTCTAAAATAATATGATGATTTTGGTTTTCTTTGTTGTTTATTGAATTGATCAGCATTTCCGCTGAAAGCCTGCCCATTTGGGTTCTTGGCTGAGCCACAGTTGTCATCTGGATCTGCGGCAAACCGGCCAGCATGATATCATCAAAGCCGACAACGCCTATACCCTCAGGAACATGCTTATTATTCTCCATTAAGTATTGCAATACACCAAGTGCGATCATATCATTTCCGCAAAAAATCCCGTCTGCACCTGGAAAATTTGAAATTAATTTTTGAGCCATTTTGTAGCCGCTTTCCAGAGAAAACCCGCCGTATAAAATATGCTCATCATCAATGATCAGTCCTCTTTCCCGACACCTGGAACAGAAGCCGTCAATTCGAAATTCGTTGGATTGACTGTTGCGATTTCCGCCAATAAATGCAAGTTTCTGATACCTGCAGTCTATCAGATGATCTGCGGCAATTTGACCACCCTTGAAATTATCTATTTCAATATAATTTTCATTCTCTCCGGGAATACATGAAATGATCACACTCGGTATTGAAATTCCGGAGAGATCGATAGGATTTTTTCCGGCAGGTTTATAGATAATACCATCCACCCGCTGATTTTGAAGCTGATCCAGGTGCGTTTTTTCAATTTCCTCATTCCAATTCGTATTGCAAAGAACGGTTGTATATCCACAACTGAATGCATACTCATCCACAGCGTATGCTATGTCCGCGAAAAAAGGATTGGAAATATCCGGAAGGACCAGCGCAATTGTATTTGTTTTGTTCGTTTTCAGACTGCGGGCATGAATGTTCGGACGATAACCCATTTCCTCCGCAGCCGCGAGAACCTTATCCCTTGTATTGGGACTTACCCCGCTCAGGTGATTTAATGTTCGCGAAACAGTGGCATACGAAACACCTGTTTGTTCCGCTATGTCTTTGATCGTTACTTCACCCATGGCATTACTTTCGATTTGAAGCAGTGCAAATCAATTACACTGCTTCAAATTATTTTATTTACTACAGAAAGAACAGTGCTTTTCAAATTATCTATAAGAAAGCACTATTCAGAATTTTTCATTGCGGGTTATTTTCTCGCAATCGTCTTTTTCGCTTCTTCGGCAACTTTCGCGGCAGTCAAACCGTAAGTTTCCGCCAAAAAGTCCACTGTACCGACCTGACCGAAACGATCGCGGATACCGACCATGGAAATCGGTGTAGGCAGATTTTCACCAAGCAGTTCAGAAACTGCTGCACCCAGACCGCCGACAACATTTCCATTTTCAGCCGTAACAACAGCACCGCATTTCTTAGCGTATTCAAGAACACAGGCTTCATCCAGCGGTTTGATGCACCACATATCGATCACAGCGGCATCAATACCTTCCTTAGCCAGTTCTTCTGCAGCCTTCAGCGCTTCAGAGACCATGTAACCGGCAGCGAAGATCGCTACATCTTTACCGTCACGAAGAACGTTTGCTTTCCCCTGTTCGAAGGTAGAATCCTCGGAATAAACCGCAACGCAGTTTTTGCGGCAGATGCGGACATAGGTCAGGCCTTTGTTTTCGACTAATTCGGGAAGAATAGATGCAAGCATGGCACTGTCAGTCACATCGATCACAGTTGCTTCAGGAACAGCACGATACAGGCAGATATCTTCAAAAGGCATATGAGTACCGCCATTGTACGCAGCGTTGATACCGGAGTCTGATCCGACGATAACAACGTTGTTTTTAGCGTAAGCAACGGACATGAATGCCTGGTCAAAGACACGACGTCCGGCAAAAGAACCGAAAGTATGGACGATCGGTTTCATCCCGGCAGCAGACATACCGGCTGCAACACCGACCATGTTCGCTTCCTGAATACCGGCTTCTACGATTTGATCCGGATAATCTTTTTCCAAACCAAAGGTGCCGATGGAGTTCATCAGATCTGCGTCCATGTAAACGACTTTGCTGTCATTGTGGACCATTTTCTTGATCGTTGCACCGAAAACATTCTTCCCGGCTGCTTTTTCTTTTTCTCCGTTATAAATGCATTTGAACATCTGGCACCCCTTATTCCAACTCAGCCTTCAATGCCGCGATGTAAGCATCCGCATCTTCAGCAGTAACGTTCAGGTGATGGTTAAGTTTCGTTTCTTCTACAGCTTTCACGCCCGCACCCTTTACGGTGTCGAGAATGATCATAGCAGGTTTATCACCCTGATTTGCTTTGGCATCATTGACAGCCTCAACGATCTTATCCGGATCGTTTCCATCAATACGAAGTGTATACCAGCCAAAAGCTTTGAATTTTTCGTCAATAGGTTCAATATTGCAGATATCAGCGGTATATCCATCCAATTGACGCTTGTTGTTGTCAAGGAAAGCAATGAAATTGTTCAGTTTATGCTGAGGGGCAAACAAAGCCATTTCCCAGACCTGTCCTTCCTGACTTTCACCATCGCCAAGGATCAGGTAAACACGAGCATCCTTTTTCTGAGCTTTCAGACCCAGTGCCAGACCGGCTGCAGTGGACGCTCCCTGACCAAGGGAACCGGTCGTCATGTCGATCCCGGGGGTCAGATTCTTGTCACAATGGCTCGGCAGATGGGTGCCATTCTGGTTCAAGGTCTTCAGCATTTCCATCGGGAAATAGCCCTTCAGTGCCAGTGTTGCATACAAAGCAGGACCGGCATGGCCTTTGGACATTACAAGACGATCCCGATCTTCCCACTGCGGGTTTTTCGGGTCATATTTCATGATTTCGCCGTAAAGCGCGGCCAGACAATCCGTAATGGAAAGAGCGCCGCCAATGTGACCGAAGCCGCGTGCCTTGAACTCTTCCATTTGTGCAATGCGGATCTCTGTTGCGAATTTCTTGAGTTGAGACTGCATTATTTTATATCCTTCCGACAATGGACATTCCATTGTCATTTAACTTACGAATTGCATTGCCGTTTTTGGCAATGCAATCGCAGTTTTTTTATTACAATTACTTACTTTGATTTATCTCGTTCGTAAGCTTTTTCCATTGCCGTGATGAGCGGCATTTTCTTTCCCGACATGAAGCGAACCATAGCACCGCCGCCGGTACAGACATAGCTGATGTCGTTCAGATCAATGAACTTTGTCGCTGAACTGATGGTGTCTCCGCCGCCGATTACAGAATAGGCAGGGCTTTGCGCGATAGCGCTCCATACTGCTTTCGTACCGTATTCGAAGGTCGAATTTTCATAAACACCCGCAGGGCCATTGGCAAAGATCGTTTTTGCGTTGTTCAGAATCTCTGTATAGGCAGCAACAGTCTTATGTCCGATATCCGGATAGAGTGTTTCGACCGGCATGTCCGCGACATCAATTTCTACGCGTTGACCGTCTTTTTCATAAGCCACATCCACAGGCATGTAGATCTTGCCCGGAAATTCAGCCAGGAAGCGCTTGGAATCGTCAACGAAACCAAGTAAATCCTTATTCTTCAGGAATTCGATGGTCTTTTCACCGATATTTACACCTGAAGCATAAAGCATCACCAGCCCGGTCACACCGGTTGTCAGGATCGCATCAGCAGTGTCGTTTTCCAGCACCGGGCGCATCATTCCGTAAGCGTCGGAAATCTTCGCGCCGCCAAGGACAAAGACACAGGGTTTTTCTGCATTATGAAGCACGTTGTAAAGCGCTTCATATTCCTTGAAAAGCAGCGGACCGGCAGCTGTCGGCAGCAGTTCCTGGAACGCAACCATACTCGGAGAATTCCGATGAGCGGCAGAGAAAGCTTCGTTGACATAAAAGTCAAACAACGGAGCCAACTTGCGGACTTCCCAGCAGTGAGTATATTCTTCCGCGGTCTGTTTGACATCTTTTTCGAAAGTAGAAACTTCCTCGGTAAGATAGCGAAGATTCCCCAGAATGACCACTTCTCCGGCTTTCAGGGATTCCACACGCGCAATCGCCGCAGGACCGCAGACATCGTCGATATATTCAACAGGCTGTCCGAGCAGTTGGGTCAGACGTTCCGCATGTTCATGCAGATCGACCAGGTTTTGGTAATCCAATGTATCACCCTGATGAGCGATGATCGCGATACCGGCACCTTTGTCCAGCAATTCCTTGATAACCGGGATCGTTTTCACGATCCGGTTATCATTTACGATTTTCTTCGTTACAGGATCGACCGGAGAATTGATGTCCGGGCGGAGGAGAACCTTTTTCCCCCGCAGATCGATCCCTTCGAGAGAACGCATTTTTACTTCCATTTGCCAAGTCCCAGATATTTATTGGTTTCAGCAACAGCCTTCAGGCGATCGGTTTCCATGCAGCAGGCAGCGCGGATACCATCCATGGTTTCCGGAATGGTGACGGATTCCTGCGGGATGTTGATGGCATACATGATGTCATCGCCGGATTCAACGATGGAATCAGCCCACAGACCGATTTCATACATATCGCCGCGCGGGTTGCCCAGGTCACGGGCATAGCGGAAGAAGGAGGCATTGCCCTTGAAGCCTTCATCAATGGTAACCACACGGATGCGGTCATGAGTCAGGAATGCGTCCAGAGCCATCTGCTTTGTGATCTTCTGTTTTCCTTTGGCAACAACGGTGATGATGTGGCCGTGAGTAACAGGAGTGTGAACAAGAATACCGGTAGCTTCGATGTGCGGCATGATGGTCATGAGGTCAACAGCCTGATGGGACGGAGCCTTGTCCATCTGCAGGGCGTTGGTCAAACCACGATGATAGTCACCAGGGTCAGCAACGCGGCGAATGATGGTGATGGCGACCTTTTCAATGCCATAAGCGCGATCCAGGCAGTCAACGGAGCGGATCAAACCAGTGGTGTTGCAGGAAGTCAGCTTCAGGTAATTCTGACCGACACCCTTTTCATAGTTCGCATAACCATGGAAGAAGACGTCTGCAACAGAGTTCTTTTCACCGCCCTGGAAGATGGCTTTCTTGTTATGTTTTACATAAAGTTCCTTGTTTTTCGCACCGACGCCGCCGGGGGAGGAGTCCAGCATGATATCGACCTTGTCGATCAGCTCTTCAAAAGTACCGGAAACCGGAATACCTACCGCGTCAAACTGGGATTTATCAGCACCATCGACCAGATAGAGGTCATAGGGCATACCTTTTTCTTTCAGCGCGCGAATGGAAAGAGTCGGGGCGAGGTCAGCAATACCGACCAGTTCCATGTCACCCTGTCGGGCTACGCCGTCAGCCAGACGCTGTCCAATAACGCCATAACCGGCGACACCAACTTTAATCTTACTCATACTACATTGCTCCTTATAAAAATTTACAGACCGGCAACTTCCTTGATATACTTCCGGGCTTTCACTGCATATTCAAACGGATTGGCTTTCGCCGGATCCTGTTCAGCTTCAACCAGGACATAACCTTCATAATTATTTTCAGCAAGCACTTCAAAGATCGAAGTGAAATCAACGTCACCATCACCCGGAACGGTAAACACACCGGCGCGGACAGCGTCCAGGAAGCTCATGTTCTGCTTCTTGACTTCTTCATAGACCTTCAGGCGCAGATCCTTGAGGTGGACATGCTTAATGCGGTGGATATATTTCTTCAGAACCGGGAGCGGGTCAATACCGGCGAAGGAAAGGTGACCGGAGTCGAACAGGAGGTAAACCAGTTCCGGATCGGTCTCGTCCATCAGGCGGTCGATTTCTTCCACGGTCTGAACACCGGTGCCCATATGATGATGGATGGTCAGATACATGCCTTTTTCACGGGCAAGAGCACCCATTTCATTGAAGCCCTTGCAGACAGTCTTCCACTGTTCTTCGGTATAGACCGGTTTATCGGGACCGAGAATCGGCACATCCAGTTTGCCCTGGATGGAGTTACCCTGTTCAGAGGCACCGATGATCTTTGCACCCAGATAGTTCAATTTATCGCGATGGGCGATGAAGTTCTGGATGGTAACTTCGTAGGGTTCGCTGGTCAGCAGAGAAGAGAACCATGCGTTGCAGACCTGCAGACCGCGGACATCAAGCTTGTGTTTCAAAACTTCCGGATCTTTTGGATATTTGTTTCCAATTTCAGTTCCCTTGAATCCTGCCAGTGCCATTTCACTGACGCACTGTTCAAAGGTGTTTTCAGCGCCGAGATCCGGCATATCATCATTTGTCCAACCAATCGGGGCGATCCCCAACTTTACTTTTTTCGGATCAAGCATTATTTTACCTCTATACGAAATTTTTAGTAATCACGTGCTTCAGCGATATGCTTCTGCATGTCTTTCCAACAATTTACAACTCTCTGGTCTTTCGCGACTTCCGCGACACCAACTCGCCACCAGCTTTCATACCCCGGAGTCATGGAACCATGATCAACCTTCATATCGAAGACACAAACACGGTTTTCCTTCTTGGAGTCTTCAAGAGCAGCCAAGAGTTCAGCCTTGTTGTGGATCGTGTAACCCTTTGCACCATAGCCTTCAGCGATCTTTGCCATATCCATCGGGACGATCGGTCCATCAAGGAAGCCAGTTTCCGGATTGCGGTATCGGAAGACCGTACCGAAGGTATCTGTACCCTGGTTATTCTGCAGGTTTTCAATACAGCCCCACCCGGAGTTATCGAAGGCCATAATATTGATCTTGATACCTTCCTGAATGGCGGTATACAGTTCACTGTGAAGCATTACGAAGGAGCCATCACCGACGAAGGTATAAACTTCACCATCCGGCCATGCCATCTTTACACCGACTGCCGCGCAGATTTCATAACCCATGCAGGAGAAACCGTATTCCATGTGATAGGTGCAGGGATTGCCCGGGCGGAACAGACGCTGCATATCACCAGGCAGACTTCCGGCGGAACCGACAGCCACATCATTGGCTCCCATGAACTCATTGATTGTTCCCAAAGCAAGTGTCTGCGGGAAAGAGCCATCAGTTTCCGGTTTGGAATACCAGTCGTCAACGATGGCATCCCATTCCTTCTTCGCGGCAGCGATTTCATCCGTATATGCGGATTTGTAACCGCGCTTCTGCAATTCTTCACCGATTGCTTCCAGAGAAACCTTTGCATCGCCGAGAATCGCTATGCCATCCATCTTGATAGCATCGAATGCCGCGACGTTAATGTTGAGCATTTTGACATCCGGGTTCCGGAATGCCCACTTGGAGCTGGTCGTGAAGTCAGTCAGACGGGAACCGACCGCGATCACCAGATCAGCATCCTTTGCGATAACATTGGCTGCAAGGCCACCGGTCACACCGACGCCACCGAGATTCAGCGGGTGTTTCCAGTCAATGACACCCTTCCCGGCCTGCGTTTCACCAAACGGGATGTTGAAATCTTCAGCGAATTTTTTGAAGGTATTCCAGGCTTCACTGTAGCGCACACCACCACCGCAGATGAGCAGCGGTTTCTTGCTCGCGCAAATCAGATCCGCCGCGCGCTTCACCTGATCGGCATTGATTCCGCGGCGATCCATGTGCCAGACACGCTTCTGGAAGAAGAATTCCGGATAATCGTAGGCTTCACCTTCCACATCCTGCGGCATGCAGACACAAACTGCACCGGTATCAGCCGGGTCAGTCAGGACACGCATTGCATGGATCATGGCAGTCATCACCTGTTCCGGACGTTCAACTTTATCCCAATAGCGGCAGACACCTTTGAAGGCTTCATTGACTGTGTATCCGTAACCGTTATAGAATTCAGCCTGCTGCAGCACCGGATCCGGCTGGCGTGTGGCGAAAGTATCACCGGGCAGCACCAGCAGCGGAATGCGGTTCGCGCTTGCGGTTCCGCAGGCAGTGACCATATTCATTGCACCGGGGCCAATGGAAGAAACACAAGGAATGATCTTGCGGCGGTTATGCTGTTTTGCAAAGCCGATCGCTACATGAGCCATACCCTGTTCATTGTGACCCTGGTAGAACCGGAGGTTATGACCGCCCTGTTCCAATGCCTGTCCGATACCGACTACGCAGCCGTGTCCGAAGATCCCGATGATCCCGTCCACAAATTTTTCTTCTTTTCCGTCGAATTCAATATATTGATTATCGAGGAATTTTACAATCGCCTGAGCCATCGTCAAACGAATTCGATTGGTCATTATTTAACCTCCGATTCAATTTTTTCATCTTCTGTCACAGCTGTTCTCAGTTTTATTTGAACAGCTGTGACGACTATAATTTACTTATTCGGAAGCGCAAAGCGCTATCCTGTTACTCTGCCAACTGGTCACTGACCACACTGATCACTATTTGATCTCAGAAAGCTTCACCGGGCGGTGTTCTTTCATAGAAAGGTTCGCAGCCTGGGCAATCTTGATCGGCTGGAGTCCATCCTGGATGGTGACAGGAACATCAGTTCCGTTCTGGATGGCTTTGATGAATTCACGAACTTCATCGCCGAATGACTGCATATAGCGTTCCAGGAAGAAGAACAGCGGCTTATCCTTGGTCACAGCATCCTTGGTGCTGACTGTAACATTGGTTTCGGTATCGTTATCAGCAGCAGCTGCACCCTTGGTACCGAAAACTTCAACGCGCTGGTCATACCCGTAAACAGCCTGGCGGCAGTTGTCAATCACGCCGATTGCGCCGTTTTCAAATTTCAGGGTGATGATAGCGGTATCGATATCTCCGGCTTCACCGATGGCAGGGTCAACCGTTACTGCACCGACTGCGTAAACTTCTTCAACCGGGCTGCCGGCCTGATAAGCGGCCATATCGAAATCATGGATGGTCATATCCAGGAACATACCACCGGAAGCGGCTGCGTATTCAGCTGACGGCGGTTCCGGATCACGGGAGGTGATTTTCACAATCTGGATATCACCCAGGTCACCGTTTTTCGCCAGTTCATGGATCTTGCGGAAATTGTGGTCAAAGCGGCGGTTGAAACCGATCTGCATTTTGACACCAGCTTCTTTTACGACCTTTTCAGTTTCAAGGATTTTGGCAACGGAAGTGTCGATCGGTTTTTCACAGAAAATGTGCTTACCGGCTTTGGCAGCTTCCATCGCGATATCGGCATGAGTGTTTGTCGGAGAGCAGACAAAGACCGCCTGGATGGTTGGGTCTTCAAGGATCTTATGGTAATCTTCATAATAATTCGGGATACCGAATTCATCTGCAGCTTTTTTCGCGCTTTCAACGAATTTATCTGAAATTGCAACGAGTTCAGCTTCGGGAACGTTATTTGTCAGGGACTTGGAATGAACACGACCGATTCGGCCAGCGCCGATGATACCAACACGAACTTTTTCCATTATAAAATCTCCTTAAATGCAAAGTTAAGCTTTGCAAACGTTTACTATACAATATAATATCACTTTTTGTGTGAAAAACAAATAAATAGTTGTCATTTCTTTAAGATATAAATGTCATATTTTAATTGTTGAATTTTATTACATTTCATTTTGTTTGAGGGCTGTCAAGTTTTTTTATAAGTATCGTCTGTAAACTATCTATCTCATTTTTGGATATAATTAAATTGCATGGAGGCAAATGATCATGGAGAATTCAAAGATTATTTATTGGGCAGAGAATCAGATCGAGGCTGATTTGATCTGCGGTTTGATGAAAGAGTGCAATATTCCCTGCACACAGCTCAAGGAATCACTCGGAAAATCCCTTGGCCTTCAATTCGGCATTCTCGGCCAGATCGCTTTGTCCGTACCGGAAGATCGGGCAGCAGAAGCAGAGGCAGTTATTTTGGATATGGATGTCCCTGCCGGGAATTGATAATTTATTATATTCAAAAAACAGCGGGGAAAACTCTCCGCTGTTTTTGTTGATGAAAATCATCCTTTCAAACCACCTCTTGCGACACCATTTACGATGTATTTCCTCGCAAAAAGGAAGAGGATCAGCATAGGAAGAACAACAATTGTAGCCGCAGCCATCATGACTTCATTTCTCGCACCGCCTTCAGTCACGAAATTATATAGACCAAAAGGCAGTGTTCGCACATTTGCGGAACTTGTTGCCAGCATCGGCCAGAGGAAGGAGTTCCAGCTGGCAATTGCGTTCAGCAGGATAATCGTAACCAGAGAAGGCTTCGCAATCGGCACCATCACACGCCACAGATATTTCCAGTCTGAACAACCATCCACACGCGCAGCCTGATAAAGAGAATCCGGCACTGTATCGAAGAAATTCTTCAGAATATAAGTGTAAAAGATAGATGACATAAACGGAATGATCAATGCCCATAGCGTGTCATGCATTTTCCATTTTACGATCGTCCGGTAGTTGGTAATGATGAGCATTTCAAAAGGAACCATCATCATCGCCAGCAGCGCGCCGAAAATTACGGAACGTCCGGGAAACCGCAGACGAGAGAATGCAAATGCACCGAGAATCGTTGTGATCGTACAGACAGTAACAGAGGATACGACAACGATCAAAGAGTTGATGAAATACCGCAAGAACGGAGCGGTTTCAAACGCGAATTGATAGTTTGCAAAATTCAGCGATCCCGGCAGCAATTTTGGAGGGAACACGCTGATTTCCTGACCGGTTTTGAAGGATCCTGTGATCATCCAGAAAAACGGGAAGACCATAATGATCGCACCAACCGCCAGGAAAAAATAAGTCAATATTGACGAAATTTTAATTTTTTTCATATCAATACTTCCATTTCTTCTGAATGAACTGCTGGATCTGGGTGAACACAAAAATGATCAGGAACAGGATAATCGCGGAGGCTGCGGCATAACCGTACTTCGGTGGTGTCCGTCCACGGAACTGGTCATAGATGTAGTACACCATGGTGTATAGGTTTTTCCCGACACCCGGTCCGGAGAAAAGCGGAAAAAGCTCATTGAACACCTTGAACGCACTGATGGAGTTGATAATGAACACCAGGAAAATGGTTGGGGAAAGCAGCGGAACTGTGATGCGGAAGAAGATCCTCAGCTCCTTTGCGCCATCTACTCTTGCGGCGGTATAAAACATGGGGTCGATATTTTGCAGACCTGAAAGCAGCAGAATGATCGTGAACGGCATCATCGACCAGATGCCATATATCGCCAAAGCCCAGAAGTTCGCAGCCGGATCCTGCAGCCAGTTCACCGGTTCGATATGCAGCAAACCAAACAGCCAGTTGATGACACCGAACTTGTAGTTGAACATATATTTCCAGGTCAGCCCGACAGCCGTAACAGAAGTAACCATTGGCAGAAAATAAGCGGTCTGGAAAAATGCCCGCAGTTTGATATTCTTGTTCAAAAGCGTCGCAATAACGATCGACAGACACATGGAAATCGGGATAGCGACCAGCACATATTTAAAGGTAATACCGATCGCATTTCTGAAATCACGGCTATTGAGGACGTAAATATAGTTATCAAAGCCAAAGCCATCGTAGGCACCGGTCAGATATTTATAGTTTTTCTTAAACGACATGATGAGCACGTTCACGATCGGGTACAGTGAAAAAATGATCACCCCAACCGCGAACGGAGCCAGATAAAACAACGGTTTGATTTTCCGCAGTGCCAGCCATAATGGCCGGTTCTTTTCCTTTAATCCATTCATCTGATACGCTCCCCTGTTACAGCGTCAAAAACAAACACACCCTTTTTGCGCAAACCAAGCTGAACATGATCACCGGCTTTCAGTTCCTGATCAGAATCGATATATGCACGGACCTCAAAATCGCCGAGTTTGAGATAAACCAACTTTTCTTTTCCCATGACATATACACGAATTACACGGGCATCCATCACAGGATTATCGCTGTTGACAAGAAAACTTTCCGCACGGATGGATAAGTGTACTTTGTGTCCCTCATTGACCTTTTCCAATCCACTCAGCTTACAAAGCGGACCGCTGTCGATACAGATGCCGCCATTTTCGATTTTACCGAAGACCTTGTTGATTGGCGGAGTACCCAGAAAATCAGCGACGAATTCGTTGACCGGTTCTTCATATAGGATCTGCGGCTTTGCTTCCTGCTGGAGAACCCCCTGTTTCATCAGAATGATGGAATCGGAAATTGACATTGCCTCTTCCTGGTCATGTGTAACGAAAACAGAAGTCACACCGGTTTCCAGCTGAATACGGCGAATTTCCTCGCGCATTTCTATACGAAGTCTCGCGTCAAGGTTTGACAGAGGTTCATCAAGGAGAAGAAGCTGAGGCTGTTTGATCAGCGCACGGGCGATCGCCACGCGTTGCTGCTGACCGCCGGAAAGCTGACCGGGTTTGCGATTCAGGAAGTTATCAACATGGACCAGTTTTGCCATTTCAAAGGCTTTTTCTTTCCGCTCACTCTTGGAAACATTTTTGATCTCAAGCGGAAACGCAATATTTTCCTCCACGGTCATATGCGGATAAAGCGAATAGTTCTGAAATACCAGACCAATTCCACGGTCCGCCGGCTCCATATCTGTAACGTCTTTATTATCGAACCAGATTTTCCCGCTCGTCACGGGGACAATGCCGGAAAGCATGTTCAGGATCGTACTTTTCCCGCATCCGGAGGGTCCCAGGAGACAGGTAAGTTCACCGGAATCGAACACCGCGTTGAAATTTTCCACCGCGACGGTCTTGCCAAAGTGTTTGGTGAGATTTTCAAGTCTTACTTCCATAAGATACACAACACCTTTCTTCCCCGTCATTCCGCGAGGATCTTTTTGATCATATGGTCATCACATTTGTCCATGTTCCAACCAACCATGGCTGCATTATCGTAAGTATCAGCAGTGAGGCAAATCAATGATAAATTCCGCATCTGAAGCACACAATGCATCCAGTAAAAAAGTTTTTTTCGTCTTTGAGCGGCACTTTCTTGTATTAATTTTGTATTAATCTTTTATTAATTATAGCAGAAAGTGAAAATAAAAAGGGGAAAAACTTCTTCTTTCCGTTTTTCCCCTTTTGTGGAATCTATATGAGTTTCAAATTGTTATAGGTTCAAGTCTTTTTCTGAAACCTCACACCTAAAACCTGAAATCAGTCATTCATAGCTTCTTCACAGTTGGCGACAGCTTCAGCGATGGCTTCCGCAGCACTCATCTGACCGGTGGCAGCACGCTGGACAAGGTATTTGATCTCATTGCGGACGGTGTTCGCACCGGTGAAGGACGGAAGAACATAAGCATAATTGAGCTGCTCACGCAGAGCATTCAGAGCGATGTTACCGGCAACAAATTCCTGAAATTCCGGCAGTTCGGCAGCGTCTCTGTAAGGAGTGAAGGCAACTACAGAAATCGCCCATCTTGCAGCATTTTCGGCATTGGTGAAGTATTCGACGAATTCAACAGCAGCTTTCTCCTGAGCTTCATTGGAAGCAAAGACCAGGGCGGAACGATTCCAGCCCGGGACCCAGTCAACACCGTCATAGGTCTTCGGCATCGGAGCGGTTGCCAGTTCATCATCGCCAAGATCCAGATACGGCAGATGTGCGGAAGAACCGACATAGGATGCAATAACTTTTGAATCCATGTCATTTGTGAAATAAGTACCGGTGGTCGGAGCAAGACTGAAGTAGCCGGCTTGTACGCCATCAGCAAACCACTGGACGATGGCTTCGAATTCGGGTGTATTGAAGAGAACTTTCTTGTTCTCGACATCAACATATTCACCGCCGCTCTGCATCAGCAGGGTCTGGAAACCATCGGTGAGTGAATCGAAAGCAAATCCGGGGATACCCTTGGCTTCATAGATCTTCTTGGAAGCTTCAGTGACATCATCCCAGGTCTGAGGGCATTCGAGTCCGAGTTCATCGAAGATGGTCTTATTGTAGTAGAAGATCGGTCCGGTAGTCTGGACGGCTATTGCATGCAATCCATTGTCGGAAAAAGCGGTATCTTCATCATAAACACCGGCGGGAACGCGGCTCTTGTAATCAGTGGTCAGGTATTTGTTCATATCCGGGGCCAAGCCATTGTCAACATATTCAGGCATCTGGGATGCATAATTGAAGATGATATCCGGACCGGTTCCATTGGAAACAGCTTCATACACCTTGGCTTCAAAGCCATCCAGCGGCTGGGATTCAGCAACAACTTCGATGTCATCATGAGCAGCATTGAACTCGGCAATGATATCTTCGAGCGTATCTTCTTGACCTTCGGTGAATGTATGCCACCAGGTGACAGTAACTTTATCAGCCGCAGCGACAGTGCCGGCCAGGGAAAGAACCATGACCGCGGCTAAAACAAACACAAACAGATTTCTTTTCATACTTTTCTCCTGTTTTTATTGCGGGAATTATTTTCCCATTTCTATCTTAATTATAATAATAATTCATTTTGCAGTTTGTTACAAGGAAATCCAAAAGGAGATTCAATCATTCATTCGGATTTTTTGTGAGACTCAGCATGCCTTTGTTTCATAAGAACATAACCCTCGAACAATTCGAGATATTCTTTTCTTGTGATTTTGATATTATTCTGACTGCCGTAAGAGAAATAAATCTTTTCACCCATTGCATACATAAGCGTGGTTGTATGCGGTTCAACAGTATGAATCACTCCGGTCAGAATTGCCTTTTTGTATAAGTCTGAAATATAACCATATTGGAAAGCATGAGGAGAGTTCATTACAGCTATGGTATCCCTGTCTATATATTCATCAGTATAATTATCAGGATCAGAAACTGATGAATTGTTCTTCTTTCTGCCTGATAATAACAAATAATCAGTCGCAGAAATTGCATTTGTCCCTTTCTCTTTGCAGACTCTTATCACATCTGCAATTATTTCAGATGTGACAAAAGGTGAGGCCGCAAAATGAAACAAAACGGTATCATCTTTTTTCACTTTATCGGAAAGGGAATTCACTCCATTTATCATGGATTCCTGAAATGTAGAACCACCTTCTGTAACCCATGCTAATTTTCCGAATCCATATTTTTCTTTTAATTCCCAAATATAATCTATATATGGTTTCACACAAACAATCAGAATCGCATTGATAACAGGATGTGAATTAAACGCATCAATTGTATAAGCAATAACAGGTTTACCCAGAACTTCAATAAATTGTTTCGGAATACCAGCGCCGACTCTGCTTCCTACTCCTCCTGCCAAAATAACAGCGACATTCATTATCTTTCCTCAAAATACGAAAATTGCTTTTTGTGAACTTCTCTTGCTTTGATTAAATCGTCTACATTGTCAATCTCTGCCCAGGAATATCCTTTTATATCCTGAAAATAAAGATCAAAGTCATTTTCAAATATCATTTGAACAAGCGCGTCCTCGTTAAATTGATCATACATTTCATTATTAACCATTTTTTCAATTTCCTCCAGCAAAAACCGCGCAGAGACAGCATCAAGTTTCGTCACCGAAATGTATTGTGCATAGTACGTCATGATCGTTCTTGGCGCCTATACCGCACTGCGTATCAGCGATCTCCTTTCACTCACATGGGAAGATGTCTATGATTTTCAGCAGCAGAAATTCCGTCACCATATCAAGTTGACCGAACGAAAGACCGGGAAACAAAAAACCATCGCGATCAACAAATTATCTATACAGGCATTGAAGAAATATTTCCCACATCGGAAGGGCAGATTCATCTTCAGCAACGGAAGAAAGGATGAAAAACCCATTTCACGCGTGCAGGCCTGGCGGATCATCACAGAGGGAGCAAAAGCCATAGGCATCCGGGGAAAGATCAGCTGCCATTCTTTGCGGAAAACCTTTGGTTACAACGCATGGAAAATTCTGAATACGCCATTGGCACTCCTGATGGATATCTTCAACCACTCCTCTATCAGAGTCACAAAACGATATCTCGGAATCACACAAGACGACATTGATCAGGTCTATCTCAAAATCAATCTCTGCTGATCTATATTTTGAACATGAGAAACTGTTCAAAATGAAGAACATCAGAAGGCGTGTCTAACTGCCACGAATCAGATATGAATGAGCCTTTACCATGAGCGCTATTCATATTATGAACAGTTATTTTTTTCAATTCTGTTTTTTTAGATACATCCAATCTTCCTGCGGGCAAGATTGATTTATAATCTATTGTCAGTAAATGAAGACTATCTCATACAGAACCTTATAAACGAAATGGAGTCACAGCATGTTCAGAAATGTTACACGCATAAAACAAGTTCTCCCCAAAGAAGAATGTATTGCAATCCTGCAAAACGAACCGCGGGGCGTACTTTCCGTAAACGGTGATGACGGTTACCCGTACGGAATGCCGATGAACCACTTTTACAATGTGGATGACGGAAAGCTTTATTTTCACAGCGGCAGACTGGGTCACAAAGTCGATTCCATCATGCGCAATTCCAAAGCGTCTTTTTGCGTTTATGACAAGGGAATCCACGAAAACGGCAACTGGTATCTCACCATCCGCAGCGTAATTGTCTTCGGGAAGATCGAAATCATCGAAGACCGGGAAAAGATCTACGATATCGCCCGCAAACTCAGTTACAAGTTCACCAACGATGAGGATTATATCGAAAACGAGATCATCCATTCCGGTCCGAAAACGCTGATGTTCGCTCTCGTCCCGGAACACATCACCGGAAAATGGGTGACAGAGAGATAAATCGGGATTTGATGCTTTCGAGAAAAAAAGCGTAAAATAAAATTCGTCTTTTATTAATGAAAACCATTCTGAAAGGAGTAATAATCATGTGAAAGAATCTGAAAAAACTTACGATCCTGCATTCCAATGACTTTCATGGTGACTTTCTTGCCGAAAAAGTTGACGAAAAACTCATCGGCGGGGTATCCTATCTTTCCGGCTATGTCAATAAGATCCGCAACGAGGGAAAAATGTCATTTATGCCATTGCCGGCGATATGTTCCGCGGGTCTTTGATTGACAGTGAATATCAGGGGATTTCCACCATCCACATCATGAATCTGCTTGCCCCGGATGTTGTGTCACTGGGGAACCATGAGGTGGATTACGGTCTTTCTCACCTTTTGTTTTTGGAAAAGTGCGCGAGTTTTCCCATCATCTGCTCCAACATGTATATTAAATATATTGGAAAACGGATGTTCCGCTCTCATTGGATCAAAGAAATTGATGGCATGCGCATACTCTTTATCGGTATCCTGACGAGGGATGTACTGGCAAACACCAAATCTGATGGGCTTACCGGCATGTTGGTCGACCTTGAGGACACATTGGGCGAGGTTGGCAAAATTTGCGACGCGTACCGAACCTCAGATATCGACATGACCGTGTTGCTTACGCACATCGGTTTGGAGAAAGACAAGGAGCTCGCAGCCTCGCTGGACCCCAACTGGGGTGTAGATATTATCATCGGAGGACACAGTCATACACGGATGAGCGAGCCCTGTATAGTTGCGGGCATCCCGATCGTACAGGCCGCTATCGGAACGGATCAGATTGGCCGCTTTGACATCATGGTCGACACTGACAACAATTGCATCGACTCATACACTTGGCAGTGCATCCCAATCACGTCAGAAAACTGCCCGCGCGATACGGCATTGGAAGATGTCATCACCGAATATAAGGAAATTACCGATCAGAAGTACAACCGTATTCTCACTCGCTTTCCCCACGCCTACACACATCCGCACCGCAACAGGGAATCCGAACTGGGTGACTTGATGGCAGAGGGACTCCGTGATCAGCTGGGAGTTGACCTGTTTCTGCTTGGGTCAGGCTCTATCCGCAAACCCACACTCGGCTCTATTGTCACACTCAAAGATTATAATGAAGTATTTCCCTACAGTACCCCTATTTATTCGCTTAAATTCACAGGAGAACAGCTGCGGCGTGCTTTACAGTTTATGCTGCGAGAGGAAACCTTGATCGATGAAGAATATGGCGAATGGTATCAATTCTCCAAAGGCTTTTTCTGTGAATATGACCGCCCGACAAAAAAAATTCTTTCGCTGATGATGAACGGGGAAGAAGTCAAGGATGATGATCTGTTTACCGTTGGCATGCAAGATTTTCACTATTTGAATCTGGAAAAGTTTCTGAATATCCCGGTCGATGAGGTGAAGGCAAATGGCCGGCCAATGGAGGTAGCTACAAAGTCTGCGAATGTATTGCAGGAGTATTTAGATCGCCACGAGCATATTGAAATCGATGGCGAGAAGAGGCTTATCATCCACGGATAGCCAATACCATGACGGTCAGGATTTTACGTCATGACGTCACCCAACAATTTTTGATCTGACCACAAAAAAACCGCTCCCAAATTGAGAGCGGTTTTCCTTTTGCGAATTGATCAAAATCAGATCTTGATTTCGATATCGACGCCGGCGGGCAGATTCAGACGCATGAGCATGTCAATGGTCTTGGAATCCGGATCCAGAACATCGATCATACGATTGTGCGTACGAATTTCGAAATGTTCGTGGGAATCCTTGTCGATGAAGGTTGAGCGGCGAACCGTGAATTTTTCGATTTTTGTCGGAAGGGGAACCGGACCGACAACCTGAGCACCGCTGCGTTCAGCAGTGTCAACAATCCGTTTCGCAGACTGATCCAGAATGCGATGATCAAAAGCCTTTAAACGGATGCGAATCTTCTGTTTAGCCATTTATCAGCCCCTTCTTATGCGATGATTTCGGTAACAGTACCGGCACCAACGGTCAGACCACCTTCGCGGATAGCGAATTTGGAACCCTTTTCCAGAGCGACCGGGACGATCAGTTCGACTTCCATGACCACGTTATCACCAGGCATAACCATTTCGGTGCCTTCCGGCAGAGAAATGTTACCGGTTACATCCATGGTGCGGATGTAGAACTGCGGGCGATAACCATTGAAGAACGGCTTGTGGCGGCCACCTTCTTCACGCTTCAGGACGTAAACCTGAGCCTTGAACTTGGTGTGCGGGTGGATGGAACCAGGTTTCGCAACAACCATACCGCGTTCGACATCGGTACGTTCAATACCGCGGAGCAGCAGA
>CADATZ010000037.1 GCA_902791025.1 uncultured Chloroflexota bacterium | reverse complement strand
GGTCCGCATGCAGCGGTCCAGGAATTTCATGCGTTTGAATTTTTTCCGGAGCAGGCTGTTGATCTTTTCCTTCTTCTCCGGCTGTGTTTTGCGGATGTGGCGGTACAGATTGCAGCAGGTTTGTTCCCGTTTGTTGGCATCCTTCGTTATTTTGTCAAGGATCATCCGTGCTCGCTGTTTGTTCTCTTCCGTTGTCGGGAACATGTGGAACATCACCAACGCTCTGGCGATCAGCTCTTTTGCGGCAAGCTCTACCGTCTCTGCCGCATCCATGATCGATTCCTGACTCGGATCAGATGCTTCGTAATCCTCGTGCTTCGTAGGTGTCAAAGTCGGATGCATGCGCGAGAATTTCCGCGTCCGGTTCAAAAATATCGGGCGTTTCTTCAGCGATGCTGAGCATATTCTCTTCGTTCATCCGGCTTTCCTCCTTTTAGGTATTAGGTGTCAGGTGTTAGGTGTTAGGAATCCACCTTGTTCCTTGCTCCTTGTTCCTTGATCCCGGCCACCAGTTACTGTCCACTGGCCACTGGCTCCTGAATCCTGAATCCTGAATCCTGAATCCTGATTAACAGTATATGCAAAAATTTAAAAAAGAAAACCGCCAATATTGGCGGTTGACAAATGGTTAATTTTGTGGTAATGGAGATTTATCCCGTGTGATTTCTGCATATGTTTTTACATCATAAAAACGTGCTTGTGTTGTATACTAATTATGATGAAAAAATTTCAGAAACTTACCGGAAGTGCCAAAACTCGCTTTGGCGTAATGCTTCTTTTCCTGACAGCTGTTCTTTGTGCTGTAATGGCGCTGCGGACAGCATATCTGTTGTTTCATACAACCGGTATATTTTACTGGAAGGTTTTTTACCAACGCGGCCTGCCACTGGTGATTGGAGCTTCCGCTTTGTGCCTGATCTTTTGCGGGATCATCCTTTTTCATAACAGGTCCGCCTTTCAGAATACATTAAAAACAGACCGAAAGAAATGGATCACCACAGCGATTCTGCTGTTGATCGGTGTGATCGCCGGGTTCATTGTCAGCAAAACACGATTGGGTCTGGAAAAGGAGAATGCCTTTTGGGGAAAACCGACCGTAGCTTTGCTGGAATGGCACATTCTGCTCGCTTTTCTGGTCTGTCTGCTTTGGTTCTGTGCCGATCATTTTACGCCGGGAGGGCTTCCTGACAAATTCAAGGCCTGGCTGCCGCTGATCATCTGGCTTTGCTCCGTTGCGGTATGGACGTCCATTCCGAATCAGAACGGATTCTTCTCACCTCCCGGGCGAGCGCCAAATTTTGAAACCTATCCTTTTTCCGATGGTTCCTTTTACGGTCACTATGCCCGTGCGGCTGCCGCGGGAATGGGGTTCAAAGGGAATGACATCCCGCCCCGTCCGCTCTATATTGCGTTTTTGACCGGATTGCATCTGATTTCCGATAATCAGTACGACCGGATCATTTTTTTCCAGACGCTCGTCCTTGGTCTGCTGCCGGTATTTGTTTACCTGTGCGGACGGGATCTTCATTCTGTTGAAGCAGGGATCGCAGCGGCACTGCTGATAATGGAGCGGGAAACCCAGTCGATCCTTGCCGCGCCTTTCGGACATAATATTTCAACAACCAAATATTTCTTTGCGGACCTGCCGACGGCATTGGTTTGCGCAGCTTTTGTCTGGCTGGTGATCCGCTGGCAGAAATCTGCCGGAGGGGGCAAAGCCTCCCGCTGGGCTTTTGCTGCCGGCTGTGCCCTTGGCACCATGGTTCTGATCCGCACACAATGTTTTATCCTGATCCTGCTGCTCCTTTTCCCTTTGATCCCCGCGTTTCGGAAAAATCCGGCACAAGGCATCAAACAGGTTCTGCTATTTGGAGCCGCGTTCCTGGTCTGTATTGCCCCCTGGCTCTTACGCTCTCATCGCATAACCGGACAGTTTGTTTTTGATCACCCGATGACGCAGACCGCGGAGATGGCTCGCAGCTATAACTTTGACGGGGAAGATCTGTCGCAGCTCCCGGGTGAAAATGATGGAGAATACACGCAGCGCATGACAGCGTTTATTGCCGATTCGATGCGAAAGCATTTCTCCACCGTTGCCTCTTTTGTCACAGCCCATTTTCTCAACAGTGAGATCAGCAATTACAGACTCTTCCCACTGCGGGATCATTTGAACGAGACGAATGAACTGCTGAAAAGTAAAGAGGCTTACTGGGAACTCCTGGATAACGACAGTATCGAAGGCTACAACCTGATTTTCTTTGGTCTGAGCTTCCTTGTCTGGGCTATCGGGGTGGGAGCCTCCCACCAGCGCAGCCCGCATGCCGGGTTTATCCCATTGACTGCGATTACAGTATTCAATTTCAGCACGGCGATGGGTCGTTATTCCGCCGGTCGGTATCTGATCCCGACGGACTGGATCATGATGCTTTATTTTGCTGTCGGCATGGCTGACCTGATTTCAATGATTTACCGCTCATGCGGCGGAACTGTACAGATGGCCACAGGTCAAAGAGAAAACATCCCGCCCTATGTCAGTACGGTTTTATGTGTACTGATGATCGCCGCCGCCATACCGCTTGCGGACAGGGCAATCCCTCAAACCTTTGTTCCGGATCCCCCGGAAGCAGTGAAAGAAAAGGTTGGGGTGATGACCATGCAATGCCCGTCAGAGCAGCAGCTGTATTTGCACGCACTGGCCGTTTATCCGCGTTATTATGCCGCTGGAGAAGGAGAACCGGAAAGTGCCAAGCAGGGATATGGCGCCGCGGACCATGGCCGCCTTGTTTTCCTGACCCTTGCACCGGGTAATTTCGGCACCATGGAAATGCCGTTGGATTCTGCCCCGGATTATCTGCCGGATGGCTCCGAAGTCTGGCTCAGTGCCTGCGCAAACGGTCCAACCTCGATCGTGGAGACATTGATCGTGAATAAAGAGAACGGGTCATTAAAATTTAAAGCTGATAAAAACAGGTAAAAATATAAAAACGCTGTGATTTTATTCGTCACAGCGTTTTTTTTGACTTCAAAGTACGATTTCCAGATTATCCACCCCGGTTACCAGATTGGGGAAGATCGATCGGGCGGCAGCCGCAGCTTTCATCCGGGATTCCATGGTCGTGTAAGCTCCGGCACCGAAATGCGTCAGCACCATCTGCCCGGCTCCGGTTTCAACAGCCAGCTGCGCACAGATCTCCGGCTCCATATGCGGTGCGTTTTCTTTCCCCTTCACGGTTCCGGGTAATGCGCCGCATTCGGCTATGACCAGATCAGCACCACTTGCCAAGGTTACCGCATTTTCACAGTAACCGGTATCACTGAGATAGGTTACGGTTTTGCCTTCGATCTCCAGACGATAACCATGGGTCGGTACCGGATGCTGGAGAGGCAGTGTGGTGATCCCGAAAGGCAAAACCACTGATGCCAGGTCTTCCGTATCCAGCAATTGACTCCCCTCAGGTACCATTTTCGTCCATGGATTGGTGTAAGGCGGACGGACGAGTTCCTCAAAGGCCTGTTTCTGCCCCGCAGGAACAACGATCGTCAAAGGCAGCTGGAACTGCAGATAATCCAGCGTATGCAAACCAATCGTATGATCCAGATGCATGTGAGAAAGCAGCAGATAAGTCGGATTCGAAAAGTCGATCAGCGGCTTAGTTCTGCGGATCCCATAACCGGCATCCAGGATCACTGTATAATTTTTTGTACGAATAAGCGTACACATGGTCTGGCCGTTTTCATTATCAAACCAGCCATTGGTTCCGAGGGTTGTAATGATCATACTGCTACCTTCTTTATTATTCTAAATAAATTCTTCATACAATTGTACCCCCGTCCCCTTTGTAAAACGAAGAAATTATTTCAGAAGGTCAGCCATTTTCTGAGAAGCAAGCACAGCATCCTTTTGACGGATCGCATCCAGGATCTGCTGATAGGCATCAATTGTCTGCGCAATCTTTTCCTCAGTCATCTCTTTGTGTGGGGCCTTTTTCCGGCTGGTTTCCTCAAGGGATTCAAAAAGACTGACAAGAATCTTATTACCACAGACCTTTCCAAGCGCGACATGGAAAAGATGACCGTTCTGCTCCCAATTATCCTTTGCCTTGCTGATGGCAGATTCCATCTTTTTGATGTCCCCGCCACCCGCATTCTCAGCAGCATAAGCCGCCAGAAGCGGTTCAAGGATCTGACGGGCATCCACGATATCGCCGATACTTTCAGGATCATTGAGTTTATCTGCCAGATGATTATTATTGATGCAGGCTACAGCGTTATCGGCGACATAGGTTCCGATACCGGGACTGGAAAACAAAACACCGGACATTTGCAGATTGGTAATGGCTTCACGAATGGAACCACGGCCAACCTGAAAAATGGAGGCAAGCTCATCTTCTGTGGGAACGCGGCTTCCTTCTGCCCATTCACCGCTCAAAATTGCCTGCTCGATCTGTTCAGAGATCGTTTCATAATACTTTTTCTTCGAAATTGGCTTAATCATATTTTTGTTTTTTACAGCAAACAACCTCCTGTCTTCGAGATAAGTGTATTTTTTTATTTTACAACAATTGTTTGTGAAAAAAAATATTTTTCATCAAATTTGTTATTAATAAAATGTTTTTCTCAAAATAATTTCATTGTAATTAATACTAATTTATTTTTATTAAACAAAAGTATGCGAAAACCTTTCATTTTTTGACAAGTTTCTTCGTCATAAGTATATACTTGTTTATTGCGGTGAGTATTTTTTCAATGAAAAAACCGGAACCTTGTGACAAAATGTCACATGATTCCGGCTCTTTTTATTATCTGGTCAGGCCTCAGATCATAGCCTCTTCCCACATGGAAGGCGGTTCGATACCGAGAATTTTTGCGACGGTGGCAGCGCAGTTGGCCAGTCCGAAGTGACCATCTTTGATTTCATAACGGGTATCCTTATCATAGATGATGAAAGGAACCGGGTTCAGAGAATGAGATGTCTTCGGGGAGACTGCACCGGTTTTCTTATTGCGTTCGATCATATCATCGGCATTACCATGATCAGCGGTCACGATCAGGGTAAAGTCATAGTGCTCCATGGCTTTAATGATGCGGGACAGACCAAGGTCAACAGATTCGACGCCGATGCGGGTGGAAACAAGACTGCCGGTATGTCCGACCATATCTCCGTTCGGATAGTTGCAGCGGATAAAACCATATTCGCCGGATTCGATAGCTTCCAGGACCTTGTCAGTAACTTCAGCGGATTTCATCCACGGGCGCTGGTCAAAAGGAACTACATCGGAAGGAACTTCGCAGAAGACTTCCAGCTCTTCAGATGTCTTGCCGGACTTGTTGCCGTTCCAGAAATAGGTCACATGACCGTATTTCTGGGTCTCGGAAACTGCATACTGCTTGATGCCGTGTTCAACAAGGAGCTGAGAAAGGGTATTTTTGATATCCGGAGGGGCAACCAGGAATTTTTTCGGCAGTTTCAGGTCGCCATCATACTGCAGCATGCCCGCATAAAGCACATTCGGTCTGCGGCCGCGGTCGAAGTGATCGAAGTCGTCATATTCAAAGGCCATGCTGATTTCAATAGCGCGGTCACCGCGGAAATTGAAGAAGATCACGGAGTCATTATCTTCGATAGTGCCCACAGGCTGTCCGTTGTCAGCGATAACAAATGCCGGGAGATCCTGGTCAATGACTTCGAATTCCTTACGATAGGTTTCAATCGCCTCTTTAGCGCTTGGGAACTGACGTCCAACACCGTGAACGTGAGTCTCCCAGCCTTCCTTGACCATGTTCCAGTTGGCCTGGTAGCGGTCCATGGTGATGACCATACGGCCGCCGCCGGAAGCGATGCGGCAATCGAAGCTGCTGTCACGCTGTTCGGTCAGGAAATCTTCCAGTTCATCGACATACTGCAGGGCAGAAGTCGCCGGAACATCACGTCCGTCAAGAAGGATGTGAACACAAACCTTGCTCACACCGTCTTTTTTGGCTTCCGCGATCATGGCCTTCAGATGGCTGATGTTGGAGTGAACATTACCGTCGGAAAGCAGACCGATGAAGTGCATGGCGGATTTGTGATCCACGCAATTGGCTGCCATTTCCTTCCAGGTTTCGGACTGGAACATGGAACCGGATTCAATGCTGTCATTGACCAGCTTGGCACCCTGAGAATAGATCTGACCACAGCCGAGGGCATTGTGACCGACTTCACTGTTACCCATATCCGCATCACTGGGAAGCCCCACCGCGGTGCCATGAGCTTTGATCTGGGTGTTCGGGCAGTTCGCCAGCAGCCAGTCCAGAGTCGGAGTATTCGCCTGTTTTACAGCATCGCCTTCAGGATCCTTCCCGAACCCAACACCATCCATTACTACAAAAACAAGAGGTTTTTTCATTACATCCTCACTAATTTATTTCAATATGCACACATCAATGCATTTTATATTCAAATTATACGCTGTTTCCTATGATTCCGTTAGATTACGCTTACATTGGTTTATAAAAAATCATCTGTCATTTTTTTTGTTCAGCTCTTCATCATAAAGCGTTTTCTATCAACCAAGGCCTTTGTTCCATTTTTTCATATCATAGCACAAAGAATTATTTTTCCTGTGGTCTGATTATTTCTCTAATTCTGCCAGTCTCTAAATCTTTAAGCTGCCTTATTTTTTTCAGTGCATGCCCCCGGTAGCTGTTTTTTGGGCTTGACGAGTCTTGCGAATCAGTTGATTCATTATTTTTATACTCTGCTTTTCTTTCATCGCTATAATTTATATTGTTACTGTCAACGTTATAAGTTTTCCATGTTCCATTATCAAAAATGTATATATGATGAACCATTTCCTGCATCATGATAGTGAGAGAAGGAAAAAATCCTTCCAGACCGCCTGATACTACTGTATCCATCCCATCATCATATTTCACGTACAATCCGTTTTTTAATTGGGTATAAGTTCCGGATATGTTTTTATTATTATCATCCGCCGGATCTTTGAAAATTCCGAGAATACTCTTATAGGAAATAAGTTCCTCAACCTCATCTTCTGATAAAAAATGGTCCCGCAGTATTTTTCCGATGTTATCCGGATCACCGTTGACCCAACACCAGGATGTAAAATATCCGTTTTTTATACATCGTGCAATAATAGCTCTTGATGACATATCGTTCTCCAGCTCTGATCTCTTTTACTTCATCACATATGTATTATAATCTCAACAACTCGGAACGAAGCACACCTGAACAGCTTTTTGTTGGTGAAGTTTCTGCTCTGACTCTAAGAGCGTAGTTCGTTCCATATGAAACAGGCAGCACACAGGGTTCAGTCCTGTTGTATCAGCTTCACATCATCAGGTCTGACCCTGTTTGCTGATTAATAGATGCATTATTCTTTAAACAGGTGATCTTCACCGTAACCATAGTTTTCGATTACGTAGTCAACGTCTTTGTCGCCGCGACCGCTGAGGTTCACCAGAATAGAGCCGGTATGAATTTCTTTCGCGAGCTTCATGGCGTATGCCACCGCATGAGAGCTTTCAAGCGCAGGGATGATGCCTTCATAGCGGGAAAGCTTGTAGAAAGCGTCAATGGCCTCCTCATCGGAGATGCAGTCATAAGAGACACGGCCTAAAGAGCGCAGATAGGCATGTTCCGGACCGACAGAGGGATAATCCAGACCGGATGCGACGGAATAAACCGGCAGCGGATCACCGTTTTCATCCTGGAGCAGAATGCTCTTGAACCCGTGCAAAATACCTTCTTTCCCATATTTCATGGATGCGGCATGATCGCCATCCGCGGGACCGCGTCCCAGCGGTTCCACCCCGTGGATCTCAACCGGATCGTCAATAAAGGGCAGGAACATGCCGATAGAATTGGAGCCGCCGCCGACTGCTGCGACGACATGATCCGGCAGGTTCCCGGTCATTTCCAGGAACTGAGAGCGTGCTTCTTCTCCGATCACCATCTGGAAATCGCGGACCATCAGCGGGAAAGGATGCGGACCCAGTGCGGAACCAATGCAGTAAATGGAATCCTTATAGCTTTTCAGATAAGAGTCAAAGGCTGAATCGACCGCTTCCTTCAAAGCCTTGCGCCCATGGGTCACGCAAACGATATTCGCGCCCAGGATCTTCATGCGGGCGACGTTCGGGGCTTGCTTGGCGATATCAGTCTCGCCCATATGGATCTCACATTCCAGACCGAAATAAGCCGCGGCTGTTGCCAGTGCGACACCGTGCTGACCCGCACCGGTTTCGGCGATAAGCTTCTTTTTGCCCATGTATTTTGCGAGCAGCCCTTCGCCCATACAGTGATTCAGCTTGTGAGCACCGGTGAAGTTCAGGTCCTCACGCTTGAGATAGATCTGTGCCAGCCCCAGCTTACGGGAAAGCCGTTCGCAATGGTAAACGGGCGTCGGACGTCCCTGATATTCGCGGCGGATACGGCGCAGTTCAGAGATGAACTGTGCGGAATGAGCAATCGATTGATAAGCGTCGGATATTTCCTTGAAGCCGGGAATCAATTCATTGGGAATATAGCTGCCGCCATAGGGACCGTAATATCCGTTTTCGTCAGGTGTTTTCTTCAGGTAAGTTCTATAGTCCATATCGTATTCTTTCGGGATCGTCAGGAATCAGGAGTGAGATGGTCGAATTTGTCAGTTATAATTCTTACCCCTTCATTCCTAATTTCAAATTCTTCGTAACTGTTCAGTACGTGAAGACGCACATGGGTACAGACACACTTGTGTCGGCTTTGCGACAGCAAGTTACCTGTCCCCAAGTGCTTCGTCCTGAATAGATACAATTCTTCACTCTTCAATAAAAAAGCTGCCCGAAATAGAGCAGCTTTATAACAACATTTATATAACGAAATTATGCTTCGTCGAGAAGGGCTTTCCAGTCCTGATCTGCGTAGGCCATGGAATCAACGCGGCGGATAGAAAGGCCGATGCGGTGAGCTTCGGGGTCGATCTTGATCACACGAACGGTGACGTTATCGCCTTCTTTGAGGACTTCCTTGGCGTGTTCGATGCGTTTTTCGCTGATTTCGGAGATGTGGATCAAACCTTCGAGATCGTCTTCGATTTTCGCGAAAGCACCGAATTTGGTCAGACGGGTAATTTCAGCATTGAGCAGATCGCCGATGTGATATTTAGCGATGCGGTCAGTCCACGGGTCATCCTGAGTCTGGCGGATGGACAGGCCAATGCGCTTCTTGTCTTTGTCAACGGAGATGACTTTCACCATCACTTCGTCGCCGACCTTCAGAACTTCAGCCGGGTTCTTGATGTGATCCCAGGAAACTTCGGAAAGGTGGACGAGGCCATCGGCACCGTTGATGTTGACGAATGCACCGAAATCAGCCAGGGAAGTGACACGACCCTTGCGGATCTCGCCTTCCTGCAGGTTTTCGATGATGCGTTCTTTGACGGTTTCGCGGGTCTCATTGCTGGCGGCGCGTTCGGAGAAGATCAGACGGCGGCGTTCGCGGTCCACTTCCATCACGCAGCAGGTGATCGGGGTGCCGACCTGCTTGCCATAACGCTGTTCCGGAGTATCTCCGGTCATGCTTGCCTTGCGGGACATGCTGATCTGGGAAGCGGGGACGAAGCCGCGCAGGCCATCAAGGGAAACGATCAGACCGCCCTTATTGTAAGCAACAACCTTGCTGTCAAAAGCCGCTTTGCTCGCCATCAATTCTTCAGCATGTTTCCAGTTTTCTTCTTCACGAGCCTGTGTGTAGGAGAGAACGAGGTTACCGTTGTTATCTTCTGGATTGATGATGTAAACGGAAATTTCTTTACCAACTTCAAGTGCCTTCAGTTCTTCTTCCGGAATCGCTTCATATTCGCGGCCGGTGATGATGCCTTCGGACTTGGTGCCAACACTCACAAGGATCTGGCCCGGGGTGATGCTGGCGATAATGCCTTGACGGATTTCACCCTGGCGGGGAAAGTCGATATTGACACCTTCAGATTCGAGAAGGGACGCCATGTTGTTATCGGGGTCAAGGTTTGCACCCTGTTCATTAGGGTTTACGATAGGTTCTGTCATTGCTGTTAATACTCCAACAAAAAAAGATTAGTGTAAATTATAAGATTCTTTCCAGAGTTTATGGAACTTCCATGACAATTTTCACAAAAAGTAATGACATGCAGGCATTTCACATGATAATTGTCATGGTTGTTGGAGATGACAGGCAAAAAAAGGACGATTTCCTTTGACCGGAGTTCACATCCGCGGAAATCGTCCCTCTTGATAACTTACTTTTTCAGCCAGGTCTCTACCTGTTCAGCAATTCCCTTGCCGTCCAGGCCATAAGCAGCCAGCAGTTCTTCCGGTTTTCCGGAACCGCCGAATTTATCCTGCACACCAATGCGCTTCATCGGGATGCAGCATTCGGAAAGCGCCATTGAGACGGAATCGCCCAAACCACCATAAATGGAATGCTCTTCCACACTGACAACCTTTCCGCACTTTTGAGCATAGGAACGAACTGTTTCTTCATCCAGCGGCTTGACAGAATACAAATTAACGATCGCGCAGTCAATTCCCTTTTCAGCCAGGATCTTCGCAGCAGCGATAGACTGACTCACCATAGTTCCGTTTGTAAAGAGGACAACATCTTTTCCTTCGCGTACCACGTGGCTGCCGCCCAGGACAAACGGGTGTTCTTCATAATCCGGGGTAGGCATGCGGGAACAACGGATGTAGACCGGTCCCTCAAGCTCCGCGGCCAATTTGATTGCCTGATGCGTTTCAGCAGAATCGCAGGGGCAAAGGATCCGCATTCCCGGAAGCACTCGCATCAGAGCAAGATCTTCGATAGACTGATGGGATCCGCCATCCGGTCCGCCGGTAATGCCAGCGTGGGTCATGGCAAGCTTTACGTTATAGTGACCGTAAGCAACCGTATTGCGAACCTGATCATACGCTCGTCCGGTACCGAAAACCGCAAATGTGGAAACAAAGGGAATAAAACCGAATTCGCTGATCCCGGCGGCAACACCGGTCATATTAGCTTCGGCGATACCCATCTGATAAAAGCGATCCGGGAAAGCCTTCGCAAATGTCTGTGTGTAGGTAGCGCTGGCGACATCCGCGTCGAATACGACCACTTTTTCATTCACCTCACCAAGAGCTTTCAGTGCATCGCCCAACGCCACTCGTGTTGCAGTCATACTCATAATGCCGCCTCCTGTTCATCCAGTTCTTTCAATGCCTGATCCAGTAATTCATCAGTCAATGCCGCTCCATGCCATTTGACTTCATTTTCCATGAAAGAAACACCTTTACCTTTGATCGTATGTGCCACGATGCATTTCGGTTTACCGCTGACCTTTTTGTCAAAAGCAGCGATGAGCTGTTCGTAATCATTGCCGTCAATAGAGATAACTTCAAAGCCAAAAGCCCTGAACTTGTCTTCAAAACTGCCGGAACCCATAACTTCATCATTGGATCCCATGATCTGTAAGCCATTGTTGTCAATGATCCAGGTCAGGTTATCCAGTTTGAACTGGACAGCAGACATAGCGGCTTCCCAGGGCTGGCCTTCTTCGAGTTCACCATCACCGACGATTACATAAACCTGAGAATCATAACCGGCTGCTTTGGCGCCAAGAGCAAGGCCAACAGCAACAGAAGGTCCCTGTCCCAGTGATCCGCCGCAGGCATCTACGCCGGGTGTTTTGCTGCGGTCCGGATGTCCCTGCAAACGGCTGCCGATTTGACGAAGTGTGGAAAGCTCCTCAACAGGGAAATAGCCTTTATCAGCAAGTATTGCATAAAGGGCAGGATTGGCGTGGCCCTTGGAAAGGACCATGCGGTCACGATCGATCCGATGAGGATCAGCGGGGTCAATGTTTTTCAGCTGCCGGTAATACAGGACGGTAAGCATATCCACCACAGACATGGAACCGCCGGGATGCCCTGAACCCGCATGTCGGATCATCTTCAGTGCGGATTTCCGGATTTCACAACTCTTTTTCTTCAGTTCACGAATTTCCATACAATCTTTTCTCTTATCTTATTTTTTATCCGCCAAGATAGGCTTTCTTTACATCCTCATTTGCCAACAGATTGGCTGAGGTATCCGCCAGCACGATGTGTCCGTTTTCGATCACATAACCGCGGTTGGCGACTTTCAATGCGGCATTGGAGTTCTGTTCAATCAGCAGGATCGGAATTCCATCCGCATTAATGCGTTTGATGGTATTAAAGATTTCCTGGATCACCAGCGGAGCAAGGCCAAGCGAAGGTTCATCCATCATCAGAAGCTTCGGCTTCTGCATCAGCGCGCGTCCGACGGCAAGCATCTGCTGCTCACCACCGGAAAGTGTTTTTGCTCCCTGATTTTCCCGTTCTTTCAAGCAGGGGAACAGGATTCTTTTGAATCTCTTCAGGTGTACCAAAACCGATGCGTTTCCCAAAATTGATGACGCAAATCTGATGTGTCACGTTCATAACCAGCTTCATGTCATGCTCTACCAGCAGAATGGTGATGCCGCGTTCAGAAATCTTGCGGATCGTCCGCTGCAGCTCTTCCTTTTCCGTGGTGTTCATACCCGCCGCGGGTTCATCCAGCAGCAGCATCTTCGGATCAGACGCCAGTGCACGGGAAATTTCCAGACGGCGCTGTTCCCCATAGGAAAGGTTGCTCGCCTTCAGCGCAACTTTGTCACCCAATTCCATAAAATCAAGAATATCCAGACACTTGGCAACGACGTCCTTTTCCTCCTTTGCTTATATATTTATGCACAGTTGTGCATCAAGCCGAATATAAACCGAAAAACCAGGTTTTTGCTGCCCGGAATTCCTTTTGAAAACGATTACAGTTAACATTATACAATAATCAAAAAAACCAAAACAGGACAAAACAACCGAAAATTAGCATAAAATAATTATGTTTGATTTGATTTGTTTTTCTGCTGTTGAAATGAGGTAGACCATGCCAACTTTGTATCTCGATTTCCCGTTGACAAATGGTTCTCGTATTTGTGTTCAGCGGCATGATGATTTGCAAACGATGCCAAACATTCTCCCGGATGGCAGTATGCCCAATCATGACCACGAATTTTATGAGATGGTTTTGATCGTAAAAAACAGCTGCCGCCATATTTATTATGACGATGAAACCACTTTGCTTCCCGGAGATTTTTTTCTGATCCCGCCGCATCGCCCCCATGCCTACTATTTCAATGAAGAAATCCTTTATTACAATTGTCAGTTTTATATCGATGCCATTGTCTCAGAATGGGTAGAAGACGTTCAGGCTCTTTGTTATGACCGGCTGCGGAATGTCAATATTCCGCGGAATTATTCCGAGCTGAATAATCTTAACAGGCAGGGGATCCTGCACCTGAATCCTGAAGACACAGCCGTCACAGCATCTTTTTTTGACCGCATTCTTGACGAACAGATCAGCACGCGTTCCGACAGTGAACGGATGAAGAGACTGCTTCTTCACCTGGTGCTTTCCGGAATAAACCGCATCCGTGAGAAACGGATCCTCAAACTGAACCAGGCTGATCATTGGAAACAAAAAATGATTCGGGAAACACTGTCTTGTTTCGAAAAAAACATTAATACAAACTGGGAAACCGATACACTGGCTTCACAGTATCATATTTCCGAAAGCTATTTCCGCAGTATTTTCCGGGATATTACCGGTATGTCGCCCAAACAATTCCTGAACCAGCTGCGTACCAACAGGGCGGTGGACATGATCCAGCATCAGGGAAAAAGCATCAATGACGCATCAAGCGCTGTGGGGATTTATGATTTGAATTATTTCTCACGTCTCTGCAAAAATATTACTGGCTATCCGCCTTCACACTTCCGTAAAAAGATGCACACCGCCGCGAATTAGGGGTATCGACAGTCGTGTCTGTTGTGTACCGGAATCTGAAATATCAGTGCCTGGCTAATTTTTAGAGTTTTATTATATAATTTTATCGTAATTGTTCAGAAGATATCTGCCGGGAACAAACCCCATTGAGATTCTTTTTGAATAATACCCTTATACAAATCATATTTGAGGCAGAAAATGGTAAAAATTGCTCCTTCGATATTAAACGGCAACATGAGTGATATTGCTTCGACGATTGCCATATTGGACAAAGCTGAAGCTGACTGGGTCCATCTGGATGTAATGGACGGCGTTTTTGTCCCGAACATTACCTTCGGACCGAAAACGATTGCGGATATCCGTCCGCTGACAAAAACCTTTTTTGATGCCCATCTGATGGTGCATGATCCAAATGTTTTACTGGAAGAATTCGTGAAAGCCGGAGCGGATATGATCACAGTGCATTACGAATCACCGGGCTGTGCCCATCTGGATCGTGTGATCCAGCGCATTCACGGGCTGGGCGTAAAAGCCGGTGTCGCTTTAAATCCGGCGACCCCGGATTCTGTATTGGATTATGTTCTGGATTCCATCGATATGGCACTGGTGATGTCTGTCAACCCCGGGTTTGGCGGACAGAAATTCATTCCCCATTCGCTGCGGAAGATCGAGTCCATTGCCAATACTGCCGCCAAACGGGGATTGAAGCTCGAAATTGAGGTAGATGGCGGCGTGAAAATCACCAACGCGGCGGAAGTGATCAATGCCGGGGCAACGGTTCTGGTTGCCGGAACCGCCGTGGTTGCCGCACCTGACCCGGTTCAGGCAGTGAAAGATTTGAAAGGATGTGCCAAATGAAAATCGTCATTCTTGACGGATATACGGTGAATCCCGGTGACCTGAGCTGGGACGGATTGAAAGAATTCGGGGACCTTACTGTTTATGACCGGACCCCGAAGGATCTTCCAACAATTCTTTCCCGAATCAGCGACGCGGAAATCGTTCTCGAAAACAAGATGAACATGTCCCGTGAAGTCATGGATGGATGCCCAAACCTGAAATACATCGGTGAACTCGCCACAGGCTACAATAATGTGGATATCGCGGCTGCAAAGGAAAAGGGAATCGTCGTTTCAAACATCCCTTCCTATTCCACGCAATCCGTTGCGCAGCTTGCCTTTGCGCTGCTGCTGGAGATCTGTCACCACACCGCGCATCACAACGACCTGGTGCATCAGGGAGAATGGACATCCTGCCCGGATTCAATGTTTTACGATCACACTTACCCGCTCATCGAACTCTGCGGCAAAACCCTTGGAATCATCGGGTTTGGTCAAATCGGACAGTCCGTGGCCCGTATTGCCCGGGCAATGGGGATGAACGTCATTACCTACAGCCGCACTGTTCGCGAAGAAGGGAAAGCCCTTGCCGAATATGTATCTCTGGATGAACTGTTCGAACGCTCTGACGTGATCAGTCTGCACTGCCCACTCTTCCCGGAAACAAAAGGGATCATCAATGCCGATAATATCGCCAAAATGAAGGATGGCGTCATTATACTCAACACCAGCCGCGGTCCGCTGATCAACGAACAGGACCTGGCAGATGCTTTGAAGAGCGGTAAGGTTTATGCGGCCGGTATGGATGTCGTCAGTGTTGAACCGATGCAGGCTGATAATCCGCTGCTGAGTGCTCCCAACTGTTTCATCACACCGCATATGGCATGGATGACTAAGGAAGCCCGGATCCGCCTGATCGACATCGCGGTGAACAACCTCCGCGCCTTCCTGGACGGAAAACCGATCAACAACGTGGCAGGGTGATCCGATGAAGGCTGTTATACAAAGAGTAACCCATGCGTCTGTCACGGTTGAAGGCGACCGTGTGGCAGAGATCGCTAACGGACTGCTGATCCTCCTCGGTATTGGGCCGGAGGACACAGAAGAAAATGCCCGCGTGATGACGAAAAAAATTGCCGCGCTGCGGATCTTCCAGGATGAAGCGGATAAGATGAACCTCTCCGTCCGTGATATTGGTGGGAGCGCGATCGTTGTATCGCAGTTCACGTTATATGCCGACTGCAGGAAGGGGAATCGACCCTCTTTTGTCGGTGCCGCCGCACCTGACCTGGCATCTCCGCTTGTTGACCGCTTTGCGGAATTGCTGAATGAGCAGGGTGTCCCGACGCAGACGGGAGTCTTCGGTGCGCATATGGATGTGGATCTGCTGAACAGCGGTCCGGTGACAATTTTGCTGGAGATGTAGGAGAGAAATTAGTAGTTAGTAGTTGGTAGTTGGTAGTTGGTAGCAGGTGGTTAGTCGTAACAGGTTTCCGCCTTGAAGCGGATAATTTTTTACGAGATTGGGAGGAATGGAATCATGGAAAACGAATATGATGAGAAGACGATTAAGTATTTACAGCTGCTTGCCCAAAAGTATCCTTCCATCCAATCCGTCGCTTCAGAGATCATTAATTTACGCGCTATCATGAACCTGCCCAAAGGGACGGAGCACTATCAGTCTGTCACCGGTATCGCCGGATATACGCTGGTATACAATTCCCACCAGATGTACCTTTCCGAGCATGAGCCATTCACAACAGCTGAGGAGACCGTCAGAACGAATTCTGATATGGAATCTAGGGTTATCCCATTCAAAACATTTCAGGAACGAATTAAAATTGCTGATACCGACGATGGGAAAGAAATTGCTGAAACAATTGCTGATTTACAAAAGCTTCTTGATGCCTATCGGGATGGTACTGTCAAGCAAGGAATTTTCTCCTGATTGACATACAAATCAAATACTAAAAAAGGGTGTTTTCCTTTGGAAAACACCCTTTTTTACAATAATATCAGAAAATCAGTAGGTAACTACCAGACGCCAACTCCATGCGAGTGACTCAACAGTGGCTTCATAAGAGTAGCTGTCACTGGTTCCATCTTCAACCGGTTCAAAGCCTTCTCCCTTATCGCATTCCCACTGATAATTGATCGTAATATCTTCAGGCATGCCTTCAAGAACAGATGTCAGCTTGATTTCTTCGCCCAAATCCATGATTGCCCGGCGGGAAGTGAAAATCAGTACCTTGGCAGTTGGCTCAGAATTTTCTTCATCCAACTTACCTTCCAACGGAATATCACTATGGAATACAAAACCGACGATTCCATCTTTGGTTTCAACCTGGATCCAATCCACGTCATCCGCGTTCAGGACCTTTACATAAATATCTTCAGCAGCTGTATAGATAATATCGCTCATACCATCTGCACTGATACGAATCACTGCACCGGCAGGAAGAAGCTGTGTATATTCATCATCTTCCTCATTTTGAGCATATTCAGGAACGAATACATAGCCTGTGAGGTTATCAGACAACTGAACTTCTGCCCATCCAAATTCATCAATTTTCAGAATAGTTAATTCAGTGTCTTCTGTCAAAGTCATAACAATGTTTGAAGTTTCATCAGGAGCTTCATAGAACACTGTACCAGCAATGAAAATCCTCAATTTATCCTGCTGCTCTTCTTCAGCACCTTCTGGTTCAACAGTAAGGTGGATATAGCCTGTGGCTTCATCATTCAGCTGAACAGTGACCCATCCAGCCTCATCCGCATTCAGTACAAACAGCTCTGTGTCTTCTTCAAGTGTCAGAAGAATATCGGATGCTTCATCCGCAGCACTATAGATAACGGTTCCGGCTGCAAAGGAAGTAAAGGTATTGGCAGTGACCACAATTTCTTCTTCGGTTTCTTCAGTCGGTTTATCTTCACTTTCTTCCTGTTGTTCAGCAGCTGCAGGGATATATCCTTCAGCCTCATCACCCAACCGGACTCTCATCCAGCCGTTTTCATCTGTGCTTACAACTGTAAACTCTGTATCGGCATCAAGTGTCTGAAGAATTTCAGATGTTTCATCCGGCGCGGCATAAATAACGGTACCGGCTGTGAAAGAAACAACGGAATCATCAATGACATTAATTTCTTCGGTTTCCTCAACCGGTTTATCTTCACTTTCTTCCTGTTGTTCAGCAGCTGCAGGGATATATCCTTCAGCCTCATCACCCATCCGGACGCTCATCCACCCGTTTTCATCTGTACTTACAACTGTAAATTCTGTATCGGCATCAAGTGTCTGAAGAATTTCAGATGTTTCATCCGGCGCGGCATAAATAACGGTACCGGCTGTGAGTGAAACAGTGTTTTCCTGAACCTCATTTTCCGGAACTTCATTATCATCAGAAACTGTTTCATCTTTCACATCATTATCTTCAGAAACAGGTTGTTTATCATCTGTTTCAGGGATTTTTTCTTCCTTTTCTGGTTCTGATACTGCGGATCCTGCAATATAACCTATCACGCCGCCATCTATTTGAACTTCAGTCCAACCGGACTCTGTCGTTCCGAGAATGACAAGGGCTGTTCCTTCGCTGACAGATGTAAACACTTCAGAATTCTGATCTGGAGCTGAGTAAATAACAGTACCCGCGGCGAATACAGTTTCATTTTCACCGGCATTTATTTCATTGGTCTGTTCGATCTTTTGATCATCAGCGACTTTCTGATCACCAGTGACTTCCTGCCCTTCAGTTTTTATTTCATCCGGATTGGAAACGACCTCAGCAGCTTCAGGCTCTTTTCCGCCTTCAATAACAGGTTCTTCAGTTAATCCTTCTTCCAATACTTCTTCATCCAAAAGCTCTTCTTCGACAATTAACTTTTCTGAAGGAGTAATTTCTATAAAACCATCAGTAACGTTGAAAAGGACTCTGTTGAAATTCGGATTGTAATTTTCAAAACTTGTGTTGTTCAAGCCCATCCCGAAAATACCGACTTTGTCATTTTCAACAAAGGGCTCTTTACCATCCTTCAAACCGAAAGACTCAGCGGTGACAATTTGAGGAGTTTCAGGACGAATCTGCTTGTATTCATACCCATAAACCGAATGTGTTTCACCATCAAATTCAACTGTTTCAGAATTCCCGATGACTTCAATTTCAACATTGATTGGGTAGATTTCAACAAAACCATCTTCAATATCGAAATAGACGTTGACAAATTTATTGTTTTTGTTGACAAACATACCGTCATTCAAGCCCATGTAGGCAATTCCTGCATCATAAAGCTCTGCGCTTGCGGAACCTGTGAAAATGAAGTCACTCGCCTGATAAGCTTCGTTACTGATTCCGGTCACAGTGTAACCACTTGCCTGATGACGCTGTCCATCATATGTAACCGAAACCTGAGCACCCTTGATAGAAACGACTACCTCATCATAGATATGCTCGTCGACAGGTTTTTCAGTTAGTTCTGCCGTTGCCTCCGGGATTTGCGTTTGAGTAGGAACTACTGTTGTTTCCTGTTCCGATGTCAATTCTGTTATTGCTGTGGGAGTAGGTTCTTCTGTAATCTCTCCGGATTCCGTCGTGGTTTCTGTAGGTTTTACAGTATCATTCCCCTCAGAAACAACGGTCGGTTCGGGTTCGTTTGGTGTTTGCGGATTGTCAGTTGGTTCAGGGGAAATCTCCTGCTCAGGTTCTTCTGTTTTTTCCGGCTCCAACTCTTCAGTTGCCTTCAGTTCAGGATCAATCTGCTGCTCAGATTCTTCGGTCTCCTCCGGTTCAGTGTTTATTTCCGATTCCGGATTTGATTCCCCGACTGTATTCTGAACAGATTCATCCTTCTTTTCAACAGCAGCGGGAGCAGTTGTTGGTTGTTCACTTACCACGGCTTCAGTCACTTTGGAGCCCTGATTGTCATTCTGTGCCTGAACGATTAAAAAGGCTGACAGAATTACAAGAACGGTAAATAATACAATATAAACCTTTTTCATGTTTTACCTCCTGAAACCGTTGGGACTATCCGCTTTTATGGACATTTCCATAAGAAGCGTCTCCGGTGACGACACCCACGATTTTGACGACAAAATAACTCTTTCCCGGAATTCTTTCAACAGTGAAAAAACCGGGCTTTCAAGGTTCTTTAATCTGATTTTTCCGGTAAAAACATCGGATCAACCAAAACTCTTTATAAATACCAAAACACAGAGAACATCACCCTGCCTTCTTTTCGATGGCCGGATGTTTCTCTTGACTTCACTACTGTTTTTTATTATATCAAAATTTTTTCAATTTTGCTCATCAATTTTTAAAAATCTTTCATTAATATTTATTTTTCTTTAAGATAAATTGAGGCATCTCAAAAAAGATGCCTCAATCTTTCTGAAAAATTAAACACTCATACTGCGCTTTCCGGTCAACTTAAAGAAAAGGAGCATAGAAAGCACACTTGTGACAGTAAGCACAGTGGAATATGCCGCGGCGTTCCCATAGCAATCACGGATAACTTCCGTATATACAGAAACCGTCAGCGTCTGTGTACTGGCTCTGTAGAGCATGATCGAGGAAGACAGCTCACTGATCACCGTGACCCAGCTCATAATGGCTCCGGAAATCACGCCCGGCATCATCATCGGGAGCGTCACATCCCAAAATGCCTTCACTTCACCGGAACCGAGAGAAATAGCGGCTTCCTCAATAGAAGGACTGATTTGGCTGATAATAGCCGTACTGGAACGGATCGTATAAGGCATTCGCCGGACAGTCAGCGCGATGATGATGATCGCGGCTGTGCCGGTCAGCACCAACGGAGCCTTGGCAAAAGCATAAAGGAAACAGATACCAAGCACAGATCCCGGAATAATGTAAGGCAGCATCGTAAGTGTGTCCACGGTTTCCGTGATAAACGATTTTCTGCGGATCGCCAGATAAGCGATCAGCACGCCAAAGAAAATCACCAGGAAGATCGCGCACAAACCAAATATATAGGTATTCGGGATAACGCGCGGATTCTTCGAGAAGATCGTCCGGTAATTCACCAGAGAAAATTCATTCGTGAAAATACCCGGCGTAGATTCCTTCAGGAACGAAGTTACGATCACAGTCAGCTGCGGCAGCATCGCCAGCAGCACCACGAGATAGACAAAGAGGTGGCACAGAATATTCGGCAGAGTGCGCAGCTTCCGCGGCTGCATCGGCTTCAAAGCGGTCATGGAATAGGAATGCCGCGCCGCGATCCAGCGCTGCAGGAAGAAAAAGATGAGCGTGATGAGCATGATGATCACGCACAAGGCCGCAGCGAAGTTGGAATCGTTCGTGACCTCACCCATGAACTGATTATAGAGCACAACCGGATACGTCCGGTAGCCTTCACCGATGAGCATCGGCGTACCAAAATCGGAAAAGACGCGCATGAAAACAAGAAGGGAAGAGGCCAACACCGTCGGCAGCACCAGCGGCAGGATGATCCCGGAGACACGCTGGAAGTTGTTGGCACCAAGGCTTTCCGCTGCTTCATTCAGAGAATTGTCCAGATTCTCCAATGCGCCGGAAACATACATATAAACCAGCGGGAAGGACTGAAGCGAAAAAACCAGCACAATACCCCAGAAACCGTAAATCCCTTCAAACTGCGTATGGAACGCACTGTTGATTGCCTTGGTAAACAAACCCTTCCGTCCCAACAGCTGGATCCAGGAGTAGGCACCGATGAACGGAGGGGAAAGGTAACTCAGCACAATGGCGATATTGAGTGCGCTGCTGCCTTTGATGTTGTACTGCTTGATGATGTAAGCCATCACCAAGCCCAAAAAGGCGCAGATCAGGGTCACAACGGTCGTAACCTTGAAAGAATTCAGCAGTGTGTTCGTATAATATTTCCGCGTAAAAAAGCGGATAAAATTTTCAAAGGTGAGCGCGCCGGACTTTGGATCGATGACACTTTTATACAGAATCAAGGCAAGCGGATAGACAACAAAGATGATAAACAGCGCCAGGATCGCCAGCGCCATGAAGGTCCAGACGGGAGAATGTTTTTTATCCTGCATCTTACGCTCCTTTCGGGATCAGCGTATTTTTCGTCTTTCTGTCAAACACATTGATCTTTTCCGGAACCACACCGAGGGAAATCCGCTGTCCATCAGGGAGAATGTCGCTCAAGTCACTGGGAACAACTATTTCCACTTCCTGCCCATTGTCAAGGCTCGCAAAATAATGCAGTGTCATGCCAAGGAATACGGATGAAATGATCGTAGCAGGAATGCCCGGTTCACCGTTTTTGTGGATCACAAATTCTTCCGGCCGGATCGCCACACGCACTTCAGACCCTGCTTCTTCGGAGAGTTTCAGCGGTTCACGATAGAAGCTGCCGAAATCAATCACCCCATCTTTATAGGAAGCATCAATGAAATTGGAAAGACCGATGAAACCGGAAACGAATTCATTGGCCGGACGCTGATAAATATATTTCGGCGTGCCGATCTGCTGGATCACACCGTTGTACATCACAGCGATACGGTCGGAAATCGCCAGAGCTTCTTCCTGATCATGGGTCACATAAACCGTAGTGATCCCGATCTCACGCTGAATACGCTTGATCACATTGCGCATCTCCACGCGCAGTTTGGCATCCAGATTGGAAAGCGGTTCGTCCATCAGCAGCACATCCGGCTCGATGACGATGGCACGGGCCAGTGCGACACGCTGCTGCTGTCCACCGGAAAGCTGAGCAGGCATGCGGTTCGCGTACTGGTCGATCTTCACCAGCCGCAGCATCTCATCTGCCTTCTGGTTCCGTTCATTTTTACCCATATGCCGGTTCTTGAGGCCGTAAGACACATTGTCGCGGACGTTCATGTGCGGGAAAACCGCGTAATTCTGGAAAACCATACCCATATTTCGTTTGTTTGTAGGAATATCGTTGACACGTTTACCATCCACACGAATTTCACCGGCTTCAATGGAGTTGAACCCGATGATCATGCGCAGCAGCGTGGTTTTCCCGCAGCCGGAGGGCCCCAGCAGCGTGAAAAATTCACCCGGATTGATAGTCGCCGACAGTCCCTCAATAACGATATTATTCTGGTAAGCCTTGGTTACATTATCAATTTCAATTGAAACACCCATAAGAGCTCCTTAGTCAGTGATCAGTGATCAGTGGTTAGTACCATTGGTTAGCACTATCTATTGACACCATTATTTGATAAACACGGGAAGCTCAGCGACAAGCGCCGGGCCTCCCGTTGTTATTCTGTAAAATTTCAGTAAAGTGCCAGAATTAACTTCACACTGCACTCTGTACACTTCACGCTTTATTCAAGCGTCATTTCGATATGATCCAGATAGGTCGCGACGATGGTCGGCTTCATTTCTGCGATATATTTGGCGGAATAGGTCGGGAAGAGAGTGATTTCCTCAGTCGGGATCATCTTTGCATTGGTCGGAACACCGGCGCGCAGCGGACGCAGGTTCAGTTCAGCGGCAACAGCTTTCTGGGATTCTTCAGAAAGGACGAAGTCAACGAATTTCTGAGCAGCTTCCATATGCGGGGCGCCCTTGATGATCTGGACGGATTCACCCGGGAAGATCACGCCTTCAGTCGCGTAGACGACCTTGACAGGATGTTCGTGAGTGGCTTCGAGTTCGACACAGGGATCCTCATAGCTCAGGCCAACTGCATATTCACCGTTGGCAACGCCGTTGTAAACCTGAGAAGAGGAAGAGGCGATCTTGCCATCGAGATTGACGAGGAATTCATCGATGAAGTCCCAGGCCTTGTCACTCATCGGGTCGCCATCACCCATACCGTAGAGCATGCCGATCAGGCACTGGAAAGCGGAAGAGGAGTTCGCCGGGTCGGCGGAGATGATCTTGCCCTTCAGCTGCGGCTGAGTCAGGTCAGCATAGGAGTTGACTTCGATGCCCATTTCTTTGAGCATGTCGGTGTTGACGATCATAACGTTCGGTTCAGCATAAGCGTTGTTGAAAACGTTGGTTCCGTCATTCTGGAATTCCGGATAGAGGGCATCATTTTCGGTGGAAACATAGACCTCGAACAGGTCGCGGTTGGCATCCAGCATCGTTTCATCAGCAGCCCAGTGAATATCGCCGGTCACGTTGCCGGATTCGACTTCAGCCTTGACACGCTGATTGATCTCACCGGTGGAACCGGTAACGACTTCAACCTTGATGCCGGTCGCTTCTTCAAAAGCGGGAATAACAATGTTATTCAGACGTTCATTGCGGGCGGAATAAACGACCAGTGTATCCTGAGCCATGGCCATTCCGCAAACAGAAAGCAGCATCACGAGTGCCGCGAGACAAACCAATAATTTTTTCATATTTCCTCCATAAGAATATTAATTGTCTAACAATTAGACTCTTAACATCATAACATAAAGCAGATTTATTTTCAAAGTGTAAAAATTCAAAAAAACTTATGATATTTGTCACGAAGCACACAGGGACTGTTGCCGAAGGCGACTGTCCCGCCTGGACACAACGAAGTCCTCACAAAAAATCTGGGGACAGTCGCCTTCGGCAACAGTCCCCAATTGAGCTATATTCCCCGGAAACAGAAACTGAAGGAAAGATCCTTCCCCGCCGGCAGCAGATACTCCGGATGCGTCTTCGCACCCCAGCTGTCATCACCACCAACACCCATCTGCTGCAGAGCGACACGAACCACAGTGTAATGCACCGGCGGCAGCTCATAAGCATGGGCGGCATTTTCGATTTCATGCGGCGTCCAGGGCAGAACGTTGATGGAAAGGTCATCTCCGAAAAACCTGATTCCCCGCCCTTTGCGGTCAGTCAGGTTCAGATACCTCACACCGCAATGGTTGCCGCACTCCTGCGGAACCGGATAGCGGGCAAAATTATCCATCACCTCATTCCGGTAAAGCCCCAGTTTCGCACCTTTCAGACGGTCGACATAGGTCTCATCCGGACCAAGTCCGTACCAGCAAAGATGATCATAGTCTGCATCGAACTTGAAGAGCATTCCGAATTCCGGCATATCCGCCAACCCCTCAACCGCTTTATAGGAGAGCATCGTGCGAATCGTTCCATCACCAAAGACCTCATAAGAGACATGGCACTCGCTTTCAGGCGTTGTCGGCAGAAAATACCGATAAGTAATAGTCACACTGTGATCTTTTTCCTCCACTGCAGGATACAGATCATAACCACCTTCTTTTTTCGGAGTGACATAAAGGCTGGCGATTTTCCACTGCGCATAGCGCTGCGGCATCAGGTTCCCCATATCATTATCGGTTGGCGGACGCCAGAAGTTCGGCATCGGAACCTTTTCAATCAACTCTTTTCCGGCATAAATGTAGGATGTCAGTCCCGGCTGAATGGCTGAGAATTGAGCGGAGAAGTTCTTTCCGCGTACCCCGACAACGGATTTTCCACGAACAACTGTCAGTGATTCCTCACAAGTGAAAGCCTGTTTTATCACTGGAAATACTTTCTGTCCAAAAGCGATCTCATGTCCTGCTTTTGCCCAAAGACAATCTTCTTTCAGACGGAAGGAGACTGTTACGGCAAATTCAGGCTCATCTTTCCCGAGACTGCAGGCAGCTGCTTTCAGAGTATCCATTTCCCGCAGGAGTTCTTTCGGCCAGGCAAATTCCGCTTCCGCAAGCGGCTCAACCGAAACCGGTATCTCAAGCTCACGGATCACCTCACCGTTCATTTGCATTATGACAACAGCCTTGTATGCGTCGGTATTGGTGAAAAGGAAACGGTTTTTCACCCGGAATAAGTCATCGGTAAACTCCACCCGGATATTGCGGTAATTATAGCGAACCTCCTGCATTTTCGGCGAAGGTGCCCGATCACCGCCATATACGATCCCGTTCCCGCTGAAATTGTAATCCGTCGGACGTTCCCCGAAATCCCCGCCATAGGCCTGGAACCATTGCCCATAGCGATCCTTTTTATAAATCGTCTGATCCACATAATCCCAGATGAATCCGCCCTGGAAATGCGGTTCCCGTTCCGCTAAATCAGTGTATTTGTGCATGGCACCGCAGGAATTTCCCATGGCATGCGTATATTCGCACATGATCAGCGGCTTTTCCGGATGTTCTTTCAGGAAAGCCTCCACTTCCGGGACCGGTGTATACATGCGGCTTTCAATATCTGTGGTGTCGTTATAACTCCTGTCCCAGGTGATCCCCTCATAATGAACCGGACGATCCGGATCGAGCTGATGGAAGAGCTGACTCATCTCATAGATGACATGTCCGCCATAAGCCTCGTTGCCGCAGGACCAGACGACGACACTGGGATGATTCTTGTCCCGTTCATAAATGGAGCGGACCCGATCCAGCAGGAGCGGCGCGAATTCCTCATGATCTTTCGGTACGACATAAGCCGCGTCAGCTTTCTTGCGGAGATAAGCGTCCCAGCTGCCATGGGTTTCCATATTGTTTTCATCCAACACATATAATCCATAGCGGTCGCAGAGTTCATAAAGTTCAGACTGGTTCGGATAATGGCTGGTGCGGATGGCGTTGATATTGTTCCGCTTCATGGTCACGATATCCAGCAGCAGCTCTTCCCGGTTCGGCACCCGCCCGGTGATGGAACTGAAGTCATGACGGTTGACTCCCTTGAATACCAGGCGTTTTCCGTTCAGCAGCAGGATGCCGTCTTTGATCTCTACCCGCCGGAAACCGAATTCCTGCGGGATGACTTCTGTGATGTTTCCCGCCTCATCCAGAACCTCAATCAGCAAGGTGTAAAGATTCGGATATTCCGCACTCCAGAGCAAAGGAGCGTCCACATTGATTTCCACAGCCATATTTTCGGCAAGAGAAACCGTGTGCTCCGCGATACAATCGGCACCGTTCAGCAGTCTCACCGTCACAGAACCGGTACCGATACCCTTTGCGGACACCATAACTGTTCCTTTGCTGAAATCTTCATTCAGCGCTGTCCGCACAGAGAGATCCAATACAGCGCTTTTCGGCTGTATATAGAGGAATACATCTCGGAAGATCCCGGAAAAGCGGTAAAAATCCTGATCCTCAAACCAGCTGCCGGGCGTCCATTTCCAGACACGCAGCGCCAGCCGGTTTACTCCGGATTTCAGATGTTCTGTCAAACAAAAATCCGAGGGCGTAAAACTGTCTTCGCTGTAGCCGATATAAACTCCGTTCAGCCAAAGCGCAAAACCGCTTTCCACACCCTGAAAAGATATGCAGACATCTTCACCGACAAAACGTTCAGGCAAAACGAAATCGCATACATAATCCGCAACCGGGTTGAAAAGCTCCGGCATTTCACCGGGTTTTAACTCACCCTGACAGTCCCAGGGATATTGAGTGTTCACATAAGCGGGTTTGTCATAGCCTTCCATTTGGATGTGCGCCGGTACGCGAATTTCATCCCACCCGGAAAGGTTGGCATCCGGATTTTGAAAATTATCGTCAGGAGCGGCTGACGGGTTCTTTGAATATCGGAATCGCCAGATCCCGTTAAGGCACTGACGCAGGCTTGTCTCACCGGCAGACATCTCGTCCGCATTTCGATAGGCAGCAAAATCCGCATGAGCAGGCAGCCGTCCATCCGCAAAAACAGCAGGATTTTTTACAATTGCTTCAAAATTAAATTCCTTCATTTATCTAATTTTCTCCGTCCTGAATAGAAACTCATTTTTATTAGAAATACCTATTTCAGATAAAAACCGCGGATGCTTCTCTAAAACCGCAGCCGGAAGATGCGGGCGGTATATTGCTCCGGCAGCTTGACGGTCAGAGATGATGTGCCCGGATTCCAGCTGTATTCACAGGGAGCTTTACCCGGATAAAGGAGTTCGGCTTTTGCCCTTTTCCCGCTCAGAAAATCCACTGGCAGCACGATCGTATCATCGGAACTGTTCCGGCGCCAGACGGCGATATAAGCTTTGCGATCCGTCCGCAGGCCTAAACTGACCCAGGGATCATCGTAATCCGAGAGCCCCAGCGGCCAGAAAGCGAAGGATTTACGGATATCGCCGCGCATCCGTTTATAAACGCGGATGCCTTCCTTCACCAGCTTCTTCCCGGAAGGATTGATCTCAGCCAGATGACCGGATTGATGGATGCGCAGCATCATGGCGTTGACCATGTTGAAGATCGTTTGCTCATCATCTCCATCCGTCAGCGGATAGGACCAGACCGCCGCCTGTTCCGGCGTCAGGACAGAAGGCGCGTTGGCAGCGATGGTGGCGTAATAGCGGTAATCCTCCACATCGGATGTGGACTGGATGGAGTGTCGGGAAAGCATGGCGTAGTCCATACGCAGTCCGCCGCTGGAGCAGTTTTCGATGATCAGCTCCGGATAGCGGACAAAGACGGCATCCAGCCAGGCCAGATAGGCGCGCTCGTGTTCCAGCAGACCGTCACCGTAACTGTCAGCATTGATTTCTGTGCCGATACCCGGTTCGATGTTGTAGTCCATCTTGATGTACCCGACATGATATTCATTGACAAAGCGGTCGATGATTTCATCAGCAAATGCCCTCACTTCGGGATTGCGGAAATCGAGCTGGTAGCGGCTGCGGTCGTAAATGCGTTTTCCGTGACGGCAGAAGAACCAGTCATCCGGCAGTTTTTTCGCCAATTCGCAATTGATCCCCATTACCTCGATCTCCAGCCAGACACCGGGGATCATCCCTTTTGATCGGATATGATCCATCAGCCATTTCAGCCCTTCGGGAAAACGTTCAATGGAGGGTTTCCATTCGCCGACATTGTCCCACCAGAACCCGGCGGAATACCAGCCGGCATCGATGACGAAATAATCACAGCCCGCCTTTGCCGCCGCGTCGATGAGCGGCAGTTCCTTTGCAGTCGTCGGGTCCGCCCAGAGGCAGTTCATATAATCATTGAAGATCACTGCCATTTTCTCATTGTCAGCATTGGGGCGGCGGATGCGGCGGCGGTATTTGGTCATTTCAATGTTTGCTTCCTCAAATCCGCCGATAACCGGAGAGACTGCCGCGGGAACGGTAACAAAGCTCTCGCCGGGCTTCAGATCCTTAGACCAATGCGCCCAGGTCTCGCTCGGACCGCTTAGCTGCAGATAGAGGAAACCCGTCTGGTCACTGATCTCCCAGTGCCAGGAGCCGTTCTGTTCGATCTGCCACAGCAGGCTTTCACCGGTTTCCGTATCTTCCAGAAAACCGGCAGGGATATATTCCTTCGCGGACCAGTTGCCAACGTTGGTGATGTTGATGGTTTTGGAGGAGCGTGCCGCGTGAGGTGGCTGATTCAGGCAGAGTCCAAGTTCCGGCAGAGTGTAGGTTTTCCATTGGATCTCACGCTGCCAGGAGTTGTGCGGGATCGAAAGCAGCAGCTTATCGTCGCGGTTCTGCAATCCACCCTTCCCGAGACCGGTGAGAGCAAAAGAGGAGACATATTCCAGTGTTTGGGTTTCGCTTCCGCGGTTTTCCACTTCCGTCCAGCTGCGGACGACAGCGATGCCGTCATAGAACTGGAAACAGGAACGAACGACAAGGCCGGTTTCCGCGTCGCTTGTGATAAAAGTCAATTTCCGTCCGAATTCATTGCGTTCGTCAAGATGGTTCTCATATTTCAGCCGATATCCGGGAGCAGTAACAATGAACTTTGTCCCGTGCCGCTCTTCCGGGCGGTCTATACCCGGAACCTGCACCTCGACCAGACGGAACCCGCGCTTGTTCTCTTCCGGAATCACAGCCGGATCATAAGGTGCCGCAGAAAAATGAAGCAGCTTCAGCGTCCCATCTGCCGCCTCTTCCAGATTCATATAGATCCCGTTTTCATGAATTTCAATCATCCTCTTTGCCTCTCCTTCAATATTGATCTTGTTTTCCATTGAATTCAGATCTTCCTTGTAAAATATACTAATAAATAATTTTATTGGAGCCGGTACAATTCAATTACAGTCCCGATTTATTGCTCAAATCAATTATAACAAATTGGGATAGGTATTGGGCAATAGGCAACAGGCAATAGTGGATAGCAACACCATTCACTATTGCCTGTTTCCTATATTCTATATTCTATTTTCTCTTCTTCCGTTTCTCCCGCAATTTCTTCCGGGTCTCATCGGAAGAACTGGAACGCGCGCTTGCCCCTTGCTCCTTGATCCTTGACCCAAAGCTCTGACCATTGGCCATAGCCCTTTGAACTCTGAGCTTCTCAAACCGCTCCACCAGCTTCTCTACCGACTCCAGGGCAATGATTCCAGCCTCCCCCATTTCCATCCGGCTTTTTGCTTCATCCATCAAGAGCTGCCGCAGTTCCTTTTCATTGAGTCCAATGCCGGGTATTTTTGGCAAAGGCATGGGAGCAAAGGATCTGACGCCCATTTCGGAAAGAAGGCATCCCGCTTCTCTTTCCAGACGTCTTTTCGCCTGTTCTGCTGCCCGCTGCAGCGCCCGTTCCTGTTTTTCCTCGGCTTTTTGCTGAAGCTTGACCTCTTTCGTGTAGGACTTCATGACCGACATGGAGGATGCTCTCGTTTTCGGCTCGACAGCTCTTTCGCTGCGGTCTCGTCGCAATTTCGGTTCGTCTTTGTAAACGTTCTGTGTTTCGAGAAGATTCTCTATATTGATCTTTCCGGATTTGATCTTGTCGATCTTATCCTGGGTGGCTTTCAGCCGTTCAAAAAGCCCAGCCCAGCGGAAGATCCAGCTCATCATGTTCATATCATGGCTTCCCGTTTGCTTCATGATATCATTAAAGGCACAGCAGCACTTGCGGAAGTGCAGCGAGACCATACAGCTCAACTCTTTGAGCTCCATCATTTTCAGGTTCGGGTATTCTTTCCCGCTTTGTTCTAAAACTGCCTTGGTGATGCAATAGCTGCCCATCTGTTTGATGTCCTTTTCCAAATGCTGCATCAGCAGCGTATAATTCGGGGACATCCGGTTGTAGCGGGTAGCAGAGTAGTGTGTATGAAGGATCAGCGTCCACAATGCAGCGGAGATCTCTTCAAAATCCAGCATCGCGCTGTTGTAAATGCCTTCAGGCTCAAAAGGAAAATTGTAATTGTCGACAAGCGGCTCCGCGGCAGCCTGTGGATCAGCTGTCTGAGTATCACCGGCAGAAGAAGCATCGGAAGATTCAACCGATTTCAACCGGTTGTACATCTCTTCGATTTCCTGAGCAGTCATTTCAGCCTGCCGTGCTACGCCGTCCATATTTATTTTCCTTTCTAATAATATTTATTACTCAGTCTTTATTTATATATTATTTTCTAATTATATTCTATTTTATACATGTTTTCTAAATTGTCAAGGATTAATTTAAAAATTCAACAGGTTATTATTTAAAAAGTTACTATTCACGGAGCAGCCAGAATACTGAGGAATTATCTCGTGTGACCCGATAGGGTCACGGGGACGTTTCCTGCATGTCCCGCAGCGAAGCAAGGG
>CADATZ010000036.1 GCA_902791025.1 uncultured Chloroflexota bacterium | reverse complement strand
GTTCGCCACTACAGTATTGCTACTGCCGTTCGACTTGCATGTATTAGGCACGCCGCCAGCGTTCATCCTGAGCCAGGATCAAACTCTCCGCTAAATTTTTTCATCAGTCTTTCGACTGTATGTTTCTTTCTTTTCACGGATTTATTCGCCGGAATTGTCTGGTTTGTTTTTATTTCTGCTGCTTCTCAATTGTCAAGGTTCTCTTTTTCGTTTCCCCGTTCGTTTCTCCGTTTCGTGGGCAACAGTCAAATATTATATACATGTATTTATTCCTGTCAAGGCCTTTTTTAAAAGTCATGAAAAATTTGTGACATTTAGTTTTTTTTGGTTTTTTAGGGGTCAGGATTCAGGGGCCAGAAGTCAGTGGCTGGGGATTAGGGATTAGGAGTCAGTGGATAGGGGGAAAGGGATAGCATCCTGGGTGGTGACAGTAAATCCCGGGAACAAAGGAGCCTATTTCAGCGTCTTTTAAGAAATTCATCATTTGGCATGGATTTTGCGGAGAGATACATTATAATAATTTTTAAGATATTGAAAACAAGGAGTTTTTTATGCGTAAGACTTTGTGGATCATGATCGTTTGCGGTCTTTGCGCCGCTTTATTACTGAGTATCTGCAGTGTTTCAGCTCAACCCCAAAACAGAGGACGAGATGACCAGCCTGTAAGACCGGTTCCGCCTTCAAAACCGGTTCCCGGTAAAGATTACAACAGTGAAATTGAACTCTTCAGATACTACGAAAAGAAGGACTACGATCCGCACATGCCGCCGATGGATAATAATCCGATCCGATTTTATGTGCAGGATGAACACGATGGAACTTATACCCTGACACTGACAATCAAAAACCTATCCAACCGCTCCTGGCCGGCAGGGGCCTATCAATTGGTTTGCAAACGCGGCAGCGATTATCTGCTTAATGGAAGCGGTCCTTACTGGACCATCGAGGACAATGTTGCACGCGGAGAAACTACCGAGATCGTAGCAAAGCTCAATCAGTATGTTCCCGGCGGACGTATGGTATTTTATGTTCTTGATGGGCAGAACTCGTTTTATGGTTTTTACATCCGCTTATAATTCAGAGTTCAGATATCAGAGTTTAGAGATCAAATATGGAAAGCCGCTTTGCGGCTTTTTTAATTATAGATATAAACTTTTTCGTATTCTACATTCTCCTATATGTTTGCGTTTATAATTAGCGTGAATGTTTATGATGGAGGACAAACGTGCAGACAGCAGATTTGACTTTAGTGATCCCGGCTTATAATGAAGAAGCTTCGCTCAAACAGTTTTTGCCGGAGCTTATTGATTTTTGCGAAACAAACGGATCACAGCTCGTCATTGTGAATGATTGTTCCACAGACGGGACCGGCGCACTGCTGGATGAAGCCGCCGCTTCCCATTCGTTTCTGCAGGTCTGTCATCACAAAGTAAACCGCGGATACGGCGGAGCGCTCATCAGCGGTCTTCAACTCTCCCGAACTCGATTTTCCGTCACAATGGACGCGGATGGCCAGCATCGGCTGGAGGATGTTTTGAACCTGCTGAAAAAACAGGAGGAGACTAACGCGGACCTGGTGGTCGGATACCGCGGAGCGGATTCCGGCGGCGGCAGCGGTCTTTACCGTGCCCTCGGGAAAAAGCTGATCCGCTTTATCGCCGGACGGCTTGTGGACAAGCTGCCCATCAATGATCTCAACAGCGGCATGAAGCTTTACGACACCTCCCTCGCGCAGCGTTATCTGAAGCTCTGCCCGGACGGGATGGCTTTTTCCGAAGTGATCGCACTGATTTTTGTCCAGCAGAAACACCTTGTCACGGAAACACCCATCAAGGTCGAACCGCGTCGCAGCGGAAAGTCCACTATCAACACCATCACAGCTCTCGACACCATGCTGCAGATCATCAACATTGTGATGGTCTTCAACCCGATGCGCATCTTCCTGCCCATGGGCGGGGTGCTGATTTTACTTGGGATCCTGTGGGCAATTCCTTTTCTCATCCGCGGTTCGGGGCTCAGCTCGGTTTCCATGATGGCTATGACGGCAGGGTTATTATTAATAATGATGGGCTTGTTGGCTGAGCAGCTGGCGCAAATCAGGAAGAGAGACCTTTAGATAGTGAATAGTGAATGGTGAAGAGTGAAGAAGAATCACATTTTATATTATATTACGATGGGATATAATGGGTTTTGCCTGTTGGTTTCGCTGGTGGTGGGGATCACATTTTTGATTGGTTCCCAAATGCCGGTGAGCGATACGCCGCAGCTGCCGGGGATCATTTTGGGCTTTTTCACCATCTTTGACCTGCTGCTGATGGTCAGTCCGCTGATGCTGGTGGTGATGGTCGTAGTTTCGATCTTCAACCTGATGCGGGAAACGACCGGTTTCCGCCGCTGGGTACCGCTGATCTTCAGCGCGATTATGCAGGGGCTGCTTTCCGTGCTGTTTCTGGCATCGATCACCCAGCCGGTTCAATAAGCGTTATTTCTCATGAAAAACACGATCATTTCCTATATCAAATTCGCCGGCGCCGGGCTGATTGCCTCAATCGCTGACAACATCACCTACTTCATCATGAATCACCTCGGCATTCAAGACGTGTACGCACTGATCGGCGCCCGGGTGGTCTCCCTGATCGTGAATTTCTTCCTGCTGCAGCTGGCGGTCTTTCAGCATGGGAAACGGCAGGATTCATTCCTGCGCTACATCCTGCTGGTCATTTTTTCAACAACGGTTATTTATTTCCTGATGCAGTGGCTCAAACCGCTGCTGCCGCAGGTCGATCCGGTATTAATCAAGATGGGACTGGAATTTATAATGAATTTCTTCAACTATGCGGTCGCCCGGTTCTTTGTATTTGATGATAAAAAAGCGGAGAAACGCCATGAAGCATGAGCAATCATTGACCGATGCCGAACTGCATGAGATGCTGATGCAGCGCAAGATTCGCAGCCGGGAAGCGCGGGTCGCCGCCTACCGTGCCGCGGGACGGGTGGTTGATGCCGATAACGCACCGATCAATGAGGACCTGCTGTATAATACGGAAACAAAAACCATCGAACGTGTCACCGGCAGCCGCACCTTCCGCCGTATCGATATCATTCTGCTGATCATTGAGATCCTGGCGGTGATCGGTGTGGTCATCTTACTGGGACGGGGATCCTCGATCCTGCGCACATTGAACGATGAAGCATCCCGCGCGTTCAGCATGCCTACACCCGCCCCCACTGCGCTGATCCAGGCTGTGGTACTGCCCGGCGGACATACGGCTCCGGATGCCATCGGGAACGCTTCCTTCAATGAAAGTGAGATCCCGGAGCATCTGCGCGGATTGGTAAGCGTTCAGGCAACCGCCCCGGCGCCGGTCGATTCCGGCACCGGCCGCATCATCCGCATCGGAATCGCAGCCATCAACGTTGATGCGCCAGTCGTCCAGGGAGATGACTGGGAAGCTTTGAAAACCGGGGTCGGTTTGAATAACACCAGCGGAATTCCGGGAAAAAGCGGAAATGTGATCCTTTCCGGACATAATGACATCTTTGGGCAAGTCTTCCGCGAACTGGACCGTCTGGTTCCCGGTGATGAGATCGTCCTCTTGACGGAAAAGAATGCCTACACCTATATTGTCACCGGCACCCAGATCGTACAGCCATCTCAGGTGGAAGTGATGCGGCAGACAGAAGAGAGCACCCTGACACTGATCTCCTGTTACCCGTACCTGGTCGACAACCAGCGCATCGTCGTCAGCGCGAGGCTGAAATGAGCCGCTGGTTCTGTCCGAATCCTGCTTCTGTCGCTCCCGGGGTTTTGGCCGCACAGGTCATCCCGCCGGGTATCGGTACCATGATCCAGCCTTCCGTGATTTCCGAACGGCTGAAGGAATACTTTTTTCCGAAAGCCGCCTCCGCTGTTTTTTTCAGCTGTACAAGGGAAGGGCTGCTGCAGATGGCTCTTGAATGGTTTGCGGACCGCAATATCTTCATGATCGTCAACGGCCCCATGTCTCAGGAGTGGTATGATATCGCGGATGACTGCCGGGGAACGGTCACTTTATTTGATACGGCTTACGGAGCGGAGCCGGACCTCACCGCGTTTGGCGTGGAACTTCAAAAGGAGAAGTTTGACATCCTGATGTTTGTGGAGACCGATGTCTGCACGGGTACAAGTTTGAATGCCTCCGCGATTTGTGAGGAATTCCGCAGCAAATGTCCGGATGGACTGATCGTCACCGATATCAGCGGCTGTGTGTTCTGCGGATTTGATGAAGCGATCTCGGGACTTGCCGACATCTGCCTGTGTGCCTCGGAAATGGCGATGGGACTGCCGCCGGGCCTGGGTGTTACGATTCTGAATGAACGGTCTCATACACGCATCCTCGCCCATAATATTGAAAACAGACGGTACTTCAACTATGCCCGGCAGACGGTTAGCCGCAGTGTCTCAGCACTCAATGTCCCGGTCTATCCGCTGCTGAACGCGCTGAATGAGCAGATCGATACGGTATTGACTGAGGGAATGCCGGTAAGAGTGCAGCGTATGACTGATGTGCGTAACTTTATCTATGAATGGGCTAAGCTTCACGCATTTCCGATGCTTGCCTCTCCGCAGGTGAGCGCCCTGAATGCCAGTGCGTTTATCCTGCCGCCGGGGATGGTTCCGCAGGATATGGTCGATTTCGCGGCGCGGTACGGGGTCTTTGTTTCTCCCGCCGTCGGGCAGATGTCCAAAGATATGTTCATCATCTATCACGGGAATGACATCACTATGGATGATGCCACAGCATTGACCCGTGTGCTGGACCGTTTTCTCGTTGATTATGACACCAGACGCCGCAGCATACCGCGTTCGCAGATTCCGCAGGAGCAGAAGGTATAATTTCAGGAATCAGGGGTTAGGGATTAGGGGTTAGAATCCCGATAAATGAAAGGATGAAAATTGACAAATTACTCTCCGAAGAAGAAACAGGAAATTTGGATGCTAATTATATTAGCGCTGGTGCTGGCTCTGATTATTTTGGTTTCAAAATTTGTGATCGGCATCAATTTCAGCCTTATGGAACAGGGTGGATATATCTCGATTGGATATCACGAGGTTCATGGTTCGCAGGTGTGGGCACTGGAGTTTGAGTCCTTCACCGGTTCCATCTCCTCAAAAGGCAAGCTCCCGGCGGAAGCAGAGCGGCAGCTGACGGTCTATTCCGGAACAGGCAGCTCTGAATTATCACTGACCGTGGAATGCGGGAAAGAGAAAAACGAATACACCCTGAACGGAAAACCGCTCAAGGTCTCCATACCCGGGAATAAGGATACATTCGATATGACGCTCAGCGGGACGGACGTTTATTCCGGCTATTTCAATGCGGTTTGGGAATGATGGTACAATAGGGGATAGGAGTCAGGGATCAGGATTCAGACCATCTTTCTGAGCATCGCTTTTGAATTCTGATTTCATATTTGGAGGTAATTATGTGGTTTTTCAGCAAACCTTTTCCGAGACAAAACGCAGATGAGATGAATCGCTTCCTGGATGAATTGGCCCAGATCGCGAAAAAGGATGATTTTCTTTCCGAACGTCCCGGCGGTCAGTTTGACCGGCAGTGCCGCCATATCCGCACCAGAGAGATCGGTGAGCGGATTTATGAATTCGGCGGAGCTGATTCCATGGAATGGGCTGTGAAGAAGATCTCCAAACGCTGCGGGAAAGATATGGCTGCCCATCTGGAGTCCTGCTGGTTCCGAATTGGAAATTTCTAAGAAACAATTTATCACGAATTTTAGAATTTCACTTGACAGGACACACGAAAGGCATATAATAAAGAACGTTGATTGATCCTCGATAGCTCAACGGCAGAGCGAGCGGCTGTTAACCGTTAGGTTCCCGGTTCGAATCCAGGTCGAGGAGCAGCAAAGAGCACTGAAAAGTGCTCTTTTTTGTATCTATTCATAACAGAGCACTTGGGGACTGGCACCTTGTGCGGCGGAGCCCGCACAAGCGTGCCTGTACCCAAGTGCGGCACAGCCCGCACAAGCATGCTTGTACCCATGTGCGGCACTCAGGTTCTGAAAAGTTACTTTTTTTATTCTTCCCGGCTTTCTTTCAAGGCTTCCAGTGCCTTGTTCGCAGCATCCATATAGTAATCAACGACATATTTATCAGTCACGGTGCCGAGCAATGTCCTGCCGATAACCACACCTTCCCGGTCAACGAAAACCGTCATGGGGAAGGAACTCTGCCGGATGATCTCGTCCATATTGTCAGGCGCAAGGATATTCAGATACTGCACATTGTTCTCACTGAGGATCCTCCGAACAGTATCGAGATTCTCCGGGCTCTTGTCATCGTTCAGCAATCCGACCACAGCACCGTCCATCAGCATCAATTTCTCGTTGACTTCATTCAGCTCCGACAATTCCCCGACACAGGGAGAGCACCAGCCTGCCCAGAGATTAAGCATAGTGATCTCATGCCGTGCAAAAAGCTCTTCACTGCTGACCGGATCACCGTCAATGTCCGTGGTCTCAAATTGCAGCTTCTTTCCGGAAAGAGAAGGCTGAACAAAACCACAGCCGGCTAACAGCACGATCATAATGAAAAACAAAATAAGCAGGAATATTTTCTTCATGCTAATATTTTACCGTAAACAAAAACGCATTATTCAATATTTATTCACCATTCACTATTCATCATTCGCTATTCACTATTTTTTATTTGGTATAATTAAACGACCGGAAACCGATCCGGCTGATTAATTGGAGGATTAATGGATATTACCTGGTACGGACACTCTTGTTTCCGCATGACTGAACGAAATTACGGAAGCGTTGTATGCGACCCTTACGACTATGAAAAAATCGGCTATGAACCGCTGAAGCTCAAGGCGGATATTGTTACCATGAGCAATGACAAACCCGGGCACAGCTTCCTTCCCGGGATCAAAACTGAACCCTTCCTGATCAAACGCCCCGGCGAATATGAGATCAACAACATTTTCATCACCGGTCACGCGACCAACAAAAAGGGTGAACCCCGCAACACGATCTTCGTGATCGAGATCAACGGCATTTTTGTCGCTCACCTGGGCAACATCAACCGCCCGCCCACGCAGACCGAAGTGGAAAGCCTGGGAACTGTCAATGTTCTCCTGGTCCCGGTTGGCGGCGGCGCCGCTCTGAACGCAGCACAGGCCGTGGAAACCATCCGCATGATCCAGCCGAACCTGGTGATCCCGATGCACTATTCCGTCGCACGTACCCTGCCGGAGCTGGATCCGCTTTCCAAATTCCTGAAGGAAATGGGCGTTTCTCAGGTGGATCAAACTTACACCACATTCAAGGTTCCGGCTCCCGACAAGCTGCCGGAAGATACTCAGCTCATCATTCTCGACCATCCGCTCGGCAATGAGACACCGGACAACGAGGAAGAGGAAAAGGCGGACGAGGATGCAGCATAAACTCATCATGTCCTGGGATATCACACCGGGGAAGGAGCAGGAATATTTCGATTTCCTGATCCATATTTTTGTACCCCGGATGAACCAGCTGGGCTTTGAACTCACAGACGCCTGGGCCACGATCTACGGTGACGAGCCACAGGTGATGGTCACGGCGATTCTCCCGGATGAGCTGGAAGCAGAACGGCGCATGTCGCAGAATGACTGGCACGTCCTGATTGATCAGCTTGAGGAATATGTGGACGGCCTTGAGATGAAACTGGTTCCTGCCCGGGATGGCTTTCAATTCTGAACACATGAAAAACCTTCTTGGCTGGTTTGACAAAAACAAGCGGGACCTGCCCTGGCGGCGGTCCCGCAGTCCTTATTCCACCTGGATCTCGGAGATCATGCTCCAGCAGACCCGGGTCGAGACAGTCAAGCCTTATTACGAGCGCTGGATGAAGCGCTTCCCGGATGTCCAGACCCTTGCGGAAGCAGATGAACAGGATATACTGAAGCTTTGGGAGGGACTGGGCTACTACAGTCGTGCACGCTCCATTCACAAAGCTGCCCGGGTGATCGTTTCTGAATATGGCGGAAAAATTCCCTCCGATCCGGTTGTACTGCGGAAGCTGCCGGGCATCGGTGACTATACAGCCGGAGCCATCGCCTCGATTGGCTGCGGACAGCCCGCTGCCGCATTGGACGGCAACATCCGACGCATTTTCGCCCGTTATTACGACATCGCCGACCCAGTCCGCACCCCGCAGACGGAAAAGCTGCTTTGGAAACTCGCTGAAGAAAATCTGGATCAGGAACGCCCCGGAGATCACAATGAGGCGCTGATGGACCTCGGTTCCGCGATTTGTCTGCCGGAAAATCCGCAGTGCCTGCTCTGCCCGCTGCGCGAAGACTGTCTGGCTCGGCAGCACGGCACAACAGCCGAACGCCCGGTCATGATCAAGGCTGAGCCTATTCCTCATTACATTGTCACTGCAGCGCTCATCCCGGATGAGACCGGAAAACGCTTTTTGCTCACCAAACGTCCGGCGAAGGGACTGCTGGGCGGCATGTGGGAGTTTCCCGGCGGAAAGCAGGAAACCGGTGAGACATTGGAAGAGTGCATCTGCCGTGAGATCCGTGAAGAGCTCGGCATCACTATCCGTGCTGTAAGGCCATTCGGGGTCTACAAGCACGCCTATACCCATTTCAAGGTGACGCTCCATGCTTTCTGCTGTGAACAACTCGAAGGCGATCCCCAACCCCTCGCTGCCGATGAACTCGGCTGGTTCACGAGGGAAGAAATGCAAGACCTCCCTATGGGGAAAATCGACCGCATGATTGCACAGAAACTAAAGGTTTCCGAATAATTTAGAACTTCTCTTTTTTCCGGAAATTACCTCAGTTAAATTGGAAAACACACAGCATCAGAAACAATCCGGCAGGACGTGCGGGTTGATATTGGCGCCGTTCTTTTCGATCTCCAGCGGACAGCCGCAGGTACACAGATCATGAGAGTCACAGCTCCTGCAGAGAGCGGGCATATATTCCTTGTTCCGCAGCCGCAGGCAGAGCGGATGGTTCCAGATCGTCTGCCACTCATCCGTCAGGATATTTCCCACCGGCTCATACCAGGACTGGCAGGGAAGTACATTCCCGTCCGGTTCGATGCACATACTGAATTTTGCTGCTGAGCAGGATTTAAATCCCACGCCGGAGGTTACCGGATCAAAATAACAGTATTGCGTGGGTGTATACCACAGCAGACGCTGTCTATTCCGGTCCGCGGCAGATTTCGCCGCGTCCAGCAGCTCCTGAAGCCGATCAACTGAGATCGCGCTGTCGACCTCTTTCCCCTTTCCGGAACGGATCAGCGCGTTCAGTCCGAAGGTCATCACACCCAAACCGCTGAGAAAATCAGAAAGCTTGTGGATCGCTTCCGGTGAGGCGTTATGCGTCAGCAGCGTGGTGTTGGTGTTGATGTGGATCTTGTGTTTGACCGCCATCTTGATACCGGCGACCGTCTCCTCCCAGGCGCCCTTTGCCCCGACCATGGCATCGTGGATCTCCGGATCCACCGATTCCAGCGTCACCTGCACATGGTCCAGCGAGGCAGCCTTCAATTTCTCTGTCAGAGGCTCATTCCGCAGCAGCCGTCCGTTGGTGTTCAAACCGCTGACAATGCCAAGCTGAGCAGCATAGCTCACCAGCTCCGGCAGAAACGGAACAATTGTCGGTTCCCCGCCGGTGAAGACCACATGCGGGATGGCGACCTCATCCAGCTTGTCCAGCACCTGTTTCCACTGCTCAAAGCTCAGCACATTCTTTCCCCGTCCGGGCTCGTTGTAACAATGGGGGCAGTGGTTGTTGCAGCCATAGGTCAGCGCCAGGTCCATGCGGTACGGTGCTGCCGGGACCTTTGAAAAAGGAGTGACCAGGTCAATGCCGCTTTCGCAAAGCTCATCAGCGCCGGCTTTCCCTTCAAAGATGTCCTGCATCAGCGGTTTGAAATCCTGAAAATCCTTCTCCGCCTGCACCGCGTTCGGACCAAAGCGGTTGCGCATCAGCCGCTTGATATCCCGTTCGCTCTTCTGATTCAGGATCAGCCAGGTGAAGAAGCAGGCACTCTCATTCAGGTAAAAGGATTCGTTCCCGTTGAGCCAGAAGATCCCGTTCAGGTCCGCTTCCACCCGCAGATGCATTCTGCGGTATCCGCCATCGGGAAAGCTCACCGTGTGTTTGTAAATTCCGGGTTTGAAATCATCCTCCCGCCGGAAAAAATATTTCAGATTCATTATCGACCTCCTCCCGCACAAACCACGCGGCAGTTTGAGACTACATATTATTATAATGCCTTGTGAGTCAGAGCTGGAGCTTTACCCGCTTAGCCTGCATAGCAAAGATCGTGATCTGAATCTAAATACGGACGCAGTCCGTACAGAGAGGCTGACTGAACTGTGTGCTGCGTTCCCGGCACTGTATTGCACGCTTCATCTACAAAATACCGAAAGCCCATAAAAACCTCAATGTATTTTTATTGTAACTATTCAGAACCCGCAGAGACGCACATGGGGACAGGCACGCTCGTTCGGGCTGCGCCGCACAAGATGCCAGTCCCCACGTGCTTCGTTCTGAACAGTTACTTTTTATTTATTAAATATAACTGTTCAGAGCACAAGTGCCACACAAGTTGCCAGTCCTCAAGTGCTTTGTCCTGAATAGATTCTATTTTATATTGAAAAATCAGAAAAATCAAATGATTCCGTGTCCAAAATTGCCCTTGCGAATTTTTCCCCGAATTCCGGGTAATGTTTATGTAGGCAGGATGACAGCTGTATTGGTGGGGTCTGTCCCTTTATTGGACAGATCCCGGAAGAGACTCCGGCGGGCGCCAACGTTACAGCGCATTGATCATCGGCATTAATGCCTCAATTTTTTCAACGATTCGCTGCTGCTCTGATAATGGAGGAACAGGTACAAGATAATCTCTGATGCCTTTCAAAGGAACATTTTTTATTGTTGTTCCAGTAGCCACTTTCATTGCATATTTCAAATAATAATCTGTTTTTAAAAGTAACCTCAAATAATCTTTTTTAATGCCTGTTATGAGATTGAAGAAACAAACACTTTTACCAAGAACTACAGGTTCATTATTATAATATGCAACATTTCCTATAGTTCCATTTATTGAAGTTAATATACTCATATTGTTTAATAAACGAAAATGTTTTTTTGCTTCGCTCGAGCTTAATTTCTTAGTATCATCTTTTATAATTATTTTCCCATTCACTAAATTATTCCCATTAATAAAATAATATTTTCCGGAAATATCATACTCAGGTGTTCCATGAATGCCATCACCGATATTGGAAGTTATAGAGGAGAGCCTGCACCATTCCCAACTATTGGGGATGTCGAATGGAAGTTCATCGTCGATGCAGCGTTCGGTGTTGTTGATTTTTTCGTAATAGGAATTGCCTCGTTTGTAAATGACGGACTCGTTTTTATCGCGCTTGATCTTGCCTTCGGCGATCAGGCGCTCCTTTTCCGCGCGGATCTGTTCCAACAGGACGCTTGCCGGTTCCTCAGTCGGGTCCTGCGGCACCAGCTTCCCCTGCACCGCCTGCTGTAAAATGGATTTTTTGAGCTTCCCGGGAAATTGTGTATTGAGTTCAGTTAGATATTCATCTTTCTTTTCGTAATCATAAACAATAGGGAGAATATCTTCAATTTTTTCAACTATTCTGTATTGTTCTTCTAAAGGTGGAATTGGCATTATCGTTGCTATTATTTTTTCTTTAGATATATTTGGTTGTGCTCCACCTTCTCCCTGCTTTATGAAAAAGGGTTTTTGATACATTAAAAAATAGAACAAATACCTGTTATAGAATTTTCCTAAAGGTAAACATGCGCAACAAGCTTGATTGGTTGTTAATGGAATCTTTGCTATTCCCAATTTCCCAATTGTAGCTCCGTACATGGCAATCAGTACAGATCCAACTGGATTCAAACGAACTGAAGTTTCCTGAATTGCTTTATCCGTAATATATTCTGGCACTGAATAAATATAACTATCATTTAGATCACCTGTTTTCAACCATGGAATGTTACCTCCATAGTATTCAGGATGTGATCGACTTGGTGTAGCACCTGAGCCCCAATCACCAACTTCTCCCAATCTCACCCACTCCCAACTGTCCGGGATGTCGAAGGGGAGTTCGTCGGTGATGTTCACGGGATCTCGGCTGCCGATTTTTTCGTAAAAGGCGCCGTCGGGGCCGCGGAAAATGGCTGAGGGATTCTTTTCCCGCTTGATTTTACCGCTCCGGATCAGTTCTTCCTTCTCAGCGCGGATCCGCTCCAGCAGGACACTTGCCGGCTCATCATTCGGGTCCTGCGGCACCAGCTTCCCCGATACCGCCATCTGTAAAATTGAATTTTTCAGCTGCTGCGCGTTCATAAGATATCCTCCCGCTCCTCATATTTACGGCGCTGACATTCGATATATGTTTCAAGTTCCTCAGCCGTTGGGAGCGTAAGCTGATATTTTGACGCAAAGAGCTGTTTTTTATCATTCAGGACAGAATATCTTGCGATGGCTTCATTTTTCTGAGAGCATAAAATAATACCAATCGTTGGATTGTCATCATCTCCTTTTTGTAATTCGTCAAAAATACGGATATAGGAGTCCATTTGTCCGATGTCCTGATGTGTTAATTTTCCGGTCTTTAAATCGATCAGAACAAAACATTTCAGAATGTAGTTATAAAAAACAAGATCGATATAGAAATGCTCTCCATCCAAATCAATATGTTTTTGTCTTGCTACGAAGGAAAAACCACGTCCAAGCTCAAGCAAAAAGTTTTGCAGTTCGCTGATCAGCGCATTTTCGAGATCCTTTTCATAAAAATCAGCATTTTGTTTTATGCCCAAAAACTCAAGAACATATGGATCTCGTATAATATCTTCCGGTGCCTTTGTCGGTTCAAGTGTTTGATTTTCCTGTGAGACCATTTCTTTGTTCCGGCTGGAAAGCAGACGTTCGTAAAAAAATGAATTGATTTGACGATCTAACTGCCGGGTGCTCCATCGTGATTTTATAGCTTCTTCTAAATAGAACTGTCTGGCTTTTGCATTTTCAACACGCATGAGCATACGATAATGCGTCCAGCCTAAATCGTCACGCACTGCGTGACGATTTGGAAATGTCAGATAAAACTGACGCATGTACTTTAAATTTGTAACGGTGAAACCCTTCCCGAAATCCCGGGTCATCTGTCTGGATAATTCTTCCAGCAAAGCAGAACCATATTCTGCCCGGTGTTCACCGCCCTGTTCTGCAACAATAGATTTTCCAATCAGCCAATATGCTTCCACCATCGCTGAGTTGACAGAAGCATACACTTGACTTCTTGCAGTTTTCAAAATTTCTTTAATTTTTTCATAAAAAGAAGGATCCATAAGTTCAGTCATTTGAATTCCTCCTGTCTTTCGATTCCATATTTCGCATTATCTGTTTGGACAGTCCCATGAAGGGACAGTCCCCGGTTATATTCCCAAAATCTCGGTGATCTGCGCCAAAATGCGGTCGATGTCGGCGTTCAGACCGGCGCGTTTTTCCTGATATTGGCGGATCAGTTCATCGGGAGGGAGGATCTCTTCTTCCTCATGCGGATAGCCGCACAAGTCGATGTTGTAGTTTCTTTCGGCAATTTCCTGCGCTGTAAATTTTTTCGCTTTGTCAAAACCCTCAAGCGTGATCTCTTCGCGCTTGTACCACCAATCCACGGCCGGGGCGAAATGCTCGGTTTTCATGGGTTTGGTTTTTGAAAAGTTCTTATACCCTTCCGGCATATCCAGGCGGTAAAACCAGGTCTCTTTGGTGGGGCCGTTGTGATCGAAAAACAGGATGTTGGTCGTGATTGAAGTGTATGGTGCAAACACGCTGTGAGGCATGCGGATCACGGTGTGCAGATTAAACTCTTTGAACAGCTTCGTTTTGATGGCAGCCTTGGCGTTGTCCGTCCCGAACAGGAACCCGTCCGGCAGGATCACCGCTGCCCGTCCGGTCTTTTTCATACGATACATGATGACGGACATAAACAGGTCGGCAGTCTCACTGCTGGCAAGGTTTGTCGGGAAATTTGCCTTGACCTCATTTTTTTCGCTGCCGCCGTAAGGTGGATTCATCAAAATCACATCAAAGCGGTCTTCATCGGTATAATCCAAAACCTCATGGAGCAGTGAGTTGTCATGATAAACACGGGGCGTGTCGATATTATGGAGCAGCATGTTGGTGACACACAGCATATAGGGAAACTGTTTTTTCTCAATGCCATAAATCGAAGTGTTGAATTTTTCCCGGTCCGCGGTATCTTTCACTTCCGGTTCAAGTTCTTTTAGCCAGCTGGTTAAAAATCCGCCGGTTCCGCAGGCAAAATCGGCGCATTGTTCGCCAATTTTCGGCTGGATCATTTTTGCCATGAAACTTGTCACCGCACGGGGCGTATAAAATTCCCCGGCTGAGCCGGCGCTTTGCAGTTCACGCAGGATGGACTCGTAAATCTCGCCAAAGGCGTGACTTTCTTCATAATCGCCAAGATCAAGGTCATCAATCACATTGAGCACCTGACGCAGCAGGACACCATCTTTCATATACTGGTTGGCGTCCTCAAAGGTTGTCCGGACGATAGCCTTTTTCACCGGGGTATCTTTATCAACGGCGATTCCTTTGATTTTTACTTTATCTTTGTCATCAGGATCAGGGATATCTTTCCCTTTCAAAACCGGGAAGAGCGTGTTATTGACAAAATTGAGCAGCTTGTCGCCGGTCAGCGCCTTGCCGGAACGGTCGTCTGCGGCCCAGTTCCGCCAGCGGCACGGTTCGGGAATGATGGATCGATAGTCGTCTTCGCTGATCTCCCAATCCTCTTCTTTAGCGTCATAGACTTTCAAAAACAGCATCCAGGCGATTTGCTCAATGCGCTGAGCGTCGCCATTAATACCGGCGTCATTCCGCATGATATCCCGGATCCGTTTCACAAAACTGTTCAAATTTCCCATTTTTGCACCCTCTTTTTAATCAGGGACAGCTCCCGGAAGTCATTTTAACAAAGAATTTTCCTCCAACAGAAAATCGAGGAATCATTGTGTTACCGTAACTATTCAGAATGAGTCAATACAACCTGTTCTGTTGACTCAAGTCTGAGTCAACGAAAACAGGTCACTTTGACTCTGTACTGAACAGTTACGTGTTACCTTATATTTCATGGGCCTATTCAGAGCTTGAGTGACGCACATAGGGACAGGCACGCTTGTTCGGGCTGCGCCGCACAAGATGCCAGTCCCCATGTGCTTCGTTCTGAATAGATACATATCTTTTTTTTTGAGATGTTGTCCTCGTGGGGACAGTCCCATAAAGGGACAGTCCCCGGGTGGATTACATGTAAATCGCTTCTTCCAAAGCCCGGACCGCTTCAAAATATTCATCTTTTCCGCCAAAGGCTTTGATGATCTTTGACGGAGATCCGAATTGATTCAGCGGATCAAGACTCAGCACGCTTGTGCTTTCAATATCATAGATACCCAGGTTCATATACTTTTCCAACAGCGCTTCCAACACATCCCTTGCTGTACCGGAATATTTGCTGAAGAAATCACGCTTTTTGACATTATTTGCGCGTTCCCGCCGGGTCAGCGGTCTTTGGTCATAGGCGATATGGCAGATAAAATCAAAATCATCCATATCGCTCATGCCTTTTTCGGCTTTGAGCGTCTTCAGGTCGATTCCACGTGTTTCCAACAGATGCTGAATGACTTTCTTTTTATCTGTGGCGTTCCAGAATTCAATGAAGGTTTCCAAATTACCGTATTCGCCGATAATGTTGACCCTGGTGTAATCGATGATGTTTTCCGTCCGCAGCAGTTTTCCATCCGCGTCGTAGACCGAGACCGTCTCATTGATGATTTTCACCGGAGCCCCATCCGCATCCACATACGGTTTCGGATCATTCCCGTCCGGTGGGTTGGGCCCGCCGCTGTCAGGCCGCAGTCCGCCGCCGGAAGTGCCGGAACCGAAATCATCATCCTGTTCAATCGGTCCGTCCCAATCCGGGTCGGCAAACAAATCGCTCACCCTCCGAAAATCCATGACCGTAAAAAACAGTTTGTCTTCCTTTTCCCGGATGCGGGTTCCCCGGCCGATGATCTGCTTGAATTCCGTCATGGAGTTGATCATCTGGTCCAAAACGATAAGTTTTGTCATTTTACAGTCAGCTCCGGTTGAAAGGAGCTTGGATGTTGTCGCGATCACGGGATATTTCGCACCGACAGAGATAAACTCTTTCAATTTGCTTTTTCCGTAAACATCACTGCCGGTGATCCGCACCACATAATCCGGATGTTCTCTGACAATATCCGCATTCAGGTTGGAGAGCGCAATGCGCATGCGTTCGGCATGATCCTCATTGGCGCAGAAAACGATGGTCTTTGACATACGGTCGGTTTTCATTAGAAAATCTGTGATTTTTTGCGCGACTTGATTCGTCCGGTCTTCCAGGATGATGTTGTAATCATAATCCCGGTTGTTGTAGATCCGGTCTTCGATCTCATTCCCATAAATATCCAGCTGTCCCTTGAATGGACGCCAGCCGTCACCGATATCCGTGGTGATTTTGTGGACCCTGAACGGGGCTAAAAACCCGTCCTGAATGCCCTGGTTTAAGCTGTAGGTATAAACCGGGACCCCGAAATAATCGATGTTGGAAACATATTTGGTTTCTTTCGGAGTGGCAGTCATGCCCAATTGGATGGCGTTTGAAAAGTACTCAAGGATTTTGCGCCAGCTGCTGTCCTGTTTGGCTGATCCGCGGTGACATTCATCAACGATGATAAGGTCGAAAAAATCCGGTTTGAAGAGCGCGGCCAGTCTGGAAACCGTTTCATCTTCCTGATCCGGGTCTTCTGAATCACTGTCTCCGGTCAGCTGCTGGTACAGGGAAAAATACACCACATAAGAGGTTATGGCAGCAGGGTCGTCTTTGGCAAAATTGATCTTGTGAATGGTTTTTTCCAGCGGTCTGAAGTCCTGCTGAATCGTCTGATCCACAAGGATGTTGCGGTCGGCAAGGTAAAGAACCTTTTTCACGGTATCAGACTGCAGCAGGCGGTAAACGATCTGAAAGGCGGTATAGGTTTTTCCGGTTCCGGTCGCCATAACCAGCAGCAGCCGTTTCTGACCTCTCGCGATCGCTTCCACCGTGCGGTTTATCGCTATACGCTGATAATAGCGGGGTGAATAGGTACTCTGGCTGGTATAATACGGCTGTTGGATCATTGCCATTTCGGCATCGGTTATTTTTTCAGACCGGTTTTCTGATGTTTCATTCCGGTAGCGGAATAACAATTCGTTATATGTCGGGAATTTGTCCAGGGGAATCAGGCGTTCTGTACCTGTCAGGAAATCATGTTCAAAAAAGGCGTCACCGTTGGAGCTGTAGGCAAAAGGGATATCCAGCATCTGCGCATACTCCATAGCCTGCTGCAGCCCATGGGATACGCTGTGATTATTGTCTTTGGCTTCAACGACGGCAATTGGTTTGTTTGCGTTGAAATACAGGATGTAATCCGCCTTTTTGGGATTCCCACGGGTGACCAGGTTCCCGCGGATGTTGATTTTTCCATCGGTAAACTGAACTTTGGTCTCCATTGAAATCTTGTTTTTCCATCCGCGTGATTGTAAAGCCGGTGTGATATAGTTCAGCTTTATGTCTTCTTCAGTCATTTGTTTTTTTGATATTATTGTTTCCATCTTACCTCCTGATGGAAAAATCAGAGTGCTTTTTCGTGAATGGGGACTGCTATATGAGAGGACAATCCCCGGTGGGAATTCCAAAATTTTTTATACATTCATTATATCGTGATATCTATTCAGGACAAAGCACTTGGGAACTGGCAACTTGTGGTGTGAAGCGGGCGAAGCTCCTGCTCTGAATTTAATCGAGCGAAGCCCGCACTACACAGAGCGGGTTTCCCGGACAGGTGTTTCTTTCGGGCGGCGCAGCTCAGTGACGCAACTCGGTTGCGACTCACCCGCTACCTGCTCTGTAATGTGCAGGCTTCACCTGGATTTATATGCAGAGCAGGAGCTTCGCACCCTATCACGAACACTGCGGATGACCAAATGGGGGTGCGGAGGTTATGTCGCTTATGCTTTGGATGGATGTTATGTCAGATAGGATGAGTGTATGGCGGAGTTGCTAACTGTCCTCCGCGGTTACAGGCCTCTGGCGGGTCCAGTCCCCGTTGGCTCTTTACCACAAAAAAGAACATTTGTCAACCGCCAATATTGGTGGTTTTTTTATTTTAAATTTTGTGTATACTGGTTATCAGGATTCAGGATTCAGTGGCCAGTGGTCAGGGGTCAGTAACTGGTGACCGGGAACAAGGAACAAGGAACAAGCAAGGAGCAAGCAAGGAACAAGGTGGATTCCTAACACCTAATACCTAACACCTAATACCTAACACCTAATACCTAACACCTAAGAAAGGAAGCAGCTATGCGGGACAGCGGAACATACAAATTGATGTACATGAACGCGTTGATCGGGTTGGAAAACGGTCATCTGATGCCATGGGACAAGGATATTCTGGCGTCCGCTCCGCTGCCTGATTCTGTCAGTGATCCCTTCACCACCAAGGAAATGCCGGATGTTCTGGAATCGATGAAGCTGACGTTCAACGCGATGTCGATCTGGGTCGATGAGGCGAAGAAGGTCAATTATTTTTCAAAACGCTTTGTACAATTGAGCCGAATGGTCATGAACGGCGTCACTACCATGGGACGCGGTCTGGTCACCCTGCATCAGCGGGGTGAGGATCTCAGTCAATCCCCGATGTCCATTCAGGATCTGCTGGGTGTGGCGTCTTACCATTTCCGCAAGTCTTATCTTGGTGTTCTGCAGACGTCCCGCTCCCATCCGGAGATCGGGGAACGCTTGCTGATGAACCAGATCGGCTGGAACAATATGCTGATGAGGCTGTTTAAGACGCGTGATAAATTAGTGGAGCCAGTAGTCAGTGGACAGTGTTCAGTGGGCAGGAAGAATCAAGGAGCAAGGATTCAGGATTCAGGGGGCAGTGGTCAGGAAGCTCGGACTTTGCCGGATACTTCTGATCTTTTGGTTCAGGCATTGCGTTCCGGCTCTCAGATCTCCGGTCTCAAATCTGCTGGTTCTACTCTGACTGCTCCTTCTGCTTTGACGGAACCGGGTGCGTTCACCGCGCCGCGCGCCTTCAGTTCTTTTGATGCTGCACCAAAAAGGGGACTGTTGCCGAAGGCGACTGTCCCGTCATCTGGAATGAAGAAGGAAGAGTTTTTCAGGGGTCAGGATTCAGGGGCCGGGGGCCAGGGGCTGAGAAATGAAGAGGCCGCAAATAAACTGAATGAAGCGAAAATCGAAGAGAAACAGAAAAATAAAGTAAGCAAAACAGAAAGCAATGAGGAACAACAAAGTAAAGTAAACGAAGCTGAAAGCAATAAGGAACAGAATAACAGAGAAAGCAAAGCTGAAAGCCATGAGGAACAACAAAGTAAAGTAAACGAAGCTGAAAGCAATGAGGAACAGAATAACAGAGAAAGCAAAACAGAAAGCAATGAGGAACAGAATAACAGAGGAAGCAAAACGAAAATCACGGAAGGACAGTTGATCGGAGAGAACGAAACAGAAAATAACGAGGAACTTCAAATCAAGAAAAACGATCAGGATCCGGATGACGAAAAGAATCAGAAAGAAAATCGACTCGGAAGAGATAGCGAAACAGGGAACGATCTTCCGACAGAAAATCAGGAAGATCAACCGTCCGAAGAAAACATCACAGCAAATCTTCTGACAGATCCTCCGGCTGAGCAGCCGCCCGCTGGGGACAGTCCCGTGAAAGGACAGTCTTCGGCGAGGGAGCTATCTTCACCGGATGGAGAAATCGGGACAGTCGCCTGTCGGCAACAGTCCCTGGAGCCAGAAAATATGAATATGAACAGTCCCATGAAGGAACAGTCCCAAACGGGGAAGCAATCTTCAACGGATGGAGATGACGGGACAGTCGCCTGTCGGCAACAGTCCCCGGCGGGAGAAGAGGCCCCAACATCGGACATTCCTCCCTACCTGCAAATTATGAAAAACGTTTTGGCTCGCAGTGGTCCGACTGATAACGAAGAACTCACCTTTACCTTCGATGAAATCTGTTACTTTGCCGCGGACCGAGACTTCAATCGTATTTATCCGGAACAGGCTGCCCAAATGCGAATGATCCTCAAAAAAATGAACAGCAGCTGATCCGGGAAACTGTCCCAGAATCATAACAAATTCAGAAGAGATGCAAGCGGAAATGAATGCCCCGCAATATTGCCTGTCACATCCGGAATATGTCAAAGTTTTTCGAAAAATCCTGCTCCGTTCTCCTGATATCTTTTATCCCTGCCAGTTTTCGCGGGGATCGCCGAAGAAGAAGAGGGCGATCACGCCGGGGCCGGTGTGGGAGCCAATAACATTGCCGACGTAGCTAATGACAAACTCTTTGGTTCCCCATTCCTTTTTGATCATATCCACCAGCGTTTCCACTTCCTCCAGACAGTCGCCATGACTGATGAAGATCTTCTGATTCCCCTGATCGATGCCGTGGACCTTCATCTTGTGGAACAATCCGCTGATGGAGCGCTTCCGTCCGATAACCTTTTCCCGCGGGATCAGGTGGCCGGCATTGTCCATATTCATGACCGGTTTAATGGACAGAGCAGAGCCAAACCAGGCCGCGGAAGCCGAAACACGTCCGCCGCGCTGCAGGAAATGAAGGTCATCCACCGTATACCAGTGGTGCAGCTTCAGCTTGTTGTCCTCGATCCACTTCGCGGTTTCGTCAATCGATTTGCCGGAATTCCGCAGCTCAACAGCCTTATCTACCAGGCAGCCTTCGCCACAGGAGGCGGAAAGGGTATCGATCACGATAAACTTCCGTTCCGGGAATTCCTTTCTTGCGATCACTGCCGCCTTTTCGCCGCTTTCCACCGTCCCGCTGAGTCCGCTCGAAAAGCCGACATACAGCACATCCAGCCCTTCACCCGCAGCCTTGCGGAAGACATCCAGAAACGCCTCGGGGTTGACCTGTGATGTCTGGGAACGGCTGCCATTGCGCAGCCTGTCGTAAAATTGTTTGTTGTCAAGGGGCGGATTGATCTCACCGTCGATCGTAAAGGTCAATGGACACAAGGCGAAATCCTCATATGTATCCAAAAGCCACTGCGGAAGATCGCAGGAAGAGTCCGTCACAATGAAAAATTCTTTATGTTCAGACATAAAACCTCCCCTGTAAAATATCTTTTTTGAAATCGTTCAGATCATGAAGCGACGCACATGGGGACAGGCACACTTGTGCGGGCTGCGCCGCACAAGATGCCAGACCCCAAATGCTCCGACTTAAATCGATATGTTAATTAATTCTAATTTTACATGAAAGAAATCATTGGAAAATTACCGGACCTCAAAAAAATACCGAAATTTGGACATTCTCCATTTTTTGGGTAAATTTCATTTTTACAAAAACTGAATCCTTTACAAGGACCAAACTTTCCATTAAAATTTATTACAGAATATCAGTAAAAGGATGAGGCATGGATCAGGAAATCATCACCAAAGGAATCATCTCCGGGATCGTGGATCACTACATCCGGGAAATTTCACAGGACCCGCAGCGCAGTATCCGCAAACTGCTGGACATGGCGGAACGAACTTCCGACGGTCCCACGCAGAAGATCTGTTATCAGATGATGCAGAAAATGGCCGAGAACAAGTCCAGCCCCTATTATGAAATGATCCATCACCTTGTCACTGCTATTGCTCCCGGAACGATCAAACAGTTCGGCATCAACCTCGGGCATAATGCCTGGACCTTCGGCTCCGGCAATATCCGCCGCTGCATCTCACAAAACGGCACACTGCTCTCCTGGGCGGTCATCATAGACAGGCGGGAAAATCCTCAGATGATCCCTTTCTCTGAAATTTCAGAGCTTGTCAACAGAGGATTGAAAACAAATGTTTACGCCTGGCTGCTGATGACTTCCGGGACACTCCGGGAATGGGATGATTACGTCAAACTCTTCAGGGCACATGATGAAAGTGTATTCGCCTTGCGCGTCACACCGGATGCATTGACAGAAGAGATCATCGAAGAAGCGCTGGAGATCTCAAACCTGATGATCCTGCTGGATACGGATGCCCCGGACTGGCAGATAACCGCTGAACAGCTTTCCTCCAAGGGCGTTCTCTATTCCGCCAGTCGTCTTGTTTCAACAGAAGCCCAGGCAGAGGAAATCCTCAGCGGAAGCTGGCTGGAAGAGCTGATCCCTTATCAGCCGCTCATCGCGTTCACAATTGCCGATGACAATGCACCGGAGCAAACCATCCGCAGCGTCAAGGAATATATGTGGAACACACGGCTTGCTCAGCTGCATCCGATCCTGCCCTCCGATCTTATCTCCGATTTTGTGGTCATCAACCGGCTGGTCGCGCACAAAGACATCCTTTACCGCGTGAACGCGGATGGCAGCGCAGATGCCGCCGAAAATCTGCAATTTCAAAAAACGGAACTGACCTGCAGAGATTTATTCTGAATGTAACTTTGTCTATATTCAATATCGTACGGCGCAACAGGCAGAAATTTTAATTATCTTTCATACTTCTCTGCCCCCATGTTGCTTTAGTACTGGCTCAATCGAGAAATCTTCTCGATCCAACATAAAATTCGGATTATAGTATGGGTCACCATCGGTCAGCTCTCTCTCCCATCGTTTCTGAAAACGGCACACCGCGTCCTCAAAGCGTATACGAGTCTCCAATGTATCATCAGCTTCACGACTTCTTGATTCGTAGTGGTACAGCTCAGCAAAGGGCGTCCACACAATTAGATAACCGGCTTTACGAATGCGCATACATAAGTCAACATCATTGAACTCCTCGGGAAAGGACTCATCCAGGCCACCAACTGCCGTCCATACATCTCGACGAATCATAATGCAGGCTGCTGTCACGGCGGAGAGATTTTGGGCATAGATCAATCTACCCATATAACCATAGTCTCTCCTGGGAAAGTTCCTGTGCGCATGACCGGCAACGCCCAAAATGCCAATAATAACACCTCCGTGCTGAATCGTATCATCCGGATAATAAAGCTTTGCGCCTACCGCACCAACATCCTCCCGCTGGGCAAACATGAGCATTTCCTGTATCCAGTTTGGAGAAATCACTTCCGTGTCGTTATTCAGCAGGAGCAGGTAGTCACCAGCGCATTGTCTCGCCCCAAAGTTATTGATGGCAGAAAAGTTGAATTCACCTTTCCACCGGATAACCCTGACATTGCTCCATTGCCTCTGAATAGTATCATAGTATTCAAATGTCTCTCGAAGTACACTGTTGTTTTCCATGACCACGATTTCGTAGTTCTGGTAGGTACTCATATTTTCTATGGATTCAATGCAGTGTTTCAGGTCTTCCATATGCTCGTAATTGGGAATCAGAATTGACACAAGAGGCTCGTCTTTTATGGCATATTTTATCCGATACATGGAAGGGACAACGCTATCCAGAACTTCACCCTCTAATCCCATCCGTAACAGATGATCCTCCAGCGCTTTGTGGGCAGCCTGAATCACATAAGGTTTCGCCTCTACGGAATCAGCCACAGAGTTATCATGTGCTCTCCAATAATACAAAATCTCCGGAATGTGTATAATCTTCTTCGTTTTTTCCGTGAGCCGAAGAACCATATCAAAGTCCTGGCTTCCATCACATTCTGAGCGGAATAGACCCACATCTTCCAGCAGTCTCCGTCGAAAGACGGTAAAATGACATATATAGTTGTTTGCCCTCAGGGTGTCCGGCGCATAAGCCGGCTTGTAGTGCGGACAGAACGCATCTGAGGGAGTATTGTGAAAAGTGTTTTCATCCGTATAAATGAAATCCGCGTCCTTCTCACAGATGACCTTCATCACCTCGTGCAGCGCCGCGGGATGCAGCAAATCATCGTGATCTAATAAACCGATATAATCTCCCCGCGCTATCTCCAGGCATGCGTTGATGTTGCCGGAAATCCCGTAATTTTTGTCCAGCTTCCTATAGCGGATGCGTGAATCCACCTTCACACATTCGCGGCAAATTCTTTCCACATTCCCGTGTTCACTGTCGCTGCCGTCCGCTATGCACAACTCCCAGTTTTCATAGGTCTGATCCAGAACAGACTGAATCATCTCTCGGAGAAACCGCTCCGGCGTGTTGTACAGCGGCACCACGATACTGAATTTGATTTGCCGGGGAAAGGTTTTCTTTCGCTGCAGTTCCAATTCCTCTTTTGTAAATAAGGGCTCATCTGAAATTTCCACGTCTTGATTGGTCACCCCTGTTTTCCTTTTCACCTTTTGCCATGTATACCCGAAACCGTTGTTCTTCAGGCTCCTGATTCCTTTAATAGTGAGACCTATTCCCGGTATTTGATTTACGGTATCAACCATCGAACGCAGCGGCCTCGTGATTTTCCAAAAGGCGGCGTCGGAAATGCTATTATACGCGTCCTGTACCTCTTTGTATTTCATCTGCGCCTGTGCAAGTTGACGATTCAGCGAATCCCGCTCCCATAGAGTCTTCAGGAGCTGACGCCGTAGTTGACTGCATTGTTCCTCGTATGCAAACGAGTCATCCTTGCATTCGCTGCGCGTCTCACTTAGTTCCCTTTGAAAAATCGGTGCATCATTGTGTCCTGGGAACGTTGTCTGGTTCTCGTTAGACTGTGAGCTCGCTTTGCCTTCCCAATCCGCGATTACCGACTGATAAGTGCAAAATAATGCGTCCGCAACAGCCTTCGGGGCATGTCTCCGGCGGGAGACTTCCACCGAGTTTTGGGAAATCTGCGTCAACAGGTGCTCCTCTCGGTACAAATCCCCGATGAGAAAAGCCAGCGTGTGCGGTTCCTGATATGGATAGAGGAATCCCGTGTTTCCGTCCTCGATTAACTGTGCGACACCGCCCACATTGGAGGAAAGGACAGGACATCCGATAAGCTGCGCCTCACAAATGGAGTTGGAAGAGTTGTCAATGATTGATGGATGAATGAAGAAATCGGTGAGGGTTAGTTCCTCGACAATCTGGCGCGTATCTATACGCCCCAACAGGTTGATATTCACATCCTGATGATGAATTCCCGTTCTTTGCTCGAAAAACGCAAAGAAATCCCTGCTTCCTGCAACCCGCCATTCAAAATCGATATTTATCACATCCTTGAGTATTTTAGCCGTCCGAAGGATGATTTCATTTCCCTTTCGATAGTCCGCCGAAGAGATGGTTAGCAGATGCAGCTTTCCATTGTAATGATACTTCCATTGACCGGAGGCATCATAAATCCTTGATTTGATTGCTTCAGGTACATGATAATACTTTGCACCGGGAGAGTAGTATTTTACAATGTTTCTGTCCCACTGGGTCCGCCCCATAAAATAGCGGTTTGACAGCATAATTCTGCGCTCAAAATCCATGAGGTCATCTTCCAGTCTAAGCTGCATGGGGGAGGTGGCTGACCCTGCGGGGCATACACAATAGCCCGTAACCATATCTGTAGTTGGAATATAGATATTAAGAAAGCCCATCAGGTGGATCACTACCGGAACTGAAACAAACTTCGCAATCGCGCCATAGGACCACTCTGCACCGAAGCATTGGATGATGTCAGGCTGAAATTCAGTGATGACGGGCAATAGCTTCGCCTTTATATCATCCCAACTTTGAATGTTGAGATCCAACCGACTGAGATCCGCGTTCACCGGATAATAGGTAGTATTCCCCCGGACAGTCTTTGTCTGCCCTTCATACTCAGATTGAAAGACCACAGCCAACTGGATTTTGTCAGCGTAATACTGCATCAGACATTTTTCCAGTGGCGCGGTCATCCCAATCGACTCGTCTTGGTTCAGCATGGACGAGTTCATTGACAGCCACATTACCCTCATACTGTAGTCCTTTTTCCATTGCAACTAAAAGATTCTATTTCTTTCATATACTTTCTCACCGCATCCATCCATTCCGGCTTTCACATTTCTGTGACCTGTCCATCAAAACGCAGTCGGTGGAGATATTCATTATCTTGCTGCCTAGCGCTTTGACTTGGGCATGCTTATTTAGTAATTTTCGAAAACTTTGCAATTATTGTAAAAAAAATTATAACACGAGAAGCAGTAATATCACAATAATAATCTTCGGTTGGAGTTACTGACTTAAATGAGAGCATATGGATTTGATGTAACAATTCCGACAACAGAACAAATAAACCAGGCGAAATTGATTCTTCCTGAAATGAATAGATGGCCAATGGAGGGATCAGTAAAAGTTGTGAGGGAATATAAGATCATTGTTGTAAAAGTATAAATGGAGAATACTTTGTAAACTAATACATTTTTATTCGGAACCCACAGCAACAAAATAGCTAACCACCTGTGCCGGGGTTCGGAAACAGTTACTCTTTGGAATAATAATTCGTGACAAATCGTCACATGAACATACCGTATTTCACTTTTGAAATATGCTATAATTACATTTAACACTAAGCTTCAGCAGTACGGAACAGACAATGAAATTATTCTTCCAAAAAGCACAGTGGTTTATCACGCACTTTCAGATGCTGCGTGATTTTGCAGCAAGAAATTTCTACAAAGACACTGAATCCATCCAGGTTATTCGGAATTCCTCTTTTTTTGACGAGACATACTACAAACGCAACAATCCGGATCTAACCGACAACAAAGATCTCATCGCCCATTATTTTGAACACGGCGGATTTGAGAGAAGGGATCCTTCGGAATTTTTTTGCAGTGAGGAGTATTTTTCCATCAATCCGGATGTTGACAAATCATCCATCAACCCACTATATTATTATGAAACCCACGATGAAAAAGATGAACGCATGTTTTCGACAATTCAATCTGAACGGGGGGATCATTTTCCACAAGGCACACAAACAATCTCGATCATTCAGGAGCCGGCACCTCCCGTCCATAAAAGGACTGCTGTTGTTTCCTGTTATTTTCATGATGGAAAAATTCCGGATAGTTTGATGATATTGATCCGGGGGGTGAAAGAAATTGCGGATAATCTCATCCTGGTTGGTGACTGCCCTGTTTTTCCTTCGGAATTGGAGAAAATAAAAAATTATGTATGTTATGCACACTTTGAAAGACATAACCAGTATGATTTTGGTTCATATAAAATCGGATTCAATTACGCAAGAAAAGCGGGGCTGCTGAAAGCGGATACCGCTGATGAGCTGATACTGATCAATGACTCCTGTTACGGACCGGTCTACCCATTCAGCGAATTGTTTCAGCGTATGGAAAGTGTGATATGCGATTTTTGGGGAATCAATGGCAGCAAAAAACCACCTGAAAACATCTTTAAGCCGCACATCTCCTCTTTTTTCTATGTTTTCAGAAGGTCTGTTATTAATGGAAATGATATTGATGATTTTCTGAACGCGATCCATGGCAAATATGATCGATCAAAAGTCATTTGCCTTCTCGAACTTGAATTTACACAATATCTGCAGAAAAAAGGATTCATCTGGCAGGTCACGGATAAAAAAAATGAGTACAACATCTATCTTCATCCGCTAACCGCACTGGAAACATATCGGCTTCCTTTGGTCAAAAAAAAGGCTTTGAAAGGAAACTCAGAGGAAGTCCTGAATAAGATTTTATCCATTATCTCAGACAATTGTCCAGAATTGATCCCCTGTATTCAACCCACATATACCCCCCGAGTATTTCAAACCGTCTTCTATAGCCGAACATCAGAAATCGATTCCCGAAAAAATAAGAAAGATTTCCGCTAAACTACGGCGCGGAGAAAAACTAAAGACGATCTTTTTAACAACGCGCTATTCCGCTCGCTTTGCCACGGTCATGCTTGAACAAATGCTGACTGATCCGGCATTTGACCCCTATATCGCGATCATCCCTGATTTCAACGGGGAAAATAATTTTATAATGGATGTTGCGTCTGAGATCCTGACACAGGAAAAGGATATCCTTTCCGCCGGTGTTCCGGAAAACACTCTGATCCCTATCCGTCCGGATGAATTGGAACGCTGGCCGGATGTTTGTAATCAGATGGACCTTGTTTGGTACAGCACTCCGAAAAACATTTCCTCGTTTCGTTATCAACCGAAATATGCTGCAGGGAGGGATTTTCTTCCACTCATGCTCATTGATCATAAAACCGATGGTTACAATGCCCCGGATATCCTGAGGCTTGATGCGTGCAGATACATGTGGAAAATATTTTTTACAGAAGAGACTTCCCTGACACTTTATAAAAAACACTGTGTTGATGGCGGCGGAAACGGGGAGCTGCTCGTTTGCGAGGAAGATGAGAAGTCCATAACTGAAGAATTATTACGCCGGGTGAAAGACGGGCTGAATTCGCCCGATTTATAAAGTGGGTATGTCACTTTATAGTATGAAAGTAATCGTTACAGGAGCAGCCGGACAGCTTGGACATGATTGTGTGAATGAGCTGCTGACGCGCGGGTATAACGTAGTTGGCTCCGACATCGCTGAATTTACAGCCGCTGTATTTTCCACAGGAGAACATCCAAGTTCCCGATTGCAATACAAAAAATTAGATATAACAGACGAACAAGCTGTGAAAAAGACGATCCATCAAATCCATCCGGATGCAATCATTCATTGTGCCGCCTGGACTGCCGTTGACGCTGCGGAAAAACGCGAAAATCGGGAAATTGTGCAGAGAATAAACGCGGATGGTACGCGGTATATTGCGGAAGCCGCAAAGGCCATCAATGCCAAGATGGTATATATAAGCACCGATTACGTGTTCGATGGACAAGGTACACGCCCATGGCAGCCGGATGACAAATGCTATAACCCGCTTAACGTTTATGGGCAAAGCAAATTGGACGGAGAGCTTGCAGTCTGTAATACTCTCGAAAAATTTTTTATTGTTCGTATTTCCTGGGTGTTTGGAGTAAATGGCAGAAACTTTATCAAAACAATGATCAACATTGGAAAAACACACGAGTTTGTTCGAGTGGTCAACGATCAAATTGGCACGCCCACATATACCAGGGACCTGGCGCGGCTTCTTGCAGATATGGCAGAAACTGAGAAATACGGTTATTATCACGCTTCCAACGAAGGCGGATACATCAGTTGGTATGACTTTTGTGTTGAAATCTATAAACAATATGGGCTAAACACCAAAATCATCCCTGTTTCTACCGCGGAATATAGCGCTTCAATAGCCGCAAGACCCTTAAACTCCCGTCTGGACAAGTCCAAACTCATAAGAGCCGGATTTAAACCTTTGCCAACCTGGCAGGACGCGTTATGCAGATATCTCAAGGAGATAAAACGATAATCATGGGACAAATCAAAGTTACATATAATCTTGATGACATAGAAGGACTCTGCATAATAGAATCAACAATTCATGTTGATAACCGCGGATTTTTTATGGAGACCTTTAATCAAAATGATATGTATGAAGCAGGTCTTCCCATCAATTTCGTTCAGGATAATCACGCAATGTCCATAAAAGGTGTTCTGCGCGGTTTGCATTTTCAGAAACATTTTTTCCAAACGAAACTCATTCGCGTTATAAAGGGGACAGTCTTTGATGTGGCAGTTGACCTTCGTTTGGATTCAAAGACCTTTGGAAAATATCATGGAGAAATTCTTTCTGCAGATAATAAAAAACAATATTTGATCCCCCGCGGTTTTGCCCATGGTTATCTCGTTCTTTCTGATAAGGCAGAGCTTTATTATAAGTGCGATGACTTCTACCACGCCAATGATGAAGGCGGCATTGCCTGGAATGACCCGGCAATCGGAATTGATTGGCCCGGTGTTATTGGTGAGTACACCGGATCCGCTGATGCCAGTGGATACAGGCTTCATGACGGAACCACATTGATTCTCAGTGAAAAAGACCAGAAATGGCCGGGATTAAAAGAAACATTAAAATTTTGAGAGATCAAAGAATAATTTGATATAATTAGCATTGGATCACAAAGAAGGAATTGATCCGCTGTAAGGAGATTGATCTGATGAGTAAAGAATTTTATGATATTACCTTAGCCGGCGTGAAGCGCTCGCTGCAGTTATTTGAAGTAGCCCCCGGACTGCGTATTGCTGTATTGAACATTCTCGGCGACACAGAACTGGTAGAAGCCTGCGCAACTGAACTTGCTAAAAAACTTGAAAATGTCGACTACGACGTGATGATCACCGCTGAATCCAAGAGTATTCCGATCACTCACGCTCTTTCCGTCCGCACCGGCAAACCTTATGTTGTCTGCCGCAAGAGCTACAAGACCTATATGGGCAACGCTATCCGCTCTACATCCAACTCCATCACTACCCAGAGTGAGCAGACTCTGCTTCTGGATGAAAAGGATATCCCGCTCATCAAGGGCAAGAAAGTTCTCTATGTGGATGACGTGATCAGCACCGGTTCCACCAAACAGGCTATTGAAAGCATCCTGGAACAGGCAGGTGCCCAGCCGGATCCGAAGGCTTTGGCGATCTGCGTTGAAGGTCCTGAAGACGCCTGGCCGGATGTCATTAACCTCGGCCATCTGCCGCTTTTCAAAGAGTAGTGTAACTTTTCAGAACCCGCGGTGACGCACATGGGGACAGGCACACCTGTGCGGGTTGCGCCGCACAAGATGCCAGTCCCCACGTGCTCTGTTCTGAATAGATACGAATAATGTAACTTTACAGGACAAAGAAATTGGGGACCGGTGCTATGGGTCGCGAAGCCGACACAAGTGAACCGGTCCCTAATTGCTTCATAACAGCTGCGAAATTATTACTTTTTACACGAATTTACAGATATTTGACTATAGCAAAATTTTTGAAAATTTGATACAATTTTTAATAGAATGTAAAATCCTCTCATGAGGCCGAATATGGAGAATGCCCTATGAATAATGATGAAGTATTAGCCGTAATTCTCGGCGGCGGCCGTGGCACCAGACTTTTTCCTCTGACACAAATCAGATCAAAGCCGGCGGTTCCGATTGCCGGTCAATATCGCCTGATCGACATTCCGATCAGCAACTGTATCAATTCCAATATTTTCAAAATCGCGGTGCTGACCCAGTTCAACTCCGTATCACTCCACCGGCACATTACGGATACCTATCAGTTTGACCGCTTCCATTCCGGGTGGGTTCAGATTTGGGCTGCCGAACAGACCATGGATAACGCGGACTGGTATCAGGGCACTGCCGACGCAGTCCGGAAACAGCTGAGCCAGATTGTTTCCGCCAACTGCAAATATGTACTGATCTTAGCGGGTGACCATCTTTATCGCTGCAACTATGATGAAATGCTGCAGTTCCATAAGAAACATAATGCTACCGTCACTGTCGCAGTACAGCCGGTCCGCAAGGAAGAAGCTCCTCGTTTGGGTTTGCTGAAGACCAATGAGGAAGGCCGCATCATCGATTTCAAAGAAAAGCCGAAAGATCCGATCATTATTGAATCCATGAAGAGCACAGATGATCCGGAACGGCCGATCCTCGGTTCAATGGGCATTTATATCTTCAACACCGACCTGCTTGTTGATATTCTCTCCACCAAGGATTACTCCGATTTCGGCAACAACGTGATTCCGTATGCCATTGATCACAGCGACGTCTTTGGCTGGAGATTTGAAGACTACTGGGAAGATATCGGTACCATCCGTTCCTTCTATGAAACCAATCTGGCATTGACCAATGACAAACCGCCGTTCAATTTCTATGACCCGAAGCACCCGATCTATACGATCGCGACAACCATGCCCTCCGCCAAGGTCTTCAATACCCGCCTGGATCATGTTCTTATTGCCCGCGGTGCCCGTGTGAAGGCCGAGAGCATTGAACGCTCCATCGTCGGTGTGATGAGCTATATCGATACCGGAACTGTCATCAAAAACAGTATCATCATGGGTGCGGAAAACGAGAAATACATCCTTCAGGCTGACCAGAATTCTGAAGAATTCGGAGTTAAGATCGGCGTCGGGAAAAACTGCTTCATCGAGAATGCGATTATTGACAAAAACGCCCGTATTGGCGACAATGTCGTTATCAAAGCATTCCCCGCAGGGACCGAACTGGATGACCCGCAGGAACCAAAACGCTACTATGTCCGCGACGGCATCGTGGTGATCCCAAAGAACGCGGTCATCGAATCCGATACGGTCATTGAGCCGTAACGGAATCTGATTACAAAAGAAAGAAGAGGACGCTTTTGTTGGCGTCCTTTTTCTTTGCGAATTCATATTTTGTTGTAAAATAGAAGAAGAAAAGAGGTGAGATATGAACAGAGCACAAGTCTTCCGAATGGTAAAATGGCTGTACAACAATTTGACGCACGTAACCGTTGAAAACGAGCACCTGATGCCCAAAGAAGGAGCCTGTATCATCACACTAAATCACCTGAGCCGTTTGGACTTCCCCGCATTGATCCAATTGGAACGCTACAATGACATTTACTGCGTTGCCGCAGACACATACCGCAGTTTCCCCATCTTCGGAAAAATCATCTCCGACTCCGACATGATCTGGATCGACCGGACAAAAGCAGACTTTACCGCCATGAAGCGCATCATGACCGAGTTGCGAAACGGAAAAATCATCGCACTGGCTCCGGAAGGGACCCGCTCCAAAACACAGGCATTGCTCCAAGGCAAAGAAGGCGTGACCATGATCGCATCCAAAACCCGTGTCCCGCTGATCAGCCTCAGTGTCATCGGAACAGAGAAATGGATGGATGAGATCAAGCATTTCCGCAAACCCCGCATCACGCTGCGATGTGGTCCCCTGTACCAGCTGCCCCCTATTGACCCCGACAACCGCGAAGAATCCCTGCGCAAAGCAACCGATGAAGTGATGTGCCGCATCGCTGCCAACCTTCCGGACCGTTACCACGGCTTTTACAAAGGCAACCCCCGCATCAATGAACTGCGGGAGGAATGGCGCGCCCGCGGTGACATGATCGTGCCCGAATCATGACCCCACGCGTTTCCATCATAATCCCCGTTTACAACACCGGTGAATATCTCCCGGAATGTCTTCAAAGCGTTTGCAATCAAACCCTGCAGGATATTGAGATCATCTGCGTCAATGATGGATCCACGGATAACAGCCCCGAAATCCTGAAAGATTTCGCCACCCGCGATAAACGGATCCGTGTCGTCGATCAACCCAATGGAGGACAAATAGCAGCCAGAAACAGCGGCATACACGCATCCTCGGGACAATGGCTCGGCTTTGTCGACAGTGACGACACAATCATCCCGGAAATGTTCCAGCGTCTGCTCAAAAACGGCGAAAAATACCACGCAGACATCTCCCACTGCGGTCTCACCTTCTGCTATCCCGACGGCCATACCGTTCCCCATTATGACACCCACATCATCAAGCAGCAAGATCATGATACCGGATTACTCGACCTGCTGGACGGAACCCAAATCGAGCCCAGCATGTGCAGCAAGCTTTACCGGCGTGAACTTTTCAACGACCTCCACATCACTGCCCGCATTCAGCATAACGAAGACCTCTACTGCAACTTTCTCCTCTTCAACAAATCCAATACCGCCATCTACGAAGACTTCTGCGGATACCTCTACCGGCAGCGGCCATATTCTGACACTGCGAATGCACAATCCACAGAGAGGCTGCGGGGTATATTAACCGTCAGACATGATATTTTGAAGATGAGCCCTCCGGCTATACATGATGCCGCTTATCGTTTCTGGCTCTCCACTCTCGTCAATACACTCAACCAGATTTCCGTCAGCACTGATCCGCACAAACAGGCCTTTTATGAGGAATGTCAGCTCCTGCTGCGTACAGAAAGGGACAACATTCCCCGGCTCAGCTCAAAACAGCAAATCGCCGCCCGGCTGCATCTTCATGCCCCCCGCATTGCCCGTTTCTGTTACCAAATCTACGGGAAGTTTTCTTTGTATCGCTATGAACACCGATAGTCAAGGATGAATTCTATTGTCTGCCGGAATATACGGTAACTGTTCCGAAATCCTCCGTGACAAATCCATCTTCCCGCAGCTCAAACGGAACCCATCCATTCGTCCGCAGCAGATAGACCCTGTTTGTTGAAATCTCTCCCGGATCAAACTGATAATTTCCGATGGACACAACAGCTCCATCTTTCATCTCTGCAGCGTCTCTGAAGGTCTTCGGATCGATTCCCTTCACAAGCAGCGTATAAAGATAAGGCTGAGACAGGCCATATACTGTGATTGGTTCGTCATCTTGATTTATCTCTTCAGCATAACCCAATGCCTGCTCAAGGTCCTGCACTTCTGTTATCGACAACTCTCCCGCAAGCTCCAAGGGAAACTCCGTAAAATAATACCGGACAAAGGTCAATGCAAAAAGCGCATAAATCCCGCAGCAAACAGCTCCCGCGATCCTGTTCCACCTGAAAACCCGCACAAAGCCCATCGTCATAAAATAGATCAGCGGAAAATATACCGCACAGGCCCGGTTGACGTTTGAATAAGGCAACAGCAGCTGAATCCCAAAAGAAACAGCGAACAAAACACAAACCAGGAAGTTCAGCGAAAGTACCCCCTCCCTTACATCATCAACACAGCTCCTCATGCAGAGGAAAAGTCCCAAAGCAAGCAGCGGGATCGTGAAATAATAAAGCGTCCCGAATTTCGGAATCACGTTATAGATCAGCCCATCCCACACAAGGATATTGTAAAAAATATTCCCTTTTCCCGGCTTCAGGTTTCCCAAAATATTTCCAAGGCTGAATTCACTGCCCCGGTAGGCAAACAATTTCGGAACGGAAAAATACGGTGTGCGGATCTCTTTCATCAGCCCATTATTCACCGCAAGCAGAAAAATCAGGGGAACCGCCAGCAGTGTGACAGGAACAAGAAGTGCCGCGATCTGTTTCCCCGTTACTTTTCCCTTCACCATAAGGAACACCAGCATTACCCCCAGAAACGCCGGAACCAGAATGTATGAAACAGCATACGAATAAAGTGTGATCCCGAACAAACACCCCGCCAGAACGAACCAGCCATATTTTCCCCGCTTCACAGCCCTATAAAAGGCGTCACAGGAGAAAATCAGCATCGGGAAAAGCAGATACGCGTCCAGACCCCAGCGTGAGTGCATGATGGAGAATGGAAGAAGGCAGAAAACACCCAGCGAAATCAGTGACGCAAATCTTCCGTATTCACGGCGAAATAACAGCGCAAAAACCGCCGCAGAAAGCAGTGAACAGATGATCGCTGGCAGGCGTACCGATACCACCCCATTCCCGAACACTCTGATCGCCGCAGCCGCCAGGTACATATACAAAGCGCTCTGACCCCCGCCATAATTGATCAGGTAGACAGGAAAACCATACCCCCAGCGGTCCGTCCCATACTCTGCAAGGCTCCCCGCGTCATATACCATCCCAGCCTCATCCACATGATAAGGAATCGGGATCTCATTCACCCTGTAAAAAAGCAGAAAGGAAAAAAAACACAGAACAACAAAAAACAGGATCCGGTATATACCGTCAGGAATATCCGGCAGCTCCTTTTCATTCTTTGAAAACACAGCCCAAACAAGAATGATGCTGCCGGTTATGATCCCAAACCAGATCCAGTTCATTTTTCCCTTGAATAATTTTGCGGCATATCTTTGTCATACGTCCGCTCACTGATGATATACCGCGGTCTGGCTTTTGTTTCGATATATGTTTTCCCCACATATTCACCGATGATCCCCAAAGCGAGCAGCACTGTTCCACCCAGGAAGCACACCATACACATCAAGCTTGCCCATCCGGAGAAAGTATGCCCAGCCAACGCCCGCACAACCGCCCAAATGATTCCCACAAAACTCAGGATCGTGACAATGATCCCGAACCCTGTGATCAAACGGATCGGCTTGATGGAAAGGCTCGTAATACCATCAAACGCCAAGGTGAGCATCTTCGTCAGCGGATAATGACTTTCCCCAGCCAACCGTTCATGCCGTTCATAATAGACACATGTACTCGGAAACCCCACAAGCGGGATCATCCCCCGCAGAAAGAGATTCACCTCATGGAAATCAGCAAACTCCTGAAGAACCCGCGAAGAAATCAGGCGATAATCCGCATGATTATAAACCGCCTCCACACCCATATTATTGAGCAGCTTATAATAAGACTCAGCCGTAAACCGTTTGAAAAAAGTATCCGAATCCCGTTTACTGCGGACCCCGTACACGATCTCAAACCCGGCCTCATACTGCTCCACCATCTCATCCATCGCGTTGATATCATCCTGACCATCGCAGTCAATCGATATCGTGATATCGCAGCGGTCCTTTGCCTCCATCAATCCGGCCAGCACAGCGTTCTGGTGCCCCCGATTCCTGGACTGTGAAATTCCGAGAAAATGTTCATCCTGTCTTGCAAGTGAACGGATGATCTCCCACGTAGAATCCTTCGATCCGTCGTTCACAAACAAAATCCTCGAACTGTCGCCGATCTTTCCCCCATTGATCAGGTTTTTCAACTTCTCCAAAAACATCGGCGCAGTCACAGGCAGCACAGCTTCCTCGTTATAGCATGGAATTACGATATATAAACATGGTGCCATAGTTTTCACTCCTGAGAATAATTATACGCCTTATTCTGATTTGAAAACGGGAAATGCGTTTAATGGTTTGTGGATTTCATCCGTTCACGGAAGTATAATAAATACATGAATAAGCAAAAGAAAGCAGAATTACTGGCTCCCAGTGGGAATTTTGACTGCGTAAAGGCAGCGGTGAATGCCGGTGCAGATGCGGTCTATCTGGGAGGACGGGCATTCGGAGCCCGTGCCTATGCGGCAAACTTTGACAATGCCGAGCTCGAACAGGTCTGTGATTTCTGCCACAGCTATGGTGTCAAAGTTTATGTGACTGTAAATACGCTATATAAAGATTCTGAATTCCCGGAACTGATCACATTCATTGAAGCCTTATACACCATGGGCGTGGATGGCCTGATCATGCAAGACCTCGGCGCGATTCGTCTGGTACGGGAACATTTTCCGGAACTGCCGGTTCACGCCTCCACACAGCTTACAGCGAACAGTCTGGACGATGTGAAAGAATTTGAGGCAATGGGTCTGAAAACCGTTGTCCTTAGCCGGGAACTGAGCCTTCAGGAAATTCAACATATCGTTTCCAATACAAGCGTCAGGATCGAGACATTTATTCACGGAGCGCTATGTGTTTCCTATTCCGGTCAATGCCTGATGAGTTCCGTACTCGGGAACCGCAGCGGGAATCGTGGAAAGTGTGCCCAAAACTGCCGATTGAATTACGAACTGCTGCAGGGTAAACAACTGCTCGCCTCCGGTCACCTGTTGAGTACCAAAGATATCTGCACCCTTCCCCTGCTGCCGGAACTGCTGAAAACCGGCGTGGCATCCCTGAAGATAGAAGGCCGGATGAAGGGCCCGGAATATGTCGCCGGGGTGACTGCCATCTACCGAAAATACATGGACCTTTATTACAGCGGGAAAGCCTATAATGTTGATCCCAAAGATATTCTGACGCTGCAGCAGCTGTTCAATCGCGGCGCTTTTTCCGAAGGATATCTGCAGACCCATTCCGGGATGAAAATGATGTGTCCGACCCACCCGAAGCATTGGGGCGTATACGCCGGAAAGGTGCTCAGTTACGACAGGAAAAACCAGCAGGCTGTGATACGGTTTGAAAAAGATATGGTCCCGGGAGATGGTATTGAGATCCGCACGGAAGATGAAGAAGGTGCGGGAACTTACCTGAATAAAGCTGCTGCTGCCGGTCAGAAAACAGCGCTTCCTGTCCGCGGAGAGATACGCGAAAAGCAGGCGGTTTATCAGACTTATGACAAACGCCTGATGGATGAACTGAAACTGCACTATGAGAAGATCACAAGGAAGGTTCCGCTGGAAGCCGCTGTTACTCTTCATGCCGGCAAACCCTCAGAGCTGACAGTCCGTGCCAATGGACAATCAGTGATGATCTGCGGTGACATTCCGACCACTGCGCAAAACCAGCCTCTGACAGCCGAAAGCGTATCCGCGCAGATAGCGAAACTTGGAAACACGATCTTTACCGCGGAGAAAATTGATGCCGATGTGGAAGATGGCCTTTACCTTAACAAATCTTCTCTTAATTTCTTAAAGAATCAAAGCATCGATTTATTACAAAAGCAGATCATAGAAAGCTGCAAGCGGAAGCTTTCTGAAAACAAGATAATTGATAATATCAAAGGAAATAACGCGGAAAAAGGAACTCTTTCGGTCTGCATAACCCAACCGGAACAGTTTGAAGCTGTTTTGCGATCTCCGGCTGTTTCCGTTATTTATTTGGAAATTACAGAACCGCTGATAACAAATCTTAAAGAAATGTGCACAAAGGCTCATGCTTCCGGTAAAAAAATTGCTGTCCGGCTTCCGCGGATTTGGCGATCATATGTACAGGACAACCAGTCGTCTATGCTGCGGCAATGTATGGAAAGCGGAATCGACGGATTTCTCATTAGCTGCATCGGCCATTATCACGCGGTGAAAGACAGTGGGAAACCATTCGCGCTCGATTTTACCGGGAACGTGATGAACAACCGGACATATTCCTTCTGGCAGGATCTGGGTGCGGAAAGCATCGCCTTATCGGTGGAAATGAGCCGGGATGAAATCAACAATCTGCCTGACAGCTCCCGGTCAGAAATTCTTGCCTATGGATATATCCCGCTGATGGTTACGCATCAATGTCCCATCGGGAATTTCGCCGGTCGGAAACAAAATGCGATTCATTGTAGCAAATGTGGGCATACTGAAGAATACACGCTCCGTTCCGGCAAAGATACCTTCCGGCTGGAAACCGACTGCCGGAATTGCATCAGCACCATCACCACTGCCTGTCCCATCGACATCCGGGATGACTTGAGTTCTTTTAAGGTCAAAACTTTCCGTTTGAATTTTACTAATGAATCCACGAAAGAAATATCCAAAATCTTAAAGAATTTTGAAGAAAACTTGACGGATCAGAAAATCAAAAAAAATCAAAGACAAAGCATCTATGATAAAAGTGTGCTTTAAACGATGCCTGTTCATTGAACATGATTTTTCTTCCATAACCGCGGGAAAAGCGGAAATCGGTATATAATACAGAGGAAAGTCAACCTGAGGAGATGTAAAAATGCTGGACATTGCACTGATTCGTGAAAATCCTGAACTTGTAAAAAAATCCATGCGCGACCGACAGATGAGCGTTGAAAATGTCGACCGCCTGCTTGAACTGGACAAAACCCGCCGCGAACTGCTGGGCGAGGCAGAAGCATTGAAAGCCAAACGCAACAGCGAATCCAAAGCCATCGGCAAGGCTAAAGATCCGGCCGAACGCCAGGAACGTATCGCTGCCATGAAAGTGGTCAGTGACCGCATTGCCGAACTGGACAAACAAACCAAAGAAACAGAAGAAGAACTGAAGAACATTATCTCCAATATCCCGAACATCCCGGATGAAAAGGTTCCTTATGGCGTCAGTGATGCGGAAAACCAGGTCGTCAAGACTTTTGGTGTGGAGCTTCAGCATGAATTTGAGGATCAGCCGCACTGGGATCTGGGTACCAACCTCGGCATTATGGATTTTGACCGCGGAACCAAGCTTTCCGGAACCCGCTTCTATGTGCTGAATGGACAGGGCGCTCAACTGGAACGCGCTTTGATTGCTTATATGCTGGACCTGCACAAAAAGCAGGGATACAAGGAACGCTACCTGCCGTTCATGGTCAAAGGTGAAATCCTTTATGGTGCAGGACAGCTGCCGAAATTCGCCGATAACCTCTATCATGATGTAGAGGAAGATTTCTGGATGGTTCCGACTGCTGAAGTCCCGCTTACCGGGCTTTACATGGGCGAAATTATTGATGAAGCACAGCTGCCGATGCGTTTCACTGCCTACACACCCTGCTTCCGCCGGGAAAAGATGAGTGCCGGTCGCGATGTGCGCGGCATCAAACGCGGACATCAGTTTGATAAAGTCGAAATGTACTGCTACAGCCTGCCGGAAAAAAGCCAGGAAGAACATGAACGGATGCTGGAAGCTGCCTGCGAAACAGCGAAACTGCTTGGACTGAACTACCGCATCATTGCACAGTGCACCGGAGACCTTGGTTTCAATGCCCGCATCTGCTATGATGTGGAAGTCTGGGCACCCGGCTGCAAGGAATGGCTGGAAGTTTCCTCTGTTTCCAATGACTGGGATTTCCAGGCACGCCGCGCACAGATCCGCTATCGTGATTCCGAAAGTGGCAAACCGCGACTCGTCCACACACTGAACGGTTCCGGTCTTGGCCTGCCCCGCACGCTGATTGCTGTCATGGAAACCTACCAGAATCCGGATGGTACGATCACTGTTCCGGATGTCCTGAAACCCTGGATGGGCGGCATCGAAAAGATCGAAAAGGAAGCTTAAGAAGTGAACAGTGGCCGGTGGTCGGTGTTCAGATAATTATGAATAATAGAAAAGGCGATACCTTAAGTAATTGGTTTCGCCTTTTTTACTTATAATAGTTATGTATCTGTTCAGGACAAGGCACCGGGTCAGCTGCCTGTTGCAGAGAAGCCTGCACAGGTGGCTGGCTTCCGATTTGCGTCACTGGGTTCTCTTATTTTTGATTAAAATCAGGATATAAACATGATTTACCTTAAAGGAAACAAGACTGAATTAAAAGCAATTGTATTCGATCTCGGCAATGTACTGCTCGCTTATAATCCAGCTCACTTTATGTTTGAGCTTGGGATTCCGCAGGAGAAGATTCCCCGTTTGATTGAAATTATAGATGGCAGACCGGAATATGCCGAATATGATCGGGGGATATTGTCGAAAGATGATATTATCCAACTTGCGGTACGGGATGAGCCTTCCATGCGGCGGGAAATAATTCATTATATGAAACATCGTGCCGGATGTTTTACCCCGATCACGAACAATGTCGAACTTCTCTATCGGGCAAAAGAAACCGGTTTGAAAACCTATTTGCTTTCGGATTGCCCGGAAGATGATTATGCTTATTTTAAGGATCATTTCATTTTTTTGCATGACCTGGACGGAGAAGTGATCTCCGGCGCCTGTCAGATTACCAAACCGAATCCCGGTATTTTTCAACATCTGCTGAAAACTTATCCGGAAATTGATCCGGCCTACTCTCTGTTTGTTGATGACCGAGAAAAAAATACGGAAGCCGGTGCAAAGATGGGCTTTCTCACGCTCAATCTGCCCGCCCGTGGTACCATTGAAGATTATCTTGAGATGACGGAGGAATAACGAGCCATGATTTACCTGAAAGAAGACAAAACCCCTTTGAATGCAGTGATATTTGATCTGGGTAATGTTCTTTTGGACTATAACCCGAAACGCTTTATGCTGGAAATGGGCATCGCTCCGGAACACACGGAGCGTCTGCTGCAAATCTTTCCCCAGTCTGAAGAATGGCAGCAGCTGGATATGGGTGTGATCAGTGACGATGAATTTCTGACTTCCGCCTTGAGGAAGGAACCTTCCCTCCGCAGAGAGATCATCCGCTACCACAAGCACTGGTACGACTATTTCAAAGCAATTCCGGAAAATGTAGCGGCATTTTATCAGGTAAAAGAGGCCGGTGCGAAAACCTATATTCTCTCCAATTTCCAGGAAACCTGTTTCCGGGTGATGCAGGAGCACAATATATTTTTTGAAGATTTCGATGGCCGTGTGATCTCCTATGAGTGCAAGCTGCGCAAACCCCAGCCGGAAATCTATGAACTTCTTATCAGCAGATATCAGCTTGATTCGGCGCACAGTGTATTTATTGATGATATGGAAGTGAATATTCAGGCTGCGAAAGCAGCCGGACTGCAGACGATCCATCTGCCCATCGGTGGATTTGTTATGGATTACCTGGAAATTGTGAATTAAATACGATGGTTCGAAAAATGCAAGCAGTATGGTGGACATGAAAATTAAAAGAGTACCGACTATACTTTTCTTCATAGTTTGGTTTTTACTTTCCTGCGGAATTGTACAGGGACAGGATGGGAAGTCGCGGGTGATCACGATTTCCTACAGTGGTTCGAATTCACGGGAAACCATCACAACGGAATTTGCAGACGAATGGCTGCTGCAGCCGGACGACCAGCTGAACATGAAGCTGCTGCAGGCATCTTTTGCAATGGCTGCCGCAGGTTTTCGTGCCAAAGAGTTTGATATTTCACAAAGGGACCATGACATCCTTGATTTTCTTACCCAGGCGGGATTTCATGATATCCAGACGGATGATTACCATGTATTGACTTCTCGACACACCATCGGCTCAGCATTCGGACATAAAACCATTGGGGATGAGACACTAATCGCTGTCTCCATCAGCGGCAACAACTATACAAACGAGTGGCTCAGCAACCTGACCATCGACAATGACCGGCGGGCAGCCGGATTCAACAGCGCGGCAAATAAAGTGACAGTTCGGCTCGATCAATACATCCATGACCACCACCTGAGCGGCAATCTCCGTCTATGGGCCGCCGGATTCAGCCGCGGAGCTGCAGTTACCAATCTTTTTGCCGCAGATGCCATTGACAGCCGCAAATTTACGGGTGTTTATGCATATACCTTCGCCCCACCATGCACCACAAAAGAGGACAACGCGGACCGCTATCACAGCATATTTAACATCATCAATCCATTTGATGTCGTCCCGATAATCCCCTTTCCCGAATGGAGGTTCCATCGGTACGGAACCGATCTGTATCTTCCCTCAATCGAAACCGACAGCAATTGGAACAACAAAATCATGGAAGTAAATCAATTGGCACTGGCCGGTTCCGGTAAAATGCTCATGTTCAACCCACAGATCAGCAGGCATCTGCACACTATTTTTGACTATATCGCCTTTTTCATCAACTCTGCTTCTTCTTATCAGAAAAATGTCCAGAACCTGCTTTTGAGATTTTGGACCAATAAAGACCCGAAAACCCTGCTGCAAGATATTCGTAAGGAGATCAACTTCAAGTCTATTTTGGGAAAGATCGTGCAGGGGAATGCTAATTTCCGATATCGGTTTCATGAGTTTTATAATTTCATCGATTATATCATCCAGCTCATTTATTCTTCGATCATCGGGAACAAGTTTTATAAAGAGAAGCTGCTTTGGGATAATAACCTCTCCGTCCAGGAGAACATAGCCTACAGCCATTATGACAATTCTTACCGATATTGGCTGTATTCCACCGATGACCCGGACAAGGTTCTGTCACGGAATCCGACTTATGTGCATTACGCCATTCAGGGTAATGTCGATGTCGAAATCTATGATGAAAAGGGGGACTTTGTGGAACAGCTCGACTGTGAGGGCAACTTCAGCTTTGACAATAAGGACTCTATCAATCCTGAATTTCACGGTGAGCTCAGCCCTGTACTCCTCTATGGCGAGCGGCAGGTCAATCTAACCTTCATCATTCTTCCGACTGATCAGCGCTTTTCTGTCTTTATCCGTTCCAATGAAGAGCAGGATATACGAATCTCTTATGTACAATTTTCACCGGACAGGCTCCAGGGTAATGTTTGCTATATTTATCACGATCATTACGCAAAGGACGAAACCTTTGAAGAAAAGCTCGACCCGGAAATTGACCGCAACCTGACGGACGAGGAACTGGTGTCCATGGGCGTGCTCGTTGAGGAACCATGGAGTAAAGACATTACCTACTCACCGACCGCGGTGATGAGACTGGAAAATTCAAGGGTGTTTCAACCGAGTCCTGTTGTCTTCCTGATTATAGTTCTTGTGGCCTCGATAGTGATTATTTGGATAATTATCACCATTCTGTCCAGGATCATAAAGGGCATAATAAGATTGATCATTCGGAAAAAACGACGCAAAAAAACGCCGGCCGGCGGAGACCGGTTGAAGCAGATAGAGACCGGTGTTCAAAATAAAGTGAATGAGCAGACGAAGGCAGATGCGGACAGGCCGGAATAGCCGGCATAATGGCACTTCATCTGTATAATCAAAAAAACAGCCCCGGAAAGAGGGGCTGTTTTTTTGCTAATTTACGATAGTTATGCAGCTTTTGCGACTTCGGCAATCTTGCTGAACGCCTGAGGATCACGGACTGCAACGTCAGCGAGCATCTTGCGATTCAAAGCGACGTTTGCCTTCTTCAGACCTGCGATCAGGCGGCTGTAGGAAATTCCATTGAGCCGTGCTGCTGCGTTAATTCTGGCGATCCACAGCTTGCGCAGTTCGCGCTTGCGTACGCGGCGGTCGCGGAATGCATACCACAGAGCGGTAAGCATGGTTTCATTAGCGCGGCGATACAGCTTGCGGCGAGTGAGAACATAACCTTCTGCACTCTTCAATAACTTCTTGTGGCGGCGATGTCCTTGCGGACCTCCCTTTACACGTGCCATAAACTACTCCTTTACGAACCCTCGGGCGTCGATCATCTGATCCGTTGCAAACACCCGATAGCCGTACTAAAAAATTGAAATACCGATTAGTGCTCCATATAGGGAGCGAGACGCTTCACACGGACGATGGTTTTCTTCCCTTCGACAGTGACCATCTCAGACAAAAGCAGCTTTACGCGGTCAGAAGTGCGGCGGCGGAAATGGCTCTTGCCACCCTTTGTGCGTACAAGCATGCCAGACCCGGTCAGGCGGAAACGCTTGGACGTTGCCTTGTGGGTCTTCAACTTATATTTTCCAGCTGTTTGTTTGCGTGGCACAACAAAACTCCTTACAACAAAATTAAACAGCATTCAAATGAATGCCATTCGATTGATTAGCTATGTTATTATACACGGTTTTCGAAATCAAACGAAAAAGAAATTATTCTTCTTCATCCTCTTCATCGAAATCTTCATCGTCAAAGTCTTCTTCATCTTCGATTGGTTCTTCAACGATGTTCCGTGCTGCCAGATCGGCTTTATATTTCGCAACTTTCTTCGGATTCGGCGACATCAGCATGCTCATAACGCGGCCTTCCATGGCAGGAGCCTGTTCGATATTGGCGATATCGCTCAATTCCTCAGCGATTTCTTTCAGATCTTCCAGCGCAAGTTCCGGGTAAGTGATCTCACGGCCGCGGAAGCGGACGGTGACGCGCACTTTTTTATTCTCCAGAAGCCAGCGGCGAGCATCGCGGGTCTTGAATCCCCGATGGTGATCATTCGTCTTGGGACGGAGACGGATCTCCTTCACCTCAATTTTGACCTGAGATTTTTTGGCTTCCTTTTCCTTCTTGGTGCGCTCATAAAGGAATTTACCGAAATCAATAATTCGGCATACCGGCGGATTTGCGTTTGGTGATACTTCTACCAGATCCAAATCACGGTCGCGTGCGATCTGCAGCGCTTCTTTGGACGACATTACGCCCAGGTTATTCCCCTGGTTATCGATGACACGAATCTCAGGGATGCGGATCATCTCATTTACGCGGAAATCTTGTGTACTGATAATTAACTCCTTGACATTTATTTCATTCAGACTGAAATAAATCTATATCGCGTAAACTATACCACAAGTACATGAATTTTGCAAAGGGTTAAATGACAAACATCGCCGGAAACAAGAGCTTTTTCCTATTGCCCACAATTCATCACGAAGCACATAGGGACTGGCAACTTGTGCCGCGCAGCCGGCACAAGCGTGCCTGTCCCTATGTGCGGCACAGTAAAATTGGACCGCGCAGCCCGCACGAGCGTGCCTGTCCCCATGTGCGTCACGGCAAAATGGGCGGCATATGAATCGTAACAATCAGTAACCCGAACCGTTACGAGATTTCTGAAAAAATCCAAATCCCGTGAAAAATCAAATATAATTGTCAGAGGATCGAATATTTTTGATCCCGGGAAAGGATCATATATGGCAAACAACATGGATATCAACAACAGTCTCACGATTCGTGACATCATGGATGTCACCCCTTCACAGCGAATTGCCATGCTGATCGACGGTGATAACGCGCAGCCTTCCATGATCGAGAAGATGCTCGCAGAGACAACGAAATACGGATTGATCACGATCCGCCGCATTTACGGAGACTGGACCGCCTCCAACATGGGCGGCTGGAAAGAGGTCCTGCAGACCCACGCCATCCAGCCGATCCAGCAGTTCCGCTATACGGTCGGCAAAAACGCCACAGACAGCGCCATGATCATTGACGCAATGGACCTGTTTTATTCCGGTTCCGTAGACGGCTTCTGCCTGGTTTCCAGTGACAGTGACTACACCCGCCTTGCCACCCGCATCCGGGAAAACGGTATTTTCGTAATGGGCATCGGGAAAAAACAGACACCGCGTGCCTTTGTCAACGCCTGTGACCTGTTCGTTTATACGGAAAATCTGGGTCCCGCGGAACCTGCCAAACCGGAAAGCTCCAAATCTCCCACACGGAAAAGGCGCACAAAGAAAAACAGCACCGAGGAAAAGGACAATAACAACCAGAACACCCCGATCCCACTGCTGAAAAAAGCCTTTGACCTTGCCGCACAGGATAACGGCTGGGCATTCCTGGGCTCCCTGGGTCACCATCTGCGCCAATTGGATCCGGGATTTGACTCAAGAACCTTCGGGTTCCGTCAGCTTTCCCTGCTGATCCAGGCATATCCGGATGAATTTGAGACCAAAGAAGTCAAAGGCGCCGACGGGACTGCCGTGATTTACGCACGGGTAAGGAATTGAGGAAGCTGATGGATATCCGGGAACAGGCCATTGAATCGATCAGGAAAACAAACACCGATAAACTCGGCAGTTCGCTTTTTCAAAAGGCAAAGCTGTTTGCCTGGGAAACCGGACTGGGCCCACTGATCAATGTGAAACCGGAGATTCTCGGACAGCAGGCGGTTCTTTATTTTCCGGGGAGAAGTGGGAAGTTTTCATTCCCCTGCTATGAAGACAACGGGCACATCCTGCTGGCGCTTACCGAAAAAGAACTGAATGACATCCGGGAAAACCTGTTTCAAAATCCCGGTGTGGAATTGTGGCTCAAACAGGGCTGGTATACCGGTACGGTCCGGCTTCTTTCTGATGAGGAAAAATCCGCTGTTATGGAAACCGTCCCGGATGAGCAGTTTTTCGGTTATATGCTGCGCAGTGTCCGGAAACCGTCGCTGCAGGATCACTATCTGCTGGAAGCGGTGCGCAGTGCTCCCTGTACAGGAAGCAGCGGACCGGGAAGCAAATCCTGGGTATGGCCACTTTCGGCGCTCTTTTTATTATTGCTGCGAAAAAAACGATAAAGGATGAATGGGGTATTTTATCAATAGAACCCTCGCATAAAACACTATGTACAACAATAATTATCAACCTTACTATGATGTTCGGAACGATAATCAGAACCGGAACAACAACAAACGCCCTTCCTGGGGAACGGTCATCCTGATCGTCCTGGTGGCTGCCATATTGGGCGGCACCATCGGTTCGATCGTCACCGGAAACGGAGGCTCCTTCCTGAACCTTCCATTCGCCGGTGATCAGAAAAAAACCCTGGAAACACCGGTTCAAACCGTTTCCGAATCGGACATTGCCGCACTGCAGGAGCAGATCACCGCACTGCAGTCTCAAATCACGGAATTAAACACCCGGCAGGAAACCGGACAGATCGAAGCCGTACAAACTGATGTTTCCAGCCAGATCACGCGGGTCGTTGAGGAAGTCGCACCGGCAGTGGTGACGATCACCGCCGTGATCCCCGGTTCCATGACCTACTTCGGATTCCGAACCTCGGATTCAACCTCCATGGGCTCCGGCGTGATCATCAGCAAGGACGGCTATATCCTGACCAACAACCACGTCATCAGCGAAGGACGCGAATACTATGCCGAACTGGCCAACGGAACGGTGCTGCAGGCGGAACTCATCAATGCCGATTCCTTCTCTGATCTGGCGGTTTTGAAGGTCGAGGGAGAGGTCCCGGCAGTAGCAAAGCTGGGCAATTCCGACCTGCTGAAACCGGGTGAGACCGCGATTGCCATCGGTTCTCCGCTGGGAAACTTTAAAAACACCGTCACCGTAGGCGTCATCAGCGCGACCGGACGCTTTCTCGAATCCAATAACGGTTATCAGATGGAAAACCTGATCCAGACGGATACCGCCATCAATCAGGGAAATTCCGGCGGACCGCTGGTCAACCTTGCCGGTGAAGTGATCGGAATCAACGTCATGATCGTCCGCGGTTCCAGTTATTCCAGTGCCACCGCGGAGGGGCTTGGGTTTGCCATTCCCTCCAACACCGCCAAGCTTATCAGCGACCAGATCATTGAAAAAGGTGCCTTCAGCCGCCCGGTGCTCGGTATCCGCTGGACAGAGATCACAGCCCACATGGCGCGTGCTTACCGGCTGCCGACAGACTCCGGTGTTTACATCATGGAAATCACCAACAACGGACCGGCTGCCCGCGCGGGTCTGCAGGTAGATGACATTATCATCCGCATCGGCGACTACTCCATCGCGGATAACGGTTCTTACTATAACTGTCTGTTCAAATACAGCCCGGGCGATACCGTTGAAATCGAATTTTACCGGGGGTCGGAGATCAGGACAGTCACGGTCACACTGGCCGGTGATGCCGATACGGCCAGTATGACGCAGTTATAGGCTTCAGTTGTCAGTTGTCAGTAGCCGATGATTTGTGTTTGAGGATGTATCTTTGAAACACGTCAAGCAACAGCTAAATTCAAAGCGCTTCAGAATATTTCTTGTACTGTCAGTCCTTGGCGGGCTGGCAGCACTTTTTTTTACCTTTGCTGAACCGTCTGAGTCGAAAAACGCTCAGTTGGGTGCTTATTCGCTTGGGCGCTGGGCGCTGGGACTGGTCACTGCTGCCATCCTTGCCGTCCTGGTGCTGATCCTGATCCGCGAGATTCGTTCCGGAGGCGCAGTTTCCTCGAAACTCGAGCGTTGGCTGTGTGTCGGCGACCGGGCTTACTTTGTTTTTCTTGCCTCGCTGGCAGGCTTGTTTTTCAGCCTCTGGGGCTTTAAATTCTCCTGGCTCTTTATTCCGAAAAATCTGCGGCCTCAGCTTTTATGGGCTGCCGGAATGTTTCTTGCCGCGGCTGTCATTTTGTTTATCTCTTTCCGGGAGATTTTTCAGAATGGAGCACATGGGGACTGGCATCTTGTGCCGCGAAGCCTGCACAAGTGTGCCAGTCCCCATGTGCGTCATTCAGGTTCTGAACAGCAGCAATCCCGAATAGACGATGGAACGGAGAAATACCGCTTATTCCCCCGCCTCAGCGATCTTTCATCAACACAGAAAAAGACGCTCCTCATTCTGCTGCTGATCGGACTGGTTTACATTGCGGTATTGATGCCTTCGAATATCAACGGCTCCCGGGACTGGCATGATTTCAAGGTGTACAGCGGCGATGAATATGTGATTTACCCCATTCTGGCCAATGTCGCAACGCCCGGAAATTCATACAGTGACTGGCTTTACCATCACTATATCCATGAGGATTATCATTATGGCTATCCTTTTTACGCCATCTCATACTTTGTCCTGCTTCCCTACAGACTGATCTTTGGCCCGGATTTTCTCCAGCGTATTGATTGGACATTGCCGACACTGCGTGTGATGGTTTCCGTAGTTCCGCTGATGCTGGCCTGTCTGATTCTGGTGTTCATGACCACCCGGTTTGAGAACCCCTGGGTAAGTGCGGCGGTTTATGTATTCTTGCTGACGGCTCCCGGTTCACTGCAGAACAACCAGGGCTTCTGGCATCCGGACGGGCTGAACCTGCTGTTTGTCTGTGCGGCGCTGTATTTCCTGCAGCGCGACCGGCTGCGCTTCGGCAGAAATTTTTACCTGTGCGCTTTTTTTGTCGGACTCTCCGCCGCTACCCGTCTGTTTGGATTTTTCTTCTTCCTGGCGGTATTTGTCTGCCTGCTGAGTGGCGTTTTCCTGAAAAAACTGGATCTGAAACAGGCTGTGACCAAAGGCCTTTTCTTCATCCTGGTCATGGGCGGGACGATCCTTTGGAGCAGTCCCTTCCTTTTCCGTGCCGATGCCCGGCAGAACATGATCGCCATCCTCACAGAGAAAACCGGCGAAATGAGCACGGGGTATAACGCGGATTTCAACGACCCGAAAAATGACTATCGCCCCGGCTGGGATATGTGGAGTCCGGCCTTCGCGGACCATTTTACAGAAATGTTCTGCTTCTTCTTCCTGCTGGCCTCCATGCTGATCGCCTGTTTTATCGGTCGGGAACAGTGGACCTTCCGCATCATCTTCCTCTGGTGGATCGTGGTCGCAGTTTACCTGATCTGGTTCGTGGCGGTAAAATCTACCCAATATGTGCTGCCGATGATGCTCCCGATGATGAGCTGCATCTTCGCCCTGCCCCGCGCACTCCGTGACCTGAAAAACAAACACATCCGCATCGCCGCATGGCTGCTCTCCACCGGCATCTTCATAGCCCAGCTTATCATCAACCTCATCAAAATCGCCCCCCGCTTTCAGTAACAACCACCCAATAAGAAAGCACCGGGCCGGTGTTTCCTTAACCACAGGCAGCCGAAATCCCTCCGGACCCCGGCTTTTCAACTTCTGACCACTAACCACTAACCACTATCCACGCTTCTCAGGAATTCGATCGTACTCGGGGATCTCCCTTTCCCATGTCCTATGCTTGAACAGCCCCGGGAGCAGTGCCTCGTATTCCTGTGCCCACGCCCGCTGCATGTAC
>CADATZ010000035.1 GCA_902791025.1 uncultured Chloroflexota bacterium | reverse complement strand
ATGCGGTAGGAAAAAATACCAATCCACAGCATCTTCAACAGCATACCCTATATCTTTATTTTGTCGATTTTGGGTATGACTCTATAATACGAGGAAAAATCATGAAAAAAACTGTAGTGCTCTTTTTTGTCCTGTTGCTTGCAGCAGCGCTTTTCGGTGCTGTTTCGGCGACAAATCTCGATCCGGCCAACCCTGTAACGATTTCCTTCTGGAACAGCGCTGAGGGCGGATGGGCAGCAACGCTTCAGAACCTCGTTGATCAGTTCAATGCGACTGTCGGCGCGGAACACGGTGTCGTTGTGGAGTCCACCTATGTCGGCAGCGACGTTACGGCCAAGTGCAAGGAACTGGCGCAGGCCAACGACTGGGCGAACTTCCCGGATACGGCGCAGATCTATTCCGCCGGCGTTCCTTCCGTCGTCGTATGGGACAACCTCCTGAAGCTGGATGACATGTTCGAACGCGGTTATGACGTGATCGTCTCCAAGGAAGATATCCTGCCCAGCATGATCCGCACGTATCAGTATGAAGGCGATATGGTGGCGATGCCCCTGAATTCATCCACCCTTCTGCTGTATTATAATAAGACACTTGCCGATGCTGCCGGCCTCGATACTGAGAAAGGCCCGCAGACGATCGCTGAACTTGCCGAGTGGACCAAAGCGCTGACCGCATACAATGCTGACGGCAGTGTCGCGCGCTACGGTCTGAACATTCAGGTGGATCGCTACGAACTGGTGAACTTCCTCAGCGGTATCAGCGAAACCGGCTGCAACTATTTCGGTGACAACGGCGGAGGCCGTGACGGCCTGATGACCCGCCTGACGATCGGTGATGACGGCTCCCTGGATAAATTCCTGACCGAATGGCAGAAGGTTATTGACACCGGCGGCTTCAAACCGGTCAATGACGATGAACGCGGTGAATTCGGTTCCCAGCTTTCCGCGATGAACTTCCAGTCTTCGGCTCAGATGAAGACCATGATGACCAAGGCTGCGGACGCGGGCTTTGAACTGGGTATCGCGAAGATCCAGAAATGCACGGCTGACGACTATTTCGGTTCGTGCGTGGGCGGCGGCTCCATCCTCATGTTTGATAATGGCGATGAGGCGAAGATCGAAGCCTCCTGGCTTTTCCTCCAGTACATGGCCTCTGCTGAAGTCCAGCTTCAGATCTGCGCGGACACCGGATATCTGCCGGTCAACCGCAAGACCTATGAACTCCCCGGCTGGGCTGATCTGACCGTCGAGAAACCCGGCCTGCTGGTGGCAATGGACGCTCTGAACAGCGCCGATCCCGGCATGCAGGAACCGTTTGAGATCCTCAACACCGACCTGAACCAGCTGGTTCAGAAGTCCCTGATCTCCTTCGCCAACGGCGAAATGACCAAGGAAGAAACGATCAGCAACATCTGCGATACTTTCAACGAAAAGCTGGAAGAATATATCGACGCCAATTATTAATACCAACCTGATGAATGTATCCTCCGGATTTATATCCGGAGGATACAGACGGAAAATACGAAGGAAAATGATTCAACTTATTGTAAGCGACTTCGACGGTACATTGGCAGGCACTGACCTTCGGCTGCCTGAGTATGCCCGTAACTTTGCCGGGAAGCTGAAAGACCGGGGCATCCTGTTTACGGTTTCGACCGGACGCTCGTTTTCGTTTATTGAGGATTATATCGATTTTCTCGGAATCAAAGCTCCGGTAATCGTCTCTAACGGGGCTGTGATACGTCGGAAGGACCGCTGTTTTGTGAAAAAACAGTTTGATCGGAAAAAATTTTCCGCTGTGCTGGAGGCCGGAGACCGGCTGGATCTGGCAGTTTCAGTTACCGCTGAGGGACTGGATTATATTAATAAAAGAAATGAATGGTTCAGCCGCGAGGAGAACCGTACCAGAAAAGCGTACCTTCTGCTGTCTGATTCCGAAGGCCCCGGCCAGGTTGAGAAGATCAGCATTGTCGATCCGTCATTTTCCGGAAAGATCGATGAAATTGAGAGAATGTGTTCGAAGATTCCCGGATATACCTATGTGCGTTACGGCAATCAGGGCTTCGATATAATATCTGAAAACGTGAACAAAGCCAGCGCGGTGAAAGAACTTGCCGCGGTACTTGAAATTGAAAAGGATAATATACTCGCTGTAGGAGATTCTGAAAACGACGTGGAAATGCTTTCATATGCGGGAATCGGTGCCGTAGTCGGGAATGCTGTTGCTGCAGTAAGAAAGTATGCCGATTATATCGCCGAAAAGGATCTGTTTGACGGCGTGATGGAAATCATAGATCATTTTTGCTGAGTGGAGAAATCATTGGAACTGTCTACTTCAACAAACATCTACTTCAGAAGACCTTCCGGCAGGATGGCACCAATTGAGGAAAGTATCGAAAAATGCGCAGCGGCCGGGTTCAGACATATGGATCTGAACTTCCTGGACTGTACGACGTTCAAGCTTCCTTTTGTCGGTGACAACTGGCAGGAGTGGCTGGATTCAGTCGAAAGAACTGCTGCAGATAACGGTGTGATTTTTACACAGGCACATGCCCCTTTTTACAATTTCTGCGATCCGCTGTTTGCGAATCGGGATTATATTGACAGGCTGATCCTTCGTTCAATCGACTGCTCTGCTGAACTGCATGTGCCCTGGCTTGTGATCCATGCCGGAACGGATTACGGCAGCGCGCGAATGGCTGAAGCGTCCAAAAGAAAAAACCGGGAGTATTTTCTTCCAGTTGTCGAGTACGCGGCCAAGAGAGGCGTGGGAATCGCCTTTGAAAACCTCTGGGATTACAATATCGCGCCCCGGCGCAGGTATACAGTCGATATCGGCGAACTGGTCGATCTGATCGATTCGTTTGAAAGCGATACTGTCGGAGCCTGTTATGATACGGACCATGTGATTTTAAGCGAACTCGGCCATTACGAAAGCCTTGCCTGCATCGGAAGCAGGCTGAAAGCCACACATATCTCGGACTGCATCAATATTGACAGTGATCACTACATCCCGTTTTTCGGCAAGGGAAATTGGAACGACATCATCGGGGCGCTCAGCAGGATACGCTATCAGGGCGATCTCACCTATGAAATGCACAGGCTCAACCAGAATGTCCCTGATGAACTGGTGGACGCGACATTGAAATACAGTATCACAGTAGGACAGTATTTATTGGATTTGTTCGAAAGATTCAGCAAGGAGTTGGAAAATGGAAATTGACAATGCGATGCGGAGACAGGCTCTCAGTATTCCTGAACTTCTGGAACAGCAGTATGCGGACCTTGAACCGAAAACCAGAACCGTCTGTACCTTTGAGGAGATTTTTTCCTTTCAGAATATCGTGATCGTGGGCTGCGGCGATTCCCGTTTCGCAGGAATGGCTGTCAAACGGACTTTTGAAAAGCTTACCGGCATGCGGACTGAAGTGATGTCGGCGATCGATTTCAGCCGGTTTTATCCTGCCGGAAAGCTGGGAACCGCTCCGAACAATCCGCTTGTAATCATTGTCAGCAAATCCGGTACGGTGGCGCGGATCTCGGAAAGTGCACAGCGGGCCCGGAAGCACGGAGCTTTTGTGCTGGGCGTCACGGGGAATCCGGAATCTCCGCTTGGCCTGAATTCCTCCAGGATCCTGAAACTGGATATCCCAAAATTTGAGAGCGCCCCGGGAGTTAGATCATATCTCGTAAGCCTGACTGCGCTTACGCTCTTCGCGATCCGGCTCGGCGAAGTCCGCGGAAAATACACGATGGACGAGGCTAAATCGATGCGGAAGGATATGAAAGCGCTGGCAATCTCCCTTATGGAAGCTCTACCCGCGATCGACAGCAGAATGATGGACCTTGCCGGGGCGTGGAAAGAAATGGAAGCTTTCGATTTCATCGGGGCAGGTCCGGATGAGGCTGCGGCGCAGTACGGGCAGGCAAAAGCCTTTGAGGCGGCAGGAAAATACGCATCAGTTGTGAATACCGAGGAATTCATGCATCTGAACTGCTTTATGAGGAAGGTCGACAAAATCGGTACGGTCCTGATTTGCGGAAGCGAAAGCCCGGCCCTGAGCAGAGCGAAGGAGGTGGCTGAAGTCATCGTGAATGATTTGAAGCGTCCTTCGCTGATCATTACGGACAAAGAGGGTGTTTTCGATGTCCCGGCAGAAAATCTGATCGTTGTTCCGAAACCTGCGTATGAGATCAACTCGCCGATGTCCGTGTTCCTGCCGGTGGCGTTCCTGATGGCGGATATCATGGCGCTTGCCGGAGAGGAAAGCGGGCGCGGGCTGAAAGATAACTGGGCATTCTGTCAGAATGCGGCCGGATTGAAGAACAGTGAAATCGTCATAATGTGAATTGGAGCGGAGTATGCTGAAAAAAATAAAAATCGAAACTACGCATCGGGATGTTTTCGACGTCACACCGGAAGTGAAGAAAGCTGTTGAGGAGAGCGGTGTGCAGGAAGGGACTTGCATCGTTTTTACCCCGCATACGACAGCAGGCCTCACGATCACGTCATTCTGGGATCCGAACGGTTTTATCGATCTGCAGGATGAGATCTGCAGGCTGATTCCGACCCGCATCGATTTCAAGCACCAGCATGATACTCCCCAGGACGCAGCCGGGCATGTAAAATCAGCGATCGTCGGCTGTTCCATTCCGTTCATCGTCCATGAAGGGAAGCTTTTGCTGGGATCATCGCAGGGCATTTATTTCCTTGAATTCGACGGTCCCCGAAAAAGGCAGTATTACATCAAGGTTCAGTCTGACTGATTTAGGCTTTCATTCGAGTAAAATGGATAATGACGGTTGAAAATCGTTCCGATGCGGAAATGCTGAAGCTTTTAGTGTGAAGGAATTGCTTTATGGGAAATAAAAAGGTCACTGTCAGAGATCTGGCACAGGAATCCGGTTTCTCGGTTGCCACTGTCTCAAGATACCTGAACGGGGATTTCGGCTCTATGAGCCTTGAGACAAGGAATATCCTTGAAGGGATCGTCCGGGACAGCGGATATGTTATGAAAAAAGAGAAAACAGTCGGAAATGTGATCGGGCTGGTGGTTCCGAATGTTGCGGATCCTTATTTCGGGATGGTGATCGAGGCAATTCACAGGACGGTAAAGGCCCGAGGCTTTGTCCTTCAGCTGGGTGTTGCTGATGATTCGTTTGAGAATGAACGGCAGGCGATCAATGAAATGCTTGATCCCTCTGTTGCGGGGATCCTGTATATGAGCACCGTGACGTCAAAGGAAAACTGCTTCGATCTGCTCAAAAGCAAGGGGAAACCCTTCGTTGTGTTTGACAGTTATCTTTCAGAATTGAATGTCCCGGCAATGGTCTTTTGCAATGGAGTGTACGGCATGTACGAGGCGACGCGCTTTCTGGTCGATAACGGACACAGGGAGATCGCATACCTGTCAGGACTTCGAAACGGACTGTTTGAGCACTGCCGTTACCAGGGATATGTCAACGGTCTTCTTTCCATGGGGATAACGGTCAATCCGAACCTGGTGCGTTTCGTGGATTTCTCCTTGGAATCAGGCGAACAGGCTTTTGATGAGCTGATGGACAGGAACGAACAATTTACCGCGATCCTTTGTGAAAGCGACCTGCTCGCTGCCGGCGTTTACAGAAGCTGCGGAAAACGGAACATACGGATTCCGGATCAGCTTTCGGTTGTAGGATATAACAATTCAGTGGTTTCCCAGCTGCTGAATCCACAGATGACGTCCGTGGATCAGAATCTGGATCAGATGGCGGATGAGGCGCTTACGATGCTTGTGAGACAGATCCATGGGGAAGTACTGATAGACCATGTGAAGATGGTTCCATCGTCATTGATAAAACGGGAGTCGGTTCGGTCTGTTTAGTGTCAGGGAGAGGATCTATGGAAAACGAAAAACGAGAAAAAATCATTCTGGACTGTGATCCGGGAATGGACGATTCCGCTGCGATCATTATGGCGGCAAAATCTTCCAGAATAGAACTGCTTGCGGTAACGACTGTCAGCGGCAATTATCCGGTGGAAGTCACGTCCGAAAATGCTCTGAAAGTCCTGGAAATGCTGAAAATCGATCGGATACCCGTGGCCGCCGGCATGGCTCATCCGATGACGCGGCCGCGGCCCAGGGATCCGTTTACACACGGCAGCGACGGGCAGGCTGAAAACAATCTTCCGGCACCTTCGTTGAAACTTTCCGGAGAACATGCTGTGGATCTGATCATAAAAACGGTCCTTGAAAACCCCAATGAGGTGACCATTGTATGTACGGGGCCTCTATCGAATGTGGGAATGGCCCTTACCAAGGCGCCTGAGATCATTCCCCTGATCAAACGGATCGTGGCCATTTCCGGTATGTTCGGATTAAACGAATCCGCTTACCTGAACGCGACGGGCGATACTCCGCAGAGCGAGTGGAATGTATATGTGGATCCGGAAGCGGCTGATATCGTATACAGATCCGGGACGGACTTTTACGCAATCGGTCTGGACGTGGCCACGAATTCTTCTGTTGACTTCACGCCTGAAGATATTGAAGCTTTTCATACAAGTACGCGCCCGGAAGCTGTGTTCCTGGATCAGGCGATCCGGTTTACACATAACCGCGGTTTCAACGCTTACTGTGCGGTAATCGACTGTATGGCTGTAAGTTTCGTAATTGATCCGACGCTTGCGGAATGGAAAAAATTCCATGTCGGTGTTGAAACGAAAGACGGTCTGACACTCGGCATGACGATCCGTGACGGGCGGCATCATTTCGTCTGGGAGGATCTTCCCCTGATCAATGTGGCTGTCACGGCCGACTATACCCGGACGCTGAAGCTGATTCGCGACCTGATCCTGCAGTAAAGGAGAGCCAGATGACGGTGAATGAGGCGATATATATTGCGGGCCCGGAATGTTTTTACATCAATGGGAATCAAAAGCTGAAGGCTATGCGGAGCGCGGTGGAGGCGCACGGGATGCAGGTAACACTTCCGAATGATACGCCGTTAAAACTCGACCATGAGGATCTGAGACTGAATGCTGATGCCATTTTCGACAACTGTGCCGCCAGTATGAACCGTTCGACCGGGATCATCTGCGATCTGGAGTATTACCGGGGGCCGGAACCGGACGGCGGTAGTATCTTTGAGATCGGGATGGCGTATGCGCTTGGGATCCGCTGCTACGGATATACAAGGGATAAACGGAATATCTGCTGGAAGTATCAGGACTTTACAATGAAGGACGGAGTTCCGTACGACCGTAAAAACAGACCTCTTCCGAATAGGGATCTTCCATTTTCGCCGAATGTAATTGGATCGACGAAGATTATCCAGGGCAGTTTTTATGACTGTCTGGAGGCGTATATTACTGATCTGGAAGAGGAACGCAAATATGGTTCCAAACCTTTTATGAGACCCGGAAATAAAAAAGCAGACCGGCATGACAAGCCGGTTGTATATCTTGCATGTCCCGAACGATATTCTCCGGATCGTACCGCATTTTACGAAAAACTGAGTCAGTATTGTATGAAAAAGGGACTTTACCTTCAGACCCCATATGAGATGGATATGCAGGCAGATGAGGACCCGTATGCCCGGGCATACAGTATATTTCAGCATAACCAGCAGAATGTGATAAACGCTGATATTGTACTGGCCAACCTGAACGACTTTCATGGCTGGGAACCGGAAAGCGATACCTCATTCGAATGCGGTATGGCATTTCAGCTGGGCAAGAAGCTCTATGGCTACATGGACGATGTCAGGATTATGAGAGAGCGGGTTCCTAATCTGGGCGAAAAAAATGGATGGCGTGATATCTGCGGGTGCAACGCGGAAAATTTCGATTATCCGCTGAACCTGATGTTTGCGTCCTCAATGAAAACCATATATTCAGATCCGTACGAAGCAGTAGACAAAATCGTGTCTGATCTCTGATGTACCAGAAATTGAGGTAGCCTTTAACTCGATAGTATGGGTACCTCAAAAAAACGAGTCGGATTTGTGAACTTCCCGGTCATTCATGACCGGGAAGTTCACTCAACCACCGTTTTTGAAAATATATTTTCCCTTTCCATGCCCCGAAATTGAAACGATCAGCTTGTAGGACAACATCTTCCTGATCAATGCTGAAGCCGGAGAAGCAGTCAATGAAAGTGTTTCCATTACCTCTGTTCTTCCAAAATATTGATCAAATCCAAAGCAATCCAACAAAGCAAGAATATTCTTTCTGGTTCTTTCCGAGAGAACATCTGGTAATACAATGTCCTGTTTTCCCTGGCCAATGTCCTGATTTATTGCGTCAATGTCCTGTTTCTCAACATTCCATTGGATATGGAGATACCGGTTTTTTAACTCGTTATTTTCTCCGGCTAAAAGATTCTTCAGGAATAGTTCGAGGTATTCGGTAGTTCCCCTGATTCCTTTAGTCCAATCTGTATAATTCGCCCGCACCAAGGCATTCCGAAAATACAAGGCATTCTTCGCAAAAATATCATTGGTGACTGGAAAACCCATTGACCGGAGATATTTTATAAAGAATACTGCGGTTGTCCTCGTATTTCCTTCTGCAAAAGCATGAATCTGCCACAGGTTGGCAACGAAAGAAGCAAGGTGCGGAATTATGTCGTATATATTCGAAAATGGATACCTGTATTTTTTCTCTTCGCTGATGTCATATGCAAGCAGATCCATCAGGTTTTGAGCATCCCCGTAGGTCACTGTTGCGCCGTTTAAAACCCATTCCTTCTTGGAAATGTTATAATCCCGCAGTTTTCCCGCGTGATCATATATGCCTGAGAACAGTCTCGCATGAATACCAATTAATTGCGGTACGGAAAATACAAAGGCTTCTTCCGAAAGAATTGCAGCTATTCGCGCTGAGACCAGATCTGCCTCCTTATGACGATCGACATCATGTTTGGGGGATTCCTCGTAATAACGAGTGATCAGATCATTGGCTTCCGCCATTGTAATCTTTCCATCAATATTGTCACGGGCTGTTTGCTGAAGATAAGCTGATGTTTCCAACCTGTCAACCGCCTGTAAACCGATTCCGGTATGCCAGGCATGAGCAAGTTTCCTGCGGTCAGGATCTTCCTGCCTCATGTATTCAGAGAAGGGATCATTGATTATATCTTTCATACGAATATCTTTTCCTTAATTATAAAAGGAAAGATATTTTATCAGTTTATTTTTAAATTTTCGGTTATAAAAATATAAGAGGTTGAAACCTCATTGGCTTTAGCCGACGGGATGCAAACTGCTTTGATGTATGATTTATCCGGATCTTATTTGTTGGCATTTGCTTCGGGCTTGACAATGCAGTTGTGCTGTATTCTGCTGGTAAAGCTGTATTGCCGGTGGTAAAAGAATAATGATTACCTAAAGAATTTTTTTAAAATTCATTCCAATGTGAATTAATTTTCAAGCACTAATTCAAGCTTTTTAATGAGGCTGCCCCGGATTTTGCGGACAGTCTCCTCCGTATATTCAGCCTGGTGCAGCTGTGCCAGAATGCTGGGCCGGTGGTAGAAGAAGAACAGCTGTTCCCCGACCATCGAATAGGCCAGAATAATGGATTCATCTTCTGAAAGGGACGGCTTGTTGACACGGAGAAGCTTTGCTATCGGATGGATTGTTGTCAGCCCGGGCTGGTCGATCTCCGGCACCGGCGCATCCTGTGAATAGCGGATCTGAAAAAAGAGCCGCAGGTGTTTATCATTCGCGGGATCAAACACATAATCAATGTGTTTATTAATGAAAGCGAGAAGCAGTTCTCTTGCCTGGTGCTGGTCATTCTCCGAAGAACTGAGAAAAAAATTGGTTCTTTCTGTTATTTCAGAAAAGTACTGACGGAAATCATTCGCCGCGATATTGACAACGTGCACATACAGGTTTTCCTTGTTTTCGAAATAGTAGGGAATCGCTGACAGTGAGACGTCCGCCTGATTTGAGATCATTCGTACGGTTGTTCCGGAGTAGCCGATCCTGCCGAAAAGATCAAAAGCGGCTTCAATAATTCTTTGTCGTGCATATTCTGAATTGAGCATAGGTCTCCTTAAAAACTTGTCTGCTGGTATAAGACAGCGCATAATAAGAAATTTACTGCGGAAATGACAGTCTGTTTCCCTTTTGAATGCTTGTAGTTATACACATTATAAAATAATTTTCCGTTCTCTTTTTTATTTTGCAGGCTGCTGCTTGGGGAAACTGCAAAATAAATTTGCTGCTGCTGCGATGATTATCCCGGCCGGCTGTATTCATTCATATTTCCGCTTTTGAAAAATTCTGAAACGTAAAAGATTTGTTCATTCACTCTTGACAATATTTTCGGATGGTATTAGCATATTTTTTATCGATTGTAACAAACGTACTAAATTAGTAAGATTGTACCACATCCAATTAAAAAGATAAAGGCCGGCAGATGAAAAAACACTGGAGAGTAATCACATACGGATTATTTGCAGCAGCGGGAATCATGCTGATGTGTTTTCTGCCGTTTCGTCCTTCACTGGATATCCGGGGACATCGGGCATTGACCGGCATGCTGCTGACAACGGGCCTTTGGATCCTTGAACCGTGCGGTATCTCTGTCGGTGCCGCTTCCTGCTTTTTGTTTGCATATATGCTCGCATCGGGCCTTCCTGCGGGTGTCGTCTTTGCAGGTTTTTCGCAGTCTTCTGTCTGGACGATGGTCCCTGCCCTGTTTTTCGGTTATGCGCTCCAGAAAACGGGACTCGGCAAAAGGATATCCTTTCTTCTTCTGAAAAGCATAAGGAAGGTGAGCTATACCTCGCTTGTGCTGACATGGACCTTGATCGGGATCATTCTTTCGATCATGACGCCGTCGATCACGGTGCGTGTCGTCCTTGCGATGCCGCTGGCGCTGAACTGCATTGAACTGTGCGGGTTCCCGGAGGGTTCAAAGGAGCGCTCAGTCCTTCTCCTGGCCGCCTGGGCAATGATGGTCATTCCGGGAATCGGGTGGCCGACCGGATCACTGCTCGGACCGGTCCTTACCGGCATATTCGGCACGGTCGGCAATTTCCCGGAAATCTCTTTTGCGGGATGGTGCAGTGCGGCTTTATTCCCTACAGTGCTTGTCACAGCCTGTCTGATCATCGGCAGTTTATTGATGCTTCGGCACTCGAAACCGGTTCAGCTTTCAAGCGGCGCATTTCTTGATGTCTACAGGAAGCTTCCGCAGTTCAGCCGTGATGAAAAAGTGACACTGGCTGTTCTGTCCGGAAGCTTTCTGCTTCTGGCGACCGGTTCCCTGCATGGGATTCCGGACGCGGCGGTCTGCCTGTTCGGATTCTTCATTCTCTGCGTTTTCGGCGTCATCCGGACGAAGGAGATCGCGTGCGGCATTTCCTGGAATATCGTGCTTTTTGTCGGAGCAACGATGAGCATCGGCGAAATATTCTCGTATTCAGGCGTTTCCGAGTGGTTTTCGGGGATCCTTCTGCCGCTGTTCTCTGACATCAACAGCCCTGTCGTGCTGATCCTGCTGATGATGCTGCTCCTTTTTGCCTGGCGTTTTGTGGATGTGGCGCTTCTGACGCCGACTGTCATCGTGCTGGCGCCGGTCCTTCCGCAGTTCCGGCAGCTGTATGGGATCCATCCTTTTGTCTGGATCCCGGTGCTTTCGTTTGTGATCTGTTCCTTCTTCCTGCGCTATCAGAATATGTTCCTTCTGATCGGGGAAACGACGCTGGGAGAGAAAGGCTGGACCGGAAAATACAGAGTCCGGTACGCGCTGCTTTATTTCGGGGCGGCGTTACTCGCGATCGCCCTCTCGATCCCTTATTGGAAATTGGCAGGACTGCTCTGCTGAAGTATACACATAGAAAGGAGAATGATTTTGGAAAGAAAAAAAGCTACACTTGCGGACCGTTTTAATACGCTGTGGATGGAAAACGGCGTTGTCCATATGCTCAACCGCCGGAAATATCCGCTTTCAGTGGAATATGTGACCTGCCCGGATCTTGAATCGGTTGCACTGGCGATTGAAAATATGACGATCCAGGGCGCTCCCCCGCTCGCCTATGCTGCGGGACTTGCCATGTCCATGCATGCAAGGGCTCATGAGGGTGACAGCCGGGAAGCGTTTTTTGCCGCGCTCGAACAGGGAAAAACCAGGCTGCTGCACACCCGGCCGACCGGATGGGATATCGGATATGTTCTGGACGGCTGCATGAAAACTGCCGAAGAGGCTTACGATGCCAATGAAGACGTCCCGGAAATGATCCGGAAATATGTGTACGCTCAGATCGAGGAGGGCAACCGGATCGCGCGGGACACCGGCCGGTATGCCGCAGACCTGATCCCGGACGGAGCCCGGATCCAGACGATCTGTTTTGCGGGGGCGGCGCTCGCCAACATGCTTTATTACGCCGCTGAAGACGGAAAGGATATCCAGGTCTTCGCCTCTGAAACGCGCCCTTATCTGCAGGGAGCCCGTCTGACGGCAAAATCCTGCGTCGAGATGGGGATCCCGGTCACCGTGGTTACCGACAATATGCCTGCTTATCTGATGCAGTGCGGGAAAACCAATGTGTTTGTTTCCACAGCTGACAAGATCACGATGGACGGATATATCGTGAACAAGATCGGGACCTATCCGCTCGCGATGGCCGCCTTCGACAACGATATCCCGTATTATCTGCTGGGCTATAACGGGCCGGTCAGGGGATGCTACGGACCGGGCAGTCTCACGGTCGAGGAAAGAAATCCGGAGGAGGTCCTTCACTGCCTCGGACAGCGTACCAGCGTCGACGGCGCGAAGGGATATTATCCGGCTTTTGACATCACATCCCCCAAGTATATATCGGCGGCCGTAACGGATCGGGGAATCTTCCCGGCCCGGTTGATCTATAAATACCATGATACGGAGTACCGGGATCCTTTTCAGACCGGAGTCCGGTAAGTCTGTCATCGGTAAAAGCAAATAATTTTTCAGGAGGTGTTTCAATGCAAAGCTCATCTAAAAAAAGCGGTCTGATTTTTAGCCTGATCGGTCTCGTGCTGGCAGTCGCGGGAGCGTTCCTTCCGTGGTTTGACAACGGGAACCTTACGGTCAACGCTGTAAGTACTGTGCAGAACTTCGGTTTTGTGCTTGTCGGTTTGATCGCAGCCGCGGTCATCTGTTCGGCCGTTCTGGCATTCTCATCACAGAACGCGGAATCTTCACAGAAGGCCGTTTTCTCCGGAATTCGTGTCCTGTGCGGTGTCATCGCCCTTTACGCCCTGATGGGCGTGCGCAAGCTGATGACGGCCGGGCCTGAGAATCTTCCGGTCAGCATGAAGGCCGGTGCGGTCATCCTGATCATCGGTATCGCCTGCCTGGTCATCGGCGCTGTCATTGACTTCAGGGCGTCGCGGGAGAGCGGCAGGCGCAGCTCAACGATCGACCTGGTCCTGATCGTCATGACTGCCGCGATTTACGCGGCGGCGCTGCTGACGCTGAGCTTTATCAAGCTGGCCCCGGGGACTTTCCTGCGCCCTGCGAATGCGCTGCAGGCACCCTTCGGCATCCTTTTCGGCATCCCCGGATGCATCGGGATTACGCTCGGCAACCTGATCTCTGACCTTACGCAGGGAACAGCCCCGCACGTCATGGTCATGGGCGCGCTGACGAACTTCCTGACCGCTTTCATCCCCTATCTCCTGGTGAGCAACGCGAGACTCGCCACGCGCCGCAGCATCATCGAATTCGTGATCTGGGGCAGCATCGTCGGCGCGCTGATCGTGGCTTCGTCGATCTTCATCAATGTGATGTTCGGCCTTACGCCGAAGGCTGTCGCGCTGGCCTTCTTCCCGACAACCTTCCTGAACCAGCTGCTGCCGTCGCTCCTGCTCGGCATCCCGCTCTGCAAGATCCTTTATCCGTTTGTGATCCGCTCCGGCCTTTACCGCGGACGCGACAAGGCCCGTGACGGGGAGACCGCCTGATGGAACCCCTTGTAACGGTGAGCGACCTCCACTGGAAATATATCGGTTCGTCACGCCAGGCTTTGAACGGCATCAACTTCTCGCTGATGCCGGGAGAGGTCCTCGGCGTGACCGGACCTTCCGGTGCCGGGAAGACCACGCTCGCGATGACGATTGACAGCCTGATTCCCAATAACTTCCACGGGGAATTTTCCGGAAGCGTCCGGATCAAGGGGAATGAGACGACGAAATACGCGGTCTGCGATCTGGTCCAGGAAGTCGGCCTGGTATTTCAGGATCCTGAGTCGCAGTTCATGGGAATGACTGTCGAAGAGGAACTGGTCTTCACGCTGGAAAACCTCGGCCTGTCCGACGACGAGATCACCCGCCGGGTGGATCATGCCATCCGCATGGTGCACATGGAGGATTTCCTGGACAGGTCTCCCTTCAGCCTTTCCGGCGGACAGAAGCAGAAGGTGGCGATCGCTTCGTGCCTGGCGCTGGAACCCTCGATCCTTGTGCTGGATGAACCGACTTCCGAGCTGGATCCGATCGGGACGACGGAGGTTTTTTCCGTGCTGCAGGAACTGAAAAAGGACCGCAGCATCGGGATCATCCTGATCTCGCATGCAACGGAAGACCTTGCTTCCTTCTGTGACCGGATCCTCCTTCTGTCTGAGGGCGAGCAGATCTGTCTGCGCGATACGCAGGAATTCTTTTCCGACGTTCCTCTCCTGAAAGAGTACGGCGTGCAGATTCCTCAGATCGTTGAAGTGTTCGACGCGCTTCCCGGATTCGATAAGAAAAGGATCCCGATCACGCTGTCCCAGGCGGTGTCTGTTTATACGGAGAGCAGATCATGAGCAGACTGGTTGATATCGAAAACGTGCATTTTTCCTATTCCGAGGACGGCCCTGAGATCCTGCACGGACTGAACATGACGATCGATGAGGGGGAATACATTGCCATGATCGGGCAGAACGGCTCCGGCAAGACGACCCTCTCCAAACTGATTGGCGGGCTGAACATCCCGACATCCGGGGATATCCGGATCCTCGGCCGGTCGGTGAAGGAGATCCCGGTAGTCGAGCGGGCGGCCCTGGTCGGGTACTGTTACCAGAACCCCGATCATCAGATTTTCCTGAATACGGTCGAGGAGGAGATCGCCTACGGTCCGAAAAATCTCGGACTTTCGGACGATGAAGTGGAAGAACGTGTCGTCAGGTCCCTGGAGGCGGTCGGACTGCTGAAATACCGGAAAGAGGAACCTTATTTTGCCGGAAAAGGCGAACGGCAGAAAATCGCGGTCGCTTCGGTGCTTGCGATGGAACCGAAACTGATCGTGCTGGATGAACCGACGACCGGCCTGGACTGGCGGGACAGCTGCAACATGATGAGCCTGATCAACACGATCCGGGATTCCGGTCATACGATCATGATCATCACGCATAATATGCGTCTTGTGGCGGAACACGCCAAACGTGCGGTTGTGATGAGCGGCGGCGAGATCCAGATCGACGGGACGCCGAAAGAAGTCTTCCGGCATGAGGACTTTCTTTCCAAAAGTTTCGTCAAGCCGCCACAGATCACGCAGTTCTGGCAGCGTGTCGGTGCGCCGGGAGAACCGTGGACCGTATCCGGTGATGCGGTCCGGCCGGTGCGCGAACATTTTGAAAAAAGTAATAAAAAGGAGTGATATCATGCAATTCCCTGAATTAACACCTGCAGCTTATATTATCTTTGGTATTTGTGTCGTTATGATCGCGGTGTATCTGTTTTTTGCCGGAAAGAAAAAATAGACGAATCAAAAAGGAGAAATCCTGAACAGGAGAGACGTGCGTTATGGCAAAAACACGAGGCGCGTTTGTTTATGAAAAGACCGACAGCGGATTTCAGAAGCTTCATCCGACGACCCGTACCGTCTTTATGCTCTGCGCGATCGCGGCGACGTTCTGCATTCAGCATCCGCTGCTGCTGGCGCTGTTATACGCCGTTATTCTCGGCGTAGCCCTTTATGCGAAGATGTCCAGAAAGCTGTTTCTGGTCTACCTTGCCGTCATCGGTGTCGGGGCGCTGATCAGCTTTATATCCTGGATCCCTTTCGGCGGCGATGTGGGCGGCGATGTTTATTTTGAAACGAAAAAATGGTTCGGTATCAGCATCGCTTTTTCGGATGTCGGCTTCATGTGGGCAATTTCCATGGGGCTGCGGATGCTCGTGAGTTCGCTTCCGATCTTCCTCTATCTGTCATCGACCTCACTGAGGGATATGACGATCGGGTTCTCGGGCATCGGGATCCCGTTTACGGTCAGCGAGCTGTTTGTCCTGGCATTCCGCTTCGTTCCGCTGGTGCAGAATGATGCTTCGATCATTACCGAGGCGCAGCGTGCCCGCGGCCTAGATTTTGAGCAGGGCGGCGTCAAAGCGAAAGCGAGAAAATACTCGGCTATTCTGGCGCCTATGATCTTTATGTCGCTGCGGCGGATCCAGCTGGTCGCGAATGCGCTTGATACGAAAGGGTTCCGAAACAAGCTCTATAAGCACCGCTTTTACAGGAAACCCGCATTCAGGACGATCGACACAGTCCTGACAGCGCTGTGCATCCTTGCTTTTCTTGCCGCTTTGGCAGCCCGGATCGCCGGATGGATGGTTCTGGTGCCGGGAAGGCTTTGATAACAGGAAAGGATAAAATAACGAAAATGAGTCAGAAAACAAAACAGATAGAAATACTTGTTATGGGCGGTACAGAAGCGTATTTTCTGGACCGGGGAGATATCGGTACGATTGTTGACGAAGTCCGTCTGGAAACGCCCTACGGACTGGCCAATAAGATTTCCGTGCTGGATCTCGGTGGAAAATATGTCGGATTCATGTCACGCCACGGGGAACACGGATACTCGGTTTCTGCGCCGTTTGTCAATTCCCGGGCAAATATTTACGCTGCCAAAGAGATGGGCGCGAAACGGGTCCTTTCATGGAACGGCGCCGGTACGATTTCGCCGCATATCATGCCCGGGGATTATGTGATCATCGATGATTATATCGATATGACCAAGAACCGTGCCTATACCTATTATGTCGGGAAGGGGATGGGCTTCATCCGTCAGAATCCCGCTTTCTGTCCGGAATGCCGGCAGGCACTGTTTGAGGCGGCCAGGGAAGTCGAACCCAGAACCTTTGACGGCGGCGTTTATGTATGTACGGAAGGCCCCCGGCTTGAGACAAAAGCTGAGATCCGCATGTTCGGCATGTGGGGTGGTGATGTGGTCGGCATGACGATCATTCCGGAACTGTATCTTGCCCGTGAACTGGAGATGTGCTACGCATCATTGACCTATATTTCCAACTATGCGGAAGGTGATCCGCGGCTCAGCGCGCAGCATAATGCCGGTATTTTCTCCAGCATGCTTCCGGAAGATGTCGCCAAGCGCATGAAGGATTCGACGAAAGCGCTTCCCCGGATCTTCAAGAACGCGATGCTGAAACTTCTTGATGAGCGGAACTGCAGATGCGGCCATTCGATGGATGTTTATAAGAACCGCGGGGATATCGGAGAAGACTGGCATACCTGGGTTACGGTTCCGGAAAAATAAAAAGGGCTTTAATCTCCTCTCACAAAAACTCTTTCAGGGCTGTTACGAAACAGGTGGTAACAGCCCTTTTTTATATACAGAATTTTACTCAACAACGGCTGGATCTAAATGCCAAAAAAATTTACGTGGCTGGAGCTGTGTTCTACGACAACATGTCTTCGGAAATTCTCGAACATACCCTGCGGAATGCAGTTATGTCATATGAAATCCCGGATACGATCTATTTCGACAATAGGAAACGGCATCGCAGCAAATGGATCAAAGATATCTGTGCGAAACTGGACATTCGGCTGATTTGTACAAAACCCTTTAGCCCTGAAGCTAAGGGTAAGGTAAAAAGATAAAGCCAGCAGCCGGACGGTAGTAATTTTCTTTTTTGAAATTTTAAAAATCACCGATATTGAAGTGTTACAAAATTGTACAGATATAAACCGGTAATTAGGCCTTGACAAAAAGTTAAATATGGTAAAATTGAAATTACGAAGAACGAAGAAATGAAGAACTGCTTAAAATGTTGCAAAAATGAACAGTTTCAAGGAGCGAAAATGGAAGTGAAAAAAATACACGGTGTGATACCTCCAATAATTACACCTCTTGATGCAGAAGAACATGTGGATGAGGCCGGCTTCCGATCTCTTCTTGATTTTTGTGTTGAAAGCGGGCTTCATGGCATTTTCGTCGCCGGATCAAATGGGGAAACCATGGGGCTTACCCAGAAAGAACGAAACAACGCGATCCGGATCGCTCTTGACGAAGTGAAAGACCGGGTTCCTGTTTTATGCGGTGTGATGGATACCGGTACAAAACGGGTGATCGAGAACATCAAGGAATTGGAGCAAATGGGCGGGCAGTACGCAGTGATAACGCCGGTATTCTACGCCCGGCATGCCACCCAGTATGAAACAGTCAGACACTTTGAACAGATTTCCCGGCAAACCAATATTTCTTTAGTAATTTACAATATTCCTTCGTTTACATCTCAGACGCTCACGGCTGAGACCATTTTTAAAATCAGCGAAATTGATAAGGTAGTCGGATACAAAGACTCATCGGGCAGGCTGGGCGATTTTATCAAATGTCTCCGTTTTTTCAAAGACCGCAAGGATTTCTTCCTTATGCAGGGCAGCACTGTACTGTCCGCGGCAAGCTTGTTGCTTGGCGCTGACGGGTATGTGCCATCGCTTGCAACTGCATTTCCTAAACCGTTCATCCGCATGTATGAATATGGCGCGGCAGGAAACATAGAAGGCACAATCGCCTGGAATGACGTCGTAATGGAATGCGACAAAATATATCCGATGGCCAAAAATCAGACTTCATCGACAAAATACGCCGTCAGCAGGCTCGGCTTTACGGATAAGCGTGCAGCGCTGCCGACCGAACCGATCACCAGTGAGGAAATAAAGAATATCGATGAGCAGATCATTAAAATCAATGATTTGATTGCAGAAACTGAAAAAGAATGGGGAGAAATATAGGAATGGAAATTAAAACAAGGTTTACAGATTCACTCGGTCCGTCTGCGATTCGTGCAATTACCACAATGATCAATGCCAAAACAGCAGCCGGAATAGCGGTTACCTCATTTGCGGGCGGCATGCCGGCAAAAGAATTTTTCCCGCTGAAGGAACTGCGTGAGATCACCGAGAACATTTTCGATAATGAAGACGGGCAGGTGATTCAATACGCGCCGTCCACCGGTTATGAACCGCTGAAACGGACATTGGCTGATTTCATGAAGCGTTTTCAGGTAAACACAACTTCTGAAAACATCCAGATTTACGAGGGATCCACACAGGCATTATCCTATATCACCCGCGCGATGCTGACGGATGGGGGCGCTGTTGTTGTCGAGGATCCGAGCTATACCGGCGCACTTGACATCTTCCGCAGCTATCGGGCAGAGATCATCGACGTGCCGATGGACGATGACGGCCTGAATATGGAAATGCTGGAAAACGCGTTGAAATCACACGATGTGAAATTCATCTATACCATTCCGGATTTCCAGAATCCCAGCGGGCGTGTAACTTCTGTCGAAAAACGGAAGAAGATGGTGGAACTGTCAGAGAAATACAACGTTCTGATCCTGGAAGACGCCCCTTATTCGCTCCTGAGTTTTTCCGGTAATGTTTTCCCCGCAATAAAGAGTTTTGATAAAGATAATCATGTGGTTTATATCGGATCGGTTTCAAAGATCATTGCCCCTGGCATGCGTATCGGCTGGACTGTCGGCAGTAAATTGTTTACGCAGCAGATGGTTTATATCAAGATGATCGATGACCTTCAGGTAAATAATTTGTCCCAGCGGCAGGTCTTCCATTATCTGTCGGAATATGACGTGGATGAACATTTGGAAACTGTCCGGAAGGTGTATGGACACCGGCGGGACCTGATGGTGGAAGCAGTCCGGGAATCTTTCCCGGAAGGGACAAAAGTTGTCGTGCCGGAAGGCGGAATGTTCCTCTGGCTTGAACTGCCTGAAAAATACGATACGGAAAAGCTTTTCGAGCCTGTATTCAATGAGAATATCGCGTTCGTACCCGGCAGCAAATTCTATGCTGCTCCGGGGCGCAGTCTCAACTGCATGCGGCTGAATTTCGCGACCTCCAACGAAGCTGCGATCTCAGAAAAAGTCAGAAGAATGGGAGAAATCATCGCATCCCTCAAGTGAGCAAACAGCAGACAGCTGCTGTCAAGATTATAAAAAGGAGAAATCAAATGAAAAAGTATATGTTTTTAGCTCTCGTGCTGATCATGGCGTTTGCTTCCGTCATGGCTGTTTCAGCCAATGAGACACTGAAAATTGGCCTTTGCCAGCCGATTACGGGTTCCATGGCAATGTCCGGTTTGTATTCAACCCATGGTGTCCAGCTGGCAATCGACCAGATCAACGAAGCCGGCGGTCTCCAGGTCGGAGATAAAACCTACGACCTCGAACTCCTGATCGAAGACAACGAAGGTAAACCTGATATCACGATCAATGCCGTCAGCAAACTTATCAGCGACGGCGTCGTTGCGATCGTCGGTACGAATTCTTCTTCCACATCTATGGCAGGCGGCCCCATTGCCACTTCTGAAAAAGTCGTGATGGTTTCCACCACCGGTACGAACCCGGACGTGACACAGGTCGGCGGCGAATATATGTTCCGCTCCTGCTGGATCGACAGCTACCAGGGTTACCTGGCTGCCAAACTTGCTTATGAAACCCTTGGCAAGCGCCGCGCAGCGATCCTGTACAACAATGCTGACGACTATTCCACCGGGATCATGGATTTCTTTGTGAAGTCCTTCGAAGAAATGGGCGGCGAGACTTTCGTCCAGGCATATGCAGGTGCTGAAATCAAAGATTTCAAAGCTCAGATCACTGCCTTCAAGGATTGGGAACCGGATGTCATCTTCATTGAAGCTCAGGCGGCCGAACTGCCGCTTCCGACCCAGCAGATCCGCGAACTGGGAATGGACACCCAGATCGTCGGCGCGGCTTCCTGGGATAACGAACTGCTTACCCAGCTGACCCCGAAGGAAGACCTGGAAGGGATCATTTACGTGACCACCTTCTGTGCGGACAGCGATGAACCGAAAGCCAAAGAATTTGTTGAAGCCTACAAAGCCAAGTGGGACGGCGAACTGCCGATGAACCAGGCTACCATGAGCTACAACGCCATGCGCATTATCGCCCAGGCACTCCAGGACTGCGGCAAGGTCGATGATCCGGAAGCTTTCCGCGACGCCATGGCTGCTGTAAACATGGAACTGCCCAACGGCCATTTCGAATATGATGAAAACAGAGATCCTCAGATTTCCGGTGTCCTGATGACATTCCGCGACGGGGTCGGTGTATATTACGGCGAAATCGGCAACTAACCATAAACCAACTTTTGTGAAATCATTCGGGGACAAGCTAGCTTGTCCCCGAATGAATATAAGACTGGAATAATTGAGAATTAATTATGAATAATATCATACAGCTATTAATTTACGGATTACAGTTAGGTAGTGTGTATGCGTTGGTGTCTTTGGGCTATACGATGGTGTATGGTATCGTTCGCCTAATTAATTCTGCGCATGGCGACTACCTGATGCTTGGAGCGTATACGGCTTTCTATGTGAGCCTTCTGAACGGGAACAACCTGATCTTATGCCTTCTCGGAGCCATGATCGCTTCCGGTCTGATCGCGATGCTGAGCGACCAGCTTGCATTCAAACCTGTGCGGGAACAGCCGAAATTCTCATCCCTGGTTACGGCTTTGGGCGTTTCCCTGTTTATTCAGAATCTGAGCCGTGCCCTGCCTTTCATCGGCCCGATCCCGAAGCCTTTCCCGACGCTGATCACGAAAAAACTCTACAATATCCTGGATATCACAGTATCATCAACACAGATTCTGATGATCATTATCGCGCTGATTTTATTGTTCCTGCTGACTTACATTGTCAATAATACTAAAATCGGCCGTGCGATGCGCGCTGTTTCTCTTGACCGTGACGCATCCGCACTGATGGGCGTTGACATTAATAAAACGATCACCATCACATTTTTCATCGGCGGGTTTCTCGCCGGTGCCGGCGGTGTTTTCTACGGGATCATGTATCCTACGATCGATGTGAGCATTGGCTCCTTACTTGGCAACAAGGCATTTATTGCCGCGGTAATCGGCGGCATCGGCAATCTGAACGGTGCGATGATCGGCGGCATTCTGATGGGTGTTATTGAAATTTTCGCGACCAGTATCAACGCTGATATTGGTTTCGGCGTGTTTTACCTGATCCTGATCATTATTCTTATTTTCAAACCTGCAGGGTTATTCGGCAAACTGACGAATGAGAAAGTTTAGGAGCAGCTATGATGAAAATTAAAAATAATGACACAAATAAAACGTATCTGAGCTATATAGTTGTGCCGGTTCTCTTTTTCGTGCTCTATTACCTGATCCAGACAAAAACGATCAATATGTACTGGCGGAATATCATCCTGATCTGCGGCATCAACGGTGTTGTCGCGATGAGTTTGAACCTGATCAACGGTATCACGGGGCAGTCATGCCTTGGCCAGGCAGGTTTTATGTCAGTCGGCGCATATGTTTCCGCAATGCTGACCAAAAACGTATTCAAGCCCTATATGACGGATACCTTTCAGACATACGCCCTGTTTGTCGCAGCACTGATCATCGGCGGGCTGGCTGCAGGCCTGATCGGCTTTCTGATCGGCCTGCCTTCCCTGCGCCTCAGAGGGGATTACCTCGCGATCATCACGCTGGGCTTCGGTGAAATGATCCGTGTGATGTGGCGGGTTGTGCCCGCAGCGGGGCGGGCGAAAGGGATCAACAGCATCCCCAAAGTCACGAATTTTGTTTCGGTCTATATTATCGTATTTCTCGTGATGCTGATATTCCGGAACTTCACAAAATCATCCTATGGGAGAAGCTGCATCGCGGTCCGTGAAAACGAACTGGCGGGGGAGACCATGGGCATCAACACGACAGCCGCCAAAATCAGAGCTTTCGTTTTTGCTGCTATCGTCGCTGGAATCGGCGGCGGTCTCTATTCCCATTTGATGACCTTTATCAATCCGGATACCTTCAACAGCGCGAAATCCACCGATTACGTTCTGTATCTGTACACCGGCGGCGTCGGGAGTTTCAGCAGTGCGCTGCTCGGGGCCATCATCTTTACGATCATTCCGGAAATCCTCCGCTTTATGGGGGAATGGCGTCTGGTGGTTTATCCGCTGGTGCTCATCCTTACGATGATCTACCGGCCGAAGGGCCTTTTCGGCAAGCATGAATTCGGGTTTATGCGTTTCGGTGAAAAGGAAAACGAGTATGAAAAAGAGGAAAATGCCGGGATTCTGATGCTGATTTCGAAAGCCGTAAAATCATTGCTGAACGGTAAAAAGGAAAAGACCCGGAAGGAGGCGCAGTAATGTCCCTGCTGGAAGCTGAAAACATCTCTATCGAATTTGGCGGGCTGAAAGCTGTTCAGAATTTCAACCTGAAATTGAAGGATCATGAATTGTTTTCGATCATCGGGCCGAACGGGGCCGGGAAAACCACCATCTTTAATATGCTCACCGGGATTTACACCCCGACATCAGGCATCGTCAAAATGAATGATGTCGTCATGAACGGAAAAAAGATTCATGAATTCACGCATATGGGCATCGCCAGAACCTTTCAGAATATCCGTCTGTTTGGAGCGGCTTCTGTCCTTGAGAACCTTACGATTGCCATGCAGAGCGACGCGAAGTACGGCCTGTTTGACTCGCTCCTGCGTACTTCAAAATTCAAGGCAAGGGAAAAAGAGATCAAAGAGAACGCAAGAGAGCTGCTGAGCTTTTTTGAACTTGACAAAAAGGAGAGCTTTCTGGCCAAGAATCTGCCTTACGGTGAACAGCGGAAGCTCGAAATCGCGAGGGCCATGGCGACCCATCCCAAGGTGCTGTGCCTGGATGAACCGGCGGCCGGTATGAACCCGAGTGAAGTGGAAGACCTGATCGGGATCATTAATAAGATCCGCAGCAGCTATGACATCACGATCATTCTGATCGAACATCATATGAATATGGTTATGGCCATCGCCGATCGTATTAAGGTGATTGAATTCGGTATCACCATCGCGGAGGGTCAGCCTGATGAAATCAAGAATGATCCGAAAGTGATCGAGGCCTATCTTGGCAAGGAAGAGGAACAATATGCTTGAAGTAAATCACCTTACCGTAAAATATGGGGCGATCCGGGGCGTCGATGACATCAGCTTCACCGTCAATAAAGGCGAAATTGTGACGCTGATCGGAGCCAACGGCGCGGGAAAAACCAGTACGCTGCGGGCGATTTCCGGATTGAATAAAATTGCCCAGGGAAGTTCTATTAAACTTAATGGGGAAGAAATCGGCAATATTGCTCCTCATAAAATCGTTGAAAAGGGGATCTGCCATGTCCCGGAAGGACGCCGGATTTTTTATACGATGTCTGTCCGTGAAAACCTGATGATGGGGAATTACATCCACGGGATGTCTGATTTTCCCAAAAAACTGGAACGGGTTTACAGTCTTTTCCCGAGACTGAAAGAGCGGGATAAACAGCTGGGCGGGACGCTGTCCGGCGGTGAACAGCAGATGCTCGCGATTGCCCGGGCCATGGTTACCGGCGGGGATATGGTATTGTTCGATGAACCTTCCATGGGGCTGGCGCCGCTGATCATCCGGGATATCTTCTCGATCATCAAGGAACTGCAGTGTGAAGGAAAGACGATCCTTCTGATCGAACAGAATGCGAACATGGCCCTGAGTATTGCAGACCGCGCGTATGTGCTTGAAAACGGGCGGATCGTACTCTCCGGTCCTGCTGCTGAAGTGAAGGCGGATAAGCAGGTCCAGCGTTCTTACCTCGGGGCATAACCGGTCCCGGGGATCACAGGATGGAAGAACCTCCCCGAAAACATTCGGCCGTATTATTTACGGCGAAAGTTGAGAGCCGTCCATCTGATTATGAAATGGCTTAAGCCACGCAATCTGAGGAAAAGGAATAGTGAAGAGCAGATATCTTATTATTGCCGATGATTTTACGGGTGCGGGGGATACCGGTGTGCAGCTGCGCAGGCATGGTTACCCGGCACGGATCTATTTTCAGACACCGGCAGAATATTCAGAAGAAATCTCTATCGTGATAGATACCGAGACCCGCGGGCTGGAGGCTGATGAGGCTGCACGAAAGGTAAAAAAGGATCTGGAAAGGATCGATTTGTCTTCCTTCACATATCTGATCAAAAAGACCGATTCGCTTCTTCGCGGAAACATCCCCGAAGAGATCAGGGCGGCAGATGAGTGCTTCGGCAGCGGGCTGGTGCTGTTCATGCCTGCGATTCCGGATCTGGGGCGGACGACGATCAACGGCATCCACCTTTTGAACGGAGTCCCGGTCTCTGAGACAGAGATTTCAAGAGATCCCACAAGACCGGTCACGGAATCTCAGATCAGGCTGCTGCTGGAAAAAGTGTATCAGGAACCGGTAAGGCTGATAACCGAAGAGGAGATAAAGTCCGGAAAGATATCCTTCCGGGATGGACGTGTTTTTGTTTCCGACGCCTGTACCAATATGGATATGCAGACCGTGATCCGCGCCGCGCTCAATGACGGGAGAAGGGTTTTGTTTGCCGGTGCTTCAGCGATTGCCGATAATCTGATCGCGATGGAGTGCCGTGAAAAACCGGTGCTCGGCATTACCGGCAGCGTCAGCGAAGTGACGCGCGCCCAGGTAAAATTCGCGCGGAAAAAAGGCATCAGTGTGATCAGCATCCCGGTCCTGGAAGTACTCCTGGGACGATCCGATCCGGAAGCGTATGTCCGGAAATCATGTGATTTGCTGCGGAACGGGAAAGATGTTTTGATCGTTTCGGACGCGACTTTGGACAGGCAGGATCTGATATGTCCGGAACAGGCCGCAGAACAACTGGGCCTGGCGGGAATGGAAGTCAGCAGGAAGACCGATGAACTGCTGGGGAATATCGGGAAACGCGTGCTTGCAGGCTCGGAAGTCTCCGGGTTATTCCTGACAGGAGGCGATACTGCGGTATCTCTGCTGCAGAAAGCAGGAGCGGAAGGGGCGGATATCGTCGACGAGGTGATCTCGGGAATGCCGATGCTGCTCCTGCGGGGCGGTGCATTCCCCGGACTCCGGATGATAACGAAATCAGGTACTTTCGGAAATGAGGATGCGATCGTGCAGGCCTTCAGGAAACTGCAGGCAGAGTCACTGAAAAGTTGCTGAAAAAACATAAGGAGATTGTCAATGAGCGTAAATAAATATAGCTTGAAAATGCCGCATGCGGTATACGGCGGTGAAAATGCGATCGAAAACATCACTGAGATCATTCAGAAAGTAAATGCGAAAAAGGTCGCGATGTTTACGGACAAGAGCCTTGAGGATCTGGGACTTTTTGCCCTTCCGGAAAATGCGGTGAAAGAATCCGGCGCTGAATATTTCGTGCTCGATGATCTTCCGCCGGAACCCAGCTACCAGCAGGTCCAGAAAGTGGTCGACGAATTCAAAAAGAGTTCCTCCGACCTGATCATCGCCTGCGGCGGCGGCAGCGTTATGGATGCAGCAAAACTGGCGAGTATTCTTGTCACCGATGAATACGGGGTGAAGGAGCTGCTGGATCAGCCGGGACTCGCGAAAAAATGCGTTCCGATCGTCCTGATCCCGACGACTGCGGGGACAGGCGCGGAGGTTACGCCGAATGCGATCGTGGCCGTGCCTGAAAAAGCGGTCAAAATCGGGATCGTCAATGAGAACATGATCGCTGACTATGTGATCCTCGACGCGCGGATGATCAAGGATCTGCCGCGGAAGATCGCCGCCTCTACCGGTGTGGATGCGCTTTGTCACTGCATCGAGTGCTATACCTCCAACAAGGCAAATCCGCTCTCCGACACTTTTGCCATTCAGGGTCTGGATATGATTTTCAGAAGCATCATTCCGGCCTGTGATGACCGGAACGCCATGGAGGACAAGAAGATCATGCAGGTCGCGGCTTTCTACGGCGGGCTGGCAATCACGGCCTCCGGCACCACGGCGGTCCATGGGCTGAGTTATCCTTTGGGCGGCCGTTACCATATCCCGCACGGTGTTTCGAATGCGATCCTTCTGGTCCCGGTCATGAAGTTTAATGAACTGGCCATCCGCGAACGTCTTGCCAATGTTTATGACTTCTGCTGCCATGACGAAGTCAAATCCTGTGTCACGCCGGAAGAAAAATCCGCATGGGTCATTGATTTGCTCGAAAAGATCGTGAAGCATCTGGATATCCCGATGGATCTGGGCGAATTCGGTGTGCCGAAGGAAGACCTGGACTGGCTGGTGGAGGCAGGGCTGGAACAGCAGCGGCTGCTGAAGAACAATATGCGCCTGGTGACTGCAGAGGCCGCGCGGGATATTTATTCATCCGTGATGAAATAAAGCCCGCTGAGACATTGGGGAAACGCCTGGCTTCAGGCTGGAAAGAACGGAATACGCTAACACAAAGGATAAAGAGAACAATAATTATGAAATCTGTTGAGATCAAAGGGATTATCACGCCGATCGTCACACCGATGAATGCGGATGAGACGGTCAATGTCCCGGAACTGCGCAATCAGGTCAAGCGGCAGATCGATGGCGGCGTTCACGCCATTTTCTGCAGCGGTACGAACGGCGAAGGATATATTCTGAGCGGTGAGGAAAAAAAGCTGGTACTGCAGACCGTCGTGGAGGAAGTGAACGGCCGCCTCCCGGTCTACGCCGGAACCGGCTGCATTTCGACAAAGGAAACCATCGAACAAAGCCGGCTGGCCAGGGAAATCGGCGCGGATGTACTCTCCATTATCACGCCGTCTTTTGCGGCTGCGAGCCAGGAGGAACTCTATGCCCATTACCGGACGGTGGCTGAGGCTGTGGACATGCCGGTCGTTCTTTATAACATCCCGGCCCGAACCGGAAATGCCCTGTCGCCGGCTACGGTGGGCAGACTTGCTGAGATCGACAACATCGTAGGGGCAAAGGACTCCAGCGGGAATTTTACCAATATCCTGGCATACCTTGAGGCCGGAAAATCGAAGAAGAACGGAAAGTTTTCGATGCTCTCCGGCAATGACCAGCTGATCATCTGGACGCTGCTGGCGGGCGGTACCGGCGGCATTGCCGGCTGCGCGAACGTTTACCCCCATACGATGGCCTCCATTTACGACCTGTTCGCGGCAGGCAGGATCGAAGAGGCGAAGGCGGCCAACGCCAGCATCCAGAATCTGCGCAGCTGCTTTAAATACGGCAACCCCAACACAATTATCAAAACAGCGGTTGAACTGCTCGGGTATCCCGTGGGGAAATGCCGGGCTCCCTTCAACCGGGTGCCGGACGAGGGCATTGAAGCGCTGAAGAAGGTCCTGAAGGAAAACGCTGATAAGGGAATGAACTGAACGAAGGGGAGAATGAATATGAACAAATTGCCTGTTGTCGGCATTACGATGGGGGATCCTGCGGGGAACGGTCCGGAGATCACGATCAAGGCCTTATGCCATGCGGACATTTACGAACGCTGCCGGCCTATCGTAGTCGGGGATGCAAAAATCCTTGAGCAGGCCTGCGTTTTCGTGCATCGTCCGGATATCAGGATCCATCGCTGTGAGAAAGTTTCGGATGCCCTGTTTGAGTTCGGCACGGTGGATGTCCTGCATATGGACCTGATCGAAGACGTGAAATCTTTTGAGATCGGGAAAGTCAGCGTGGAAGGGGGAAACGCCGCTTTCCAGAGCGTTCGCGAAGTGATACGGCTCGCGATGGCTGGTGAGGTCGACGCAACGGTTACCAACGCGCTGAATAAGGAGGCGCTGAACAAAGCCCTCGCGTATTACAACGGGGAAAAATCTGACGGGCATACGCATTTTGACGGCCATACCGAAATCTATGCCACCTATACCGGGACAAAAAAATACGCCATGATGCTGGCCCATCACGATCTGCGGGTCATCCATGTTTCCACGCACGTGTCGCTTCTGGAAGCATGCAGACGGGTGAAGAAAGACCGTGTCCTGGAAGTGATCCGTCTCGGGAATCAGGCCTGCAGAGACTTCGGCATCGAGTCCCCGAAAGTGGCGGTGGCGGGATTAAATCCGCACTGCGGTGAAAACGGACTGTTCGGGACCGAGGAATTTGAAGAGATCACCCCTGCCATTGAGGCCGCGAGAAAGGAAGGCATTAATGCGATCGGTCCGATCCCGCCGGATACCGTTTTCCCTGAAGCGCTGGGAGGCTGGTATGATATCGTCGTGTGCATGTATCATGACCAGGGCCATATTCCGCTCAAGACGGTCGGGTTTGTCTATGACCGGGATAAAGGGGCGTGGAAAGCCGTCGAAGGCGTCAACATCACTTTGGGGCTCCCCATCATCCGGACCAGCGTCGATCACGGGACCGGATTTGCCCTGGCAGGGAAAGGGACCAGCAGCGAACTGAGCCTGGTGAACGCTATTGACTATGCCCTCCGGATGGCGGCGGGCCGTGCAAAATAAGCGCTCGTTCAGACAGAACGGATAAAAAAAGAGGATCCGGGACGGTTTTGCAGTTCCCGGATCCTTTTTTTGATCGGATATGCGGCAGCTCAGCCGGCTTTACCCGCGGTGTCTTCTTTGATCCTCCGCCATAAGGTTGTCCGGCTGATCCCCAGTTTCGCGGCTGCCCTTGAGTAATTATCGTTTTCACGTTCCAGGACGAGCCGCATGTACTGCAGGGTCGCTGCTTCCAGGGTCAAATTCAGGTCGGGGAAAATTTCGCGGCTCTGGATCTGGCTGTCCTCCGCGTTCAGCTCCCGGCTTACCGAAAGCTCGGAAATCTCGTTATCTGCCGTGTCCAGGACCAGAGAATTGATGACACGCTGGAGCTGGGAAAGATTGCCGGGCCAGCTGTACTGCTCCATGAGGCGGAGCCCCTTTTCGGAAATGCCGGTGATCTGCTTGCCGTAGTTCAGGTTGGCTTCATTGATGCAGATGGCGGTGAGTTCCTGAAATCTGTCCAGGTTTTCCCTGAGAGAGGAGATATGGACGTGATGGATGTCGTACATGGATATTAACCGGTCGACCATGGACACCATTTCGATGAGCTGCTGCAAATCGCTGTTGGCGGACGCGATCAGGCGGACCCGGTTTTTGATCAGCATCTGAAGGATCTCGAAAAGCGGCTCCTGCATGCTGAGCGGAATGGTCTGCAGCCGCTTCAGATATAAGGTCGGGAAATGATCCATGTTCGACAAAAAGTCCAGGCAGTCCTCCCACGAATCCTCCGGGACTTTGCTGCAGTCCAGCATGATCAGCGGACTCCGGTTGTTGTTGCTTGAATTGTGCGTATAGAACGCGAACGCGTCTTTGCCGGTCCCCGGTTCACCTGTCAACAGGATCGGGAGATTATGGATGTTCAGCCCGCTGGAAATATTGGCGTACGGATGAAAATAGGACCTGAACACGGAGGATCTCACGATATCCTCTGACGAAAGCACATTGTCATTCAATACCTTCAGGTAGGATGAAGATAATTTTGTCCGGCTGATCTGCTCAAAGATCAGGGTAAAGAACCGGGCTTCCAGGATACTGTAGGAATATTTTGAGACCTTGTATGTGCCGTTCTCAAAGTCCTTTATTTCGAAGGCTTCTTCGATGATCGAATTCGCCAGTGCGATAAGGTCCCTGTTGGTCAGAGAGAGCTTTGAAAGGCTGCTGTACACGATATTGTCGTTGGCGTCGATGATCACGACCTGCTGATTGGACTGCTGTATGATTTTCTGGAACAGCAGGATCTGCTGCTGGGAATAGCGCTGGCTTTTGGTCAGGTGGATGATCTCCTCAAAAGCGTTGATGACGCTTTCATAACCGGAAGTGAGGAGGACCGTGTTCAGCAGATAGGGTTTGGCGCTGTCGCACGCGTATACGTCCCCGATAATCGTACGGTATTCATCTTTGATCAGTTTTTCGTATAGCGTGCTGATCTCTTCACGCTGATTGATGGTGAAAATATCGATCGCTGTCAGGGAGAAGTCTTTGATAATTTTCTCGGCGATCTTTGTGATGTTCGGAAACCCGACGATCGCCCTTTTCCCGGTGAAGTTATCCGACAGTTTGATCGCCCGCATAAAATCATATATGCTGATGCTGATGTTGATCACCGGGATCTTGAAGTATTTGGCCATTTCTGCGGCGGTGCCGCCGCGGGACATGATGGCGGTGTATTGGGAAATCCCCAGCTTCTGGATCTCCTCGACAGCGGAATCCAGATTTCCCTGGACCAGGTCTACCTCGATTTCGGGATAGTCCCTGGCTACGTTCATGATGATTTCATTGAGCCCTGTATAGGGGCTGACGGACAGTATGTGTATTTTCTCCATGCGCCCTCCCTACAGGCTCTTTCCACCGTCGACCGTGATCACGCTTCCGGTCATGAAACTGTTCCTGTCGCTTGCTGCGAACAGAACGGATGAGGCGATATCTTCCGGCTGTCCCAGCCTTCCCACCGGAACCGCGGCGATAAAGGCCGCCTCAGTGCTTTTCGGGTCGGGAGTATCGGCGATTCTTTTGGCTAAGGACGGCGAATAGGTCATCCCGGGACATATGCAGTTGACGCGGATATTTTCCGGGGCCAGATCCAGAGCCATGGAGCGGGTCATGGAAACGACTGCGCCTTTGGAAGCTGAATATAGCAGACGATTCCGGGTGCCTTTGAGAGCTGCGATCGAGGCGATGTTGACGATCACGCCGCCGGGGTTTTTCCGCATATACGGGATGACTGCTTTGCTCAGTGTAAATACGCTTCGCACGTTTGTATTGAACGACTGCTCAAAATCTTCGAGGGTCAGGGTATAGATGGTGCCCGGAATGACGATCCCTGCATTGTTGACCAGAATATCGATCCTGCCATATATGGCGATCGTTTCGGCGGCGATCTTATTGGCTGTTTCAGGATCGGAAACGTCCCCGCATACGGGAGCTGCGGTCCCGCCGTTTTTATTAATGGCATCAACTGTATTTAATATTGAAGAATATGACCTGGAATTACAGATGACCTTTGCGCCTTCTTCTGCAAACGCATGCGCGATGGCTTCGCCGATACCGGCACTTGCGCCGGTCACAATTACGACCTTGTTTTGAAATCCGCAGTCCATTTTTTTCCTCCAATTAGCAGAACCTCTTGTTGAAAGCAATCCGTGCAGACACGGATTGCCGCTTCTGAAACGGCAGCACATCATGCTGTATCCGGAAACAGAATAATTTCTGATTAATATTATATCATATAAAACATGAAAATGTTTCAAAATAAAACACTTATGTTTTGCAGGTTCGGCGGGCTTCGTGCTGCGATCCGGGGCTGGTTCTCCACGCTGACCACAGATGAACCGGAAACAACATTTGGGCCGGGATTCAGCCGCTTGGGAAACAGATCGGACTGATTTTTGAGGTCGGTCAGAATATATGATCCCTGTTTTGCCTTTCTTTTATCCGGCAATGGGGAACGCTCAGCACTGCCGGGACCATGAGGAGCTGTAATCCGAAAAGGGCCGGGAACTTTCCTGCTTGCCCGGAAAGCTCTTCGGTAAAATGCGTCTGAAAACCCTCCGGCTTTTATAAGTGTCTGACTGAACTTTCTGACAGTAACAGGTTTTATCCAATAAGCGTATTTGGGTATGAATATTATCTGAATTGCTGTATAATAATTATACAAAATTAATTATACGTGGAAAGAATGTTGCGATTAAGAACAGTTTTTATGTCTGTTCATTTCTTCTGGCTGCACATATTATCAATTTTCGTTCACGGGACGGTATTAATCACTGACCGGATGATTCCGTTTATGATTAATTGCCGCCGATGATGTTGGATCTGTAAGTTATGGATTCTGCGTATCACAGGGCTTTGGCCTTTCAGGAAAGCTGTATATGGACTTTATTGTTGGCGTCGTAATATTTTTAGCTGCAGTGGTGGCGTGCCTGGTAACGGGACACGCAATGGCCTGGGGATTGCTGGCAGGATATCTTTGTTTTGTCATCATAGCACTAAGGAGAAAAATCCCGGCAGGGAAGGTTTTTAACGCCACGGTTTCCGGAATGAAGGACTCCCTGATTGTAATGAGGGTCATGCTTCTGATCGGGATCCTGACCGGCATGTGGCGGATGAGCGGTACGATCGCCTTCAGTACCTATTACGGAATAAAGCTCATTCCGGCAAAATTCTTTGTGCTGGCCGCTTTTCTGATTTCAGCGGTCATTTCTTATGCGATCGGAAGCTGCTGGGGTGTGGCGAGCACTGTTGGCGTAATCCTTATAAGCGTCGGAAGATCCGGCGGTGTCAATCCAATCCTTGCGGCTGGCGCGATTATGTCCGGGGCATATTTCGGGGACCGATGTTCCCCGGTGGCGTCCATCGCGAACCTTGTGGCTGCCATAACCCGTACGGATTTATTTGGAAATGTCAGGAGAATGCTGAAAACATCCATCCTTCCGCTGATTATCTGCAGTATTTTTTACGGGACCGCGTCTTTCTTTTATCCACTTAAAAGTCCTGATCTGCAGTTTCTTGAATTCATGCGTGATGATTTTAATATGACGGCCTGGCTGCTGCTTCCGGTATTCATAACTCTGGTGCTTCCAATGATGCGGGTCGATGTAAAACTGGCGATTCTCCTCAGCGCGCTCTGTGCAGGAATAGAGGCCGCCGTGATTCAGGGGTATTCCATCGGGGAGATCCTGCGCTGCGCGGTGTTTGGTTTCCACCCGGAGGGACTGAAAACCGGAACGATCTTTGACGGCGGCGGACTGATTTCAATGATCGATGTTTTTATCATCATGCTGGTGTCCGGTTCTTTCGCAAAAATATTTGAGCTTACGGGCTGCCTGGATCAGGTCCAGAACGCTGTTTCCGGGGCTTATCGGAGAATTGACAAATTCACGGCAACGTTCGCATTCAGTGTTGTACTGGTGGCGGCGTTCTGCAGTCAGACGATTGCGGCCATTATGCTGAAAACAATTATTGAAAAACCGTATCTGGATGACGGCTGTTCGAAAGAAGAAATCGCGCTGGATATAGAGAATTCGGCGATCGTCGTTTCTTCGATGATACCCTGGTCCTTATCTGTAGCTGGCCCGATGCGGATCCTGCAGGTCGATGCGCGTATGATTCCGCTGACGCTGTTCCTGTTCGCTGTCCCGGTCTGTTACCGGTTTACAAAAAAGCAGATCTTCCCGAATCATCAGTAATTCGGGAAGATCTGCTCAAAGAATTATCTTCAGCCTGGACGTGATCACGGTCGTGAGTGATTCCCGCTGCCCGGAAATGGAGCCCATCATCCTGCCGACGATATTAGTTCCTGAATGAAGGTCTATAAACATTTTGTTATATAGAGGTTTTACCCTGCTGTGACAGTAAGGCAGCCTTTCAGATCCTTGCAGATAATGCTCATTGTTGTAAAGCATTCAGCTTCAGGTGATTCTGGCGGAGTCCATCTGCAGTTTTGTCCTGCCGTCAGGTAAATGTACTCTTTGCGGGCGTGATCCACCAGCAGACCATCACGGTAATATGAAGCATAAACTGTAATCGTTGTGTCGGCTTCGGCCGAAATTTCCCAATGGTCTGCTTGCCGGGAATCAAGCGATGAAGTAAGCCAGCAGTGGTTTCTGTCTTCCGATGGTATCAAAGATATGGAGGAGCCTTTCTCCTCTATGCGGATTCCATCAATACGCTGTGCGCTTGTCCATCCTGTAAGTACTGTCGGAACAGCCCATTCGGGGATCCTTTCACTGTCAGGTTCCGGATCTAAAGCGGAATCAAACAATTTCGCCCCTATCGTTTCGGCCAGAATTTCGCCGAATTTATGCCAGTCCTGTATGTGCAGTACATTTCCTTCCCCGTCCCGATGATAGCTGTATTCGAAGCAGGTCATGTTTCTGTGCCATCTTGCTGAAAAATAGTTTTCGGTAAGGGCGCGGTTGTTCATTCCTCCCCAATTGAGCACTTCGGTGTCGACGTCTTTCAGGTGAAATGAAACCTTCCCTTTGCAGGCATCTTCATAGGCAATTCCGAAGTTCCACATACGGTTCCAGAGGACAGTGCCGGGAAGGCAGGATCTCACCGGAGGCATGTAGGATGCACCGCCGGGCTGCGGCGCATGAAGATCGAATGCCCATAGCAGATCGCTGTCCTGTCCGAGTCTTTCCAGTTCTGCCTGCATGGCGGTGATCTCCGGCTGATAGGGACGCCACCTCCAGTCCCTGTTGTAGTCGACAGGGGACTGGTCCTTTCCGTATTTTCCTTCTTCCACACAGTCGGAGTCCATGAACGGGACGACACAGAAGAAAGATTTTTCCAGCAGCGATTCCATTTCGGACGAACCGTCGGTCAGACGCCGGACAAGACCTTCCATGACATAAGAACCGCTGACCTCACCTGCGTGCTGTCTGGCTGTTACCGAGATGTATCGCTTCGGGTCGGAGTGCGGGCTTTTTATGATATACCGGTAAAAAGGTCTGCCTGCCTTGGTGGTGCCGATCTGTTTTCTGGTGATATATTCTTTCGGGAGCGTTTCCAGAAATGCGGCCCAGTCGCTGAATAAATACGGATAACAGAAGGCGACAAAGCAGATATCGTTTACTGGTGAGACCTCGAACCTGAATGTATAGGGATGCTCGGAATAAACGATGCTCTGTTCATCCACGCGCTCCCAGGTGCCGTTGATGCCGTCTTTCCAGACCGGAACGACCGGCTGATACCCTCTGGATTCATTGTATCCGAGCACTCTTTCGAGCTTCTGCTGTATCAGCGTAATTTTTTTTCCGGCGCATCCGTCCACGGAAAAATAGAACCAGAGGCTTCTCGGGCTGAAATCGAGCGGAGCTTCGAAGCATATCGTATTGTCGTTTATTGAAACGTTATCGACGGCTCCGCCGGGAAAATTTGAGTTTACATGAAGAACAGACATTGTATGGACTCCTTTTATCAAAGAATACGGGTTATTCGTCTTGTTCGAGCAGATAAAAGCTGCGGACTGGAATATTATCAGAAATGGTACCGCTGACAAGATTTACAAAATGGGTCAGATCATTCAAGAGCATTTCTTTTTCATCATCATTGCGGCTGTTCCTGATCAGAGATTCGACATCGCGGACCACCGCGCGGTTTCTTTCGTCAAAAACGGATTTTACCGGTACAAAAGAAACTTGTTCCACAGCTACTGCATCCTTTTGTTTGGCGAAATCAATTCCGAGCAGAATGGAATATTCCTCTCCGATCCCGCGTCCGTTCGGATTGCTGTCAGGCGTGTCGGTCAGATTACCCAGACAATAAGCTACTCTTGTTTTGCCAAGGTGTACATATGGGTGAAGAATGTGCTGATGGTTACCGATGATCATATCAACCCCGGAGCGCGCTGCATATTCTGCTATCCAGCGCGTGTAGGCATCGGGCATCAGATTATGCTGTCCTCCGCAATGCAGCAGGAGGATTACATATTCTGCGCCGGCGCTGCGGGTATCGCGGATGTCGGCGGAAAGCTGATCCAGATAAGGTTTGATGATGGTATCAAATTGGGAATTGGGATTGCGATCTCCTGTAAACTGAAGCCTTCAGAGGAAGCAAGGCACAAGATCTTAGAAGATGCAGTGGGCACTTATGGAGATCAGCCTATTAAAAAATTACTGCAATTCTTGATTAATACTCGTTCTGGGAACAAACAGGGAAAGTATGAAAAAGCAATCAACATTTGGAAAGAAGATATGGATTTTCTTTCAAAAATGTGAAACCTGAAGATGTTGATGGCAAACTGTATCAATGGATATGGGTAGATCGTCCCACTCATACCGGGATTATCTTGTTTTTATCCGGTGGAGGTATTACAAATTTTCAAAAGATTTTGCCATCTGTTTTGAAAAGCAAAATTCAAGTAAATTTTTGTATAATTTAGGGAAGATGAGTTCGGATTTGTAGGCTGTGATACAATAAAAGTAATTATTATAAAGAAGAGAAACCAGTCAAGGCATAGGTCAACAGGAGGGATTAAGTCCCGTCATTCCCGCCTAAAGTATACAGAAATCCTGTATACTTTTTTGTTTAATTTCTCAAAGTATTCAGGCCGAATAATCCCATAAAACTTTCTGACGGGACGCTGCCGGGCGTCGGCTGTCCGCAGCAGAAAGGCTGTCTCTATTATGGATGTCTCGGATTATCGAATCCTTCAGTTTATTTATCTCACCCTGGAAAACACAAAATTGGAACGGCAGCAGATGTCGCCATTCCAATTCCGCAGACTGATCATTGAAGCACTTCAAAATCGAAAATATACTGTTATCGTCTTTCCTGATGGAGAACGGCTGTTTATTGTAAACAGATTGGTTTTGTTATATTTC
>CADATZ010000034.1 GCA_902791025.1 uncultured Chloroflexota bacterium | reverse complement strand
GTTTTACGGTCAGGAAGATTATAAACCTGTAGCTCATGGGCTTGCTTTTTCTGAAAAAAGCTGGACGAAGGATTTGCATAAAAATGATGAACCGCTTGCATTCCAACAGGCAAGAGCGTTTTCTGTGAATTCAGAAATCAGAAATCAGAAATCAGAAATCGGATCAAAGAATGAAGAAATTTCTTCCGAACAAGTATCTGAAAATGAAGAAATGCATCGCGAACAGTTCAGCAGAACCGATTCTCACAGGCATGTAGCTGATGAATTGAAGAAGGATATCGAAAAATCTACGATATTTGCATCTGAACAGTCAGAGCGTGATCTGCAATCACAGGAAATCGTGAAACAGGTGAAAAACGAGACTCCGGAAAAGGATACCGAAACAACTGAAAAAGAAGTTCCGCTGTGCGTTCGGATTTTACAGCAGGCAGCTTTTCGAAGCAGACTCCGAAATCTTGATTATCTTGCGTTTACAGAAAAAGAAATGAGGCTTCTCACTGCTGACCCGCTGTTTTATGAAATAGAACCGAAAATGGCAGCTGAAATGAGGCAGGCACTGATTGAGCATGACAGCGGATAGGCGGGAATGAAGAATGAAGATGTAAGAATGAAGAATTATGAATTGAATTGTTAGAATTGAGAATAGGAAATAATCGGTATAAAGCGTTGGAAGAGGACTTTCAGCGCTCTCTTTGGTTTTTTATTATGCGTTTTGTTAACTATTGTTTGAAAATTATTATATAATAAGTAATAATATAAATTCTTTTGACGAAGGGAAACACGCATTATGGCACAAAAAGTTGTCGGCTATCGGGAAATGGTGTGGACATGTCCAAACTGTGGCGCGAAAAATCCCGGCTCCAGCCGGACTTGTAAAAGCTGCGGCGCCGCAATGGGTGAAGATGTAAAATTCGAACAACAAACCAACGCAGGGATGATCAAAGATGAGAAGGTAATCGAGAAAGCAAAACAGGGTCCTGATATTTATTGTGCCTATTGCGGAAACAGAAACCCTGCCGGAGCAAAAGTATGCAGCCGCTGTGGTGCTGATCTTTCAGAAGGGAAAGAACGTGAACATGGTACTCAGCACAGTGCCCATTTGGATGACCGTCCAAAGGAAGAAACAGTAAAATGTCCTGCCTGTGGTGCGGAAAACCCTGTTTCAGCATTGAAGTGCCGCTCCTGCGGTACACCATTAAATACTACACAACAGAAAGATGAGATACCGGCTGTTACACAAAATGATAATGCGGGCAGAAATGGCTGTGCAGGCCGCGGCTGTTTTATATTTATTATGCTTATCATAATTTTCGGTGTCATCGGAATGTTTCTTTTGAATGGCTGTGGAATCGATGGTGGTACGAGCAACTTCTTTACAGGAAATCAGGGTGGTGATTATGTCGTAAATACGCCGGTTCCGAATACTGTTCTCAATGCGGTTGTATCCTCTCAAACCTGGCAGACTTCTGTACAAGTGATCGGACCGGTGGATTCTCGTGCCTCCGGATGGCGTGACAGTCTTCCTTCAGACGCAAAAAATGTCCGATGCGAGAACAAAAAACGTTATACCTCTGATAAGGAAGTAAAAGATTCTGTTGAAGTTTGTGGTACTCCTTACGCAATTGATATGGGAAATGGGTACGAACAATTCGTTCAGGATTGTGTGTATGATGTCTATGAACCATACTGTGAATATACGGTCACGAAGAACGGTGTTATCGAAACTGCACGCGCTAACGGGAATGGTCCAAATCCGGAAGCACCTTTTGTCGATTCAAAGTATTCAACAGGGAATCAATCTGTATCCTATACAGTGCAGCTTCGGGATGAAAACGGCAGAACTTATACGCTGAATCCTTCAAGCCTGACTGAATATCGCAGCTATACTGTCGGCACTGAATTTGAGATAGAAGTGAACAACCGCGGACGAATCATTAATATGGAGAAAAAGTAAATGAAAATTGTAGGAATTATTTTATCAGCTATTGCCTATATTTTTGGCGTATTGTTTATTTTAGCTGCTTTTGGTGAGCCTTTTGTAGCGTCAAATCTGATTATAGGTATCATTCTGGTTGGGATCGGTTCCGTGATCATGATCATTGTTACACGGAAGAGCAAGGCGGAAAAGGCCTCGAAAAATGTAACCTATAATATTGATCTCAGCGGTGAAACAAAGGCAACCAAATTAGTTTGTGAAAAATGCGGCGGCCCGCTCGGTAAGAATGATATTACGCTGGTTGCGGGTGTACCGACCGTTACCTGTCCCTATTGTGGTGTAACGTATCAGATCACAGAAGAGCCAAAATGGTAGCATCAGTCAGTGTTCAGAGATTGGGAGTGTGAGAACAAATGGATATATCACGATTGGGAGTAAATAAAGCGAAAAAACTGAGAATTCTTTCAATTTTCCTGGTTTTGGTATTGTTTGTAATCGGAAATGCTGCTGCGGAGTATTCTTTCGAGATTCCAACTGCGCAGACGACGGTTGAAGTCGAATCTGATGGATCGATGACAATATTCGTTGAGTACGAAGTACATAACCTTGGTCAGAAGATAGATTATATTGATATCGGATTGCCGAATAATAATTATACGCTTGGTGATGTTCAGGTGATGCTTAATGGTGAAACCAACAGCAATATCAAAGTCACTAAAGCAGACTATGAACAGACCGGATTGCGCTATGGGATTTCTCTTGAAATGGGAAAGGCTTCTATCGCCACGGGAGATAATGCAACTGTTAGTGTCTGGATTCCGAACCTGCGAAAAAATCTGTTTAACGCAACTTCTGAAAAGGTTGATGAAGTTGAACAAGAGTTCGCTGGTTTCCAGTTCACTCCAAATTATTTCGATTCAAAATATGTCAGAGGGAAGACAAAATATTCATTTATTATCGTATTTCCACCTGACGTAAGTGATGGTCTTGCATATTATTATTCTCCTGAACATTGGGTCGGTGAAGCTCAACCGGAAGCATGGATGGACGAAGATTACTGCGTTGTATATGAATGGTATTCCGAAAACGCGGATATGCATTCGGAATATGTTTTTGGCGGGAAATTTATAAAAAGCGCGTTGACTTCAACGAACAATATTACATCATCCTCTGGAGGAGGAAGTTCTTCCTCCAGTATCGATCTGTCTTCGATTTTTGAAACACTTGCGTGTATATTCGTGCCTATAGGTTTATTTGTTTGGGGAACATTGTCGATAATAAAGAAAGCGAAAAAAGAAACGATTCGATCCAGCAAAAATTATTTTCCACCGCAGATCAAAACAGACGGTGAAGGAATCAAACGTGGTCTGACTGCTGTGGAAGCAGCCATCCTGCTTGAAACTGATATGGAACGGGTCATCAGTATGGTTCTTTACGGTCTCGCCAAGAAAGATGTGATTCAGGTGAAATCAATGGATCCAATTGATGTTGATATCGTTGATCCCCTGCCGGAAGGATTATATGAATATGAGACAAACTTTATCGAGGCGTTGCGGGAAACAAACGAGAACAAACGGAAGACAAAAATGCGTGACACCATGCATCGTCTTATCCTGAGCGTTTCTAAAAAAGTAGAAGGCTTCTCCCTTAATGAGACAAAAGAGTATTACAAGAATATCTGTGATAAGGCCTGGGAGCAGGTGGAAGCTGCTGATACACCGGAATTGAAAAGCAAACTGCTGGGTGATAACTTTGGCTGGGCAATGCTCGAAAATGACCCGGAGAAGAGAGTCAATGAAACATTTACCGGTTATGAATTTTATCCGCCGAGATGGTGGTGGCGGGTCGATCCAGGTTATCACAGACCGATGGATCGTCCATATAATCCCGAGACGGTTTCAAGCGGGGGATCTTCAGACGAGAAACGTTCTGGTTCTTCCCCATCAGCGCCGACTCCTATGCCGGTTCTCCCGGGTGCGATGTTTGCCCGTTCGATAACGGATGGTGCGAGGAAGATCGCCAATTCATTGGTTGGAAATCCCAAAACCTTCCAGTCATCGATAAAGAACAGGACAAATCCGAGCCCTGTTTATTCTTCCTCATCAAGCAGTCATCGTCATGGTGGCGGCAGCAGCGGTAGGTCATCATCATGCGCCTGTGCTTGTGCGTGTGACAGCTGTGCCTGTGCCTGTGCCGGCGGCGGACGCTGATACGCTCTATCTGTGCATTGTTTTCGGATAAATGATTGCTTCATTGATTGCTGAAAAGCATTTACGTTATCAGCAACAGGCAGAATGGACAAAACCGTTTCGGAACTATTTGTTTAGAAGGTACTTTAAGGATGATAAAATAAAAATCCTCGAAGTTGGCTGCGGAACCGGAGCGGTTTTGTCTGAAATAAAAAATGAACAATGTGAGAAAGTTAAATTATTTGCAGGTGTTGATATTGATCCGATAGCGATAAAATACGCGAAAAAACAAAATTTCATTGAATTATTTCGTGCTGATGGAAAAGAACTTCCGTTTTCGGATAGTTGTTTTGATTTGGTTTTTTGTCATTACTTTCTGTTGTGGGTAAAGGATCCGGTTGAAATTCTGGCTGAAATGAAGCGGGTGACGAAACCAGGCGGAATCTGTGCCGCAATGGCAGAGCCTTGTTATGATGAGCTGCGTGCGGAACCAAAGGTGTTGTTTGAACTGGCAGAGAAACAAAGGAAAGCATTATCAGATTTTGGTGCGAATGTAAATGTTGGCAGTCAATTGAATAATTATTTCAAAGAAGCCGGATTTTCTGAGATAGAATGTGGAAAGTATCGGGAAAATCAATGTGACACTGATTTTATTCAAAATGAAATAAGACAGATGGTTATTGATTCAAATATTGGAAATTTTCGATTCGATCCAAAAGCAAAATATTCGTATAGTGTCCCGACGTATTTTGCTTTTGCTGAAAAAAGTAAGGTGGAATAATGATCTATAATTTTGACGTGGTTCCGAACAGACGAAATACAAATTGTGTAAAGTGGGATATTTATCCCGAAGACAGACTTCCCTTGTGGGTGGCTGATATGGATTTTGCGGTATGCCCGAAAATTATCGATGCCATACAGAAGCGTCTTGAACACCCTGTTTTTGGTTATACAATGGAAAGTCCTGAATTCAAGCAGGTGTTTTGTGATCGGCTGGATAAGTTTTATGGGTGGAAGGTTACACCGGAAGATTTAATTATGGTTCCCGGTATCGTTTCCGGTTTCAATTTTGCGATCCATGCTTTTTGCGGTGCGGAGAATTCCTTGATCTATCAAACTCCCGCTTATCCTCCGTTTATCGAAGGCCCTCATAATTTCGCAATCGAGGGAATTGCAAACGATCTTTATTATCAGGAAGAAGACCAGACATGGAGGATTGATTTCGATAAATTTGAGAGTCAAATTAAAGATAATACATCCTTATTTGTCCTATGTAATCCACACAATCCGGTTGGGCGTACATTCACACATGATGAGCTCGTAAAGATGGGAGAAATATGTCTCAGACATGGCGTTAAAATCTGTTCAGATGAGATCCATTGCGAAATCCTTTATAAAGGGTCTAAACATACTCCGATAGCATCCATAAATGATGAATTTGCTGCTAACACCATTACCTTCATGGCGCCCAGTAAAACCTTCAATATTCCCGGTCTTGCCTGTTCAGTTGCTATTGTGCAAGATTCCGAAATGCGTGAAGCTTTCCAGAGAGCATTAAGGGGAATGGGCAGTCATGTTTCCATTTTATCCCAGGAAGCCGGTCTTGCTGCATATCGTGACTGTGAGGACTGGAGGCTGGAGTTGATGGATTATCTTGAGGAAAACCGCGACTTTGCGATGAATTTTATCAAAAAGAATATTCCGGCTATTCGTCTGAACAAGATCGAAGCTACCTTTTTAATGTGGATGGATTGTGGTTCACTTCCAATCAATGGGAGCCCTGCTGAATTCTTTGCAAAGGAAGCTCATGTACAGTTAAATGATGGCGCTGCATTTGGTGCCGGATATGAAAAATTTGTCAGGTTGAATTTGGGAACAAATCGGGCTACCCTTTCAAAAGCGCTTGAAAATATGCGAAAGGCGTTAATCTGAGAGGCGGTAAATTGAAAAAATATCTGCCGACTGTCCTTCTGGCAATAACCTGCGTAATGGTCATATTTGCGGCGGCCGGTAAATATTTAATATATTCTGATCCGTTGGAACCCGTTGATGTTATCGCGGTATTGAGCGGGAATGACGAATCCCGTATACGGGAAGCTGCGGAGCTTTATCATAAGGGGATTTCCTATAATATTATATTATCGAGGACAAATCAGACTTTTGGTGAAAATGAGCTGCCTTACACAATGCTGCAGCAGGAGATGCTTGACAGTCTGAATATTCCTAATGGTGCAGTTTATATTTCGGAGGTTACTGCGAAAAATACGGGGCAGGAGGCTTCCGGAATCAAAAAGAGAATGTATGACCTCGGATATTACAGTGTAATGGTAGTTACGGATGCATGGCACACTCGGCGGGTTAAAATGATTTTTACGGATTCTTTTAAAAACGCTCCGTTTCGTGTATATGTCCACCCGGTGCCAAACTCCGGTTATAACAAATATCTCTGGTGGCTTTCGGCGGATGGATGGAAGAACACAATCAGTGAATATATACGAATTCTTGGATTCATTATAAAGAGAGATACCAATATTCCTGATTATCCGAACTTTTGAGGTAAAGTATCATGGCAGAACGAATCGCACATCCATTTGAACCGGTTGTTACGCCGAATTCAAGAATTCTGATACTGGGCACGATGCCATCTCCGAAATCAAGGGAGCAGGGTTTTTATTATGGACATCCACAGAATCGATTCTGGCGGATCCTTATGGATCTGTTCAATGAACCGATGAAGGATACTATAAGCGAAAAATTGGAGTTCTTACGTACTCATCATATCGCGATATGGGATGTTTTCTCATCCTGTGACATCAAGGGTGCTGATGATTCTTCTATCAAAAATGCTATGCCAAATGATCTTGACCGGATTTTTAACATAGCTGACATAAACGCAGTGTTTACAAACGGACAAAAAGCATCAACCGCTTATAAACGTTTTTTTTCAGAAAAATATCCTGTTCAGTGGATATGCTTGCCATCGACAAGTCCGGCGAATTGTCGTAGTTGGACTTATGACACTTTAAAGGAGGCCTGGCAGGTGATACTTGATTATCTTTGATCTATTGAAATGGTATGGCGCTTCCCAGCAGATCGTAATCACCTACGACACCTGTAATTTTTACCGGAACGATTCCGCCAATCGGAGCATCTCCACTGATAAAAACCAGCCCGTCAATTTCAGGTGCGTCTCGGTAAGTACGCCCAATCAGCATGCCGTCCTCCTGGATTCCTTCAATCAGAACATCCATGGTTTTTCCGACAAAACGCATATTGACGTCATGGGAAATCTCCTGTTGAAGCAGGTAGAGCTGTTCCTGTCGTTCCAGTTTCGTTTCTTCCGGCACATCATCCTCGTATTGCGCGGAAGGTGTTCCTTTTTCAGCGTAATAGGGGAAAACACCGACTCTGTCAAATTCCATGGATTCGATGAATTGATAGAGCTCTTTGAAATCTTCTTCAGTTTCACCGGGAAAACCGGTAATAAACGTGGACCGGATCGCCATTTCAGGCATTCTTTTTCGCATATATTCAAGCGTTTTCCTTACCGAATCCATGTTATCCGGCCGAAGCATGCGCTTCAAAACCGAGGGAGAAGCGTGCTGCAGCGGGATGTCAAGATAAGGCAGGATGTGATTGTCAGATGCCATTAAGTCAATCAGATGATCGGATACAAATCCGGGGAATGCGTATAGAATTCGTATCCAGGGTATATTGGGGGCTGCTTTTTCTATTTTCTCAAGCAGACCCGGTAACGCATCCTTTTCGCCGCGGTCAATTCCATAAGAGGTTGTGTCCTGTGCTATGAGGATCAATTCCTGTACGCCTTGTTCATCCAGAACGGATGCATCCCGCAATATCTCATCTGCCGGGCGGCTGTGCCATTCACCTTTAATTCCTGGAATGGCACAAAAAGCACAGCGTCTTGAACAGCCATCTGCTATTTTGAGATATGCAGAATTCCCCTGCAGAGCGAATTGGCTGAGACGATCCATGTCAAATTGTGTTGAAACAGCTCTGAGGGAAGTCCCTGATTTCAGGTTTTCAATGATTTGTCCGATTTGATTGATGTTTCTGGTTCCGAGCAGTGCATCGATTTTTTTGCAGTGAGATTTGATTTCATCGGAATACTTTTCAGCCATACATCCGGCTGCAATCAAAAGCTGTTTTTTTGATTTATGCCGTGCAAGATCATTAATGGTTTCAATGGCTTCTTCCCGTGCCGGTCTGATAAACCCACAGGTGTTAACAATCAAAACTTCTGCTTTGTTCGGGTCATTTTCAAAAATATATCCCTGGCGTGCAAGAAGGTTCCCCATTGTTGTTGAATCGACAGTGTTTTTTGCGCATCCCAGTGAAATCAGATGAAAAGTATTCGGTTTCATAGTTTGTTTGTTCTCCCTCTTATGGTATATAGGGCGTCGGTGTGTTTGTTGGCAGCGGAGTTTCCGGCTGCGGTGTGTAGGTTGGTTCATATGTATTTGTCGGTGTTGGACTGAATTGGGGCGTCGGTGTAGCAGCCATAGAAGAAGTGAATATAACTGTCATTACCTCGCCGAGCTTCCCCAATCTTCCCATATTCTGCTGATTGTAGACAACTGAAATAGCATCAGCGTTGCTGATCGATAAAACGATTTCATTCTCAGCATCAAATGGATAAGTATTATTTGGTAAAGTTCGTCCGGAAAAGACTTCCTTTCCATCGGAGACAATCCTCATTAATGCTCTCTGATTTGCATTAACAAACAATTGAATGGGTTGTGAAGACAAAAATTCTTCTGCTTCGGTTGTTTCTGTTTCCGTTATTTCCGCAAGTAAATTTGATGTTTGACCGGCGGATATTGGTGTAGGAGAAGAAGTTGGGAGAAATTCGGGGGTTCTCGTTGTATCCAGATATTGTTCAAGCAGACTGACCCCCAGGTCGGCGGTCGGTTCTGAAATACTTCTTCGATATGCAGTAATAGTAATGGCACTATAAATAATGATCCCAGTGATTCCAACAATTACAAATATACCTACAAACAAATCAGGAGTAAAAAACTTCTTCAACCGACCAGCTTTTTTAGCAGGTTTTGTTTTTTTATTGTCATCATCACGTTTGTTTTTCTTTTCTGAGAGAATCTGAAGAGCTGTTGCAAATTTCAGCATCAATGCATCAACATCGAGGTCAAGAAAAGATGCATAGTTATTCAACATACCTCGAGCCTGAATCAAAGAAGGAAGCTGTTCAAAATTTCCCTTCTCCATGGATTCCAGGTAAATAGAACGTATAAGTGTTTGAGATTCACAGTCTTCCAGGGAAAGCGCTAAAAACTTTCTGCGAAAAGACAGTTCATCACCAATACTGTTGAAAAGATCTTGTGCATTTTCTTTTATTTCCGGTTCTTTCGTGTCTTGCTTGTTTTTTTTCTGAAAAAGACCAATTTTGATTCTTTTTGACTCTTTCTTTTGTTTATCTTCTTTTGGCAATTCTGTGGACACTGCATTTGAATCGGAAGGCGTAATGACAGGTGGCTGCGTTGAAAAATTTTGAGGAGTATTTATTTGTGGCTGAGCACCGGAGTTAGTGATATTATTTATGAATCCACTTTTAGGTAGTTGTCCGTTATTCTGTATTCCGGAAAATTGTGGCAAAATAGGCTTTACCTGATTGTTCGGATAAATATCGGGTATCGGTGGAATTTGAGCAGAAAATGAAAGTGCAGGTTCAGATGTCGAATTTTGGTCAGGCTTTTCTTCTGGTTTATTTGACAATGACGTACTTCCAGGATTATCCCATTCCTGAATAATATCAGATGCACTCAAATTCAGATATTCCGCGTAAATACGTAAAAAGCCCCGAGCCTGTACAGCGGATGGAATAATTTCTGCTCTTCCGCTCTCGAGAGCCTGCAGGTAAGGAATACGAATATGCAAAGAATCGGAGGCATCTTTAATCGAGACACCTTTTTGTTCCCTGGTTTCGCGCAGAATATTGCCGGCTTCAATAGACATATATTTATTATACGAGATTATTTTTGAAATATGAAAGAAAAAAGGTCTTCTGTGAGAGAAGACCTTCATTTGCCTAAAAGAATGGTATCCTGTTTTCTTATTCAGCGCTTTCTGCAGCGGGTTCAGCGGCCTCTTCAACAACTTCCGCTTCAGCTTCAGTGCTTCCGCCAATATTCGGGGTTTCGCCTTCGCGATGAACCAGAATATTGACGATCGGAACGATATCGATGGTCAGGCGTACATGAGCCTTATGTTCGCCCAGAGTACGAATCGGCTGGATGTCGATTTGGCGTTTGTCAATTTCAACACCGGCTTTTTCACTGATCTTTTCCGCAACCATCTGTGAAGTGATGGAGCCGTAGAGTTTGCCCGTTTCTCCGGCTTTGCTTGCGAAGGTGATCCATGTACCGTTGATACGTTCGGAAACAGCACTCATTTCAGTGTTCATCTGTTTGCGAATAACTTCGGCCTTAGCACGAATAGATTCAGCCTGTTTCAGTGCGCCCGCGGTTGCCATAACAGCAAAACCCTGCGGAATCAAATAGTTGCGGCCGTAACCATCTGCAACTTTCTTGATATCGCCTGCATGACCAAGATGATAGACATCTTTTAACAATAAAATTTTCATTTATCAAGCCCTTTCAAATATTTGTGAAATTCACATATTATCAGCGAAGGGTACAACGCTGAATTACTATTTTATCAAATGTTTTGAATAAATAGGACAAATAGTGATTATTTAATTTTAAAACTTTGCGAGGTTCCTCCCACACACTACTATTTATTTCGTTATTCGTACGGAGGTTCTATGTGTTTTCAACGCAAGTCTTTCCAAGCAGTAGTCAAAACAACACAATACAAACCTTGATAGAAGCTTTTGTGTTTGTCTTAAATTATGCTTCTTTGGCTTTTACAACAGAATATTGTTATAACCGTCGTAATAAACAAAGAAAGCAAATATGTGTTTTCTTTGTTTATTACAAAGCTGAATAACGTAATAACCATGGTAAAATCTTAAAATAAGAAGAATTATTGCCATGATTAGGTATTTATACGGGAGATGAAATGAATAAAAAAATCGCAGTTGCTGGAACTGGTTATGTGGGGCTTTCTCTAGCTGTTTTACTCGCTCAAAAAAATAATGTTACAGCTGTTGATATCATTCCGGAAAAAGTTGATAAATTAAACCGATTTGTTTCGCCAATCGGTGATGAATATATTGAAAAATATCTTTCAGAGGCAAAAGCCGGAAAAAGAAAGCTCAATCTGATTGCTACATTGGATGGAAAATCAGCATACAAAGATGCAGATTATGTGATCATCGCAGCCCCGACGAATTATGATGTCGATAGAAACTTTTTTGATACCAGCGCTGTCGAAGCTGTGATTTCATCTGTACTGGAAGCAACAGAAGGACGTGATAGAAAACCGATAATGGTCATTAAATCAACAATTCCTGTTGGATATACGGCATCTGTTCAGGAAAATTTTGGAACAGACAGAATTATCTTCAGCCCTGAGTTTTTGAGAGAATCAAAAGCGCTTTATGACAATCTTTATCCATCGCGAATCATCGTTGGTTGTGATGAATCAAGCAAAGAAGCTGCCCACGAATTTGGAGAATTACTTCGTGAAGGTTCTGAAAAGCCGGATGTAAATATTTTATTCATGAGTACCACAGAAGCTGAAGCAGTTAAGCTTTTTGCTAATACTTATCTGGCGATGCGGGTTGGTTTTTTCAACGAACTGGATACTTATGCTGAAATGAAAGATTTGAATACCGGCAATATCATAAAGGGAGTATGTCTGGATCCACGTATTGGTGATTTTTATAATAATCCTTCATTTGGATACGGTGGATACTGTTTGCCTAAAGATACAAAACAAATGCTGGCAAACTATCGAGATGTTCCTCAAAATTTGATCGGGGCAATCGTTGAAACGAATCGTACTCGAAAAGATTTTATTGCAAGCCGTGTATTGCAGATGGCTGGTTTTAGTGATTTCAGTATTGATGAACGTCTGCGCGGTACGGAAGGTGATTCGTTAACGATTGGTGTTTATCGTTTAACAATGAAATCCAACTCTGATAATTTCCGACAATCTGCGATGCAAGGCGTTATGAAACGAGTTAAAGCAAAAGGTGCTGAAGTTATTATCTACGAACCAACATTGGAAGATGGCAGCAGATTCTTTGGTAGTCTGGTTGTAAATGATATCGAACGATTTAAGAGAAAATCGGATGCCATTATAGCGAATCGTTATGATAATATTTTGGATGATGTGAAAAATAAAGTGTATACGCGTGATATTTTCTGCAGAGATTAACTTCATCTGGTTGTTGGTTGGCATATTTCATGTAATTATCATATATAAAAACAAATTTATGTATCAAACCAATCTGTTTATATAGATAAGATACATTCTAAAGAAAGACCGGGAAACGCTAAAGTGTTTCCCGTTTTACCGCATTATTATAGGAAGTTGTACTTACGGGGATGAATTATGCCGCTTTTTTCACGAGATATTGGTATTGATTTAGGTACACTGAATACTGTAATCGCTGAAGGCAGGCAGCTGCTTTTGCAGGAGCCAACTGTTGCCGCTATCATTGTTGAAGAGCTGAAAATGGTTGAATGGGGGCAAGCCGCTAAGGATATGGTTGGCCGAGTTCCTGAATCTATTGATGTTGTTTATCCACTGCGTAACGGTGTGATTGCAGAATACGAAATTACTGAAAATCTTGTAAAATTCGCTGTTCAGAAGGTCTGTGGGTCTATGATGATCTTCCGTCCCCGAATTCTTATTACGATTCCCTGCGGGATTACATCTGTGGAAAGGCGGGCTGTCCGAGAAGTCGGTCTTGGTACAAACAGCCGTGAGGTTATGCTGATGGAACAGCCTTTGGCTGCTGCCATTGGGATTGATCTTCCAATTGCGGCACCCTCCGGTAATATGGTCATTTGTCTCGGCGGCGGTTTGACACAGGCTGCTGTAATTGCAATGAATGGCGTTGTGACCTCAGGTACTACACAGACGGCAGGAATCAAACTGGATGAAGCGATCCAATCCTATGTCCGAAAGAAATACGGCGTGATTATTGGGCAGCCAACTGCTGAGCAGATCAAAACACGCATCGGCTCTGCGGTTCAGGTAGAGCAGTCTCAGACAATGGAAATTCAAGGTCAGGATCAGGTGACCGGTCTTCCGAAACCGGTATCTGTAACAACGGAGGATATCGTAGAGGCACTTCAGGAACCATTAAGAGATATAGCAGAAACAACACGAAAAGTTCTTGAAAAAACACCACCTGAATTGATTTCAGACATTATTGACAGAGGTGTTGCACTTTGCGGAGGAACTGCCTTGCTGCGCGGAATTGATAAATATCTGACAAAAATGCTGGGGATTCCTGCTTACATGGTCGATGAACCGACGATTTGTACTGCGCTTGGTGCTGCGAAAGCTGTTGCTTTACGTGATGCTTATCGGCGCTCTATAATACAGGGGTAAAACAACTTTCTTAAGAAAGATGCTTATACAAAAAAAGCATTGGTTATATAAATTATATAATTTATTACAAAAAACAACAGCTGCCTGATTGGAAGCTGTTGTTTTTTGAAACAAATATTTTTTATCGGTTAATGTTTTCCGATTTTTTCACGGATCAGTTTCAGAGCTAAATCGAGTGATTCCGGTATTTTCTCAGGAATTTTACCTCCTGCCTGAGCCATATTGGGACGGCCGCCGCCTGATCCACCTGCAATTGCGGAAATTTGTTTGGCAATTTCACCGGCCTTTATGCCGCGTTTAACCAGTTCGTCGGAAACATTGACAATAAAGACAGCCTGACCATTCTGAACTGTACTGAAAACACCTACAGCATTGGGATTCTCATTCTTGAATTTATCTGCCATTTCCCGAAGTGTTTCCGGAGTGGCATCCGGAACCTGAACGGCCAGAACATTGGTGTCTTCGATTTTCACGGATTGGCGTTTCAAGTCATCAAATTTCGTCATTGCCAGTTTTGCGCGAATCTCGGCAATATCCTTGGCAGCTTTCTGAATAGTTGCCTGGTTTTGTTCGGCTTTTTGAACAACTTCTTCAACAGGTACGCTCAGAATTGCGGCCATTTGGCGCATGTTTGCGGCAGCCTTGCGCACGCGAGCACTGGCTTCACGCCCTGTGATGGCTTCAATACGACGGATACCGGTAGCAACGGAACCTTCTGAAACGATAACAAACAAGCCAATCTCACCTGTATTGGAAACATGAGTACCACCGCAAAGTTCGGCAGAAGTCTGACCGTTTTCTCCGATGCGTACCACGCGGACTTCTTCTCCGTACTTTTCATTGAACAGGGCAGTGACACCTTCGTTAAGAGCTTCGTTGATGTTTTCAATTTTCGTGTAGACTATTTGATCAGAGAGGATGTTTTCATTGACGATGTCTTCGATTTCCGAAAGCTGTTCCGGTGTCAAGGCTTTATTGGAGTTGAAGTCAAAGCGAAGGCGGGTATCAGAAACATAAGAGCCTGCCTGACGAGCCTCTTCACCCACAACCTGGTGCAGAGCGGCATGGAGCAAATGGGTAGCGGTATGATTGCGCATGATGTCATGGCGGCGGCGTGCGTTTACCTGCACAGAGACATTATCGTCAAGGGTAATGGAACCGCGGGTCATTTTACCACAGTGAACGATCATACCGGCTGCCGGTTTACGAACGGATTCAACTGTGAATACAGATCCGTCTTCATTGATAATTTCGCCGGTATCTCCGATTTGACCGCCCATTTCCAAATAAAACCCGGTAGCGGGTGTGATGATCTCAGCTTCATCGCCTTCATTCAAAATTGCAGCCGGTTCTCCTTCTTTCAGGAGCATAACAGCTGAGGTATGAACAGGTTCCAAAGTATACGGATCCTGAACAACTTTCCCTTCAGGAAGTTTCCCATCAGAAACAAGCTGTTTCAAATATGTTTCATATTTTTCAGTATCCGCATTGCCCATTTCCTTGAATTTACCGCCTTTGGAAGCTTCCTGGTGCTCAATATTCGCCTTTTCAAAACCTTCGCGATCGACATCAAAAGCGAGATCACGGACAAAATCGTGTGTGATTTCCAATGGCAGGCCATATGTGGAATATAATGTGAAGCATGTTGCACCATCGACAACAGTCTTACCGGATTTCTTCATCTCTTCGATGATCTCGTTCAGTTTAGCAATACCGTTATCCAGGGTCTTGTTGAAGCGGTCTTCTTCAAAGTCGATGCTGTTGAGGATCGCCTTGCGGTTCTTTTTGAGTTCCGGATAGGCATCCCCATAGCTTTCAATTACAGCATCGGCGACTTTGGACATGAAATTTTTCAGTCCAATTTGCTGCCCGAAACGAATCGCACGGCGAATGATCATGCGGCAAATGTAATTGCGGCCGAGATTCCCCGGTGTAACGCCATCAGCGATCAGGAAAGCAGCAGCACGGGCATGGTCTGCAACCACGCGGTAAGGCGTAAAATTTGCATACATTTCATCTTCTGTCTTGCCTGTCAGTTCTGATAATGTGCGCATCATTGGGGCGAAAAGGTCAGTTTTGTAGTTAGAGTTCTTGTTTTGCAGAACAGCGACAATTCGTTCAAAGCCCATTCCGGTATCAACAAACTTATGTGCCAGGGGAACTAAAGTGTCTTTATCAATGCGATTATATTGAATGAATACATTATTCCATAATTCAGTGTAGCGGGCACAATCGCCGTTTACGCAGCAAACATGTCCGGGAACATCTTTCATATCACAGGCATCAGGGCCAAGGTCAATATGGATCTCTGAGCAGGGACCGCAAGGACCGGTATCTGCCATTTCCCAGAAATTTTCTTTTCGACCGAAATACTGCACGTGGCTTGGGTCCATGCCCGGTTGGGAACACCAGATCTCATAAGCTTCATCATCAGCAGGAATTTCCCCTTTTTCATCGCGAAACACAGTTGCATAAAGTTTTGAAGGATCCAGTCCCCAAACCTTTGTCAGCAGTTCCCATGCCCAACTGATAGCTTCTTTTTTGTAATAATCGGCAAAAGACCAGTTGCCGAGCATTTCGAAGAATGTATGATGACGGTCATCCCGTCCGACGTCATCCAGATCATTGTGTTTTCCAGCGACACGCATACATTTCTGACTGTCACATGCTCTGGAATAGGGTCTGCTGTCGGTGCCAAGGAAAATATCTTTGAATTGAACCATACCCGCATTTGTAAAAAGTAGGGTGGAGTCTCCGGTCGGAACCAGACTTGCAGACCGGACTATCGTATGGCCTTTGCTTGCAAAAAAGTCTAAAAACTGTTGGCGGATCATATTCCCGCTGAGTTCGTTGCTCATAAATCCTATCTCCTGATAAATTCAGTAAATCAATCAGCATATAATTATAATCATCATTCAAATAAATCAAAGAAATTGAACCAGTAATGTGAAGAATTTGATGGGAATCGATGCTTAAAAAATGATATAATCTGTTTTATGAAGAGATTATTTATTGCAGTACCTATTCAGGAAAGATCCCGGAATGAAATATTACAGGGAATATTCGCTGATGAAAATATAAAAAAAATGCCGGTACGGTGGACATCATTTCAAAATTTGCACCTTACCTTACAATTTTTAGGAGATGTAGAAGAGAAACAAATTAACCAAATAAAAGAAATTCTTAATAACATCTATTTACCAGATCTGGATGAAAAATTGGTTTTTACAAATGTTGGTGCTTTTCCAGCTCCGTCTACCTCCAAAGTAATTTGGCTTGGTATAAAGAATAACGATTATCTCCTGAGAATACAGCAGTATATAACTCGTTCACTTGATGAAGCAGGTTTTAATGTTGATCATAAAAGATTCAAGCCACACCTAACACTTGGAAGGGTAAAAGAGAATTTATCAATATCTGGTAGTTCGTTTTCATATCTTGAACAGCTTGTAAATAATATGAATGTAAGCGATTCAATGATTGATAAGGTAACGTTATTTGAAAGTCTCCTTCGACCAGGAGGACCTATCTACACAGCGGTTTATGAAAAAAAGCTGAATAGGTAAAATTTGATATAATAAAATCATAAAATTTGAAAGAGGATATCATAAATGGAATCAAATGAACTTGCACGGAAAATTGTGGAAATTCTGGAAGATAATAAAGCAGAAGATATTGTTTTGATGGAGCTCGGTGAAAAGGTCGATATTGCTGATTTCTTTGTTATAGCAAACGGTACAAGTGATCGTATGATCGATTCCCTTGCAAATTATGTAGTAGATGGCATACGAGATGAATGCAAAATTCACGGTACCATCCAGGGTGTTACCGGCGGAGGATGGATGCTGATCGACTATGGTGATGTGATTGTCCATATCTTTTCTCCGGATCGCCGGTCATATTACAGTATCGAAGATTTGTATAAAGAATCCAAGGTATTACTGCGTGTAGCGTAAAGACAAGTTAATAAACCAATTGTTATAATAGACGTTTACACAAAAGACAGCTTCGTTATTTACGGAGCTCTTTTTATATTTATTTTTAGTGCATGTTCAGTACCGACACTGCAAAAGTCGGTTAAGTTTATTATGCAGAACGTACAATACAAAAAATATCTGGGTATGTTTTTGTTTTGAACAGTTACAAATTTTTGAAATTTCAGTATTTTTGTCACTTTGTTTGACAGGGATTTTCAATTATAGTTAAATAAATTTAACAGTGTTGTACTGTTCTCAATATTTTCTAAAAGGAGTTATGTTATGAAAAAGTTGTTGACTGTTTTAGTAATTCTTACCGTATTGGTTTGTGCTTTTGCTGTTGAAGCAAAAGATGCAAAGGATGCAAAAATTGTCCTTCTTCTCCCCGGTGAGATCAATGACCAGGGGTGGAATGCATCCAACTATGCCGGTGTAGTGAAATGCAATGAAGAACTCGGTACCAATATGGAATACATCGAAGCTGTACAGCCTGCAGATTTCGAGTCTACATTCCGCGAATATGCTGAACGCGGATATGATATCATCATGGCTGCCGGTTCCCAGTTTGATGAAGCTGCAGCAGCCGTTGCAGCACAGTATCCTGATACACTTTTCATGCTTGTCAATGGCAATAATCATGACGGTGCAAATCTTTGCCCGCTCTTCCCGAAAGAGTATGAAGCGTCCTATCTTGGCGCAATCATCGCCGGCTATGTAACCGAAAATGGTAAATTTGGTCTGATCGGCGGCGATCCGAACCAGGCAATGCAGGATCTGATGGCTGTATATGGTAAAACCGCAGTAGCAATTGCCAAAGAACGCGGTATTGAAGATGCTGAATATAATCTCCAGTACTCCAATTCATGGAGTGATATCACCCTCGGCAAACAGATGGCTGAATCCATGATCGATGCAGGCGCTGATGTGATGTTCGTTTATGCGAATGAACTGGGTCTTGGTGTGATTTCCGGTGCACAGGAAAAAGGCGTGAAGGTCGTTGGGTATTCAGCTGACCAGACAGTAATTGATCCTTCTACTGTTATCGCTTCTATCGATTTCGACTATGCAACCATGTATGTATGGGCAATCGATCAGTGGCTGAATGGTGAATTGGAAGGTAACCAGATCATCGAAGTCGGTGTTCCGGAAGGAATTTATTTCCCGGTCTATACAGAAAACACACCGGCAGAAGCCATTGAAGCCTGCGATGCAGCGGTTGAAGCATTGAAAGCCGGTGAAGTTGACCTCAAAGCACTTTTTTAGGTTGTAAAAAAATAACGAATATCAGGCGCCGGTAAAACGGCGCCTGATTTATATAAAAACGTGATACAGATTAAAAATTAAATCGAACTCATAATTTACCACATAATGAAAGGACAACGTTAATGGCAGAAGCTGTAGTAGAAATGAAACATATTACGAAATGTTTTGCCAAAGTTGTCGCTAACAAGGATGTTTCCCTTGTTGTGAATGAAGGTGAAGTAGTTGCATTACTCGGTGAAAACGGTGCCGGTAAGAGCACTATCATGAAAATCCTTTATGGCCTCTATTCACTGGATGAGGGACAAATATTGATCCGCGGCAAAGAAACGATGATCAAGTCACCTGCTGATGCGATGAAGAATGGCATTGCCATGATCCAGCAGCATTTTTCTCTGGTCCCTGTTCATACTGCAACTGAAAATATAATTCTCGGTAATATAAAGGGGCGAATAGATCTCAAAAAGCAAAACAGAATTGTAAAAGAATTGTCTGAACAATATGGCTTTGATATTCCTGTTGATGTGAAAGTAGGAGAGCTTGCCGTTGGTGTTCAACAGAAAATTGAAATTCTCAAAGCATTATATATCAATGCAAATATACTTATAATGGATGAACCAACTGCTGTTCTCACACCGCAGGAGTCAGATTTGCTGATGAATTTCATTAAAGAATATACCGCTAAAGGGAATTCTGTTGTTTTTATCACCCATAAACTGAAAGAAGTTATGGAAGTAGCGGATCGAGTGATAGTCATGCGAAATGGTATCGTGGTCAATACTGTGAAGAAAAATGATACAAATGAACACGAGCTGGCTCAAATGATGGTTGGTCATGATATTATACCTGCTGAACGTGATACGAAACTCGATTACGAGAGCCTTCCAACTGTCTTGGAATTCAAAAATGTGACTCTGCAGCCCAAAGACAGTGTTCCTGTAATCGACAGTGTCTCATTCAGTGTTCATGAAGGTGAAATATTCGGAATTGCGGGTGTAAGCGGTAATGGACAAGATGAATTATGTGATGTACTGAGTGGTATCCGCCCCATGACTTTGGGTGAGATCCTTTTTCGTGGGAAACCAATGCACAATATGACGATACGCGAACGTATTGAACTGGGAATAGGATATGTTCCGGTTGACCGTTATCGTGATGCAATGGAAATGGACATGACCCTTTCTGAAAATATTCTGCTGAAAGCCAGTTATGATAAAAAATGGATCAATAAAGGTTTTATCAGGAAAAAGGCCCTGGATACTTATACTAAGGACTTAATAAAAAAACATGCTGTAAAGGCAACCGGACCGGATGATTTGGCTCGCAGTCTTTCAGGTGGAAATCAGCAGAAGATTGTGTTAGGACGTGAGGTAGATTTAGGTTCAAATCTAATGGTGTTCAATCAGCCTACAAGAGGGCTTGATATGGGTGCCGTTGACCGTATCCATAAGGTGATTCTTGAAGAAAAAGAAAATAAAAAGGCAATTCTTTTGATTTCAACGGAACTTACAGAAATATTCGGACTTTGTGATCGTATAGCAGTGATGTATAAAGGAAAATTCATGGGTATCTATCATAACGGTGAACTTTCCACTGCTCAGATTGGACTGCTCATGGCAGGTATTGCAGAAGGAGCAGCGTAATGAAAAAATCCAACGTACTGATTTATAATATTGCAGCTGTGGCTATCGGTTTGTTAATTAGTGCAGCCATGCTGCTTTTTATGCAAATCGATCCGATCAAAGTAATCGGTGAAGCCGGAAGGAAGATTTTAACCGATAAGTACACAACAGGCGAGATTCTTGTAAAAGCAACTCCTTTGATTTTTACATCGCTTGCATTTGCATTCACATATCAGGCAAATCTGTTCAATATTGGTGCCCAGGGACAGTTCTATGCGGGATCGATCACAGCAGTTTCGCTTTCACTTGCTTTGGGTGATAAGGTCCCAACCTGGTTTCTTTTGATCATCGTAGGAATTGGCGCTTTCGCATCAGGAGCATTTGTAGGTGCATTAATTGGGCTGGCAAAGGCAAAATTTAGTGCAAATGAATTTTTGGTTTCCATGATGTCAACTTATGTTGTCAATGCTTTTATGGATTATCTTCTTCGAACAGTATTGAAAGAAACAAAAGCTGAATATCTTCAGACAGATCCCATAAAGAAAAGTGCTTATTTACCGAAAATAGTGAATGGTACTCGAATACATTTAGGATTGATTCTTGCAGTTCTTGCAGCGGTGGGTTGTTATGTACTTCTTTATAAAACACCACTTGGTTTTCGGATCCGCGCTGTTGGTCACAACCCGAATGCAGCTCGTTTGGGCGGGATAAAGCCGGCTAAGATTTATGTGATCGCGTTTCTGATTGCAGGTGGCTTAGCAGGATTGGCCGGTCTGACAGAAATCAATGGTGTACAGCACATGCTGCTCCAAAACTTTAATTCATCCATTGGTTCATTTGGAATTGGTATTGCAATTCTTGCTAACGGGAGTCCGATTGGATGTATATTCGCGTCTATTCTATTTGGATTTCTGAATGTAATGGGAACAACGATGGGGCGACTCCCCGGATTGAAAATTCCAGCATCTATCATCGATCTTATTGAAGGTATTGTGATGACCTGTGTGATCATGTCGTATTTCGTCCGTTCCTGGGCTGATAACAAAGCTCAGAAACGAAGCATAAGGAAGGTAGGTGAATAAAAATGGTAAACTTCCTTTCCCGCGTTATTATAATGAGTACTCCGCTTTTGCTCGGGTCTCTGGCAGAAGTATATGCTGAACGAACCGGTATGATGATTTGCGCGATTGAGGGAATTTTCCTGATTGGGGCATGGGGCGGATTTGTTGGAACGTACCTAAGCGGCAGTCAAGTTCTTGGTTTATTGCTGGCAATGGGATGTGGTCTGGCTATGGCTGCTTTATATGGGCTGATCACAGTTTATATGAAACAGCAGCAGGTTGTGACCGGTACGGCACTGCAGATACTTTCTGCTGGGTTTTGTTCATTTTTTCATCGTGTTATATTTGGAGTGCCGATAACACCGCTGCAGATAAAAACTCTTCCAAAATTGCCAATACCACTGCTTTCACAAATACCGTTTATCGGTCAAATTTTATTTACACAGAATATTCTGACATATCTCGCATATATATTGATCCCGTTATCGATATATGTACTATTTCATACTTCATTAGGGCTGACGTTACGCTCTACAGGAGAAAATCCTGAGGCTGTAGATGTAGCAGGAATCAATGTAAATAGGGTACGTTTTTTCACTGTATTATTTGCCGGAGCTCTAGGCGGTTTGGCGGGCTCATTTTACACAGTAGGTTACCTGGGAATGTTCACAACCGGAATTATTGGCGGAAGAGGTTGGATAGCATTTGCGATTTGTTTTCTTGGTAACTGGAATCCAAAAGGTGCTGTATTAGGGACACTTGCTTTCGGATTGGCAGATGCAGTATCGGTTTGGATACAAGCAGTTGGAAGAAGTGAGTTTTTCCCGAACGAACTAATTATAGCGCTGCCATACATATTGACGATTTTGCTTACCATCTTCAGAAGTAATTTCAATGTACCAGCAAAGCTTGGAACGCCATATTCAAAGGAAAATTAGAGTATCAAAAATCCGGCTTTAGTCCGGATTTTTGTTGAAATTTTTACAAGAATCAATAGTTTTCGTTAACGATATAGGCTTAGAAATGAATATAAAAAAAATCTTGTGATAAAATAAATAACTGTGCAATTGAGATTGACGAATTTTGACAATTTAGAGGGAATAATGACGAAACCAGTATTAGTCACGGCTGCCTGGCCTTATGCAAATGCTTTTATCCATGTAGGGAATCTTACAGGATCATATCTGCCTGCTGATATCTTTGCACGCTATCAGCGATTATCCGGAAATGATGTGTTATTTGTTTCCGGTTCAGATGCTCACGGTACGCCGATCACCGTTCGTGCTGATGCAGAAAACACAACTCCTGAAGCTGTTTATAAAAGATTTCACGAATCTTTTCTTGAAATGCAAACAAAAGTCGGTATCAGCTACGATTTGTTTACCAGCACTCATACTGAAAACCATTTCAAGGTTTCACAGGATGTTTTCCTTGCCCTGATGGAAAACGGGTATCTGTACAAACACACGGAAAAGCAATGGTACGCTCCGTCACAAGGCCGGTTCCTTCCAGACCGGTATGTTGAGGGAAAATGCTACATTTGCGGATATGAAGGTGCCCGTAGTGACCAATGCGATAAATGTGGCAGCCTGCTTGATCCGGAAAAACTGATCAACCCAAAATCTAAGATTGATGGCTCCACACCTGAATTACGGGATACTGAGCATTATTATCTGGATTTAGGTAAATTACAGCAAAATGTAGTTGACTTTTTGAAGGCGCGAGAGGATTACTGGCGTCCAAATGTCGTGCGTCAGTCTTTAGGTCAGATTCTGGCTAATGAGCTTCATGGCCGTGCTATTACACGTGATCTGGACTGGGGAATTCCCGTCCCCGTGCAGGATGCAGCAGGAAAGTGTCTATATGTCTGGTTTGAAGCAGTTGTTGGCTATCTCTCTGCAGCAATTGAGTGGTGCAAACTGAATGGTACACCGGATGAATGGAAAAAATGGTGGGAAGATCCTGAAAGCAAGACTTACTATTTTATCGGCAAGGACAATATTCCTTTCCATGCTGTAATTTGGCCGGCACAATTGGCAGGCATGGGTACAAAATTCGATGTAATCTTCAATGGCACCGAAGGAAAACCGCTGAACCTGCCTTATGATGTTCCTGCTAATGAATTTATGAACCTCGAAGGTCAAAAAATTTCCGGTTCCCGCAACTGGGCTGTTTGGGTAAATGACTTCCTTGCTGATTATGATCCTGATCCGCTTCGTTATTATCTTACGGTAAACATGCCGGAATCAAAGGATACTGATTGGGATTGGGAAGATTTCTACAAGAGAAACAATGATGAGCTTGTAGCGACATGGGGAAATCTCTGCAACCGTGTTATTTCTTTTGCGAACAAACATTGGGGTGAAGTTCCCGAACCGAGCGAATTGGACGAAATTGATAAGTCACTTTTGGATACAATTGAACAGGGCTTTGAAACTGTCGCAAAAGAATACAATGCGGTACATCTGCGTGCCGCTTTGGGCGAAACAATGCGCCTCGCAACCGAAGTAAACAAATATCTGGATGTTGCAGCACCCTGGCAATTGGTAAAAACCGATAAAGAGGCTGCTGGCCGGAAAATCTATACCGCTTTACGGGCAATAGATAATTTGAAAATTCTTTTTGCTCCGGTACTTCCGTTTACATCTGAACGTCTGAATCAGATTCTCGGATATGAACATCATTTATTTGGAAAACAGTATATTGAAACTGTTACCGATTCTTTGGGTGAACATCGCGTGAATCGATATGATCCGAGTGATGCTCAAGGAAAATGGGTAAAATCCGAATTACCTGCCGGACAAAAATTTGGGCCTATCAGTCCTTTGTTCAAAAAACTTGACGCCTCTATCGTTGAAATGGAGCGAGCAAAATTAGGATAATAACAAAACCCGGTTGGTAAACAGCCGGGTTTTTTCTTTAATTGTCATAAACACAGCGGAACCCGCGATTGAGTCCAGGTGAATTCGGTTCATGAGCGTCACGATAATTAAACCGTAGATGGGACAGATCGTCAACAAATGAACCGCCTTTAAGAATTCTACCGGAATCAGATTTATCGGGTTTTTGATTTTTAAGCTCAATCCATGGATCCTGACTGACCTTTTGATAAGGTTCATTCATCCAATCCAAAACCCATTCCCTAACATTTCCTGCCATGTCAAGTATTCCATAAATCGTTTTCCCTGCGGGTTGCCACCCGGAGAATGTAGATCCATCAAAAAAATTGTCATAATTCGCTTTATTATAAGCCTTCTCATCATCATTCCAATACAAAACAATACCTGCAGGACCTCTTGCTGCTTTTTCCCATTGAGCCTCTGTGGGCAAATGGCCGCCGTAGAATTCACAATAATTCTCTGCCTGTCCCCAACTGACAAAAACTACGGGGAGAAGCTCATATTCTTTTTCCCACCAGTACTTTGAAAATACGTCACGATAGCGAGGTGCAAGGTTGTTGGATTGAGTAAGGAAATTTTTATAATCGCTGACTGTTACCGGAATCTGATCGATCCAATACGATTCTATCAAGATGTTTTCTTCATAATCCTCTTTTCCGACAACAGCATCGCCTTCAGGAATGAAAATCTGTATCCGTTTATCTTTTCCTATCCTATTTCGACTGATATGCGCATATTTAAATTGAAAAGTACTGTAAGGAAATAATAACTGATAGTGATGAGGCCTTATATATTGATTAAAAAAATCCCATCCGCTCAAGATGAGAAGGATGGGCAGGAATATGTATATAAACACTTTGTGTTTTTGCATATATATCAGTTATTTTGCGGGCTTTGCGGCTGCTGCGGATATTGACTTCGATTTTGCCATCCCGGATAAGTCTGAGGCGGAATGTTCACACCATCCGGGGTTTGTCCCGGATTCAGGTTCGGAGGAAATCCCTGCATATTTTGAGGCTGCTGGACATTCTGCTGCCATCCCTGATTAGGAATATTCTGCTGTATATTGTTCGGCATATTCATGTTAGGCTGCTGGTAAGGCTGATTCTGCTGCCACATTTGCCCCGGATACTGTTGAAAATTACCTCCATATGGGGTTTGTTGTTGGAAACCTTGCTGCTGAACCGGGGTTATTCCTTGATTGCCATAGGCGCCGTAAGGCATATTTTGTTGTTGGAAATTAGGCGGAATTGGCGGTTGAGGAATACCTTGTTGAGGAGGAATAGTTCCCTGATTTGCGGCAAACGGGTTGCCTGGCTGCGGAATTGAAAAATTTGGTGCTGATGGCTGTGGAATATTACGAGGATCATTAGCGGCGAAAGGATTGTTTGGCTGCGGTGCAGAGAAGTTCGGAGCAGAAACCTGGTTCATGCTGACAGGTTCATTTGCAGCGAAAGGATTGTTTGGCTGCGGTGCAGAGAAGTTCGGAGCAGAAACCTGGTTCATGCTGACAGGTTCATTAGCGGCGAAAGGATTATTTGGCTGCGGCGCAGAGAAGTTCGGAGCAGAAACCTGGTTCATGCTGACAGGATCATTAGCGGCGAAAGGATTATTTGGCTGCGGCGCGGAGAAATTCGGGATAGAAACCTGATTCTTGCTGACAGGTTCATTAGAATTAAATTGATTGTTTTGAAAAGGGTTCATTGATTGAGATTCTGCTCCACGATTAGCTGTATCAGCAGATTGTGCCGGATCAGCAGCTCGTACAGATGCCATATTCTGAGCAGCCGCTCTGACCTGTGGGGAATCGATTCTTCTGCCGTAAATCTTTTGTAATTCTGCGAAAGCAGAATCAGGTTCTGCCACAGGTATTGAAGGTGCCACAGGAATTTCAGGTGAATCTTCCTTGGCAGGAAAGCTATATGGAAGATCATTTTCAATTATCGGAGTTGTCTCGATTTTTGAGGAAACAGCTTCAGAAGATTTATCTTCGGCTTTTACGATCAGACCAGTTAAAAGAGCCAGCTCATAATCAGGAGAAGCAAATATGTCCGGAACGATATCATCAATGATACGATGTTCCGCCTCTTCTCTGAATTCAGAGGGAAGCTGCATTCTGCTCATGGTAAATAAAGTTTTCAGGAGTACTCTTTTTACTTCCAAAGGAGCATAAGATGCCAAATCGAAGACATCACCGCTTGTAGAACTGTTTGTCAATTTTTTTATTGCGGTCTGAACCAGAAAGTTTGCCTCTTTTACCGTCATGGAATGCCAATTTCTTGTTTTAATCACCTTGCCGAATTGAGGAAGCAGTTCATCTTCCTTGATTTTCGGACTTTTGGCATTCAAAACGATCACAAGCATTCCTGCAAGACCAAGGCTGATAGCATTTTTATCATTTCCGTCAGAATCAACAATATCATAAGTAAATCCATCGGACTGTATCTGATAAACCGGGGGATTCCCTTTGTATGACCAGGTGTCATTGGAAAAATCAACGACCTCCGGTAAATCAATTTTCTTCTCTTTTTTTCCAAAAAGCGGCATGTCACACCTCTTCTTCTTTAGTTTGACTGTATAACTCAGGATAAGGATCCTGTTTCTTTATTTTTTTAATTATAAAGTATAAAATCTCTTTTGACAGCGCAATCATGGGAGCAGCGAAAACTGCACCCAAAATACCCAAACGAGAGCTTAAGGCCATAATTCCAATAATAATTATAACCGGATGTAATTCTAATGCATTTCCCATGATATGCGGAACAAGAAAGATATTTTCAGTTTGTTGTATGACAATAGAGGCGATTACGGCTAAAATGGCAACCATAACATTGTTGAAGGGAAGCCAACTTGAGCCAAATATCAAAGCACTGATTATCGCCGGAATTGTAGCAAGGGTTGGTCCAATATTAGGAACAACCTCACAAAAACCGGCTATAAGACCCAGCAATAAAGCCCATCTCAAGCCTAATGCAGTATATACGATGAAAGTGATAACACCGATGTAAAGCATCAGCTTCAGCTCTCCGGCAAAATAACTGCTCCAGACAACGCGCAGACGCAGCAGAAGTTCTTTTACTTCAGGCTGATATTTCTCCTCAAATAAATCAACAATAATATCCCATATCTTATGTCCGTCGCGGCAGAAATAAAGTGAAGCCATAACAGTAGTAACGGTCATAATAAGTCCTGTAAAGATTTGACCGAATACATTTGTTGAGATAGAGAAAATTTGTCTGGCTGTGGCTGTCATATCAGGAATCAAACGGTCAATATCGATTGACTCCTCCCGGAGAGACCGAATGTTGTTATGGATATTTTCAAGAGGCTTCGAAAGATCCAATGTAAATCCACCCACAGACATGGATGCTGTGTCTATATCATCCATCAGCTGTTCAATAGATTTTTCCACAGCGGTTAGAACCTGCGGCCAGTCAATGGCTATAAAATTTCGGATAGCCTGTGTTACCCATGGAATGAAAAAAGATACGGCTAAACCGATCAATATCAATAGCAAAACATAGGCGATCGCAATTGCAAGATTCCTGTGAAGATGAAGTTTTTGATTGAAAAAGCGAACGACCGGACTGAGTAAATACGCAACCAACGCGGCTAAAACGATCAATGTAAGGCTTCCGCGGATAAGATAACCGCATAAAATAATTGCAATCAGAACACAGACCAATGCAATGTATCTCACACCGTTTGTCCATACAGGCCGTTCATTTTGAATTGTGTTCGCAGAAATCTTTTTTTCGTTCATATAGCAGTTATGATCAATAAAAATTATTCGGATTGATAGGAACACCGTTATACCGCATTTCATAGTGAAGGTGCGGACCGGAAGAATTACCGGTTGAGCCAAGCCGCGCGATCACATCACCCTGAAAAACGAAATAACCGCAATCGACATTATAAGAATCCAAATGGGCATAAAGCGTCTGCCAACCGTTGCCATGGTCAATCATAACAACGTTCCCGTACCCATGATCGTTCCAACCGGCATACACGACTACTCCTGCGTCAGCTGCATAAATGGCATTACCAGTCATCCCCGCAATGTCAATTGCTCTGTGATTTGTCGCTTCATCATAATTATAGCCTGAAATCCATGTTTCTGTAGTAGGCCAGATAAAAGTTCCGCTACCAAGAGGACCATCCGTGACCGCCTGACAGGCTCCCGGACCGTAAATAGAGGCAACTGCCGGATTTTCACGCGTAATCAATGGCGCTGACCAGTTTACAAAAGCGCGGGAACCGCCGGGAATCACCAGCCAGGTACCGGCCCGGATATTCGGGTTGCTGTAATCACCGATCGTCTCACGGGAAAGACCGTTAGAGGGAAAATCAATAATATCTTCTGGTGTTACGCCATAGACATCCGCGACGCCATTCAGACCGTCACCGTCATGCCATTCATAATAAACACCGTCAACCGGAAGGATATTGATCTCCATTCCGGCAAGGAGCGCGTGAGGGTCATCGGAAAGCGTATAGGGATTTCCCCATAAAATCGTACTGGGACTCAAATTGAACTGTTGACTGATGCCGATAACGGTATCATTTTCCTGCACCGTGTATTTCTGAACTTCATATCTGGCTTTGTTTTGTAAATTGGTATGGTTCCATGAGATTCGGGAAAGTCCTTCATACAAATGAGCCTTTTCATCCTCCGGAATCGAAGGTGAATAATAGGGGAGAATTGCATCGGCGGCTATATCTTCCATAACGACAGGAGTTCTTTCCGGTTCATTCGATTCCCTTTTTGATAAATAGTGACGGGAAGTGAAAACCAGAACGATACTGCAAAGAATTACAGTTACGACAATGGAACCGATTCTGATGAAAGCTTCTCCAAGACCATCCCAGAGAATCTGATACCAAATGTTCTTTGAGGGATTGGATTCGTTATTTTGATTTTCTGTTAAATTTTCGTTGTTATTATTCATAGCTATCTTTTTCAATTTCTATTATAATGTCTTTCAGCAAAAAGACAGGAAACAGGTATGAATCAGTTTATTTTTCCCTTTACAGCAATTGTCGGACAGGAACACATGAAGTTGTCTTTGATCCTGAATGCTATCGACCCCCGCATTGGCGGTGTATTGGTCAAGGGCGAGCGTGGAACAGCGAAATCAACAGCAGCACGGGCTTTAGCAGATCTGCTCCCGGAACAGTCTGTTATATCCGGATGCCGTTTTGGCTGTGATCCTTCAGATCCGCTCAATTACTGCGATGATTGTGCTGAACACTATAAAGATCATAAGCCTGAAACTGAAAATCGTGCAACTCCTTTTGTCAATTTGCCGGTATCAGCCACAGAAGACCGCCTTGTCGGTACGCTTGATTTTGAGCAGGCACTCAAGGACGGAGAAAAACATTTTGAACCCGGCCTTTTCGCGAAGGTAAACCGCGGTATCCTTTATGTGGATGAAGTCAATCTGCTTGATGACCATATCGTTGATACATTATTAGATGCAGCCGCAATGGGCATCAATCACGTGGAACGCGAAGGTATCTCCTTTACGCACCCTGCCCGTTTTATCATGATCGGCACCATGAATCCCGAAGAAGGCGACTTGCGTCCGCAGCTGTTGGACCGTTTTGCTCATTCAGTGGAGATTCGCGGTGAGCAGGATCCTGAAAAACGGGTAGAAATCATCAACAGAACGATCGCTTTTGAGCAAGACCCCGCTGCGTTCCTGAAACACTTTGCGCTTCAGCAAAAAGAACTGGCGGACCGTATCACAAAGGCAAAAGAATTGCTGCCTGAGGTCAAATATACAGATTCCGACCTTTATGCGATTGCTGAGCTGACTACCTCCTTTCACGTAGAAGGTCATCGTGCCGATATCGTGATCCTGAAGACATCGAAAGCACTGGCCGCTTTTGAAAACCGAACCTACATCACACAGGATGATATCTCAAGGTCCGCAGAACTGACACTGCCGCATCGTATCATCACCGGTCATGGCTCGGACAGCTCTTTTACCGCGGAAGCAATCGGAGAAAAGGCTGCCGAAATCCTGGAAAATGTTATCCAAAAATATGCCAATGATCCGGCAATGAAAAGTGACGAACATAAAAAAAAACTTCTGAGCTGAAGATCACCCATTTAGTGATCCATCCGGACGATCCATTCGTTCCTACAGCAGAAACGATCTACAATCAGAACCAGCCTTTCTGGTGGGATGCCGCGCGCATTGTTGAGGATGACTTTACCTTCCCTCTTTACGAAAAAGCTCCTTCGGAAAAAAGGCAGCATAAGGGAAAACGGAACGAAACCGTATCCAACAACAAAACCGGACATTATATACGGGCTGTAAACGCCGATAAAGATTACAGCGATATCGCCCGGGATGCCACCTTACGCGCAGCTGCCTTGAAGCAATATCTGCGGCAGTCAGAATCTCCGGAAAATCCGCTGAAGATTCAAATTCACACCGACGAGATCATGAAAAAGGTCAGAGTGCGGAAAAACGCCTCTCTAATCGTTTTCCTTGTTGATCTATCCTGGTCGATGGCCGTTACCCAGCGTCTGGAAGCCACGAAAAAGGCGATAACGACAATCCTGAATAAGGCTTATCAATTCAGGGATGATATCTGCCTGATCACCTTCCAAAAAGACAGTGCAAGGCTGATCATACCCCCGACTCATTCCGTGACGCTTGCGGAAAAAGCGATGAAGAATATCCCGCTTGGCGGGAAAACGCCCCTGGCAGCCGGGCTTTCGCTTGCTTATGATGTACTGCTGCAGGAAAGCCGGAATTATGGAAGAGATAATATCTTCCTGATCCTTCTTTCCGACTGCAACGGGAATATTCCGCTGTATCCCGGTGACGATGCCAATCCCCAACTGCAAGCCGAAGCGGCAGCTGAACAAATCGGGAAGATGGGGTACCATTCCATCATTATCAACTCAGACCAGATGTCCTTCGGTGACGGCTATGCCAACAATCTGGCTAAACATCTGAACGCGGCCTGTTACCTGATCTCCGGACTGAATGCGGATCATTTGATCAAGGCTGTCCGGAATGAGCTTGAGGTTTGATATCAGGAGCCAGGGGCCAGGATTCAGGGTCCAGAATCCAGATACCAGTAAAAGAACCAACCCGTTTTCCTGTTCGATATCTGAACCGGTGGACATGAGGACAGGCGGAACTTATTCCTTACAGTGCAGGGCTTGTTCGGGCTGCACTGAACTGGTTACCTGTCCCCGTGTGCCACATCCTGAATAATTACTGATGATCTTTTATCTCATGTGAGACAAATTCAACCAGAAGCTGAATGGCCTGTTTTACATCATTGACATCGACCATCTCCGAAGGAGTATGGACATAGCGGCAGGCAACGGAAATCGCGCTGCTGGGAACACCGGAACGAGTGAGGTGGATCGCTCCGGCATCTGTACCGGCACCGCGCAATACCTCGATCTGGTAAGGAATTCCTGCCCGTTCCGCCGCATCATAGAGGGCGTTGTTCAGCCACGGAGTACCGATCAGAGAGCCGTCTTTAGCTTTTATGCAGGGACCGGCACCGAATTTCAGATTGCGTTCAACCAATCCGGGGGTATCATTGCAGTGTGTAACGTCCAACGCGATACCAATTTCCGGATCAACGCTGTAAGCCGCTGTTTTTGCACCGCGAAGTCCAACTTCTTCCTGGACGCTGAACACAAAATAGACCTCATTCGGACTGTTTTTCAGTTCCTTCAATGCTTCGATGGCAATATAACAGCCGATACGGTCGTCCATAGTCTTGGACATCCAGCGGTCACCCATATCGACAAAATCACCTACAAACACGCAGGGATCCCCGATTTTCACCTTACAGTCCTCCCGGGATGAAGCACCGGTATCCACAAAAAAATTATCCAAAGTCGGGAGTTTCCCTGCTTCCAAATCTCTTGCGCATAGCATCCCTTCCGTGCCGTCAGCGAACACGACGCGGTTGGACATACAGTTCAGCGGACGGACGCCGCCGAGATTGGTAACATACGCAAAGCCCTGTTCATCGACATGGGTGACCATTAAACCAATCTCGTCCATATGAGCAGAGACCATGATGCGTTTTCCGTTTTCCTTGAGCGTGCCCTTCCTTGCGATAAGGTTTCCGAGTGCGTCAATGCGGTATTCGTCAACGTATTTTTTTATATTCTCCAAAATCAGTTCGCGGACCTTTGTTTCATATCCGGACGGACCGAACGCTGTAGTTAATTGTTGAAGTAATTCTTTCATTTGTGATCCTTATTCTTTATCTCGGTTGTGCGAGCAGGTTTTTGTCAAGATTTGCCAGTGCGGCATAAAGCAATTGAATTTGTGCTTCCCAATCGGACTTTCTTGCGATCGTAGCAGCGGAATGAGCGTAGCGTCCGGGAATAGACAGGGAGACGGTCGGGATACCCTCCTGAGTCAGATGGATCGGACCGGCATCTGTTCCGCCGAGCATTGGCTGTCTGCGCTGACTGGGAATACCGTAGGCTTCCGATATGTCAAACAGATAATTAATAATCCGCGGGTCGCTGAGCGTACGGCCGTCATGCGTGTAGACGGCAGGGCCTTGGCCGAGCTTTGATTTATAGATTGGGCTTTCTTCTCCGTCCCAGCGAGGCAGATCCATAGCCGGTGTACTGTCAATCACGATAGACAGATCCGGGTGACGGTCGAATGCGACGACACTTGCGCCTCTTGTACCGACTTCCTCCTGAACGGTGAAAGCTGCGATCAGCTCAACATTTTCGGGACATTCCTTGAAAAGGCGAATGAGCACACAGACGCCAAAACGATTGTCCAAAGCTTTCCCACAGACGGAAGAGCCCATTTCACAGAATTGCGTGTTGTACGTCGCAAACATACCCGGCTTTACGGATTTGTTCTCAGCACCGATATCAATACGGAGATCCTTCACCTGAACGGTTTTCTTTCTCTCCTCCGGTGTAGTCAAATGGATCGGTGCAGCACCGATGATGCCGGGAACATGGTCAGGCCCGACAAGAACGGATTTACCGGCCATCTGCCGCGGATCGATCCCACCGACAGGACGGAAGATAAACATTCCGGGATCATCTTCCTTGACCAGCATGAAACCGATTTCGTCCATATGCGCGGCAATCAAAACGCGGGTAAATTCAGGCGTTTTTGCCTTTTTCACCGCGATAGCGTTCCCGAGGGCATCGACTTCAAAACTGTCCGCGAGCGGTTCGATTTCTCTTCTCACGATCTTGCGAACTTCACGTTCATTTCCGGAAACAGCGCAGGCATTTGATAATTCTTCCAGCAAATCGATATCTGTTTGTGTCAGCACAGGGAGTTCAAGGTTTTTATATTCTGCCATTTTTAATCCTCCCAGACCAGGCGGTCCAATGTGTTTTCATCCAACTGACGGACGAACGCCGCCAGCAATTTCCCGACATTCTGAATATCTTTCATCGAGACCAGTTCATTGGCTGTGTGCATGTAACGCAGCGGAATACTGACGACCATGGTTGGGATTCCCTGATTGACGATCTGCATGGCTATCGCGTCTGTTCCGGACATCCTCGGTGAAAACTCTTCCGCATAAGGGATCCGTTCGCTTTCGCAGATTTCTTTGAACATTCCGCTGAGTGCCGGATGCATATTCATACCGTAACTGATGACCGGTCCTCCCCCGAGGGTAAAGGTGTTCCAGCCTTTTGTGAGCGGACTGGAAGCGTGAGTAACGTCGATCGCTACAGCGATATCCGGTTTCAGATCAAAGGGAGCGGTTTTTGCGCCGGCAAGAGATTCTTCCTCCTGAACGGTTCCGACGGTATAAACGTTCCATTTATGCTGGATCGTCTGCAGCTCCTGCAGGCAGATCGTTAGAGCCGCTATGGAAGCACGGTTGTCAAGCGTATGGGCAGAGAAGGTGTCATCCTGCATGCTGACGGGCAGGTTAGCAAAGGTGATGACGTCGCCCGGACGGATGAGCTTCTTCAGTTCATCCGCCTCATATCCGGTGTCGATCAGCAGATCCTTCAGCGGAATCGGATTCGTTCCGTAATCTTCCTTTGTCAGGGTGCGGCTCGGCATAACGATGAGCCCTTTTATCGGGCCTTGTTTTGCGTGTATATTAACAAACTGACCGGGAAGGATACGCGGGTCAAGACCGCCGATTTCTTCGAAACGGATAAATTCTCCAACAAGTTCCGTGACGATCATGCCCACAGCATCCATATGTGCTGCGAACAAAACACTGCGGGGCTTCCCGGACATCGGTGCGTTGGCTTTCTTCAGACCGTAAAGGTTGCCAAGATTCGAAACAGAGGTTTCGTCCACGAGCTCAGACCAGATTCCCTTTACAGCTTCAGAAATCGGAGCCTCATATCCGGATGGACCGGGCAGGGAGCAGAGATTTGTCAGAACCTCTTTTATTTTTTCAATATCATTCATACATTATCCTCATTTTTTCTGATGAATGTTTACATCAATTTTGGCAGCCGCTTCGGCGATATCTGCCGGGGTGATCTCTCTGCCGCCGTCGGTGAGAGCGATTTGCGCGGCTTCGTTCAAGATCGTTTCAATTTCGGCGCAGCTCAGGTCCTTGAACATATCCGAAAGCCTTCCTTCGCCAAGTTCAGGGGAAAGTGTTTTCCCCGCTGTGTAAAGGCGGATCAATTCCTTCCGTGTTTCGGCGTCCGGGTTCCCGATATGGTATTTCAGGTCAAAGCGTCCCGCGCGGATCAATGCGGGGTCAAGAGACTGATAGGAGTTTGTGGCACCGATCACCAGAACACCGGAGAAGGGGCTGAATCCATCCATTTCATTCAGCATGGTGGTGATGATGCGGTTGTTTTCCTTATCGATCCCTGTCCCGGCATAATTGCGTCTTTCACCGATGCTGTCGAATTCATCGATAAAAACAATGCACGGCTTATTCGCCCGCGCTTTGCGGAATAACAGCTTGATCTTCATGGCGCCCATGGACATAAGCGCGCTCTGGAAATCGGCGCCTTTGGTGGCGATAAAATTCACGCCGCATTCTTCTGCCAGCGCACGGGCAAACAGGGTCTTTCCGTTCCCCGGAGGACCTTCCAGGATGATGCCTTTGATGGGCCGGATCCCCTTTTGCTGTGCCTGTTTGGGGTTTTTCAGGAAATTCACGACAAGCATCATATCCCGTTTGACATTGTTCATCCCCGCGATTTTATCGAATTTGATCCCGGTATGATGAACGACGCGGAAGGTGCTGCGGTAAAGAGAGACCAGCTTCCAGATCCCGAAAAGGAGCAGTCCAATAAAGATGATGTTGAAGAGCATATCCAGGTAATAATTGATACCGTCATCTTCCTTTGTATGATCGGCTACGCTGATACCCTTGAGTAAAATCTCTTCTTTAAACCCGTCTCTGTCGGGATTGTCGGTTTTATAAAGCGTTTTTTCACCGTTTTTGGTGAATGTGAGCTTATCTGCATATAAATCAACTTTATCTACAGAACCGGCTTCCAGTTCCGCTTTGAATTCTGTGTAAGGGATTGGGTTTCCCTGGTTGGAACCAAGCAGAAAATATGCAGCGCATCCTGCTAAGAGGATCAGAATGAGAATCGGTAAGATTTTCTTATTCATAGCCGGACTTCTTTAAAACAATTTTCGGATAAAAATGAAAAACAATCCGGCTGCGACAAATACGACTGTTACAAGCAGGCAGTTGCGGATAAATTTTGCCCAGCCGTACTTTCCGATATCCATAAAATCATATGGGTATGCGCTGTTTGTGTTTTCGAAGCGATCCCCGCGAAGCCCCCGGATGGTCGAATAAATGACATAGATCCAGGGAATAATCGTCCAGATCAATGCCCATTTATATTGAAGGGCCTCTTTGTCCGCAAAAATAAACCAGTTCAGCAGGCAGAGCAGCGGGACAACGAAATGAACCAGATAATTGGATAAGGAATGAGCAAATTTAAATTCGAGACTGTCCGGCGGTGCCTTTTTAAATGACGGCATCAGGACAAAATTGTAAATACCGAACGTGAGAAAGATCGACATCGTGACGCTGTAAAACCAGATTTGCGAGAAAACGATTTTCCCGAAAAATCCGTCATAATTTCCGGTGATCCGGACAACCGTACGGATGAGGTAAAACATAACAACCAGAAGGTTGCTGAGGTTTGTATAATAGCGGAAAAAATCCTTCCGCGGCTTACCGGTGAGCCATCCGGAATGTAAAACCATTCCGCAGCAGCCGATGAGTACAGTCAGGACCTCTATAATGATTTGGAAAGCCATTTTTATGCTCCTTTCATGCAGTGATTGATAAGGCTGTCGACATCAAATTCATTTCCGGGATAGCGGAGATCCGCAAGAAATTCAACGTTGCCTTTTGGACCGAGAAGCGGTGATTTGACCAGCCCTTTGCATTCATATCCAAATTCCATCGCGGAACGAAGAACCGTCTGTAAAACCGATCGGTGTACATTCGGGTCGCGAATGACGCCGGCACCTTTCGCGGCTTCTTCTTTACCGGCTTCAAACTGTGGTTTGATGAGTGTGATCAACCTGCCGGGGTCTCCCTGAAACCAGTTACAGATCACCGGCAGCAGAATGCGGAGAGAAATAAACGATGCATCGCAGACGGCCAGATCAATGCGTTCCGGGAGGATATTCACATCCCGGGCGTTGGTTTTTTCCATGGAGACGACTCTCGGGTCATTGCGCATTTTCCAGTGCAGGATCCCGTATCCGACGTCGATGGCATAGACTTTTGACGCGCCATGCTGGAGGAGACAATCGGTGAACCCGCCTGTGCTTGCGCCGACATCTGCGCAGACAGCGCCGTCCAATGCGAGAAGATTGAAGGCTTCCAATGCGCCCAGAAGCTTTTCTCCTCCTCGGGAAACGAATTGCGGGCCTTTATCGATGGTGATTTCCACGTCTTCCGGAAATTGTTGGGAGGGTTTGATAATCATGTTGCCGTTTACGCGCACTTCTCCGGCCATGATCAGTTTTTGTGCCAGTGTCCGGCTTTCCGCCAGACCTCTTGACTGAATCAGTATGTCTAATCTTTCTTTCGCCATATGTTATCTTTCACCGATATGAACCGGGACGAACCTTTTTTTGAAATTATATCATTTTATTCAAGTACATAATAATTAGAAGGATATCGCTCTAATAATTACCGAGCCATTGACCTGCAGAGACGATAACTTATCCAATCATAAATACAGACCGACCGCAAAACCGCAATCTCTTCATTCCCATTGAGCACATGGGGACTGGCATCTTGTGCCGCGCAGCCGGCACAAGGGTGACTGTCCCCATGTGCGTCACACTTACCACCCAAACCTCCGCTTCCGTTCTTGTTCCGCTTGCAGCTGCTGCACAAATTTGATCTGGTCGATCAAACCGTCATGGGAGAGGTTGTTGCGGACGTTCAGCTTACCGTTTTCGAAGACCACCATCGCCGCGGACATCACCAGATCGTCGTGCAGATAGCGCCCGGTGGCCTGATCGCGGGTACCGTCCTTCACGCCCCAGCTCACGTTAGAGGGATTACCAGTCGGTTCAATGCGGCAGGCGCGCAGCTCGCGGTAAAACATCTGCTGCAGCAGTTCCGGCTCCTTGAGAATCTCATAGCGCTCTTTACCGGGCTTGAATCCGGACTTTAGTACGTCGATCTCGTTCCCCTTATGTTCGAGCCATCTTCCGGTATCGACCATAGCGAGGAAGTCCCATGCCATCTTGGTCTTGTTAGCGGAGGTGATGTCGATCGGGCAGACCCTGGTCTTGTATTTCGTTACCAGAATATCGCTCAGCATCGCGCCAAGACCGGAGTGGTCGATGAAGATGCGGCGCGGCTTCCACAGATCAATGTCTCCGCAGATCTCCTTTTCGAGGAGATCCGTGGGAACATTGCGGAACAGGCGGCGGTTGACGACCTTCCAGACAAAGTTTTTAGCGTCATATTTCTTTCCGTCCGGCAGAATGACTTCGCAGATAGTGACGACGGTTGCGTCCCGTCTGTCAGAGAAGCCGTGAGCGCGTTTGTCCTTCGCCTGGACTTCATCGGACCCGGCGACATCGATGAGGAAGACGTAGCATTTGTCTTTCTCCGGTCGGTATAGCGGGTCATGGTCACCTTTCATCTTGTTCATACGCTCTTCGGTGAACATGGACGTCAGATCGGTGATCTCCTCACAGAAGAATTGCGTGCGGATCGCGGGGTGTTCCCGTCCCAAAAGGTCGATCTGGGAACGGACAAAGCTCTCGTATTCCGGTACTTCTTTTCCTACTTCGACAGCGGTGGTGGTGAAAACGTGCTTCCGTCCATCCTGTTCTTCTTCCTTTTGGGCAAGACGCGTCTCCCGTGCGAGCAGGGTCTGGTCATCCCAGGCGGTGCCCCAAAAGACCTGCACGGCGTTGTTTGCTGCCGCCATTGGAGCGGCTTCCCGGTCATATTTCTCCGCTGCCACCATCTGGGCTTCGTCTACTTCGAGCAGCAGCTCCGCCGTAGCCCCCACGATCGCCGCATTCGGTGAAGCCGACAGACACCGTACAGACGTATTCCCATACGTTATTTCATCCTTTTTTACCCGCACACGGGGACGGTTACCCCGTGCTTCGCACGGGTGGGGACGGTTATCCCGTACTTCGTACGGGGAACCGTCACCTGAATTAACGGCGCCATTTCTCCGGATTGAATCCCGTGAGGTTAAACTCCCTTTTCCCTCAGAAGCCTCGTTTCTCTCTCGCTGTCGGTCCTCAAATGAAACTGCACTGTTTCTCTGAAAACCCGCTGATGAGGTTAAGCTCCCTTTTTCTTCAAAAGCCTCGTTTTCCTCTCGCTGTCGGTCCTCAAATGAAACGGCACTGTTTCTCCGAACACAAGCCCTTGAGGTTAAGCTTCCGTTCCCCTCAGAAGCCTCATCCCATTCTCGAAGACAGTTCCCATTAGGTGACGGTTCCCCGTACGAAGTACGGGATAACCGTCCCCGCCCGTACAAAGTACGGGGTAACCGTCCCCGAGGCCCAGACAGGACAGAGGCAAGGCGCTCCGTTGAGATCTTCCCCTGATTTTTCTCTGTCGGGATGATCTTGATGATGGTCCCACCCCGGTGCTGATTTGCCGCCATCAGAGCCGCCTCCAGCTGCGCCTGGGTTTCGTTTTTCCCCGACTGCCGAGGGAACATCACCGCGAACCGCCCGCCCCGCCCGCTCATCGCCGCGTCAAAGATATTCCGCAGCGCTTCCGATTGGTAGGAACGAAGGAAACAATGATTTCTCAATAATCCCCGCATTACAGGATCATGAATACATAAATTTGATAATGTGTTTCGATTCCCTGTCATATTCTCCTCTCAAATTTCTCCCACATGATTTCAAAATTCCTGCACACGAATCCGGGCCCTGATGTGCCTCGGCAGCGCTCATCCCCCGAAGCGTTCGCAGCTCAGCAGCAATGCTCATCCTACTGCAGCTCTCATGGCACAAACCTGCTCCGTAAGGTGCGGGCTTCGCCAGATTCGATTCGGAGCAGGAGCTTCGCCAACTTCATGTGCGCCTTTCCCTGATTTGATTCGGACCATACTCCCCGGCACGGTTATTCAGTACGAAGCACTTGGGGACTGGCATCTTGTGTCGCGAAGCCGACACAAGCGTGCCTGTCACCATGTGCGGTACTGCGGATTCTGAATAGATACCTTTAAACTTTAAAATTTGAACTTTGAACATTGTTAAATGCCGAAATCCCTCCGGACCCCGGCTTTTCAACTTCAAACCACTAACTACTAACTACTAACTTCTGACCACTACCCACTGACAACTGGAATTCTCTCATATTCCGGAATATCACTTTCATTGGGCCTGTGCTGCAGGACCCCGATCTGTTCCCTCAGATCCTCCTGCATCTGCAGCCTCAGGTAATATTCCGTAAACCATTCGCCCGGTTTGGGAACCTCCCTGGTGTCGATGAACTGTCGGAAGGGCCAGGTGACCGGTACACCTCCGCGGTACTTCATCGTGACCTCGTGATTCTCATAATCGAACTTCACAGATTCTCCGTCGATCAGTCCGTCCTCACTCAGGTAATCCTCCGGGAGTTCAAAATTCTGATGTTCGACATTAAACACTTTCTCTTCCGGCTCAATATCCACAAAAGCGCGGTATGGACCCGGTATATCGGGAACATCCTGATCCCAGGGGACTCTTTCCGGTGAGAATGGCATCGGCGGGCGGAAATGACTGCCTTCCGGAACGCAGTTGCGTTCCCGTTCAGCTCGCCTTTTTCAAATTTTCTGAGATAAACGGATTGTGTGCGGATGCAGCGGTCCAGGAAATGCATGATCTTTTGTTTTTCTTTGAGGATCGCCGCGATCAGCTCTCTCGCGTTCGGATTGGCTTCTTTCATGAAGCGGTAATATTGAGAACAAGTCTTTTCCCGGATGGAAGCGTCTTTCGTGATCCGGTCGATAATTTGGTTTGCTAATTCTTTATCCTCACGGGTCGCCTGATAATGTGTGTATAGGGTCAGTGCCCGGGAAATCAGGACTTCCCCGCTTTTATTAGCCTGTGATGCGATATCTATAATATAACGGGAGCCCGGATTGGTATCTTCGAAGGTTTTCACCGCTTCAGCGTAGTCATTCTCCGCTTCCTGAAGGTGTTCTCTCATGGAGCTGAAATCGCGGACACGTGCAAGCGCACCGGTATCAGGTTCAATGATCTGATCCGCCGCGTTTTTGATCATATCCGCTATGTTCATTCCAGCTCTCCTTCTTTTCCGTTCATCCCGGGGACGGTTAACCCGTACGCGAAGCGGTACGGGGAACCGTCACCGATTCAATTGTTACTCAAAGTATATGCAAAAATTTAAAAAATGAAAACCGCCAATATTGGCGGTTGACAAATGTTCAATTTTGTGGTATGGGGCGCATTCTTTCGGGTATGCTTTCGGAGATGTCGCCGCTGCGGGCACTGCTGGACAAGAGCTGGCCGGAGACAAGCCGGAAACTGGATGAGGTTCTGACGGTAGGTCTGACTACCGGGCAGGGGTCGAACTGGATCGCACAGCGAATGATGGAGGCGGTGACGATCCCGGAGAAGCGTGCGCTGCTGATTGCGCGGACTGAGGTGAACCGGACATACCGTGAAGCGAATCTGGAAACAATGCGGGAGAGCCGTGCGGTGATTGGGTACCGGCGGATGTGCTACCCGCCG
>CADATZ010000033.1 GCA_902791025.1 uncultured Chloroflexota bacterium | reverse complement strand
ATTTTCATGCTGCTGTTTTCTTTATCCAATCATATCGTAGCTATTTTAATATGTATTATACTACTTACAGTATTTTTCAATTCATATTAGTAAGTATTAAAGTACTTATTGAATGATATGTGTGGAGATCATCTGACTGCTATCGTTCATCCCGCCAGACATATCCGGTTTGTTCGTAAAGCAGTTTTGGTGATATATAATAATTGATCCTTCCCAATCTGCTGTCCATTTCCTCATTTGTTGTCACTATTTTACCATTACGGGGTAGCATATCCGATAGGCAGCCATCCGCGAATCAATCCTGCTCTTTCCCAGCAGGCATCCTTACCATAAGCCTTTGCAGTGATTGAAACCGGGACAGATCCTATTGCAAGTTCTGGTTGCCCTGCTTCGAAAAATGATTTTTCCTTCAAATTGAAAAATAACAATAAAAATTATACTGCAGTTCCTATGATACCGGCAGAATCGACTGCTGCGCAGGAAACTGAACCGACGATTCCTTCCGAACCGACGTTGATCCCGGCTGCTGAAGTAGAAATCCCGCAGGAAGAAACTGTTCAGAAGCAGATATCTGAGACGGAAATCACCGGACGTAATAAACTGGTTATCTATTTCTCACGAACCGGGGAACAATATTCCGTCGGTGTGATTGAGAAAGGTAATACAGCTATTGTTGCTGCGATGATCGCCGAAATTGCGGATGCGGATCTCTTTGAAGTGATTCCTGCAGATGATCATTGCTGATTATGTATCGGTAATAATTTCAATCAGGTTACATATGCAACGATTTCTGAAAAAGGGTTGCTTATGTTACCAAATTCGAAATACTGCCCATTGAATTATGGTGTGAAGGTGACTATAATATCGAATTGAAAATAAGAAACTGAAGTTACATAACATTAAGGAGTGAATCAACATGTCAAAAACTTTGATCGCATATTTTTCAAGAGCGGACGAAAACTATTTCGGCGGTTCCATGCGCTATATCGAAGTCGGCAACACCGAAGTGGCTGTCGGAAAAATCCGTGAACTGATCAACGCGGATGTTTTCAAGATCGAGATGGTGAAGCCTTATTCCAAAGCGTATATGACCTGCATCGAGGAGGCAAAAGCGGATTTGCGTGCAAAGGCAAGACCGGAGCTGGTGGCTATGCCGGAATCTATCGATGAATATGACACGATCATCCTGGCTTACCCGAACTATTGGGGAACTATGCCGATGGCTGTCTTCACTTTTCTGGAAAAATTTGACTTTTCCGGCAAGACCATCCTGCCGCTCTGTACGAATGAAGGCAGCGGCTTGGGCGGAAGCGAACGCGATATCGCGAAAACCTGCCCGGGAGCCAGCCTTGCGAAAGGTTTATCCATCAGCGGGAGCAGTGTCGCCGGTTCAAAACCGCAGATCGAAAAGTGGCTGAAATCAAACGGGGTGATTTGAGGATAAAGAAATGGAAACGATTTTACTGAACAATAAAGCAGAATGCCCGGTGATCGGGATCGGAACCTTCATGCTCTCCCCGGCAGACGCCGAAAACAGTGTGCGGGAAGCCTTGAAAATGGGTTATTCTCTCATCGATACCGCTAACGCTTATGTGAACGAACGGGCAGTCGGCCGCGGAATGAGAGACAGCAGCGCTAAGCGGGAAGATATCTTCCTTTCCACCAAACTTTGGCCGAGCGAATACGAAAATGAGAAAGCAGTCGATGAGACCCTGGAACGTCTGGGGGTGGAGTATGTGGACCTGCTTTACATCCACCAGCCTGCCGGGAACTGGCTTGCCGGATATCGTCAGCTGGAAAAGGCTTACAAAGAGGGAAAAGCAAAATCGATCGGTATCTCCAACTTTGAAGGCAAATACATCGCGGAACTGGAAACAAAATGGGAGATCGTCCCGCAGTTCATCCAGGTTGAGGCTCATCCTTATTTCACCCAAACTGAATTGCGCAAAACGCTGGACAAATACGGGATCGGACTGATGAGCTGGTATCCGCTGGGGCATGGGGATAAATCGCTCCTGAACGAATCGGTTTTCGCAGGCCTTGCTGCAAAGTATGGGAAGACTCCGGCTCAGGTGATCCTTCGCTGGCACACTCAGATGGGCTTTGTTGTGATCCCCGGCAGCCGCAATGTTGCGCACATCAAAGATAACCTCGACATCCTCGACTTCCGCTTAACCGATGATGAAATGGCTGAGATCGCAAAGCTCGACAAGGGTGTACGCTATTATAACCGCACGGATGAAATGCTGGAGAGCTTTGCCGCCTGGCGTCCGGAATTCGAAAAGGCTTAATTTGAAAAATTGAAAGGAAGGTTTTCTTATGATTTTGAAAGGAAATGAAGATCTGCGCGTCGTCAAAACAATCGAAAGCATTAAAAGTGCCTTTGATGAACTGATCTGTGAAAAGGATTACGAAAAGATCACCGTAAAGGAACTCTGTGACAGAGCCCGGATCAATAAGAAGACCTTCTATCATTATTATGAAACCCTTGATTATCTGCTTGCGGAGATGCAGACGGAATTATCTTCTTCCTATATTGAAAGGATCAAAGATTATTCTCTTCCGGAAGATCTCGACAAAGTAAACCGGGAATTCTTCCTATACTCGGCTGAACAGGGACTTGCTTATGAAAAGATCACCTGCAGCGTGACTTATCATGCGATCCGCAATGATATGGTTGAAAATGTGAACACAGTCGGTTGGTCCAAATCCGCAAAATATCAGAAGCTTTCTGACTACGAGAAAAAACTGCTGATGGGATTCATCAATAACGCGGTTTTGAATGCGTACCGGCAATGGGTTGAGGATGGAAAAAAATTGCAGCTTGAAGAAGTGATCGAGATGACAAATCGTCTTGTGCTCGGCGGCGTCAATGGGTTTTTCAAATAAGAGGTAAGAAATGAAAACGAGAATGCTTCGGGATATAGAAGTTTCGGAAATCGGAATGGGTTGCATGGCCTTTTCACATGGGTACGGGAAGATCCCTGCGGAAGAATACAGTATTGCCGCGATCCAAAATGCTTATGAACATGGCTGTACGCTATATCGAAGGCAACCGGCCAATCATCGAAATGCTGAAAACCTTCGCTGAGAAAAAGCAGGCGACTCCTGCGCAAATTTCCCTCGCGTGGATGCTCCATAAATACCCAAACGTAGTGCCGATTCCCGGATCAAAAAACAAAGAAAGAATTATCGAAAATTTGGATGCAGCAAATGTTGATCTCAGCGGAGAAGAATTCTCGTCCCTGGAAGAAGAATTAAACAAGCATAAAGTCTACGGACATCGAGGACTCGGCGGGTTTTGATATTTCTTAAACCAGTTTCAGCGAATAAGAAACAGTCTAATATAATTGCATATAAGGAAACATCAGGATAATGTGCTTTGCAGTCACAGGAGTTACTGCCGGACGCGCAGAATCTGTCTGTATAGTTTGCGTTTGTACAGATTTTTATTATGCAATACAATTGCTGAATTTCATGCGCATTCTGCGGCCTTTTTAGCTCTCAGCGGTTCCAGCGGATCCGGATCCGGATGAACCGGGAGTTCTTTTCCAAAAACCTTCTTCACCGTTACAATCACGATTCCCCTGACAGCCTTTATGATAAAAATGATCAGCGCTGCCAGGATCAGATTGACGATCACATGTAAAAGTATCATTCCCGGCAGGTATCTTTGCAGAATCCTCTCGGAATTTTCAAGCTGCATGATCACGGTTGGGGAATACACGACCATACCCTCCCACGGTTCAAAGAGTTCGACTTCGGCAAAGTCCTCGGGAATGTCCTCCGGATCCATCCGTTCCACGGCGGGATCGATCGTTTCCGTGTATTCTTCTCCTTTATCATAATCAGCATAAAAAAAGTATTTGACGTCTCCTCTGAGTTTTTCTACATCATACTTTACACATGTAACGCGGATATTCTGATCTTTATTGGAATAAATATGAACCGTATAGATTTGATCAGCGGGTACTACAATTAACCTCCGATTTCCGGATTTTTCCATATAAAGCTTCGTCTTACTGATCTCACCTTTAAAACCAGGCCAGTGAAGAGAGGTCAAATCTAAATTCTCATCATTACCATGATCAATGTTTGCGATTAAAGCGCCATTTTCATCGTATATTTCCATATCCACATCGCCCAGGATCGTAAAATGGAAATAATCCGGGTTATGCTTGAAAATCTCTGCCGGATCATCTGAGGAAAACAACCAGGCTCGATAGGTTTTTTCCAGATGACAGAAGGCAACATTCTCCAATAGAGACAGGTTTTTATCCCAATATTTATACTCATAATCATAATTTTGCGCGATATATGTCAAAAGAAAGGTTTGTAGATTGTAATCCAAAAAGTTGTAAATTTCATTTAGATAAAATAAAAACATTGTTCTGTTTTTTGGAATAGATTTCACAAGCTCTTTGAAACTGATCCTTGAAAGGATTTCTTTAAGGAACGTACCGACTTCTTTGTTCTGATAGAAATCGATCAGCGGTTTTTGAAGCTGATCGGTATAAAGCTGAGCATTATCGATAAAGAACGCCAAATAGTCAAAAACAGTGTGCAGCTCCCTTCTGATCCTGGGATTGAAGATCGGCGGTTCAACTTCATCACCGAATTTTCCCTCCGATAAAGCTTTCTGGTATTTTTCCATATAACCGCTGTCCGTGAAAATTGAAGGCAGGAAGAGATCAATGCCATAGCGGGCAAATCCCCATTCCGCGAAGGGCACCATGGGAACAACGTCATCAGGATTGATAAGGTTGAAAATGCTGGTATATCGCTCCGGCTCCGGCTCTCTTGTCGTCCGGGGAGTGGCGAAGGTATAAGCGTAAACTGCCTGATATCGACCCGAATCAACAGCCTCCGCGGAAAAAATATTGGCAATGGCAGCCGATCGGCTGTATCCGGTTACCCAGAGGCGCAGATTACCCGTCAATTGATGAGTTCTGATATAATTTTCAAGGCGTGCTTTCACCTTTTCCGCGGCACTGTTAAAGCCCGCCGGACGTTCTTTATTATCTATTGTAAAATTGGAGAGCCACTCATTTTGATAATTATTCCCGGAAATTGCGACTGCTATGACAGTATCATCACCGATTTTTTTATGTGCAATAACCGAGGCGATGGTGTTGATGCCGGTCTCTCTGTTGAAATCGTCGGATCGAAGTTCGATAAATCCGGTTTTGTCAAGAAAATCAAGAATGTCATGATCCTTGGCATCATCATAAATCTGACTGCGGAAGGCCGTCACTGCCATGGCAAAGGTTGCCTGCATCAGCTTGTGATTGTACTGATCATCCGGCTGATGAAACCATTCATCACAAAAATCGACAGTGATCGTATCAAAATCAACGGCTCCGCTGTAGGATGCCGTCACGGAAAAACATTCATCCGCAGCGACGGCGTTTGACGTGCGGTTGAAAACCACGGAAAATAATAAAAGAAGGAAGAAAAGAGTCTTTTCTGCCATTCCAAAAATCCTCTGTTTTTTACTGAATCCTGCAATTCGCCGTAGCTTATTTCAGATCGTTGATTGTTTCGGTGTGAATCTGGATGTTTTCATCTGCCTTGTCATCCTCGATTCCTGACGTGGTGAGAAAAAGGGTTTTCGGACATACAACCGGATACAGCCAAAATCGGAAGGTCTCGGCTGTATCCGGTTATAGTCACTGTCCATGGGGTTACCGCTTATCTTTATCCACAAATTCAAGGCAGATGACGGAGAGAATGGCAAAAACAAAGACGAAGATACTGATGTTTCCCCAATACCCAAAGATATTCGCCTTTGAATTCTCATAATCCGCGTTCTGATTGGACTGAGCGGTCATATCCTGTACGTAGTTCTGCATTTTCTCTCTGCCGATCATTTCAATGATCTGACCGACTGTCGTGCTGAAGTTGTAGCTCTTATCACGAATATTCCTGACGCTCTCCATCGCGGCAAGTTCATCGATCACCTGGCCAAAGGTGAGCGTTCGCGGAGCCGATTCTTCCGAAGATACTGTGTTTTCCCCGCCGGCTGCATTTTCCGGAAGCATCCCTGTTCCCATTGAGAGCAGCTCATTGAAGCTGGGCAGCCCTGTTCCAAGAGGATCATTCGCACCGAGACCAAACATGCTCAAAAGCTCCCCGGTGGTCGGCGCATTGAATTCTGTCGCACGGAAATCGTGAATCAAGGAGACATCATCTTTCTGAAGAAAATCCAGTATCTGGCCGACGGTGACGGTTGCGTTGAATTCCTGTTTTTCAACTTTTACGATGGAATTCCAGGCTGTGACCAGCGGCTGCTTGTTATAGTCAGCTTGAGCGGCAATGCACTTCAGACCGTAGTTAGAGATAGACGCTGCGGATATTTTGATCGCCCATTGCGGCAGCGTGAAGATCCCGCCGGAAAAAACCAGCTGGAAAATCAGAATAAATGGCATCACGGTCATAGCGGTTGTCGTAGAACGGGTGATACAAGAGATCCACAGTGAGAGCATGTCGGAGGCGTAGGTGATCAGGAAAACGGTGATCCCGATATCCACGATCAGCCAGGGCGTGAAAAGTCCCTGCTGTGGAAACTGGATACCGGTCCGCTGACATACGAAGAGTGTGATACCGGTCTGCAGCAGGCAAAGCAGCGCCTGATAGACCATATGCGCAAAAATATAAGCGCTGATATGCAGTCCTGAACGGTGTTCCCGCTTGATAATATCGCGTTCACGGCATACCACCTGGATCGAGTTAAAACAGCCGTTCCAGATCGAAACACAAGTCAGCGCAAAAGCGCCCTTGAGTGTTCCTTCCATGGTGAGGAAGAAATCCCGCCGGACAACCATGGAGACCAGACCGGCGATCAAAGCAGCCATTGGCATCACTTTCCAGTCTGCCTGATAGATAAACCCACGCAGCAGTTTGCCTAAATAGATAATGATCTGGCCGCCTCTGCCAAGGTATCGTAATTTCAGATGACGTTGTGTCGCAACAGATGCTTCAGACATGCTGCACCTCCTGAGCGTATTTGATAATGAATTCATCGGCACGTCCATCACCGCCCTCTTCCGGACGGTTGATGGTCTTGACCACTTCCTCCATCCTTTCCTTTCCGAAGAACTTGCGGCATTCATCAACTGTCCCATAGAATGCCAGACGTCCGATACGGTCGGAATCTTTCGCAAGGATGATCACGTCGTCAAAAAGCTCGACCACGCGGTCCGGTGTATGGGTGATGGCGATCACGATGCGTCCGGTGTCAGCCACTTTCCGCAGCTGTTTGAAAAGCTCCCGGGCCATAACGCCGTCGACACCGGAGTCCGGTTCATCCAGGATAAAGAGAGAAGGATTGGAAATGAATTCCATGGCGATGGAAAGGCGTTTGCGCTGACCACCGGAAAGCTGCGAAACCATGCTGTTGCGGACCGGTCCGAGACCGAAGAGCTTCAGCGCTTCCTCTACCCGATCCTTGCGGTCCTGATCTGAGAAATTGCTGGGAAGACGCAGGTTCGCGTAATCGATCAGCGTATGAAGCACTGTATCCTTGCCGCGCATCAGGTCAGACTGCGGAACAAAACCGACTTCATACAGCATCTTGCTGTATTCTTTATATATATTCCGCCCGTTGAGAATCACCTTTGCATCGGCCTTTTCGTAGCCATTAATGGCATTGACATAGGTGGTTTTTCCCGCACCGGAGCCGCCCAGCAGCATAACAAGGCGTCCGGGTTTGATGTTCATATGGATGTCCTTCAGCAGCACTTTTTTCTGGAATAATCCATCCGGGACTTCACGTTTATTCAGGTTCACAGTGAGTCCTTCGCCCATATCCGCTACTTCACCGCCCCGCACATGGGAAACGGCGTTATCACGGAATTCCCCGGCTTTCCAGGAAGGCTGGTATTTATCATTAAACCCCCAGATGAGGGCGGGTATGGGCTCAGCCAGGATCCACAGCCACAGCCAGCGTTTCCGGACATTATATACATCAATGAGTCCGTTATAGACCTGAATGGAATATATAGCATATATGATCCAAGCCATAATGCTGATAACTGCAACGAATAAACGGGCATTTTCATTTTTTATCAGCTCCACTGCAATATTACCTGCCGTATAAATGAATTGTGCCACAGCCAAAAAACGGCCTTCCTGTTCTTTCCCCGCGCATTTACCCAGCCAGTATTCCCGATACCAGGGGATCAAAGCCTTCCAGCCCGGTACATCGGATTTCTGAAAAATCCGCCAAAGGCCGATGATATAAAGAACGCCAGAAATCACAGCCCATGTGCCGCTGTTTCCGAAAATTATATTCTCGATGATTTTCAGAACGACCATATAATATCTCCTTTTGTTATTTTTTGACTATTTCTAATATTATTATAAACCTGAATTATGCATGAAGAAAAAAAGTACTGAACCTTTGAAGCAGCTTTAAAAAAGCCCTTCTCCAGAAGCTGTTTGTATAACAGGGACACGGGGACGTTTGTCGCAGATTCAAGACCTCGGAACCACGCCAAACGTTCCCATTGTCCCTATTGTCTATATCCTATTGCCTGCTGCCTGCAAATTATTCCGCTGTCACTTTCACATTGACCGGTTTTTTAGTCTTTCCGGCAGCGGTCCAGGCGAGCGCGTTCTTCGGACAGACCTTGACACATTCACCGCAGCGGATACATTCAGCACTGTTCGGATTCTTCATGGGGTTGACGCCCATCTTGCACTGGCGGGAGCATGCACCGCAATTGACGCAGGAGTTTTCATCGAAGCTCATGCGCAGAATGCTGATCTTCTGGAAAAGTGCGTAAAAAGCGCCCAGCGGACACATATACTTGCAGAAAGGCCGGTATATAAAGATTGAGCCTGCAACACAAAGCAGAAGAATCAGGAACTTCCAGCGGAAAAGCCATCCGGCAGCTGCCCGCATCCCGGAATTCAGCAGCACCAGCGGGATGCCGCCTTCCAGCGTACCGACCGGGCAGATGAACTTACAGAACCAGGGCATCCCTACTTTGACATCGTTCCGGTAGAAGAACGAAAGGCCGAAGACAAAGACAAACAGCATGACATATTTCAGATAGCGCAGGATCTTGTCTGTCTTTTCCGGAATCTTGAGCTTCGGTGTCGGGATCTTGTATAGCAGCTCCTGGATCAAACCGAAGAGACAGAGCCAGCCGCAGATAAACCGGCCGACAAGCATCCCGATGGCTGCCAGATAGCCGACGACATAAAAGGCGAATTTTCGTTTCCGTCCGTCAAATAGCGCCTGCATGGACCCAATCGGGCAGGCGCCGACCGCTCCGGGACAGGAATAGCAGTTCATGCCCGGAACGCAGAATTTCTTCAGCGGTCCCTGATAGATCGTACCGGTGAGGAACCCTGACAAGTGCGCGTTGTGCAGAAGTCCCCAGCCGCCCTGCACCGCTTTGCGGATGCGGGTGTGTTTGATGAGATCCTGTTTAGCCAATGCCGATACACTCCATGCAGATGGCGACAGCCTTCCGCATCACGTCCTTCCATTCTCCGCGGATCACGCCAAATGCGCACATGGCGATCGCGAGTGCCAGAAGAACATACGTCACCCAGGCGGGTATTTCTTTCCGATTCATATCATTTCTCCTTATAATTTAAAAAATGACGATAAGATAAAGCAACTCATACTTATTCTGTAATTGTTCAGAACTTAAATGACGCAACACAGTACAGTTTTTTTTGTGCGGGCTTTGCCGCAGTAAAAAGCTGTCCAGGTGTACTCCGTTCTGAAGAGTTACTTTATTTTAATATGTTTTTCTATTATTTGTATAGGGTATATTGTTAAAATAGAATAGGAACATGACAAATGAATCTTTTCATGCTTATGCAGCCGGATTCCGGCAAACGCAGGTTGAGAAGAATATAAAACACTGAATAGTCAGAACGGGGGGGAATATATCTTGAGCGTAAAACTTCTTCTCTCACAACCGGCAGGGGGAAAGACGTCTTTCTGCATAGATGAAATCTGTAAAGTCCGCAGTATGGATCCAATAGCCCCGGTGAAAATTATTGTACCGGATAGAATGCAGGCCGCTTACTGGAAGCGGAAGCTTTCTCATACAGCCGGAAGTATCGGACGCCGCAGCGGTTTCATAGGGACGGATATCATTTCATTTTCCAAGCTTGCGCTGGAGCTGCTGAATGGCTGCGGTGAGAGTCCTGTCCTGATTCCAGCCCGCCTGGACAGTATGTGCGTTCGTGAAGCCGTAAGACTGGCCTCTGAAAACAGCTCTTTGGATTATTTTGAGCCGATCATGGAAAAACCTGGGGTGATTTCTGTGTTTGAGAAGGCTCTTCGCACGCTTCGGCAGGAGTGTATTTCTCCTGAAATGCTTGGTTCCGTTTCAGGTGGAGACATGAAAACTGCCGATACTGTAAAGGTGTATTGCGCATATCTTAATATTCTGAAAAAGAACAACTGGACCGGTACTGCCGGTTTTCTGAATGTTGCTGCGGAAGCGCTGGAGAAGGGATGCACAACGTTTCTGCATTGTCCGCTTATAGTTGTTGACGGATTTGACAGGCTTACGAATGAATCCCTTCATCTCCTGCGTGTATTGTCTGCCTGCTCAGAGAAGATGCTCATCACGCTTCCGGCACGTGCCGGCTCCGATGATCCGTCAGACTTGCGGATCATCGCAGAAGCAGAAAGAATACGGAAAGCACTGGATGCGGAATATATCGGTATGACTCGTAAGGAAGGCGTATCGGACCTTCTGAAACTGGCAGACCGGGTTTTTTATCCCGGTACGTCGGAATTGAGCGGAAAGGATACTAAATGCGTTGTCAGCAGAAGTTCACTGCTGATGATCGAAGCATCCTCCCGTTCTGCTGAGGTTCGTGAAGCATTGCGGGAAATGAAAAGATGCATTCTGAAGGGACAGCTGGCTCACTCGGACTGTGCTGTTTTTGTCCCGGATATGGCTTCATACGCTCCTGTTCTTCGTCAGTTCGGACGGGAAATGGGGATTCCGCTGCGCTTTTCACAAAAACAGCTGCTTTCCAGGTCTCCTGCTGCATCCGCACTAAAACGGCTGCTGAGACTCGCTCCGGATTTTGAGACAGTACAGCTGCTTTCTGTTCTGCGCCTCCCGTTCCTTTCCGGTTGTCCGGATCCGGAAGATGGAGAATACGGCAGTTATAGCTCGGATTTGTTCGTTCTGGATCAGATCGGCAGAAAGATGAACGTGATCAGCGGAACCGCAGAATGGGAATCCGCTTTTGCACAGGCGGCTTTGTCTGCACCGGAAAAAGTGGCGGAAATTACGGATGAAAATGAAGAGGCAGAAGAAGGAAAAATCTATGAATATCCTCCCCGCGAGAAACTCAGCCGTATTCGCGACAGTTTTCTAAAGTTTGCTGATCTTGTAACTCCTCCGGACGGGGTGCATTCCCGCGCGGAATGGATCAAATGGCTGGAAACACTGCTTGAAACCATCCGTTTCTATGAACAGATCGAAGATCGGAAGGGCCGTTCCTTTGAGGCAGATTTCAAAGCGCTTCTGAGACGTATTGTCTTCTGCGAAGAGGAACTGAAGCAAGGCCCGGTCTCATTTGAAGCCTTCCTGAGCGAAATTGAATCGGAAATGGACAAATCAGAACAGACAGAACCGGAGTTCGCCGCAGACCGTATCTTTGTCGGAGATATCAGTCAGACAAGCGGCTGCCGCTGGAAACTGATCGTTTTGACAGGATTTGCGGAGGGTATATTTCCCCGCGCCGAACACGAAGAACTGATACTGACGAGGGTAATTCGTGAACGGCTCGGACTCCCCGCGGGGCCGGATCAACAGCTGATGTTCCGTCATGCGCTGACCAGGTCAGACGGGACAGTAATCATCACTCGTCCGGTAAAAACCGATAAAGGGGAGGAGTGGCCTGAATCAATATTCTGGCAAAATATCCGCAGAATGGTCGATGGAAGGGAAAATATTCTGACTGTGACTGAAAATATACCGGTGACTTCTGGTTCATTAAATGAGTTCGCTTTCCGAATTGCAAGAAGCGGCAGTAAGGAAATTCCGAATTCTGTTTCCGAACCGGAAGCGGAAAAACTTCGGGAGAAGCTGTCAGCTGCTGAAAAAGAGTTTGAAAAAGCGCGCTTTCAATCAGCCGGGCAATACAGTATGTCACCGGATCAGGCTCTGATAGACGCGCTGGCAGATCCTGTTCGGGATTCCATGCCCTTCAGCTGTTCGGCAATCGAAACCTGGCTGACCTGTCCATTCCGCTATTTTCTCTCCCGAAAGCTGCATCTTGAACAGCTGCAGCAACCCGGAACTGGTATGGATGCAGCTCAAATCGGCACGCTCAATCATCTTGTTATGGAAATGACCTTTCCACCGGGAACGATTTACGATTCTATGGATGATGTATTGGAAAAAGCAAATAAAAATATTGACAGGGTGTTCGCGACTGCACCGCAGGATTTCGGATTCAGGGAATCTGAGCTTTGGGAATACGAAAAAGAAAAATATCGGGAGAAGCTGCTGGAAAGTATTGAGAAGATGTTTTCTTCGTCCAGAGGCAGAATGCCGATGAACAACAGATGGAAGTGCATTGGTGCGGAAATGAAATTCGGATATCCGAAAGAAGGCCAGGATAATACGGATCCGCTGCTCATCGAAACAGAAGCTGGCCCGATTCGGATTCGAGGTATCATCGATCGGGTGGATCAGCGGGATGACGGCCTGATTCGTGTTGTGGACTATAAGACAGGCTCCTCAGGTTTCGGAAAAGATGAACTGGCTGCGGGTTCTCATATCCAGGCCGGAGTTTATGCCGCTGCCGCAGTCCATGCGTTGAAGCTTGGGACGAAGAGTGAGGGAATGTACTGGAGCATCAATGATAAATCGGTTAAACATCCCATTGAATATGACTCGGAAAAAGACGAATCTGTGCCGAATCTCTCATTCCTGAATAAATTTGCAGCCGGGATACGGGATGCCGATTTTCCTGCTGAGCCGGCAGGGGGATCCTGCCCGGATTACTGTCCTGCGGCAGCCTGGTGCAGAAGATATTCGAGGAGGAAAAAATATGTGTAGCAAGAAGGAAATCATATTAGACGGGCTCTCAGCGAATCAGCGGACGGCAGCTGAAAAAAACGGCTGTGATATTCTTGTCCGCGCTGGCGCAGGAAGCGGCAAGACAAAAACACTTGTGGCACGTTATCTTTTGCTCCTGGACGAGAACAGAACCTGGCATCCGTCGGATATTACAGCTGTGACTTTTACACGGAAAGCAGCGCGGGAAATGCAAAGCCGCATCCGCAGAGAAATGATGAAGCTTGCCTGGCTTTCGGAAAATTCTTCGGAAGAAAAGCAGTTCTGGCTGGTGCGTCTGAACGAAATGGACAGTGCGAATATCGGAACGATCCACAGTCTTTGCGGTCGGATCCTTCGTGCTCATCCGGCTGAGGCGGGACTTGACCCGGCTTTTTCTGTCCTGGATGATAATAATGCCGCTATGGCGCGAAGTCGGATCATTGAAGATGTAATTTCTCAAATTTCCGCTGATCCGGATTTTGAAAAGCTGCTGAATTTTTATGACGGCAGCAGACTGACCCGGATCCTGACGGATATGCTGAAAGACAGGTGTAAGACTGACGCAGCTGTGTCTGATCCTCCGATGAAAACTGAGGTTTACCTGAAAAAACAGGTTGAATTCTTTCTGTTCAATTCCGAATACTCGGAATATATGGAAGAATACAGGGAAATCTCCGAAAGCCCTGATTTTGCGAAAAAGACTGCCGCGTTCGGGAATCATTTACTGGAATTGATCAGCGGATATAACTCAGCATGTTCGGCTTTTAGGGGAGGTGCTCATCCCGCGGACTGCATCAGTCTGTTTCATGATCCTTTCACCGGATGGATGCTGAAAGGGAGAAAAGACGGGTATGATGTCAATGCAAAAAAAATCCGGGAGGATCTGAGAGCTGTTTTCCCCTTCCTTGAGAAGGATGATAAGAACCGGAATATTGCGTGGTACAAGGAATTCTGGGCACAATATGATGCAGCAGAGGAATGTCTGCGGAAACTGTGGCCGCGGGTCCGTGGAAAATATATGGAATTTCTGGATTCTGCCCGGGCTATTGATTTTGATGCTATGGAAAGCTTGACACTTGATCTGCTGAGAAATCATCCGGATATCCGGCAGACCTGGAAGGACCAGGTCAAGTCTCTTCTGGTCGATGAGTTTCAGGACACAAATGACGCACAGACGGAGCTCTTATCGCTGCTGAATCCATCTCATGATCGTCTGTTTGCTGTTGGGGATAAAAAACAGAGCATTTACGGGTTTCGTGGAACCAATGTCGCCTTGTTCGACCGCAGAGGAGAAGAGACGGAGCGGTATAATGGGCAAAATATTCTGCTTGACATTACCTACCGAACGATACCGGAGCTGCTTGCTCCGATGGGAAGTCTCCTTTCATGCGTCATGTGGGATGATGAACTCAGTGCAAAAGATTATTATGCGGCTTATGAGCCTATGAGAACGCTGGAAAAATCACCGGAAGGAAAGGATGCTCTTCCGGGAAGACCTCCGGAAATTGAAATTCTGCTCGGCACTGTTCAGAACAAAGAGGATGATCCAAATCATGAAATCACCGGGCGTGTGCTGGCACTGCGGCTCACAGAGCTGATGGAGCAGGGGCTGCTTCATTCATGGAATGATGCCGCAATTCTCTGCCGGAATTCGAAGGATTTCAAGCAGTTTGAAACAGCCCTTGAAGCATGGCATATTCCCTATGTCACGGTGGCAGGGCAAGGATATTATGACCGTCCTGAGATCCGCGATATTCTGAACATCCTTCGTGCGGCGGAAAATCCGGATGATAATGCTGTGTTTACCGGTTTTCTCATGAGTCCATCAATCGGTTTTTCAGCGGAAATGGCGGCTTATCTTTATCGGTTTGCCTGTAAGGGCGGGCTGAAGATGTCTTTTCGGCAGGCATTTTCGCGTGAGGATTTCTGCTTTGAAGATAAAGAGAAGCAGGAGATACTCCTTCGTGCACGTTCGGTATTGAATGAGCTCATACGGATCACAGGTCAGGTCCCGCTGGATGAAGTACTTGAGGATGCATACAGACTCACAGGAATTCGTACCATGCTTGCTTTTGATACAGGAGACCGGGCTTGGCTGAATCTTGATAAGCTCTTGCTTACAGCAAGGGAATCAGGACTTACGTCTGTTTCCGAGTTTTTAAATTATCTGGAAGATATCCAAGAAACAGGTGCAAGGGAAGGTGAGGCGCCGTCAGACGATAACGGGGCGGTGCGCATTATGACGATCCATCAGGCGAAGGGATTGGAATTTCCTGTCACGATTATCGCCGAAAATTATTCCGCCAGCCATTCTCCGCAATTTACGACCGACAGCAGCGGCTCTGCTGTTTTTATCAGCAGTCCGGCCAATCCGCGCTATGCGGAAGCGAAAAAAAATGCGGATATGCGTGATAAAGCTGAGTGGCTCCGCCTGTTTTATGTCGCGGCGACACGTGCTGAATACCGTTTGATACTTTGCGGGGAAAAACCTGATCAGGGAGGTAAAAAAGACAGTTGGCTAAAACGCGCTGTGAGGAATTTCCCGGCAGAGTGGTTTGAAGACGGTGAGCATATCGGTCCCGCATGGGGAGACAATCAACAGCAGACGGTGCGGGTCTACTGTTCCTCACAACTGCCGGAGAAACCTGCTGTGCCGGAGAAAAGTTTCGGATTGGCAGGAACAGTTGATGGAGACTGTTCTCTTCTCTTACCACTCCCTGCGAAAGAGGCGGATCCAAGAACGCCTGAACATACTGTGGCATTGACTGTCGGCAAATTAGTCCATAAAGGGATGGAATTATGGCGTTTCCCGGACGGAAAACTGACTGATCCTGTACTTGCCGATGCATTCCGGAAAATTCTTCTGCTGAATGGCAGCCTCAATTCCGATGAACAACGCTCCATTCAGGAAAAAGCCTTTGCACTGTTGTCGCGGTTCAAGGACAGTGATGTGTTTCAGCTTGTTGCGTCGGCAGTTGAAAGATGGCATGAGATCCCGTTCTCTTTCCCGGCTGGAAATTTTACTGTGAACGGTGTTATTGACCTTTTATTGAGAGACAAAACCGGAAGATATACAGTTATCGATTTCAAGACCGATGAACTGGAAAGCCCGGATGATCTTACAACTGCTATTGATGAACATAGTAAACAGCTTGACAAGTACCGGAAAGCATTGCAAAAAACACTTGGTGAAGATCCTGTCTGTAAGATCTGTTTTCTCGATTACTGTGGAAAAGTTGAACTTGTTGCTGTCGGGAAGGACGAAACCATTGCGGCAGATGAAGATTTTGTGCCTTATGAATGGATTTGGGAGGATGAATCCGCAGATGATTATCTGTTTGATGAAAATGAATCTCTTCTTCCAGATCTTGACTCAGAAAATTTCTGAATTTGCTCAGCATGATCTTTAACCGATTGCTGCAGGTCATATCATTTTTTTTGTATGTCGTAATAAGGATTCACGAAATTACATTTTTATGTGTTATCGTTATTTGTTGTAGAAAATAAGATATAGGATTTAGTTGCTACTTATGTCTCAGCGTTACCCTATCCCCGAAAAATTTACCGAGACAGAAATTGTTGTCGTTAATTCGCGTTTTATTGCTTCCGCGGCTCCAGTTTTTTCCAATGAAGAAGCGCGTGAGTTCATCAATTCCATCAAAGCGAAATATCCGGACGCGACGCATCATGTTCCGGCGTATGTGATCGGTTATGGCAATTCCACAAGTGCGTATTGTTCCGATGATGGAGAACCCTCCGGCAGTTCCGGCCGTCCGGTGCTGGCAGTGCTGCAGGGCAGCGGTCTGGGCGATGCCGCGATCGTCGTTACCCGTTATTTTGGCGGAACAAAGCTGGGAATCGGCGGCCTGGTCCATGCTTATGGCGACGCTGCCAAGGCTGTGCTGGAAATCCTTCCCCGCGCGGAAAAGATCCCGACATATGTAGTGATGATGGCTATCGAATACAGCCTGTTTGAACGGGTTCGGCTGCTGCTGCAAAAATACAAGGCTTTGACGTTGGATGAAGATTTTGGTGCTGATGTAACGATCACCGCCAGATTTAAAGAAGAAGCACTGCCGCCTTTCCAGGCGGAGCTTTCTGAGCTGACCAGAGGACAGGTCCAGGCTGAGATCATCGAATATGAACCTGAAACGATCATGCCTTTGGGATCATTTTGAGCGGAAAAAAGGAGGTTTGATTTATGAAAAACAAACGTAACTATTCAGGACGACGCACATGGTGACTGGCAACTTGTGTTGAGAAGCCAACACGAGTGTGCCTGTCACCATGTGCGTCGCTGCGGGTTCTGAATAGTTACAAACAAACATTTTCTTGCAGATAAATTTCCACTGATTGTAGCGGCTGAACTGATGTTAGCAGTTTCAATGCTGCCGTCCATGGCGCTGAGCCTTGTGATCGAACCTTTTTATAATGATGTGCGGCAGTGTCTGGCCGACAGCCATCGTGCATTCACTTTATGATATTAATTTGATCTGCATGGAGAATACCGAAACCGCGCTTGAAAAACTCGTTCTCGTTGATGTGACCGGAATGACGCTGATGATGATTGGATTTTTGATTTTCCTTCTTCGAAATAAGACAAAAGCTGTTGCGTTGTGGAATACAAAATGGCATAATGAACTGCCGGATCGGTGACACATACGAACGATATTCCTATTCACGGATTGCAGGGACGAACCTTCAGGTTCGTCCCTGCTGTTTTCCCCATGATCGGAAGCACTCGCGATGACCGGGAAAGATTCAATCGCGTGTTTTTGATGGATATTTTTTGTCGGGTGTGTTATACTGTTTTCTTATTATAAAGAGTGAGATCGTTGGATTCTGAAAATAAGCACTCAATAGGCAAAAATGGCATGAAGAATCAGGGTGTCTTCAGAGGTGCAATATGGTGGGGATACAAGAAAATCTGAAACGGATTACATCAATCATTCTGCTGCTGGTCTTTCTCTATATTTTTTTCGCGATTCCTGTTAATGCACAGGATACTGAGCAAAAAGTCGTTCGTGTCGGTTGGTATGAATCAGCTTTCCATCGGACGGACCAATTCGGAAGACGTTCCGGATATGGTTACGAATATCAGCAGAGAGTTGCTATTTACACCGGATGGATCTATGAATATGTAGAAGGCAGCTGGTCGGAGCTGCTGGAAAAACTGATCGCGGGTGAGATCGATCTACTCAGTGATGTATCCTATACACCGGAACGCGCTGAAAAGATCCTTTATTCTTCCGAAGCCATGGGGGCTGAAGGATATCATGTCTTTATTTCTCCCGAGAACAGCGAAATCAGACCGGACCAATTTTCGTCCTTAAACGGCAAACGGGTCGGCGTCAACAAAAACAGTATTCAGGAACAGATGTTTATCAATTGGACAGAGGCTCATGATGTTAAGCCTGTGATCATTGAGTCATCGGAGAAAACACCTGTTCTGCTGGAGATGCTTGCAAACGGTGATTTTGACGCTCTGGTGACGCTGGATACATACGGTAATTCCGCTGATGTTGTGCCAGTCTGGAAGGTTGGATTTGCCGAGTCCTTTTTTGGCATCAATAAAAACCGTCCTGATCTGAAACAGGATCTGGACGTCGCGATGAACCAGCTTGTGGAAGATAACCGGGATTTCAACCAGCAGCTGACGGATAAATATAATAAAGCCTCAAGTGTAAACAGTTTTCTCACATCCGAGGAAAAGAATTGGCTTTCCAATCATGGGACGATCCGGGTGGGATATCGTGATAACTTCCTGCCATTCTGTGATTTTGATGATGAAGCGAAAATTTTGACCGGAGCATTGGCTGATTACCTTGCGTTTGGTGAAACCTGCGAGAAAAACGCTCAGATTTCCTTTGAAACAAAAGCATATGGCACCACAGAAGATGCACTGCAGGCAATGGCTGCCGGTGAGATCGACTGCGTATTCCCTCTGAGTCTCAGCTCCTATGATGGTGAGAAACGCGGCGTTATTATCACAGATCCGCTTGTCAGTACCGAGATGTATGCAATCGTCAGGACCGCGGACCATCAGGGAATCTCCCGGGACAGAGAAATGACTGCCGCTGTGATTCGTGGAAATCCCAATTATGATACTTTCCTGATGGATTATTTCCCAAACTGGAAGATCGCGTATTATGACAACAGTCAATCCGTTTTTCAGGCGGTAATAAAGGGTGAAGCTGACTGTGGGCTGGTGAGTAATTACCGCATTAATCGTTTACGGGATTTGTTTGAAAAATATGATCTGGCAGTTCTCGCCGCGGACGAGGTGATGGATATGCCTTTCGCTGTCAGCCGTGGAAACCGGTATCTCTATTCCATCCTCAACAAGATCACCCGCCTAATGCCGGGAACGACGATCAATTCATCCCTGACGAATTTCGGATTCAGTGATAATAAAGTAACTTTTGTTGAATACCTTCGGGACAATTGGATCTACTTTATTGCCGCAGTAGCTTTGGTTGCTGTGGTGATCCTGCTCCTGATTTTGAGAAACGCAAGAACAGAAGAGAAGGTTCAGGAAGGCCGGAAAATTATTTCTGAAGCGGAACGGGACCAACTGACCGGTTTATATAACAGAAATTTCTTCTTTGTCTATGCCAACCGGCTTTATCGTGATCATCCTGATTTTCCTATGGACGCGGTTGTTATGAATATCGACCGTTTCCATTCCGTAAATGCATTGTACGGACGGGAATTCGGGGATCATGTATTACGTGCGCTGGGTGAGGAAATCCGCGGTTTCCTGAGTGAGAATGAGGGAATCGCAAGCCGGTTCGACGCGGACCGCTTCAGTATATACTGCCGCCATATTGACGATTGGCAGCCCCGGCTTGAACAATTCCAGAAATGTCTGGATGAACTGCCTCATGATGCCAATATTCATTTGCGTATGGGCGTTAAGCCCTGGCAGAAGGGTATGGAGCCCGTTCCTCAATTTGACCGTGCACGCATTGCCTGCAATAAACTCCGCGGTGATTTCAGAGCTCAGGTGATGATTTTTGATGACGATATGGAACAGCGTGAGGATCGTGACCAGCGCCTGCTGAATGATCTCAGCCGTTCCCTGGAACAGCATGAGTTTGAAATACACTATCAGCCCAAGTATGATATTCAATGTGATGAACCGAAACTTTCGAGTGCAGAAGCGCTTGTCCGTTGGAATCATCCGGATCTTGGTTTGATTTATCCGGATGAGTTTATTCCTTTGTTTGAACAGAGCGGACAGATCAGCGGATTGGATAATTATGTTTGGGCTGAAACAGCTAAACAAATCGCTTTATGGAGAGACAATTTCGGTATCACGCTCCCCGTTTCCGTCAATCTTTCCCGTATCGATGTTTTTGATCCGGCTTTGATCTCGAAACTGGATGAACTTTTGGAAAAGAATGGGCTGAGCAGCAAAGAGCTGAAACTGGAAGTGACGGAATCTGCCTACACGGAAAACGCCGGTCAGCTGCTCACGGTGATCGAACAGCTGCGGAGCAGGGGCTTTGAGATCGAAATGGACGATTTCGGTTCCGGTTTTTCTTCGCTGAATATGCTTTCATCCATGCCAATCGACGTACTGAAGATGGATAAGGCCTTTGTCCGGAATATTGAACAGAACGAAAAGGACTTTCGTCTTGTTGAATTGATTATTGATATTGCCCGTTACCTCAAGGTTCCTGTCATCGCTGAGGGTGTAGAGACTGAAAAACAGCTGAAGCTTCTCAAAGATGCAGGCTGTAACCTGGTACAGGGCTTTTACTTCTCACGTGCACTTCCGGCCGATCAGTTTGAACAGAAGATACTCAGCGGCAGGGCAATTTCGAAATAATAAACGACGCTGCAATATCGGACCCGTTGACCGGCTGTGGTGAGGTTTTCCCCAGCCGCAGAAGTTCTGTTATTTCTTCATCCAGTGTAAAAGACTCAAAACGGTCCAGCGCGATTTCCAGTGTGTTGGTTCGCTGCGCTAAAAAGGCGGATGTGACATCCGACTCACGGAAGTTTTCTCTTGAGATGTACCCATAAGCAGCTCCGGCAGCACAGACCTCCGCGATGGTGGAATATCCGGCTTTGCCGATCACAAAGTCAGCCGCATGTACCATGTCCGGGTGGTAGTAACCGGAGTGGTGCGGCAGCAGGATCTTGTTCCCGATATGCTCAGTTTTCTCAAAGGTACCCGGCAGCAGCAGGGTAAGATTCTCCGGAATATGACGGTTCACCACGAAATCAAGATCTTCCGGAATGCCGCCCATGGAAATCAGCCCGATGTGATGGCTCTCCGGAATGCCGAGCGAAGCCCTGAATTCCGCCGCAGTGTGATGCGGTTTCCGGCTGGCAGGCGGGATCAGGATGTCTGCGCTTGGAAGCGGGTCACATAATGGTTCCGATTGCATCCGGTAATCGGCCTGTACAAAAATCTTTTGGAGACGTGAATTGATCTCCTGAAATTCGGGACATTGCGGTTCATATAATTCATAGATCCAGTCCCAGGTGAAGTTTTCGAAGAGAAAAACCGGCAGCCCTGCCTTTTTCCCGCTGATGATGCCCAGCGGAGAGATATCCGCGATCACGGCATCCGCGCCGATGTTCCGCAGTTCTGCTGACAAGGCATCGGAACGTTCCGGAATGCTGTCCAGATAAGCAGTGATATTTTCCACGCTGCGCGGCAGGTCGTGGCCCATCGGTCCGGTCTGTACCAACCCCACATCGACCGCCCCCGGATGATAGGTGAAATTATCGAGACAGGCATCCCGGAAAAGCCATTCCGGTGTACCGGTGAAGATTTCAAATTTGATTTCAGGATCAAGCGCGGTCAGTGCTTCCATGATCGCGGAAGCGCGGCTTGCATGCCCAAATCCATGTGAGGAAATAAAGTATGCGATTTTCACTGAATTACTCCTTTATTAGGAAATAGGGGATAGGAGATAGGAGATAGTGAGTTCGGAGCCTATCACTTCTATACCCTACATCCTACATCCTACATCCTACATCCTATATCCTATATCCTATTGCCTATTGCCTATCTCCTATATCCTAACCCCTAACCCCTAAATATCAATATCTTCGATTACGTTATTCAGCAGCAGACGGGTGAGTTTATGGTTCGATTTCGGAACACGGCTGTTTTGGATCAGATCATTGACAGTGTTTTTACTGATACAGGTGTTCGGACGGATACAGATATTCTCGATTTTTTTACGCAATGCGACAGCTTCCTCGGAGGGATCGGAGAAAAGCGGATGCCAGCCCGGGAGCTGAACACCCTCGTAGAGGCAGCGGTACGCGCAGCTTTTCGGCAGCCAGTGGGCGATTTTCGGCAGGCTTTCCGGTGAGATTTTTGTACAGGTCGGCATTTTTTGAAATCGCTGCGGGTAGCAGACACAGTGAGCGTTTTCCTTGTTCAGGTAGGGGCAGACGACTGATGTGTAGAAGACTTCTCCGGTATCATCGTCCTGTACTTTATAAAGACAGCACAATGCGCAGCAGTCGCAAAGCAGTTCCCATTCCTCTTCTGTCAAAAATCCGGTCAGGTCCTTCACAGGGTTTCTCCATTCAATAAGGCGTCAAAGTATCCGCAGAAGCTTGCCGGATCATCCGTGGTCATCAGCTTCAGCATATCTTCGCGGCTGACTTCCAGACGTGAAAGGTAGCGTTTGGCGAATTTGCGGAAGGTCACACAGCCCCATTGTTCGCCGTAATATTCCATGTTATACCGCAGATGTTTCCGACAGGTGTCACGGAAAAGATCCATCGGCACTTCTTCAAAATCATACCCCGCGAAGATCCATGGATTGCGCAGCATCGCCCGTCCGACCATGACCGCGTCACAGCCGGTTTCGTTTATCATGCGTTCCGCATCGGCAACAGTAACAACGTCACCGTTCCCGACTACGGGGATATGCAGGGATACTTTCATCGCGGCGATAGCGGACCAGTCCGCATGACCGCTGTACTCTTGCTTGCGTGTCCGGGCATGAAGCGTGATCATGGCGGCTCCGCAGTCTTCCACGATTTTCCCGACTTCGAGGTAGTTGATGGAATCATCATCCCAGCCCAGCCGGATCTTGGCGGTAACAGGCACGGAAACCTTAGCTCTGATTCCGGAGATGATCGTTTCAATTTTCTCCGGATGACGCAGCAGACCGGCTCCCGCTCCCCGGTTGGCAACCTGGCGGGCGGAGCACCCCATATTGATGTCAAAAGCATCCGGATGGCAGCGTGCCTCTAAAATACAGGCGGAATCGATCAGCCGCTGCGGGTCATCATCAAATAATTGAAAGATGATTGGTCGTTCCGATTCGTCAAAAGCGATGCGCTGCGGCAGGTTTGGCGTTTTATGAACCACGTCAAGACCGTTGATAAACTCTGTAACCGAAACAGGCGCACCCAGCTCTCTGGTGATGCGGCGGAAGGGTTCATTGGTCCAGCCATCCAGCGGAGCCTGTAAAAGCGGCTTGCTGATGGTGATGGAGCCTATGGAAAATGGCTTGAAATTCACGGTTCAGTCACTCAGGAGATGCAGACCAGCCACAATCCGTAAGCATCCAGATATTTGCCATCCTTGGAATAGCCATCACCGCCGGTCAGGTCCTGCAGCGGTAAAATATAGGGTTTCCCGTGATATTCCACTTCCGCCAGTACACCCAGATTGCGGTCCACGCCATTAAGCCCGGTCAGGCTCACCCGGCAGTTTTCCTGCAGCGGTCCATCCTCTTCATCGTAGGGGAAACAGACCTTGCATTTGACCGGAAAACGCAGTGATTCATTCAGATAATCCAGCCAGCAGTCCATGGGCATTTTGACCGCAGGGTCGACAGGTTTTTCAAAGGCTTTGATGATCAGTTTTCCTTCGCGGCCCAGCCCGTCCAGGAACAGACGTGTGAAGATCTCCTGTTTTTTCCAGGCAAGTTCAAACTCGTCGAGCTTTTCGTCGGTCTGTTCCAGCACTTCCGCGGGCAGAATATAGCTGGTCCAGCTGACTTCCTGATCAAACGCGTCATAAAAGTAATCATCCTCAAAGCCATCCAGTGTTTCCGGCGTCCATTCGACCATCACCTCGTCCTGTGTCTGTTCATCCGTCGGGTCCGCGTCATAAAGCATGCGGACGATCCCCTTTTGCCCCTTCAGGTCCCTTTCATTTTCTGTCAAAAAGGAATCCCGAACGATCACAACTTTTCCGATTTGTATATTTTCCATAGTCACCCGCCTTAAACTGATTTCTGTCTTCTGCCATCTAAAGTCTAATGTATCTATTCAGTATGGAGCACATGGGGACTGGCAACATGTGCGGCGTAGCCCGTACAAGCATGCCTGTCCCCATGTGCGTCTCGCAAGCTTTGAACAGTTATATTAAGATTATATCAGTTTTCGCTCTTTTCGGATTCGCACAAAGGATTATAATTATATAAAAACCGGTTGAATTCGCCGGAAGATGAAAATACAGGCTGCGGTATCAGCCGCGCATAGAAAGCAGAGGAGGAAGTTCAAAGTGGATATTAAACGAGTTTTTCTGATTATTTTAGACAGCGTCGGGATGGGACCTGCTCCGGATGCTGCAGACTTTGGTGATGTGAATCCGAATACGTTGGGACATATTGCGGCTTCTATTCCGGGATTTAAACTGCCGGTTATGCAATTCCTCGGGTTGGGGAATATTGACGGAATGGTAGGTTTTGAACCTGCAAAATATCCGCTTGGTTCTTATGCCCGGCTTCACGAGCTTTCTGCCGGGAAAGATACAACCATCGGCCATTGGGAGATCGCCGGGATCATCAGCCCGAAGCGTCTGCCAACTTATCCGAACGGTTTTCCGGAGGAAATTTTGAAACCTTTCCGTGAACAAACCGGCAGAGGTGTTTTAGGAAATTGCGTCGCTTCCGGCACTACGATCCTGGATGAACTGGGTGAAGAGCATATGCGCACAGGGGATTTGATCGTTTATACGTCTGCGGATTCCGTTTTTCAGATCGCAGCTCACCAGGATATTGTTCCGATTGAAACACTGTATGAATACTGCCGCATCGCCCGCAAAATTCTGACCGGTAAACATGGTGTTGCCCGTGTGATCGCCCGTCCCTTTGTCGGTACCGGTGCCGGTCATTTCAAACGCACGGCGAACCGGCGTGATTTCTCCCTGGTACCGCCGGAGGAAACGATCATGACCCGCCTCAAGAGTCAGGGGAAAACCGTCGCCTGTGTAGGGAAGATCGAGGATATTTTTGCCGGAGAAGGTGTTACTTTTGCTGTCCATAATCAGTCTAATCTGGATGGGATGCATCACACAGAAGAGTGTATGGAAAAGTTCCCGGAAGGACTTATCTTTGTCAATCTGGTGGATTTCGACACCAATTATGGACATCGCCGTGACGTCAAAGGTTATGCCAATGCACTGACCGAATTTGATAACTGGCTTGGTAATTTCGTGTGGAAATTGCAGGATGGTGATGTGGTAATGATCTCCGCAGATCATGGTAATGACCCGACGCATCCGGGAACGGACCACACACGGGAATATGTGCCGCTGCTTATTTTTGGCTCGCAAATTCCTGCTGCGAAAAATCTTGGAACAATTGATGGTTTCTGCTGTATCGGTCAGACGATCGCTTCCATGCTCCATGCAGGTCCAATGAAGAACGGAATCGATTTGTTTGCATAAATCGGTTTGCCGGTGATTTAAATAAGGCAGCATTACAGTCGAAATTTCTGTAGTGCTGTCTTTTGTTTATATTTGTATTTATTCAGATGAAATTTATCGGGAACATGCGCCCTTTTTTTATTTTTTTTTGTATCTATTCACTACCTTGAATTGCAGCACACAGTACAGTTTTCTTGTGTTGGCTTCGCAACAACAAGAAAACTGTACTGTGTGCTTCCCCCTGAATAGTAACCTTTTTTCTTTTTTACATTCTTGATTCGTAAATCAGTTCTTCCAATGTCTGATAAAGATGTTCCGGTTCTACGGGTTTGGTGAGATGTGCATTCATGCCGGCCTGGAGGGAGCGCTGTGCGTCTTCATCAAAGGCGTTTGCGGTGAGCGCGATGATCGGGATCTTGGCAGCGTCCGGTCTGTTCAGCGCGCGGATGGCTGCTGTGGCTTCCAGCCCATCCATTTCAGGCATGCGGACGTCCATCAGAATGGCGGCGTAGGTGCCGGGTGTGCTCTTTTCAAACATTTCTACGGCGATCCTGCCATTTTCCGCATGGTCGGCTTCAACTTCACGCATGGAGAGAATATCCATCATGATCTCGGCGTTCAGTTCAATATCTTCAGCCAGCAGAATGCGGCTGCCTTCCAGCTTAGCACGTTTTTTGACAGCGGTCAGCGTTTTGCGGCTGCGGCGGATAATGCGGTCCAGGTCCGGGAGAATGTTCGTCTCAGAAAGCGGTTTTGTGAGAAAGCCGTCAATTTCTTCGTGTATATTTTCAAGCGGCAGGTCATCCCGGCTGTAGGGCGTAAGAATGATGATAAGGTTTTCATCAGGATGCTGCTTTCGGATCTCCCGGGCGGTTTGCACACCGTCCATGTCCGGCATCCGCCAGTCTGTCAGGATCAGATTGTAGTGATCCTGCTTCATATTCTGAATATCCAGCATATGCAGGGCTTCTTTTCCGCTCAGACAGATATCCGCGCGGATACCGGCATCATTGAGTACCACCTGGGCATGTTCCGCGGCGATTTCTTCATCGTCAATCACGAGCACATGCAGTGATTTCGGGTCGATGATATCCTTGTGTTTATCCCGCTGCTGTTCGGTGTTTTTCAATGTCACGGTCACGATAAACTCTGTCCCGACACCCTTTTCGGATTCGACGTGAATGGTGCCGTTCATCATTTCCACGATATTTTTGGTGATTGCCATACCCAGACCGGTAGAGCCGTATTTGTTCTTGCGGGTGCTGTCCTCCTGAGAGAAGGCGTCGAAGATCTTCGGAATATAGTCCTTATCCATGCCGACGCCGGTATCTTTGATGGAAAACTTCAAGGTGGATTGGCCTTCAAAATCAGCCATATGTTCAACGCTCAGGGTCACGCTGCCCGGCGCGTCGGTGAATTTGATGGCGTTGCTGAGAATGTTCAGCAGCACTTCCTTCAGCTTCATGTTGTCGCCGATATAGTATTCGTCCATTTCATTGACGAACCGGCATTCGTAAGTCAGTCCTTTGTCCTGGCACTGCGACATGACCATGGTGTTGATCTGTTCCAGCATTGCGTTCAGCGAAAATTCGTCGTTTTTCAGCATCACACGGCCGGACTCAATGCGGCTCATGTCCAGAATCTCATTGATCAAATTGAGCAGATGGTGCGCACTGGATCCGATTTTTTCCAGATAGTCCCTTGTCTGTGGAGAAACTTCTTCATCGTGAAGCGCGAGCGTGTCCAGACCGATGATGGCGTTCATGGGTGTGCGAATCTCATGGCTCATGTTGGAAAGAAAAGCCGTTTTGGCTGTGTTGGCTTCTTCCGCCATGGCAAGAGCCTCGATCAGGGCTTCATTTTTCGCCATGGTATCCCGCATTTCCGTATCTATGACGGTGAGACCGAGCCCGATGGCATGTACGATGTGGTCGTCACGGTCTTCCGGTCTGCGGACACCCGCCATGCGGATCATTTCGTAATATTCCTGACCCTTACGCCTCACCAGATAGCGGAAGCCGATGATGGGATTATTGGCGAGATTTTTGCGGATATTTTCGGGATCGATGAAGCGCAGAAATTCTTCGCGGTAGGCATCCGTTACGTGCGTTTCAGCATACCAGGTGAATCTTTCACGGAATTGGAAATGGATTCCCCGGGGTGTTTGTTCTTTGTCGGTGTGGTCGGAGCGATAACAGACAGCGTCATTATTATCGAGGTTCACATAATAAACGGAGCGGTAATCCGAAGCCATGGCGGTGATCATGGCATTTGCCTGTGAATCGGTCTGGCGGATATACTGCCGGAGATCATCCGTCAGGTCGTTGATCTCCATATTGAGTGATTTGATGGTGTTTCCTCCGCTTTGTCCGGTCCTGCCTTTGCGGTTCTTTTTACTGTTCATGTCACGGGTCAGGGTGTTCAGATAATCTTCCAGATCGCGCAGACTGACCTGAACCGAATCCAGCTGACGTTCATATTCTTTGGTGAGAAAGAGCCCGATACCCAGACAGGCTGCAAGAGAGATGATGCTGACAAGGATGATCGTCCAGGTATTTTGGTTCAGTTGGGCTTCGTACCATTCGGCATTGAAATCCGCGGCGACGATACCGGCGGCATTGCCTGAGTCGTTGAAAACCGGACTGTATGCGCTGTAATAGTAGCCGAAGCTGTCACGGTAGGGTTTTTGATCGACCGCTGCCGTGCCGCTGCCGGCTGTCCGCAGAGCTTCTGTGTCGTGGATGATGGTCCCGTATTTACCAATGTCCTCTTTTGCGGGGTCAACAACCAGAATGAAGGAGCCCTCTTCTGTTCGCCGGGCAGCGTAGATGAAATCGAGACCGATGTTATTTTGGAATACGGAAAGTGTTTGGTATATTTTATTGAATTCTTCTGAATCCTGTGAGTCTTCCGTTATACTTTGTAAGGTGTTGCCATCAATCATGTCCGCCGCGGTGTTTACAACACTCAGCATATGACCGTCGATCAGTGATTTTAGGGAACGACGGGACTGGTGCATCAGCGCCGCGCCAAGGATGACGTTTGTCGCAGCCATAAAAACGGACATCAGCAAAAGTGCTTTCGTACGAAGTTTCATTATCTCTCCCAAAAATACTATTTTTTTAATTATACCTGTATTTTTTCTCATTATTCACCTTATTTTTATCATTCTTCATTTATAATGTATATTGATGAAGAACGTGTTCACTTACTTCCTGTTGGGCAACATGCTGGCGATACCTTCCGGAGCGGGGCTGTACTATCTGGTGATGTATACTCAGCCCTATCTTCGTGAACGCTGGCTGTTCTTCCTTGCTCTTTTTCTGTTCATCTGCGGGATCATGCTCCCTTTCTATGCACTTATGAACCGGTATTTTTTTACCTGGCGGCGCATTAATCCGCCGACGGTGGTGCGGGAAGCGATCGGTACGGCGATGATCGCTGTACTGCTGCTGTGGTTCCAGATGGGGCGTGTCCTGACGCCAACGATCATTATGATTTGTGTAGGCGGCGGGGTTTTGGCAGAAATTTTGTGGAGAGCACGGGAAGCGGTTGAATTCCGTTCCGGCATAGATGACTAAATGAAAAGGCACTGTATATGAAAAAACAAATCCAGGCGCTGATGGCGCAAAAGAAACTTGACGCGATATTAATCTCAGGTTCACGGGAACATAACCCGTTTTTGACTTATTTTGTCGGCGATGCCTTCTTTACACAGGCTGATGTTTTGGTGATGAAAGACCGGGAACCGCTGCTTTTCTATCGTGTGATGGAGCGTGATACCGCTGCATTGACTTCTCTCAAAGGGGTGTGCTACAGTGATCTGGAAGTCAGCCGTTACCGTGACTGTACCGAGCGGACCAATACATTGCTTGCCGCGCTGAAATATGCCGGCGTCACTTCCGGACGAATCGCGCTTTGCGGACGTGTTGAGTTCAATACAGCGTTTCAGACTCTCCAGCAGCTTCAAAACAAGCTGCCGGAGCTGGAATTTGTCGGCGGTGCCGGTGATGAGATCCTCAATGAAGCCCGGTATACCAAGGACCCGGAGGAGATCGAAATGATCCGTCACATGTGTTCCATCGTGACAACAGTAGTCGGACGGGTTGAGGATCATATCAAATCCAAATACCTGCATGACGGTGTCCTGATGGACGATGACGGTACACCTGTCACCATCGGTAAGATCAAGGCGCTGATCAATCTATGGCTGGGTGAGCTGGGTGCGGAAAATCCTGAAGGAACGATTTTCTCTCAAGGCCGGGATGCAGGTGTTCCACATAACCAGGGAAATGATGACGAGCCGCTGATGGCGGGTAAGTCAATCGTTTATGACTTCTTCCCTTGCGGAATGGGCGGCGGTTACTTCGGTGATTTTACCCGTACCTGGTGCATTGGCTGGGCGCCGGATGAGGTCAAAGTGGCTTATGCGGAGGTCAAGGAGATCCATGATCTGCTTGCTGAAAAAGCCCGTCCGAATATGAAATTCAAGGATCTGCAGCAAATGACCTGTGATTATTTCAAATCTCATGGTCATGTGACGGTTGATGATGATGTGAAGGTGACGAACGGTTATATGCACTCGGTCGGACATGGTGTCGGGCTGAACATTCACGAACGTCCTTTCAGTTCCAAGACCTCCTCCGATAAAGATCTGCTGGTACCCGGAGCCGTGTTTACCATTGAACCGGGACTTTATTATCCGGATCGTCCGGAGGCTTTCGGTGTCAGGATCGAAGATACTTATTATATGGACGCGGATGGCAAGGTCGCTCCGCTTACGGATTATCCGTATCGCCTGATTATTGACGTACCGGCAAAGTAACCATTAGGGGTTAGGTATTATGCCCGGGACTGTCCCTTTATGGGACTGTCCCGGCTAACGTGAAATTTATCAATTCAGCAATGGGGACAGTCCCCGGATTAAGACAACGTATGGCAGAGAAGACTATTCGTATTTTGGGAATTGAAAGCAGCTGTGATGAGACCGCGGCCGCAATTGTTGAGGACGGTCGACGCATTGTTTCAGATTTTATTTCCACTCAGATCGATATCCATAAACAGTATGGCGGTGTGTTCCCGGAGGTTGCCTCCCGGCAGCATGTTCTTGCCGTTTATCCCGTGATCGACGAGGTGATGAACAAAGCTCATATGAGTTATTCCGATATCGACGCAATTGCCGTCACCCGGGGACCGGGACTTGCCGGCTCTCTGGTTGTGGGTATGAATGCGGCAAAGGGACTTGCCATGGCGACCGGTCTCCCATTGATTGGGATCAACCATCTGGAGGGACATATTTATTCTTCCTGGGTCTACTCTGACCGGGATGAGGTGGTTCCTCCGGAGCCTGAATTCCCCGCGATCGTGCTGTTGGTTTCAGGAGGTCATTCGGAAGTGATCCTGCTGCGGGATCACCTGACCTATGAGCGTCTCGGCGGTACGCTGGATGACGCAGCAGGGGAGGCTTTCGATAAGACAGCACGTCTGCTTGGCCTGGAATATCCGGGCGGTCCTTCGATCCAGAAAGCTTCTGTGGGAGGGAATCCGGATGCCTATCAGTTCCATGTGGCGAAAATGCCGGGGACCTATGATTTTTCCTTCAGCGGGGTGAAGACCTCGGTGCTGCGGACGGTCCAGAATCTTCAGAAAAACGGTGAAACGCTGAACGTCCCCGATCTGGCGGCAAGCTTCCAGAAATCGGTCGTCAGCATCCTCTTTGAGAAGACCATGCGTGCAGCTCGGGAGTATAACGCGAAGAATATCGTTATTGCCGGTGGTGTTTCCGCGAATAAGTGCCTGCGGGATACTTTCCTGGAAAAGCAGAATGAGTTCAAGGTCTATATTCCAAAACTGGCATATTGTACGGACAACGGCGCGATGATCGGCGCAGCAGGATACCGGCGGTTCCTCACCGGAAAATTCGACGGTCTGGATATGGACGTCATCCCAAACTGGCCGCTGGCGAGAGTTGGGAGTTAGAAGTTGTAAGTTGTAAGTTGGTAGTTAGTAGTTGGTAGTTAGTAGTTAAAAGTTAATAAGCAGGTCTTTAAGTAAAAAAACGGTTGTGAAGTTTATCATCACAACCGTTTTTCTTTGTTTCTAAAGTCTGCTGTCTAAGGTCAAAAGTCTAAAGTCTAATGTCTAATGTCGAACTACTAACTACTAACCACTGACCACTGACCACTGACCACTGACTTTCTACTTATTCTCTTCATCATTATTGAGAAGCAGAGCATCTTCTTTTTCAGCACTTTCGACATCAGATTTCACTTCTGTCGGTTTTGCTTCCGGCTGGTCATTGTTTTCCGCATCGTTGTTGATGGTGTAGGCTTCAACTACCTGCTCGGTATTGTCGATGCTGAGTTCTTCCTCGTCTTCTTTTTCATTTTCAGAGGAAGTATTAACAGTCTGTTCGGTATTGCCGCTGTGCTGTTCTTCGCCTTCCTGCTCGCCTTCAGCCGGGGTGATAACGGTCTGTTCGGTGTTTTCGATGGTGAGTTCAACTTCGCCGTTATCTGTGTTTTCTACAGTGACTTCTTCATCCGTTACGGTACCGTTTTCATCAGATATGATGTGGAAGGTCGAAGATTTGCTGTCTTCTGCCGTGGCTTCGATTACGACTGGAGTGAAAGCAGGTTCTTCCGGAACAAGCGGCAGCCAAATTTCAGGATAGGATTCGCGCTGATATTTTTCGGCGAGACCTTCGTACCATTCGTTATAGATCTCATCGCGGACGGCGGTTTCATCTTGAACAGGACGCATTTCTTTTCCATCGCTGGCAATGATGTGCCAGCCAAAGCTTGACTTCACTGGTTCACTGATCTCACCTGGTTCCAGGGCAAAAGCGGCTTCTTCAAATTCATCGACCATCACGTCACGGCCAAACCAGCCAAGGGATCCGCCGTAATCTTTATTTCCGGTGTCCAATGAGTATTCTGCAGCCAGAGCATCCCAGTCTTCACCTGCTTCCAGTTTGGCGATGATTTCTTTGGCTGTTTCTTCATCCTCCACGAGAATGTGACGGGCGTTGACCTGTTCTTCCTGTTTCGGTTCCGGAGCCTTTTCCTCAAAGAGTTTGTCGATAATGGCTCTTTCGATCAAGCTGTGGCGGATATAATCGAGGTAAAAATCATAGGAGATTTTATTATCGAATGCTTCGGAAATGTCCGATTCCATAAAGGCTCTGAAGCCCAAATCTTCAGCATCTGCATCGACCAATTCGTCCTCAAGGTTGAATGATTCCAACCCAAGAGAAGCTTCCGCTTCATTGGCTGCGTCTTCGTAGCCGAACATTTGCTTCATGCGGTTTTCGGCATCCTTTGGGCTGACTGTGATGCCCATTTCTTCAGCTTCGAAATCGAGCATTTTGGCATAGTACAGCTGTTCAAGCGTTTGATTGCCGAATTCTTCTTTTCCGGATTCGCCCAGCAGGTTTTCGTAATAGCTGTTGATCTCATCCATGGAAATGCCGAGCATACTGGCATATTGGACATACTGCTGATAAGAGGAAAGAACCTGATAGCGGTTGAAAACAGCTTCCTGTACGAACTCATCCGCGGTGATGTCAGTTCCATTGATGACAGCGGCGACGGCTTCAGCAGCTTCAGCTTCAGCAGATGCTTCTTCGACTGTTTCGGCAACAGCGGCAGCGGCTTCGGCTGTTTCAGCTTCAGCAGATGCTTCTTCAACTGTTTCGGCAACAGCGGCGACGGCTTCAACAGCTTCAGCTTCGGCAGATGCTTCTTCAACTGTTTTTCGGCAGATGCTTCTTCAACTGTTTCGGCAACAGCGGCAGCGGCTTCAGCAGCTTCAGCTTCGGCAGATGCTTCTTCAACTGTTTCGGCAACAGCGGCGACGGCTTCGGCTCCATCTGTACTTACGGTTTCTGCTTCGGCATCAGCAGTTGCATCATCTGCGGCAGGTGCGGGATTGAGGGAGACGAAGGCCGGTTCCATCGGTACTGCATCCAGCCATACTTCCGGATAAGACTGGATATCGTGCTTTGCACGCATTTCAAGCGTCCACTCATCATAAGCTTCACTTTGTGCAGCCTGCAGAGCGGCACCACTTAACGGGCGGACTTCCTTTCCATCACTTGCGATGATGTGATAACCGTAGGATGTCTGAACAGGGTCGCTGATTTCACCAGGTTCGAGAGCAAAAGCGGCCTGTTCGAATTCGGCAACCATTTCGCCGCGGCCAAACCAGCCGAGACTGCCGCTGTTATCTTTGTTGGCGGTGTCCAGAGAGTTTTCGCTGGCAAGAGCGTCCCATTCCTCTCCTGCTTCCAGACGGGCGAGAATATCTTTGGCCGTTTCTTCGTCTTCAACGAGAATGTGACGTGCATTGACCATTTCTGCTTCGAAAACACGATCCTCGAGAGATGCTTCAAACATGCGGTTGTCAAGAAGAATGTTTCTGGCGTAATTCTTGATGAAATTGAAGGAGACTGCTCCGCCATAACCCTGGCTGAGAACTGATTCAGCGTATTTCTGGAAATCTGCGTATTTGTCGGATTCGCTTTCGGTTGCTGCCGGTTCAACGTTGAAGGAGGGCAATCCCATCGGGCCTTCTTCTTCCGCTGCCGGTTCTTCGTAACCGAACATTGTTTTCAGCTGGTTATAGACGTCTTCGTCAGAAAGTTCGAGACCTTCTTTTTCTGCTTCAAATTTCAGAACCTTGTCATAAGTCAACTGATCAATAACTTCGGAACCCAGACGTTCTTTTCCATTTTCGCCGAGAATCCCTTCTACCTGTTCGTCGAGGGAGTCAAGCGGAAGACCGTACATAGAGTACATCTGGGCGTACTGTGCATACTGGTTCAGATATTGATAGCGGTTGAAAACAGCCATTTGCTCGAAATCTTCGAGGGAAACTCCTTCGCCGTCAACGGTTGCCGCGTATTGATTGTCTGCATCTGCCGGTTCTGCGGTTTCAGCGGTGGGGACAGCTTCAGCCTTTTCATGGGAGACAGAATCAGTTGTTTCTGCGGTTTCTTCGACAGCGGTGGTTTCAACTGAAGTTTCCTCAGTCACTGCTGTTTCTTCAGTTTCAGCATCAGTTTTTTTATCGGAAGCTGCTTCCTCTGTTTTCGCGGATTCTTCAACAGTGGTGGTTTCAGATGAAGTTTCCTCAGTCACTGTTGTTTCCTCGGTTTCAGCTTGTGTTTCTTCTGTTGGAGCTGTGGCAGCAGTTTCTTCTGTAGTTTCGGCTGTTGCCTCAGCTGTTTCTTCAGCGTTCACTTCAGCTTCAGCAGGTTTTTCTTCGGATTTTTCTGCTGCGGCAGTATCTTCAGCGGTTTCTTCAACGGCAGTTTCTTCCGCAGGTTTTTCTTCGTCAGTCGCTGCGGCTTCTGTTTCTGCTTCGGTTGATGCAGATTCATCAGTCTTTTCTTCAACTGTTTCTGCCGCAGGAGCTGCGGTTGGTTCTTCTACAGTGGGTGCCACTGTAGCGGTAGGCACTGTCGTCTGACCGGTGCACGCGGCCAGTGCGGCTGCCATGATGAATACCATTAAAATATAAATCGTTTTTTTATTGAAAGACATATGTGGTAACCTCTCTTTTTTACGTTAAACCATTACACCCAATTGTACCGTTGAATTGTTAAGATTGTATTAAAGTTGGGAATTTTATTATTGGAGGATGTAGGTGGTAGGGAATGGGAATTAGGGGATAGGGATTAGGTGTTAGGTGTTAGTTGGATATTTTCCAGTTACATCCTAACGCTTAACATCTACCCAAAATCTCTAACTCCCATTCCCTAATTCCCAACCCTCAATCCCTATCTCCTTGAACAAATGCTTAAATTCATGTAAAATGGTAAAGGAGAGAGGTTTGGTAATGAACATTACTGGTATATGTTTGTCTTGCTTTCAGAACACAGGCGGGTTGAATCCATGTCCGCATTGTGGTGCTGATGCTGCACATATACAGGTGAGTCCACAGCATCTCACTCCCGGAACGGTTTTAAATCAAAATTATCTGATCGGTAAGGCGCTGGGTCAAGGTGGATTCGGCATCACATATATTGGCTGGGATCTGAATGCCTGGCGGATCGTGGCAGTGAAGGAATATTATCCCTCGGGTTTGGTAACCAGAGAGCGTGGTTTGTTTGTTGCACCCATTGATGATGATGCCAAAGCTAAGCTGAAGAAGGGAGTAAATCTCTTCTTCAAAGAAGCTCTGATTCTTGGAAATTTCAGTTCTCATCCCAATATTGTCAATGTTCTGCATTTTTTCCGACAGAACAATACCGCTTATATCGTGATGGAATATATCAACGGAAAGTCACTGAAGGATTATCTGCAGGCACGAGGGGGGAGCATCTCTTTTACGGAAGCAATGCAGATCCTTTGTCCGATCATGCTGGCTTTGGATGATCTCCATCATACTGGTTTGCTTCATCGTGATATCTCTCCCGATAATATTTATCTGACGGTCGATGGTCATGCAAAACTGCTGGATTTCGGGGCAGCGCGTTTCAGTATCGGTGAGGAAACGCAAAATGCCGCGTCGATTATCAAACCGGGGTATGCTCCGCTGGAACAATATCCCGGCAGTGGAACCGAACAGGGATCCTGGACGGATGTTTACGCGATGGGTGCTACCTTTTATCGGGCATTGACTGGAAATCTTCCAACAGCTGCTCCGGATCGTGCCATGGGGCGGGAGATGCAAAGTCCGCGGGAGTTGGGTGTGAATATCCCTGAGGGTGCGGATAAAGCCATTATGCATGCTTTGAGCATGAAACCGGAAGATCGGTACGTTTCGATCCGTTCATTTGAGGAAGATATTGAACATGCCGCAGCGGATTTGAAAAAATCTTTTGATTTTTCACCGCCGCAGGTGCAGATGGCACCGCAATATAATGCGCAAGGCTGGATGGTGCCGGGTGCGCAGATGTCTCCGCAGGTGTTTATGCCGAATTATTCGGTTGGTATGCAGAGCCAGATACCTCAACAGGTTTCATTCCAAAAGCCAGTGCTGCCATCATATCCTCCGATGCAATATATTCCTGCTCATGGAATGCCGGATCCCCAAATGATGACTTCCCAAGCATCGGAACCGGGTTTTTTTGAGTGGACTTTCCGCCATTTTAAGAAGAAACTGCGGAAGGCTTTAAGGAAGATGAGGAAAAGGGGTGGGAAGTTATAAGTTGGAAGTTGGAAGTTGAAAGTGATAGGTTGGAAGTTGACACCCTCAACAGGTATTATAAAAGGCCGCAGGAGCGGCCTTCATTTTTGAATTTATAACTTATAACTTATAACTTACAACTTCTTAATTCAGCAGTTTCAGCATCAGGTTTTGCAGACGTTCCAGCATTGCTACCTGATCCGGAGCTTCTCCGTCCATGATCATGGCGTCATCATAAATTTGAGCAATGATCTGGTTCCGAAGTTCTTCATCCTGACACCCGGAGACTTTTTGGATCAGTGGATGCTCCGGATTCAGCTCCAGAACTTTTTTCGGTGCGGTGTATTCCTGCTGCATGGCCTTGTAGATGCGTTGGTATTCCTGCGGAATTGCCCCTTCGGATTCAACCAGACGTGCCGGAGAGGAAACAAGCCGGTCTGTGGTGCGGACAGCGGAGACAAGATCACCAAGTGATGCGGCAAAGAGATCCGTCAAGGCTTTATTTTCGGGAGTTTCCTCTTTCTTGTCGCTTTCTTTGTTCTCTTTGTCTTCATCCTCAGCGGGTTTTTCTTCTTCCTTCTTATCTCCTTCGGAGGCTGCATTGACGATCTCGCAGTCCTGATATTTCTGCAGGGCTGTCATGACAAAGGGATCATAAACCTTATCCAGCAGCAAGACGTCAATACCATCCTTGCGCAGCTTTTCGGTGTGTGGACTGTTGCGCAGTGTTTCAAGATTATCACCGAGGACGTAGTAAATCTTCTTCTGTTCTGGTTTCATTTCCTGGAAGTAGTCGGAAAGGGAGCGCCATTCCGTACCATGGTTCATGGTGTGGAAGCGAAGCAGCGGAGTGAGCGGATCCTTTGCATCCTGCTCGGTGATGATCCCTTCGCAGATGAAGTCGCCGAAGCTGGTCCAGAATTTCGCGTAACCTTCCGGATCGTCGGTGCCCCATTTCTTCAGCATATCCGTGACCTTGCCGGTGAGGATCTTTTTCAATGTGACGATCACGCGGTTGGCCTGCATGGTTTCCCTGGAGACGTTGAGCGGGATATCCTCAGAGTCGATGACACCCTGGATAAAGCGGTAATAGCGCGGGAGCAGGTCGGTGCAGTAATCCTGGATGAGAACTTTTCTTGCGTATAGTTGTAAGCCGTCTTCCTTGCGCAGAGAGAACATGTTGCGTTCCGCGGTTACGGGAATGAAGAGCAGCGCATACATTTGTACCGGAGCATCGATGGAAAGGTGCAGACGCTTCAGCGGTTCGTTGAAATCCATTGTAAAGTTCTGATAGAAGGTCTTGTAATCCTCATCCTTCAGTTCAGAAGCGGAACTTCGCCAGATGACATTGGCCGCGTTGATCTGTTCGGTTTCTTCATTCAGATAAATCGGGTACGGAATATAGTTGGAGTGCTTACGAATGATCTCGCGGATCTTAAAATCGTCGGCATATTCCGCAGCGTCTTCCTTGAGTTTGATGACAATATCGGTCCCGCGGTGTTCCCGTTCTGCTGGGCCCACTGTGAATGTACCGGCTCCATCGGAATGCCAGAGCGCAGCGGGTTCATCCTTTTTGTAGGACCGGGATATCACATCAATGGAATCCGCAACCATAAAAGCGGCGTAAAAGCCGACACCGAACTGACCGATCAGATCATTGATGGATTTTGCCTGATCTTTTCCGGCACTTTCCAGCAGGGCTTTAGCGCCGGAGTGGGCGATAGTGCCGAGGTATTCTTTCATTTCGTCGGCTGTCATGCCGAGACCGTTGTCGCTGACGGTCAGTGTTTTTGCGTCTTTGTCGACTTTTACACGGATCTCCGGTGCCGCGTCGGCATCCAGAACATCATGGTCGGTGAGCATTACGAAGTTCAGTTTTGTGATCGCATCCGAGGCATTGGAAACAAGCTCCCTCAAAAAGACATCCTTGTCTGAATAAATGGAGTTGATCAGGATATCGAGAAGCTGCTGTGTCTCTGCTTTGAATGCGATGGGTTTGGTCTTCTTTACATTTTCTGCCATACTTTCACCTCTAAACGGTTTCCCGTATTATTTTCTTTACTTAGATTATAGTTACTTTCATTCAAAAACAATGGATTCTAACAAAATGCTTATAAACTTTTTTGGTTACTGTTCAGTACCCAATGACGCACATGGGTACAGACACGCTTGTGTCGGCTTCGCGACAGCAAGGTATCAGTCCCCAAGTGCTTCTTTGCCGGGTTCTGAATAGATACGTTTTTATTATGATTTTCCGGGGAAAATACTGTATAATAAACTCTTATGAAAAATGTTGATATTTCTTTGAATAAGAAGATTAAGGCTTATGGTGGGATGCTGCTGATCGCGGCATTGGTTTTTGCGGCTGATCAGCTCTCAAAATACTGGATCCGTACACATCTGGCACTTCGGGAGACGATCACTCCGATTCCGGCAATTGGCAGTTGGTTTCGTATCATCCATTGGAAAAATACCGGTGTAGCTTTTGGATTGTTCCAGGGTAATGGTTGGATCCTGACAATAATCGGAATCGTGGTGGTGATTGGGATCATCCTTTATTCTTCTCGGGTAATAAATGGGCCGGCTTACTGGCGGGTTGCTTTAGCGTTGGAGTTGGGCGGAGCGCTTGGAAACCTGGCTGACCGCATCAATCCGGAATTGGGCTATGTGGTAGATTTTATCTGGATCGGAGATTTCCCGGTCTTCAATCTTGCCGACTGTGCTATCGTGATCGGTGCTTTTGTGCTGATCATCGGGATGTGGCGTCAGGAAAAAAAGTGTGAGTCTGTATCATCAGACAGCGGTATGGATACGGAAGAAAACAGTGAGGAAAGACATGAGTGAAGAAATACGTACGCTGGAATTTGAAGACGGTGATCCGCTGCGGCTGGATCATTTTTTAACGGAAGAATTATCGGAATATTCCCGCTCCCGATTGCAGAGTTTTATCAAAGACGGGCGGGTTCGGGTTGATGGTGAACCGGCAAAGAAGTTCGGACAGACTTTGGTTCCCGGACAAATGATCACGGTCGTTCTGCCGGAAATTCATGAATCGAAATTGATACCGGAAAAAATTCCGCTGGATATCATTTATGAGGATGATCAGAGTATCGTTATCAACAAGCCTGCCGGCATGGTGGTTCACCCGGCAGCTGGGCATGAAACGGGAACCCTGGTACATGCTGTTTTGGCGCATTGCGATGATCTGAAGGGATTTGGTGGTGAGATCCGTCCGGGTGTGGTGCATCGGCTGGACCGCGATACTTCCGGGATCATTGTGATGGCAAAAAACGAAAAAGCTCATATCTTTCTTCAGGAACAATTCAAAAGCCGCTCGATCAATAAACGCTATCTGGCTTTGGTTGATGGTGCGCCGCCGACACCAACCGGTCGGGTAGAAGCTCCGATTGGAAGGGATCCGCTGCATCGCCAGCAGATGGCTATCCTCACACCGGATAAAGGGCGGGAGGCAATCACTGAATATCTGACCCGGAAAAGTTATCCCAAACATACACTGATTGAGGCACATCCTCTGACCGGACGGACGCATCAGATTCGTGTCCATATGGCATTTTTGAAGTGCCCAATCGTCGGTGATGTGCTGTACGGACGCCGCAAACAAAGCATAGAACTGAGCCGCCATTTTCTCCATGCTTATCGTCTTACGATTCTTCTCCCCGGACATACTGATCCCATGACTTTCGAAGCCCCACTGCCGGATGAATTACAGGCTGTGTTGGATAGTTTGTAGGCTGTAAGATGGAAGATGGAAGTTGGAAGTTATAACTTACAACTTATAACTCTATTAGAATCCAAAACCGCGGCTGATGAGCCGCGGTTTGGAAGATAGAAAAACTCAAGAGAAATATGAAGAAAGTTTATTCGTTGTTGTTTTGATTATCCGAATCATCGGAATCATAGGAAAGAGCCTTAATCCCGTTACGAACCTGCGCCATGGAGCGCTCCATCTCGATTTCAAGCTTTTTCAGGCTTTCAAGCGCGTATTTATCAGCTTCCTGTTTGATCACTTCAGCTTCAGTTTGTGCCTGGGAAATGATTTGTTTAGCGCGGTTCTGGGCTTCTGTGGATATTTCATGAGAGGAGATCAGCTGTTCTCGTTTTTCGTTAGCGATTTCAATCATGCGGTCATGTTCATCTTTAGCCTGTGCCAGAATACGATCCCGCTGAGCGAGAATCTGCTGGGACCGTTTAATTTCTTCCGGTATGGAGATTCTCATCTGGTCGATGAGGTCGATCATCTGGTCTTCATTGATGACAACGTTATGGGTAAAGGGCAATGAACGTCCCTGGCTGAAAAGTTCTTCCAGTTTGTTCACAAGATTTAAAATATCCATCTACTCCCTCCCAATTCTATATCCATTTGTAAATATATAGTGCAATAAGTGTGCCAAATTGCAAAATTGTGTGGAAATCGGATGTTTATTCGTAAAACGGCTGATATTTTGGAACGGGACAGGTGAGAAATATCCGTCTGGAACAGGATGGAGAGTCATTGCATACTTTCAAAACAATGACAGTCATATCTTCCTGTGGTTTATAGCTGTCCAGTGTGATGGCTCGATTCAGAAAGAAATCAGCCATTCGGTCGGCAGAAAATTCGCTGCTTTCTTCAATCGTGCTGAGAATCAGGTCTTCCACTTCATCAGCTTCCAGCGTGTTTTTCCCTGCGTTGAGTGCCCCTTCGGAAAGCATGATGATGGTTGTTCCGACTTCTATGGGAATCTCGGTGATGGACGGTCTGAGTCCTTTGACTGCGCCGATCTGTTCCGCGTTTGTGTGCCAGGAATCAAACAAACCGCGCTGATAGAAATAGACCGGTGTATTGGTGCAGCGGCTGATGACGATCGTTCCGGATTCAAAGTCTGTTGAGATCATGCACAGATCTCCGCATATATGCCCGGAATGCTCACGAAAAATCTGATCGGAGACGGCACGGAGCGCAGTACTGTCCCGAAAAGATTCGGCGATTTTTTCCAGTACACGGTTTACGATGATCGATGAAATGGTTTTGCAGGGCTGTCCGTCTCGTTTTCCGTTGCAATAGATAATCGATTCACCACCGGAGGGCCTTTCGATGATCTCCGTGGTCTCGTCATTCTCCGGACTGCTGATCCTTCCCTGTTTTGCAACGCCAAGCTCGATAATCATGCAAAAAATTATATCAAAAATAATTTTGGCTTAAGGTTTATTGTGATACAAAAATACCGTGAAGGATAGTTTATCTCACGGTATTTTTACTATTTTATGCTTTGCGGCAGAAATCTGTTTGCTGCTAAATTTCGTCCTGCCAGGTATAGAGAAAAATATCCTCAAACGTACATTGCGTTCCGAAATCCTTATTTGTGCCGGAAAGGATCGTAAAACCAAGCCCATTTCCCGGTAAAACGACATCATCTCTTGATTTGATATTATTCCCATTAAAAAATATATTGACTGAGCTGCCATTGACAACTAAGGTCAATAATGCTTCTCCCTGCATGCTCGGATTTTGAATAAATATCTTTCCGTAAGAGAGCGGATTTCCCAAATTCCTGCCCCTGAAGTATAAATTCCCATCCATGCGGATGGATATCATCTGATAATCGATTGTATCCGGATTTGTACCGAAGACATAGCCGCAGCCTGAAACAGGTCCGTTTGGTGTGGGTGAGGCGGAACTCCAGGAAATTTTTGATGATAAGACAAAATGATCTGATTCAGCGATCGGATAATACTTTACGGACCCCATGTTCGCATAGTTGTCAGTTAAACTTCCGTATGAAATTACCTGACCCTCTTCTGTATTTGGTATAATACCGCTCGTTTTTAGTTGTGCCAAAGTCTCCAGAAATTCCGTTTTATCGGCATATGCAGGACTTTGCACAAATGAAATCATTATCAGTCCAACAGCCAATAAAATGATATTTCGAACAAATTTCATAAAATTACTCACTTTCATGAATCAAACCTGAACGGCAGCCATAGTCTGCGTGGGTGGATGCCGTTCAGGCAGATACAATCTGTATTACTCTCCTAACAAGGTGTTGACCTGTACAACAAATTTCAGACCGTTTGCTGTGGCGAATGATTCGGCAGCGGTACCGCTGTCTGAAATGATTGAAATTGTGCGTCCGTCAAGGATCTTCTCGTCAATGGTTTCCACAGAAGCGGGAATGATCAGAATCAGTTCTTTTGCTTCTGCCGGCAGCAGATCAACTGTCAATTCGCTCAATCCATCCGGAATGCGGATGATATTGATATCGGATGCTGCTGCATCAGAACCTGAATTGGTCAGTGCGTCATCTGCTGATTCTCCGGGAGTTTCAGAACATATACTGCAGTCACAAATTTCCTCTGCGGTAATTTCCATGCCATTTAATTCAGCCCAGAGTGTTAATAATTCTTCATCCGGTGAGCATGCATCGTAAGCCTGGACGGTGTATCCCATAGCCTGAAGTGCAGCGTATGCAGCAGATTCAGGAGCGGCGCATATGGTTGCTGAAGGGCTGCTGAAGGGTTCGGTCCCGATTTCTTCCACTGTTTCCGGCAGTTTTATTTCTTTCAGTGCATCTGAGCCGGTAAATACATTGTCACCGATTTTTTTGACGTTTCCATTGATCTGGACATACTCAAGGTCTTCCATGTAGGAGAACGCCCAGTCGCCAATTGATTGTATGGTCAGCGGCAGAATAACCCGTTTGACCTGATTGTTATTCTGGAAAGCAGCCGTGCCGATAGAAATTACACGTTCTCCATTGATTTCCGCGGGAACTTCCACGTCGAAAAGTTTCCCGGTATAACGGACGATTTGAATTCCTTCTTCTTCAGGTTTGATAATGAAATCATCGACCGACTGAAGACTGTAATCATAAGGAATCTCAAATTCCTTTGCAAAACGTTCACCATCTGTTCCCGGAGTTACATAAAGATGGATATTTTGGGAATTCAGGAAGGCATTTTTATGGACTGTTGTTACTGATGCAGGAATAATGAAATCTGTCAGTGCAGGACAATCAGCAAAAACACCGTCCGGAAGGTTTGTTATGCTTGCCGGAATGTTGATTTTACTGAGCTGAGTATTATTGCGAAAAGCAGAGCCACCCAGTGATTTGAAAACATAACCTTCCGGAAGTTCAATTTCCGTGAGACTGCGGCAGCCGTTGAAGGCATTGGCGCCGATGGTAGTTGCGTATTCAGGAATGTTTACGTTCTGAAGATTGACTGCTTCCCGGAATGCATATTGACCGATGTTATTCACAGTTTCCGGAATTGTAACAGATTCGATCCTGTAGTTCTCTTCAAAGGCGGAACTGATCATTGTTGTCCCGTAAGGAATTTCCACATCTGTATCGGTCCCATTGTATTTGATGAGGACATCTTTTCCCATCATAACAAATTCATCTGTTTGTGCATCAAGCCAGGGTGTATCGCGGAACGCTCTTCCATGGACTGTTGTAAGTTTCCCTGATACTACTACATTAGTAAGGGACATACAATTGTCAAAAGCCGATTCTCCGATGGATGTGATCGAAAGCAGAATGATTTCTTTCAACTGGATGCAGTCTGAGAAAGCAAAACCATTGATGGAAGTCACTGTGAATGGGATCATGATTTGTTCAAGGCTGATGCAGTAGCGGAAAAGCCCTGTATTGATAGCTTTAAGCTTTGTGGACAATTGAACATCTTTCAAAGCGGCGCAGCCGTTGAATACGTTTGCACCGGTGGATGTGATGCTGTCAGGCATAACCACGCTTACAAGGTTCATGTTGTTCATGAAGAGCTCTTTCTCAAGCTGTGTGACGATTTTGCCATCCAGTTCTCCCGGAATTACAAGATCAGTCTCACTTCCCTTATATTTTGTCAGGGTGATTCCGTCTTTATTCTCGATATAATCCCAATCTCCGGATGAAAATGTTTCCGGAGCTTCATCTTGTCCCATAACAGGCAGGATGGAAACAAACAACAGTATGCAGATTATCGACACGATGAATTTTTTCATAAATCCTCCAATGATTTAGTTGTCCAATTCAATTTCTAAACTGTCAGTTTGATTATACATTAAAAATACTTACTGCCGTATTATTTCTAATGTCTAATTTCTAATTTCTAATGCTCTGCGCCTTTTGTCTGGTATCTGTCAAACACATGATTTACAAATGCAGCTCTCTATTTCTTCGGTTTTGGTGTAGGGCTGGGCGTTGGATAGATAGGCGGACCGGCAAGGATGCGGCTGAAATATTCTGAACTGGTGGATGCGATCACGTAGCTTGAATATCGGCGCATCCTTCCTTCATATTTGGCTTCTCCATTTTCGGCGATCCATTCATCCAGATTTAGCGGGATCACTCCTCCGGCTTCGATCCATTCGCCGTTATATTTTCGTGCCAGGTGTACGTGGGTACCGGAAGAAGTACCGCCGTCACAGGATGGATGCCCGAGCACATCTCCCATTTCTACATGGGTGCCCACCGGAGGAATCGATTCTGTCTTCAGATGGAGAAAGAGCATGACCCAGCCGGTTCGCTCATCTCCGTCATCATCCATGTCCAGCATGGCCATGCCGGTGCCGGTGCGGACGATCGTACCGCTGTGTGGTGCGATCACTTCAGCATAAGAAATAAAGCATCCATGCTGATTCGCCGGTGGGGCGAAATCGATGGCTGCGTAAGGATGCATACTGCCCCAGGCGGTGTGCGGACCGCCGGTATAGGTCCAGGCTTCTCCGTCCTTGAAAGGCAGCCTGAGTTTGATCTGCTCCAGCGAGCCCGGAATATGTGCAGGATATTCTTCCGGTGATGGGAAATCACCAAACATCTCTTTATAGATTTTGACAAACCCATTGGGTCCAATTGCCTGATAATATTGTTCAGGCACGAATATTTTTGCAAAATAAGCCTGAAGAACAGCGCTGCAGGCATTGAGCCATGGGTCGATCCGTATTAGCGAGCCGTCCTGCAGTTCATATTCGCTGAAATTCCCTGCTTTGTAGGAGTAATAATGATCATTGAAAAATTCAGCCAGCTGGTTCAGCTGTGCGCTGAGGGTTTTATAACGGTCACCGGAAAAATATAAAACATTGCTTTCGTTGAAATTATTGCGGTAAACCGGATCCTTTAGCGCATTCGTTAAATATTGCAGGATCGCAAGGAGCAGACGGGGGCTGATGGAGTAAGCCTCTGCAATGTAATCGACCAGCTCTCCGCCGCGCAGGTTGCGGCTGTCAGCCCAGACGTTGAAGTATTTGAAAAAACCCGGTTGGCGGTCTACGTAACTGCGTGCTGAAAAGCCTTTGTCTGCCGGTCCATTGACAAATTGTGAATCGGAAAGAATTTTATAGGAGCTGCCCCATCCGGATCGATAGTAGATCGGTATCTGCATCGGCAGGCCTTGCGGTAATGTGGTGAGACGTTCCGGAAGAATGGGGTTCGCTGCGCGGATCTCCTTTTCGGTTGTGTTGAAGCGTGCAGCCAAAGCGGGTAATGTATCTCCATCCATCGCTGTGTAATCGACCAGTTCTCCCGGCATATATTTCGGTCTTCGCTTTCGAACAGGGTCTTTTTCGGAAGCGGATGGTGTTGGCTGCGTTTCTTGTGTGGCGGTTGGTTCCTGTGTGGCTTCAATGACAGGTGAATTTACCGGTTTTTCATGAATCACGCGCACACAGCCTGACATTAGTGCAATGATGAACAGAAAAATGATGCTGCATTTTTTTGTTGAAAAGGTGTTGATCAATAGTGCACCACCTTTTCTGACGATGCGTATTGTTCTGCGTAAATAATATCATCTCCGCGCATCACACCGCCGTGATAGCTTTCTCCGCCAAAGGGAATCCAGCCGCTCATGTCAAAGGGAACAGGACCATAGGCCTGAACCCATTCACCGTTGTATTTTCTTGCAATATGCAGATGTGTGCCTGTCGCGGCTCCCCCTTCGCAGGAAGGATGTCCGATTCGGCCATGGAGTGGAAGCACTGTACCCGGTTCTGCTTTTCCATCTGTACGGACATGCAGATAGTAGAGCACCCATCCTGTTTCTTCGTGTCCATCCATATCCAGATCAAGTACAACGGTACCGACGCCGTTTCGGATCACAAGTCCAGGTGCGGATGCCGTGATCCAGGAATCAGAGCGGGCACAGCCACCTTCAGCCATTTGCGGAGCAAAATCGAGAGCTCCCAATGGAGAACCTGTCGTCCAGGATTCATGCGGGCCTCCGGTGATTGACCACTCATCGTTTTCGTTGTAAGGCAGTGTCAATACAGGCTGCTGGAGCTTATCATTAAACCCATTCGGATCAATAATGTAATATTCCCAGACGTTGCCGAAATCAAGATAAAACTGCTGCAGAAAACCGTTGTTTCCGTATATAGCATCCTCAAATTCGTTATAAAGGTTCAATTGGGCGAAAAGATATTGAATCGCAACCGACCCCGCGTTTAATAACGGATTGAAATAAACCGGTTCATCCGGCTGTGGATGTTTGTAAAAGGGAATCTCGGAAAGTGTTCCGTACCGCCAACCGTAGTAGCCAAGTGAGAGTTCCTGTGCAGCCCAGGTTAGTTGTTTATACAAGCCCTGCGAATTCTCCCCAAGCCACCCAATCGGATATTTTTCTTCAACCACAGAGGTCGGCTGACCATAAACCCAATGACTCTTGTACTCGAGCAGTTCCATCAAAATAATGGGACTGATGGAGTAGTCAAGGGCGACCTTTTCGATGATTTCGGTTCCGGTGAGTGTACCTGCGGATGTATATTCGCTGTAGGAAGCAAGGTATCCTCCCGCCTGTTGGACTTCATAATCAAGGTCGTAGCCAATGGAAGGGTATCCCATTACGACATATTCATCCGGCAGGATGCGCATTCCTGAGCTGAAATTGCGCTTCGGTGCGTTGATCATCAGCAATGTATCCGGTTTGAGAAAATGCTCGCTTTCCGGATCAGTGAGACCTGTGATTCTTGATGGCGTTATTCCGAACCGATAAGCAATTGCTTGTGCAGTGTCTCCTGTTTGGACAATATAAAAGAATTTATTGGAAAAATCCGAAAGTAAATCCGGAAGTGGAATATTCGGCGTAGGTGTTGCTGTCGGTACGGCAGGAGTTGCCGTTGCTGCTGCCGTTTCCGGAGCGATCGTTTCTACAGGAAAAGTGCTGCGGGGTGTTGGGACCGTCGGTGTGATCGTCGGAGTATCTGTTGGAATAGGTGTTTGTGTAACAGTCGGAGTCAGCGTAGCGGTGATCAGTGCATCTGCTGTAGCTGTTTCCAATTCCGGAAGGAGCGTTTCTGTTGGCGTGTTGGTGAAGGTTGCGCTGGGTGTGATGTACCGTTGGGTTTCTGTTGCGATTATTGCTTCCGTGACACGCAATACAACAGCCCGTTCAGCAATCGCAGTCAGCTGCTGCGGTGTATTTGCAGAACGGGTACAGGCGAGTGATGGGATCAAAACCAGCGCAATCAATGTGCTGATTATCAGGATCGTTGACGACGGTTTTTTCATGCAGCTGTTTTTCAGCAATCAGAAAACTGAAGAAAAGTACGATTGAAGTTGACGTTGTGAATCAGATATTGCAGCGGCCAGAAGTACGCCAGCCACAAACTACGATCTCTTAACTCCACGACTTTATTGCTTATCAAAACTCAGTTTTCTGCCGCCCAGAAGGTGAAAATGGGTGTGCATGACGGACTGTCCGGCATCGGGGCCAGCGTTTGTGACAACACGGTAACCGTTCTCTTCGAGTCCGAGTTCACGGGCAATATGTGCTGCAGCGTAAAGAATGTGTCCGAGAAGCTGTTCATCTTCCTGACTATATTGTGAAAGGTTCAGTTTGTGGTCTTTCGGGACGATCAAAACATGAACCGGCGCGACAGGATTCAGATCTTTGAAAGCAACGACCTGATCGTCTTCATAAACGAAATTCGAAGGAATTTCGTGGTTCGCAATTTTACAAAAAATACAATCTTCTGCCATAATTCTCTCCTTAATTAGGTGGTAGGTGATAGGTGTTAGGTGATAGGTATTAGGTGTTAGGTATTTGGTGTTAGGTATTAGGTATTAGGTATTAGGTATTAGGTGATAGGTATTTGGTATTTGGTATTAGGTGCTTGCGCCTTTAAGTTAACCATTTCCTAACTTAACCACTTACTCCCAACTTCTAACTACCAACTATCAACTATCAACTATCAACTATCAACTACTAACTTCTAACTCCCAACTACCAACTTCTAACTCCCAACTACCAACTTCTAACTACCAACTATACTAACTACCAACTCCCACCTTCTACCTTCTCTCTACAACTCTCCCATCACCGGTTTACAAACAATATCGTAATATTCGAGTTCTGTTCCGCGGATGGATTCATAATATTCTTTAGCCGCTTTCCCGATTTGACGAACCGTATCTACGTGTTCAGATGCATCCGGAGACCAGTAGCGCGGGATAACGAAAAGCGGATCCTGATTCCCATCCACTGCATAATAGGGACGGGTCGCATCATTTACATCACAAAGCGGGACCCAGTTGTACATCACAGGACCGCGGGGATGGGTCGTGAAACCGACTTTATAGCCGTATTCCTTGGCAATTTCGATCGGGCGTTTTCCAAAACCTCCGCCGGGCCAAATGATGGCATGAGGTGTTTTGTGGAAATGCTCCTGAATCGCATCCACGCTGCCTTTGAGCTCCCCGATGAGAAATTCATCGGTCGAAGCATCACTCATATTTTCATTATGGACCACGCCGTGAGCCTGGTGATCAACCAGACCGATTTCTTCGGCATGGGCGTTCTCATCCCATAAGGCTTGTGTAGTGCTTGCAGCACTGATCCACCCATTGACAACCGGCCATCCCCAGTTGTCATAATATTCTTTAAAATGAGTTATATAGTTTTCTTCGGTATGTCTGTCATCAACGATAATAAGCGCGGAGCGTTCCGGAATCCAGTCGTTGTTTTCCATGAAAGCGATGAACTGTTCCGTATTGATGACAGTGAAGCCTTGATCATGCAGGTTGCGCATAAACTGGTTGTGCTTGTCTGCTGTTACCGCATTGTCCTGCTGAACTTCCGTTGCACCTTTTGCAATGCCGTGATACATTACAACCATTACGACAGTTCCCGGTGCTGCTTTCCCCGCTCCCCAGCGGTTTTTGATTACTTTGCAGACATCTTCTTCATATTCATGCGGCGTGTCCAGTCGGTTCAGTAAATCTGTTTGAAAAGCTGCCGGTAATTCCGGAGGTTTGCGGTTCGGATCAGGAGTTGCCGTGGGAATTTCAGTCGGATCGGATTGCACTTCCTGCTGACTTGCATTGTGATCACGAGAAATCATTAATTCTTCATCTCCTTTGTCTTCACCGGAGGGTTGACTGGAAACGGAAGTATCCTCTGCCTGGGCTGTTTTAACCAAATCTTCCATAGACACTGTGACAGCGGTCTGTTGACTCCCACCGGGAGCTTTCCCGGAACGAGTGGGAAGATTGCATGCAGCTGCCGTGCCGAGGATCATCAGTGAAATTGATAAGAGAAGTTTATTTCGATTCATGTTTCTATTATATCGAAAAAAATAAACTGTGGAAGAATAATTGTTTAATTTAGGTGTTAGGAGATAGGATATAGGAGATAGGATATAGGATATAGTGTCTAATGCCTAATGCCTAATGTCTTCTAACTACTAACTACTAACTTCTAACTTCTGGCACCTGGCCCCTGAATCCTGACCCCTGAATCCTGACTCCTCACAGGCTATTAAACAAATACAAAAAACCCTTTCTTATTTAATATGAAACCCTGTATAATGGAGTTGGAGGTTATTTTGGAACAGTTAAAGGAAAAATTTTTAGAATCTGTCAGCAGTGTCCTTCCGATATGCGCTATCGTCCTGTTGCTGAGTGTAACAATAGCTCCTTTTAACTCCGGGGTTCTTGTTCTGTTCCTTTTCGGTGCGATTTTTCTTATTTTCGGAATGGCTCTGTTCACATTGGGATCCGGGATGTCGATGACGCCGCTTGGTGAAGGTATCGGTGCCGTGATGAGTAAATTGAAAAAGCTGTGGATCCCTGTCGTTTTTTGTTTTCTGCTTGGAACCATCATTACGATTTCTGAACCGGATTTGACAGTCCTTGCAGAGCAGATCCCTTCGATTCCGAATATGACATTGATCCTTTCTGTCGCGGTTGGCGTGGGTATCTTTCTCGCGATTGCTGTGCTGCGCATTCGGATGAGGTGGAAACTGACCAGGTTGTTTCTGATTTTTTATTCGATCATTTTTATTCTGGCGGCTTTTGCTCCGGCATCCTTTATCCCTGCTGCCTTTGATTCCGGCGGAGTAACGACCGGCCCGGTGACAGTGCCATTTATAATGGCGATGGGTGCAGGTCTTGCAGTGATCGGCAGCGATAAAAACTCCCGGACGGACAGCTTCGGTCTGGTAGCTCTTTGCAGCATCGGTCCGATCCTTTCCGTTTTGATCCTCAGTATTTTCTATGCTCCTGAAGCTGAAACGAGTCCGGTTGAAATTGCTGATATTCTCACAACAAAAGACGCTATTACTGTGTTTTTGAAAGGTTTCCCCTTTTATGCTAAAGAAGTTTTGATGGCTTTTTCTCCGATTATCGGTGTTTTTGTGCTGTTTCAAATCTTCTTCCGACGTTTTCGCAAACATCAAATAATTCGTATCGTGATCGGTATGCTTTACACCTATGTGGGCCTTGTGATGTTCCTGACTGCCGCGAATGTGGGGTTTATGCCTGCGGGAAACCTGATCGGGGCAACAATTGCCGCAAGCGGGCAGAAATACTGGCTGATCCCGGTTGGAGCACTTTTTGGATATTATGTTGTGGCTGCGGAACCGGCTGTTGTCGTTTTGAAAAAGCAGGTTGAAGAGATTTCGAACGGAGCGATTTCCCAGCGCTCAATTGGTCTTGGTCTTTCCATTGGTGTGGCTGTTTCTGTCGGAATTTCAATGCTGCGCGTTTTGACAGGAGTACCGATCCAGCCGTTTCTTTATGTGGGTTATGCTATATCTCTGCTTATCAGTTTCTTTGTGCCGCCTTTGTATACATCCGTCGCCTTTGATTCCGGTGGAGTGGCAAGCGGTCCGATGACATCTACCTTTATTCTTCCTTTCGCTGTCGGTGCCTGTACAGCTTTGGGCGGGAATGTCATGACTGATGCCTTCGGCATTGTGGCGATGGTGGCGATGACGCCTCTGATCACGATCCAGTCCATCGGGCTTGTAAGCAATCTGCAGCAGCGTGCCCGCAGAAAGCAGAAGGTGGAAGCGATGGAAATGGTGCCGGATGTTATGATTTATTATGAAAGAGCGAGGTAAGTGATGGCCGGACAGAATGATATGGATCGGATCGAACTGCTCATTACGATCGTTGAACGGGGAAAGGGAAGTAAACTCGTACGGTTTCTGAAACGGCATCAGGTGAATTTTCATCTGGAGTTTTCCGGCGTTGGTACCGCAACATCCGAAATGCTTGATGTATTGGGATTGAATACGAAAGAGAAGGATGTGATCCTCAGTATGGGAACCCGTAAGGCAGTGAAAAGCCTGACCAATGCCATTGATGCCGGGTTGTGGGAAATCAGCCGCAGCCGGGGATTGATGATGCAGCTGCGTCTGACAGCCGTCAATAATTTGATTTCTGCTGCTCTGATACAGAGCGCTGATGAACTTCCGATACCGGAGAATGAGGAAAAAATGATTAATGAATTCGACCACAGCCTGTTACTGATCGCGGTGAAACAGGGTTATACAGAAGTTGTGATGCAGTCCGCGCGGAAAGCGGGTGCAACCGGAGGAACGGTGATTCGTTCCCGTATGATGGGAGAGGAGATGTTTGAAGAGAATTACGGGATCCGGATGGATCCGGAAAAGGAAATCATTGCGATCCTTGCTCCCAATTCGCTTCGGGATGCGATTCTGGATGCTATCAATACAGAACACGGCGTTCGTTCACCGGCTCAGTCCATGCTGTGCGCACTTCCTGTTGACAAGGCTTTCAAAATTTAAAAAAACGGCAAAAGGTGGCGAATGTCACCTTTATTTTTTTAATAGAAAAAATGAAAAACAACTTTTGCTGATGGGCTTTGTGATATACTTCATAGCAATGTATCTTTGAGACAATGATAAATCGGTCAGGTATGTTATGGAAACAAATTACAATAGCAGTATGAATAATGAAATTAACGCTGCTGTTTCACGGATGATCAATTTTTTGAAAAACGGTGAATATGAGCAGGCAGATGCCAGCGCGGATTATCTTCTGCATCTTTATCCGGGTTTTGGTTCTGCCTATATAGGAAAATTACTGGCTGAATTTCATTTGAATGAATTGAATGATTTGTTATATACAGATGCAAGTTATACAGGTTCGGATAATTATAAGCATGCGTTGTATTATTCGGACCCTGATACACAGCGTTTACTGAAAACAGCTCCATACGAAAACTTTTATCTCCGCGCGAAAAAAAAGATGGAGGATGACCCTTCTGATACCGGAATGCGTGTAGCTGCTGGTATGTTCCGCCAGATATCCGGCTATCGGGACTCCGATGAGCTTTTCAGAAAATGTTCCGCTGCTGTTGAAAAGAACAGGCTGAACGAGCTTTATCAAAAAGCTGTTGAGCTCATGAATTCTGCTTCAGATGAAAACTCATGGCAGGCTGCCGCGGATGCTTTTGCCTGTGTAAATGGGTACAGTGATTCCGGTGAAAAACGGAATGAATGTCTGCAAAAGGCAAACGAGTTTCGCATGGATGCTGTTTACAATTCTGCTGTTGCTCCGGAAGAATGCGAAACACTTGAAGCACTCAAAGATTCTCTTCGAAAATATGAGTCGATCAAGGAATGGAAAGATGCCGGCGAGAGAGCTGAAAAGTGCCGGAAAATGATCCATGATTATCAACAGGCTGTAAAGTCAAAAACAAGGATACGGATATTGGCTGTTGTTTTGTCAATACTGCTGATAGCTGTTGCATGCGGCGTGATTTTTGTCATCATTCCACTTTCAAAATATAATCGTGGCAATGAGTTGATCAATAAAGGTCAATATGACGAAGCTGCTGAGGTGTTTGCTTCTTTGAACGGTTACAGAGATTCCGAGACGAAGATTCGGGAAATCCGGGAAATGGTACGTGAGAATCGCTACCAGGCGGCTATTTCATTGATGAATGAAGGAAAATATCTGGAAGCTTCTGAGGCTTTTGCGGAGATGGAAGGGTACAAGGATAGTATCGAAAAGGCTGCCGAGGCAAAAAACCTGTATCTGGAAAAACAATATAATGACGCAGTCCAGCTGATTGCTTCAGACCATCTGGTTGAAGGAATCCAGATCCTGCTGGTATTGGGTGATTACAAGGACAGTCCGGAAGTGATCAACAACGCATTGACTGCGAAAGCGCAGTCTATTTCTCTGCTGTCTACTGCGGAGGCTGCGGCAGAACTGGAAAGTATGGATCCCGAAATCACTACATCGATCCTTGAACGTATGGATGCGGAAAAGGTCGCCCATTTAACATTGTTTGCTGCGGTCGATGGTGACATCCTGAACTTTGGACAATATGAACAGGATAACGATGCCGAAAATGGGGAAGAGCCCATTGAATGGATCGTTTTGGATCATCAAAAAGGGTATATAACGATGATCAGCCGTTATGCGCTGGACACGCGGCCTTACAATGAAGATCCGGCAGAAATCACATGGGAAGACAGTTCATTGCGGAAATGGCTGAATGATGACTTTTACCCATCAGCCTTTTCACAAGAGGAAAAGGCAATGATCATTCCTGCCCATAATGACAATCCTGCTTTTAGTGAAAATCTGGCCGATGCTGCAGAAACAGATGACCTGGTTTATCTTCTGAATAATACGGAAGCTGAGCAGTTTTTTGAAACTGATGATGAACGACGTGTAAAAGCTACTGCTTATGCCTTGGAAAAAGGTGCCGAAACGGAAGACGGGTATGCAAGCTGGTGGCTGCGCTCCTCCGGATATGACCTGCGGAACGCTGCATATGTCTATACAGATGGTGCTGTCCATCATAACGGGATCTATGTTTTCAGCGCGCAGGATGCGGTGAGACCTGTCATCCAAATCATGCCGTAATATTATTATATCTATTCAGCACGGAGCACAGGGGGACTGGCATCTTGTGTCGCGAAGCAGACACGAGTGTGCCTGTCCCCCTGTGCGTTGTTGTGAGGTTTTGAATAAATACTATCCATTAAAAAAACGGATAAAAATCATTATTGACAAATGGTAAATTTATGTTAGGATGATAATGTATTGGTGTTCAATACGTTATCATTTTTTATAAACAAAAAAGGAGTAAATATGAAGAAACTTGTGTCGTTGATGCTTGCTGTCGTTATGATTCTGGCTGTTGCCGCTGTAGCTTCTGCTGATGGCGTAAAAGTCGGTATCGCTGCTCCGGACGTGACTCATGGCTGGGTTGCCGGTGTTGCTTACTATGCAGAAAAATACTGCAAAGACAACAATCTTGAATATAACATGACCGTCTCTTCCGATGCTGCTGAAATGGCTGCCAACCTGGAAGACCTGGTTGCCTGGGGTGCTGATGTTGTCGTCTCCTGGCCGCAGTGGTCCGGTATGGAAACCGCTATCCAGGAAGTCATCGATCAGGGAATTCCGGTAGTGAATTTCGATGTTGATGTTGACTGCGAAGGCATCTACAAAGTCACCGGTGACAACTATGACATGGGTTACCAGTCCGCGAAATATATCACCGACAAAGTCGGCGATGCTGCCGTGATCGCTGTTCTTGACGTTCCGTCCTCCGGTTCCGTCTGCCAGCTTCGCAAGCAGGGTTTCTATGATTACCTCAAAGAGATCGGTTATGATCAGAGCAATATCTTCGAATCCCAGGAAGACGCTTTCACCCGTGATGACGGTTTGAAAGATATGGCTGACCTGCTCGAAAAATATGACAAGATCGATGCAGTCTTCTCCATGGATGATGAAACCTCCATCGGCGCAATCCAGGCTATCACTGAAGCCGGCCGCACCGATATCAAAGCCATCACCGGTGGCGGCGGAATGCAGGAATACTTCCGCATGATCGCTGATCCGGAATATGCAGATCTCGGCCCCGCAAGCGCGCTGTACAGCCCGTCCATGGTCACCGATGCCATCAAGACAGCCATCACCCTGCTCGAGGGCGGCAAAGCTGAACCGGTCGTCGTCATCCCGACAACCATCGTTTCCGCTGAAAACGTCAATGATTGGCTCGATCCGGAAAATACTGTCTACTAATTTTTAGTAAATTCTGTCAGACAGGAGCTGTAAAAAGCTTTTCGCTGAGAAAACTCAAAATCCTGTTTGAAAGTTGAAAAAACAAAAACTCCCGGCAGATCAGAGAAATTCTGAAAAGCCGGGAGTTTTGCAATTTATCTTTTGCTGTAACGATTCAGGATGGAGCACCTGGACCGGTTACCTGCTGCAGCGAAGTCTGCACAGGCGACCGGTTCATGCGCTGCGTTACCGGGTTCTGAATCCTAACCTTTTACAGGTTATATCAAATGGTGTGGATGACCGTTGGATCCATTTTTGACAGATCGGTGCAGCCTGTGTAAGCCATGGCTTTGCCAAGCTCGGCATTGGCTTTCTGGAAGTATGCACAAACGCCGTTTTCAATGTCATCTTTGATCGCGGTCATCAGCGGTCGTCCGATACATACGCCGGCCGCACCAAGAGCAAGCGCTTTGAATGCGTCCATTCCGGTTTTGATTTCGTCGTCGACAAAAACAGGAATAGCGCCCTTCACGACGTCAAGGATTTTTGGGAGGATCCTCAGCGGAGGAATCGCAAATTCGATCCGGTTGTTGTGGTGCGACAGAACCATACCGGAAACTCCTGCTTTCAGACATTTTTCCGCGTCATGAACGCTCAGCACACCTTTTGCAATCACCGGGAGCTTTGTTCCCGCGCATATTTCCGCGAGCTCTTCTGTCCGTATCGCGGTCATTTCATACCCGTCTACATTGTCCGGTGAACCGTCTTCCCCGAATGGATGGTCGATATCGATCCCGACCGCCAGCAGGTTCTTTTTTTCAGCATGTTTGATCTTGGAATGGATCAGCTCTCTGTCAGTATATGGTTTGATGATCTCGATCATTTTAGGATTTATCGAAGCCAGTTGATCGATTTCCTCGTCATCCGCCATTCCGTACCACAACACGGCATTTGCATCCGCGGCACCTTTGGCAAGTGCTTCGGCTGCACCGGGAAACATGAAATGTTCCAGATGGGACAATGCTGCTGTCATGATCGGCGAAGCAAAACGCTCCCCAAACAGTTCAAAATCAAGTCTTGGGTTCGTGGAGTTGATATAACGCGTTTCGATCAACAAAGAATCAAGATAATTTCGGGTGATATTATTGGAATTTCCAATATTTGACATAAATTACTCCTTTGCAATATTGGTATTTGCCGATTCTTATAAAGAAATTGATAGATAATAAAAAATTATAATTGAATCATATTGCTTTCATAGACAGATATTCATCAAATATGAGAATATTTTTTGAGTCAGTGTGACCTGTTTTTATTGACTCTGACTTGAGTCAAAAGAACAGGTCGCTATGACTCAGACAACGTGAAATGACCATTAATCAGCGTTTTCCAATACAAAAGAAGCACACGGTGCTGGTACATTGTTGGTATACATCTCTCCGTGTGCTTCTTTTATGTACAGAACTCTTTAATCGAGATAGCTATTAGAAACTGTGTTCGGTCAGCCAGGCGACTGCCTTTTCAACGATTTCCGTGATATCTTTTCCTTCTTTTGTAGTCACAGTCTGCTTCGACAGTCCGTTGTGGAAGTCCACGTGTTCTGCTTCGGCTATGGCGTTTTTGAGATAGTTATTATCATCCGAAAAGCCCGGATCCGGCTGGATCTGGCAGATGCTGTAAGCCTGCAGAATGGCACTGACCGGAACACCATGGTAGAGCAGTCCTTTATACTGTTCAATTTCACTCTGAGGAATTGGAGCGGACTCGCGGTAAAGGTTCATCGCCTCAGCAAGGACCTTCCGGTCTTCATCCGTGAGCTTTTGTGCTTCATTGCTGGTTTTCGTATTATCCATCACCTGTTGGAGCGTGCTCATACCGGAAAGAACCGCGATTACATCATCCAGGTCAAGACAGAACCGGACAGCCCAGGATGCAATGCTCCAGTCCGGATGGGCTGCTTTCAGCAGAGCTTCCGCCTTTTCCGGCAATTTGGCAAGTCCGCCGCCTTTGACGGTTTCCATGACCACGACTTTCCGCCCGTGTTTGCGGATCACCTCATAACAGGGACCTGCCTGAACCAGTTCACTGTCCCAGTCGATGGGATTCAGCGCGATTTGTACAAATTCTATTTCCGGGTGTTCTGTCAAAACCCGGTCCAGCAGCTTTGCGGAAGAGTGGAAGGATATCCCCAAATGACGGATCTTCCCATTCTCTTTCCATTTCTTCGCGTGATCAAACAGATTCGTCGTTTTGACAATGCCCATCTTCCCGTCATACCCATCGTATAAGACAGTCTGAATATTGTGGAGAAGATAGTAGTCAATATACTCGACGCCGAGGTTGTCCAGCTGGCTCTGAAATGTTTCTTCGATTTTTTCTTCCGGAATCAGCATGAATGTCGGGAACTTGGTAGCAACCGTGAAGCTTTCCCGAGGGTGTCTCTCTACAAGCGCTTTGCGTGTAGCCTCTTCACTTTTCCCGTTATGATAGACATAGCTGGTGTCGAAATAAGTGTATCCGGCAGCCAAAAACGCGTCTACCATCGCATTGAGCTGTCCGTAATCAAAATCCGTCGGGCCGGTAAGAACCGGAAGTCTCATCATACCAAATCCAAGATTTTTCATTTGCTCTCCTTATTATTGTATTATACCAATATTATGGATTAGTTATTCTTAATTCATGTTGTATTTATATTTATTGGGCGTTTTGAAATCCAAGCCCGGAAAGCCAGTCTTCCACAGATTGCTTTACGGAATCCTGCCGGTTTTGGCAGTCATTTCCGCGGATGGCCAGACCGGTCAGTACCTCCGCGTCCGGACAGGCATTTTGGAGCTTCCTGTCGAATCCGGAGAGTCCGCTGCCTTCGTGGGTGGAAAATGGGATGAGCTTTTTACCTGTGAAATCATTATTTTCGAACACAGTGTACATGATCATCGGCCAGTCGCCCCACCAGACCGGTGCACCGATGAAGATCGTTTCATACTGGGAAAAGTCTGGCTGCTCTTCTTTGTCATATTCCGGTCTTGCCTTGGCGTTCTGTTCCTGTTTGGCAACATCAGTCAGGGCGTTATAGGTCATAGGATAATGGTCATCGACCGGAAGCACTTCAAACAGATCTGCGCCGGTTTGTTCCGCGATCATTTCAGCGACGATAGCTGTATTCCCTTTATCGATCACGCCGACGGTATATTGTTCACCGGTCCGGGAGAAATACATGACGAGAATATCCGATGCTTCATCGTCCGCGTAGGAAAAGCAGGACATGGCACAGATTGCCATAACAACAGTCAAAAGAACAAATAATTTTTTCATAAAATACCTCACATTAAATTAGTTTTTGCCCATTTTTCAACAGCACCGCGTGAATTGGCCGCGTCAGCACCATGAACAGCAAGTCCGTTTCCGACAACAGCACCCTTGCAGTATTTTTTCAGCGCCTGTGCGGAACCGGCAAGTCCGCTGCCTTCATGTGTCATGACCGGGAAGACCTTCTTTCCGCTGAAGTCCAGTTTCTCCAGCTGGGTGAAGATCGCGTAAGGATAGGTTCCCCACCAGCAGGGACCGGCGACAACGATGTTGTCATATTGTTCAATGGAATCCAGATACTTCTTCAGTTCCGGTCTGGCATTTTCCCGCATGTCTTCTTTGGCTTCCTCGATGCAGACCATATAGTCTTCGTTGTAGGTGCGTACAGTTTCGACTTCGAAGAGGTCCGCACCTACGGCGTCAGCGATAAACTCAGCGACGATTTCGGTGTTTCCCTTCTTCAGGTTACGGATGCCTCCGTTTACATAGTTGTTCCCTTTGCGGGAGTAGTAGATCACAAGACTTTTTGCCATTGGTATTTCCTTTCAGTTCTCTATTGGGACTGTCCCGAATAAATACTTTCTGAATTTTTATACTTATAGTATAGTTAATATTGTTTAACGAATCAATATAAAATCGTGCTAAAATACATTAGTAAAACTTATGCGAGTCAAAATAACCTGTTCTGTTGACTCATTTTTGAGTCAACGAAAACAGGTCACTTTTGACTCAAAATGAAATAATCGGTACTTCTATAGGGTAACATGCGGAGAGATATATGTTGTTGAAGCAGATCAAATACTTTCTGGCGGTGGTTGAGACGAACAGCTTTTCCGAAGCGGCGGAGCGTTGTTTCATTTCCCAGTCCGCAGTTTCTCAGCAGATCAAAGCATTGGAAAATGAACTCGGGGTAGAGCTTCTGGAACGGCATAACCGGACTTTTTCGCTGACTCCTGCCGGCTCAGTTTTCTATCGGAAATGTTCTGTTCTGCTGAATGATCTGGACGCCGCAGTTCGAGAGACAAAAGCAGCCGCAAGGGAGGATCGTCCTATATTGCGGATTGGTTACCTGAAATGTTACGGAGGATATGAGTTCCAGAATGCAATATCCGAATTTTCCGAGAAAAATCCGGATATAGAGCTTCATATCGAGAACGGAAATCATGAAGATCTATATGAAGCGCTGCGGGATAACCGGGTCGATCTCGTTCTGAATGATCAGCGCAGGGCTTTTTCGGATGATTATGTGAATTTTGAATTGGCAGACACTCATTGTTATATTGAAATTTCATCCCGTAACCCGATTTCAAACCAGAACCGGATCGAGCCGGACGCATTGAAAAATATACCCTGCATCCTTGTCGCAGGGAAAAATCAGCAGGTCAATGAAGAGACCTACTATAGAGATATTGTCGGTTTCAAAGGAAATTTTATTTTTGCCGAAACGCTGCCGGATGCCAGGATCATGGTCGTTTCACAAAAAGGGTTCCTGCCAATCGAGGGAATCCGGGATGATTCCTTTTTTGACAGCTCCATCACCAGGATTCCGCTGTTCAAAAAGGATGTCCCCGTAACCAGAAAGTACTGCGCTTTCTGGAAACAGGGACGGAATGAACAATATTTGTCTGAATTTGCTGAAATTTTGAAAAAGCAATTTCTGTAAGATTCAGCGGGCTTTCAGGTTTCTCGTTACAGTTTCGCTGCAAATTCGCAGATTTCCTTGAGCTTTGCTTCGGATTTGTTCTCATCTCCCGCTGCGGTGAACACACCCATGTCTTCCAAACCGGTGTATGCGCACAGGCTCTTGTAGGTCGCGATGGCGCCTTCATACGGGTTTGGGGAAGCAGAGCTCAGCAGCAGAGCGGCTTTCGTGGCTTTTGCCGGTTTGCCGATGCAATAAACTCTCTGGATCGCGGCAGTGATCTGGGCGGTCATGCCGAAATAGTAGATCGGTGAGGCAAAAACGAGCATGTCACTTTCGAGATAAACCGGCATCAGTTTTTCAATGTCGTCCTTCTGGATACATTTTCCTTCGCCTTTCCCATGTCAGTACTCACAGGCAAGACAACCGTTGATCTTCATTTTCCCCACATGCAGGATCTCGACTTCATGTCCTGCTGCCTTTGCGCCTTCCGCGAATGCCTCTGCCATTGCCAGGGTGTTTTCTTTTCTCGGGCTGCCGTTTAAAATTGTGATTTTCATGAAATACCTCCGGTTTTTGCTTTACTGTAAATATCAAATTGGGAATACTGTTTTATTCCGGCAATTGGAGTTGTTTTTGATAATTGTACTTTCGTTTGTCAATAATACCTTTTATTCGTGATTTCTCCCGGATTCATTTGACATCTGAGTGAGAATTTCGGCAAAACCGGGATATTCCTTGTCGATCTTTATGAATTTCCCGTCCTTATTGAGAAAACAATGCTCCGATGCTCCTTCGCAAACCACATCCCCACCGGCATTTTTCATGGTGTATTTTATTCTCAGTTTGATCGAACGGAATTCTTCGACCGAAACTTCTATCGTTACGATTTCAGGAAATGTGGTGGTCTTCCTGTATTTACATTCCACAGCTGTAACCGGTGAAATGATCCCTTCGTCTTCAAACCGCTGGTAGTTCCAACCGATGTGATCCATAAAGCTGATTCGCGCTTCTTCCATCCACCGGATATAATTGGAATGATGGGTAAACCCCATCCGGTCTGTTTCATAGTATTGAACGGTGTGTTTATATTCGTACATCGTATTACTCCTGTCCTTTTTCCCCGATGTAGTCAAAATATCGTTTTCCGGCTTCCCGGGATGCTCGATCTCTGGAACTGTCGATCTGTTCATAATTGGCGATGAGCAGATCAACGATGCTTCCGTCTATGGCTTCGTTCTCGACGTCTTCGCGAAGCACCCGAATTGCCTGTTCTTTGCTCATACTCGGTCGGTATGGACGGATTTCTGTGATTGCCGAGAAAATATCCGCGACTGCCATGATCCGCGAGCCTAAATCCAGTTGATCCCCGCCAAAGTGGAACGGATAACCGCGGCCGTTGAGCTTTTCATGGTGAAACGCCGCCCAGTTGGCGATTTCCTCAAAACCGTCAATGTCCATTAAAATCAGTCGGGTAAAATAGGTGTGTTCTTTGATGACGTTGAACTCTTCTTTGGTGAGTTTTCCCGGTTTTTCCAATATCGCACGGGGCACGACCAGTTTCCCGACGTCATGCAGGTTCCCGGCAATTTCCATTTTCAGACAATTTTCCTCACTCATGCCGCAGAGCTTAGCCAGTTCGACAGCGGTGGCAGCTACGCCGGCGGAGTGCATGGCGGTGAAGGAAGAGCGGTAGTCGATGATGCGCGAAATCAGTTTGGTGAGTTCCGCAGCCTTTTGCAGGGAAACCTTGTGCATATCTCCGGTGAAGTACATCAAGAAGGAAGGGTTTTCCATAGCGTCCAGCCAGGGCAGCTCGTACTGACGCAGGTTCAGAAATGCGTCAACCGCTTCCGGCATGAAATATTTTTCCCGCCCGCCTTCGATGACGCCGCAGATATCGTCCACCTGGTTCAGGATCCTTTTACTGCGGTCCAGACACAAAGAGGCTGCGTCTGCCAGATGAATGATCGAGGCCATCCGTGCGCATTCAAGGGTTTCATTCCCCGCGGAAACGATATCCTGCCAATTGGTCTGACAGTATTCGATGACAGAGGCGATACCGCTGAAGTACGGCAGGTCCCGCAGCATATCCGCTCCGATTTGCGCATATTCTTCCGCTCTGCTTTCGATTTCGGTGATCGAGGCGGGTTCTTCCAGCATGATGCTGCCGACATCATGCAGTAAGGCCGCATAAATGATGGTGTGGATCTGTTCTTTTTCCAGCCCCATTTCGATCCCGACACAGTATGCCAGATAGGCGGTCTGTTCATGATGGTTTTCAACCTCGTGATTGATGAGGTTCAATGCTTTAGCGAGCGCTCTCAGCAGAGAGCGGATATTGGTGAAGGGTTTTTCTTCCATAAGAATTCATCCTGTGGTTTTGCCATTGTGAATCACGCAATCATTATACCTGATTTTGTAAAATGGTTATAGATTCGCTTCCCCATATCATATGCACTTTATATATAATTATTTACTGAAAAACAGTTAGTGCTCCATTATAATAATTTATATCGGATCAATTGTTTCATCAACGCATGAAAAACAGGCTGCACGGGGGCTATCGCTCCTTTCAAAAACAGTAAAGGTGTGACTACAATGGAAAAGTATCAATATTCTTCAGCCGAGATGGCTTTGATGGAACAATCGAGCATTCCTTTTGCTATCTATCAATTTATCGACAAACGTGTTGTCACGCTGGTGCTCTCGCAGGGTTTTCTGAACCTCTTTGACCTGAAGCGGGATGAAGCTTATGCCCTGATGGACAATGACATGTATCGGGACACCCATCCGGATGACGCTGCCAGAGCTGCGAACGCGGCATATCGCTTTGCCACGGAAGACAAGGAATTCAATATTGCCTACCGGACGAAAGTAAACGGTTCTTACCACATTGTTCATGCCCGCGGCGAACACATTTATCCCCGTCCGGATGTTAGACTCGCGGTCATTTGGTACACAAATGAGGGTGAGTATGTCCCGGACGCGAAGGAACACGAAAGTCAGCTGAATCATGCGTTCAATAAGGTTCTTCTGGAAGAAACCCTGGGACACAAAAGCTTTTACGACAGTCTGACCGGGCTGCCGAATATGACCGGATTTCTTGAGATGGCTGAGGCGAGGCGGATCAGTTTGTGGGAACAAAGGATCCAGCCAACCGTGATCTTTTTCAATGTGAACGGCATGAAGTACTATAACCGGAAATACGGTTATAACGAAGGCGATAAGCTCCTGCAGCGAATTGCCAAGATTCTTGCTTCGCATTACGGCAATGAGAACTGCAGCCGTTTCGGTATGGATATTTTCGCGGCCATAACCGGAGAAGCGGACCCTGAAGAGACACTTGACCGGATCTTTTCTGAATGCAGCCGGATCGAAGGTGGGAACGGACTGACCGTGAGAGCCGGAATCGCCGTTGATATCGATGAGAAAATGAATTTCAGCCTGGTTTGCGACTGGGCGAAATATGCCTGTGATGTCAACCGCGGGACGCTTGTTTCCAAACATCATTATTTTAATGAATCAATGCTGGCGGATGTTGACAAACGTCAGTATATTATCGACAATCTCGACAGGGCGATCCGGGAAAAATGGATCCGGGTGTATTATCAGCCGATCGTCCGCACGGCAAACGGCAGGGTCTGCGATGAAGAAGCGCTTTCCCGCTGGGTCGACCCGGTGCGGGGGTTTCTGGTTCCGGATGATTTTATACAACCGCTGGAAGAGTCGAAGCTGATCTATAAGCTGGATCTTTATGTGGTTGAGCAGGTTTTGGAGAAGATGAAGATCCAGGCGTCAAGAGGCTTGAATCTTGTGCCGATTTCCATCAATTTCTCCCGGACGGATTTTGACGTCTGCGACCTGGTAGAAGAAGTACGGAAACGTGTCGATGCTTCGGGAATCTCCCGGGACAAGATCACCATTGAAATTACGGAAAGCGTTGTCGGTTCTGATTTTGATTTTATCAAAGAACAGGTGGGGCGTTTCCAGTCTCTCGGCTTCAAGGTCTGGATGGATGACTTCGGCAGCGGATATTCCTCCCTGGATGTTTTGCAGAGCATTCACTTTGACCTCATCAAGTTTGACATGCGTTTTATGCAGAACTTTGATAATGGGGATGAGTCAAAGATCATCCTGACGGAATTGATGAAGATGGCGATCGGTTTGGGACTGGAAACCCTGTGTGAAGGCGTGGAACGGCAGGAACAGCTTGATTTTCTGAGAGAAATCGGCTGTACCAAGGTGCAGGGCTATTATTATACCAAACCGATCTCCATGGAAGAGGTTCTTGCCCGCTATGAAAAAGGGATTCAGATCGGTTTTGAGAACCCGGATGAAACCGATTATTACAGCGCACTTGGACGCATCAATCTTTATGATATGGCTCTGTTCAAGCAGGATGATCAGGAATCTTTCCGTAATTATTTCAACACCCTGCCAATCACGATCATTGAATCCGATGGGGAGCGTTTCCGTATTGTGCGCTGCAACAGGTCGTTCCGTGATTTTCTGAACCTGATGGAGTGGAATGCTCCCACCGGGAAGTTCTTCAATTATGCCGACGTTGAGGATAGACCCGGGTTGATGTTCATGAAAATTGTCCGCCAGTGCGGGGTCGACGGAAGCAGAATGATCATCGATGACGTTATGCCCACCGGGTCTGTTGTTCATGCTTTTCTGCGGCGGATCGCAGTCAATCCGGTTACCGGGATGGCTGCGGTTGTTATGGCAGTGCTCGGCGTGATGGATGACGCCAAACCGAATACCGCGGTGACATATGCTCACATTGCGCAGGCGCTTTCCTCTGACTATTTTGATCTTTTCTATGTGGATCTGAAAACCGATCAGTTCACCCAGTATAATACCGGCGGTGCAGCGGGGAATATTGGCATCGAAAAGCACGGAGAGAACTTCTTCAGTGAAGCGCTGAAAGATGCCCGCCGCATCCTGTACGCGCCGGACCTGGAAATGTTTTGCAATGCCTTCACCAAGGAAAAGGTGATAAAAGCGCTGGATGAGCACGAGTCCTTTACCCTGACCTATCGTCAGATGTATCACGGGGAACCGGTTTACGTTACTATGAAGGCTGTCCGTATGGCTGAGAACAGTGACTATATTATCATTGGCGTCAGTAATATCGATGCACAGATGAAACAGCAGGAGGCACTGGAACGGATCAGGCAGGAACAACTGACTTACACGCGCATCACTGCACTTTCTGGAGATATTATTTGTATTTATATCGTTGATCCGTTAACCGATAACTACAATGAATATAGTGCTTCAAGTTCTTATGAAGGTCTTGGACTTGCCAAAAGCGGCGAAAACTTCTTCGAGCGGGCAAGGCTCGACGCATCCGATACCGTTTATGAAGAAGATGTGGACCGTTTCCTTACCCTCTTTTCCAAAGATAAGGTGATGACCGGGATTCGGGAGAACAAGGTCTATGGGATCCGATACCGGCTGTTGATCAATGGTGAACCGAAATATGTGAGTCTGAAGGCTGCTCTCGTGAATGAATCGGAAGGGGAACATTTGATCATTGGTGTGCAGGATATTGATGCGCGTCTCAGACGCGATCATGCCTATGCCCAAAATATCGCTATCGCCAATGCGAAAGTCAATATTGACAGCCTGACCGGTGTGAAGAACAAACATGCTTATGACGCGGTTGCCGAGCAGCTTGATGAGCAGATCAACAAGCGTCACTATGTCGAGTTCGCGATTGCGGTGTTCGGGATGAAGGACCTGTTGCACATCAAAAATGATAACACCCGGGAAGATGAGGAAAACTGGATCAAAAAAGCAGCATCTGTGATTGGCGGAACATTCAAACGAAGTCCGTTATTCCGCTTTGAAAAGGATGAATTTGTCGTGATTTCTCAGGGACAGGATTATGAATACATGGATGATCTTGTGAGAAGGATCGAACTGCTCAATGACAAAAACACTTTTGTGGAAGATTTGGTGATCCCGGTCGGTATGGCGAAATACGCAGGGGACCAGGATGTCGCTTCGGTATTTGACCGTGCTGTTGAGAACATGAAGTTAAAATACATGTTCCAGTAATGTTAAAAGTATCTATTCAGAACTGACAGCGATGCACGTGGGGATTGGCACGTTTGTGTCGGCTTCGCGACACAAGATGCCAGTCCCCACGTGCTCCGTGCTGAATTTATCAGCTCAATCCCTTATGTGCGTCAAGGAAGGGTTTGATCCGTTCTTTGATGACTGCCACGCCGCCCGGTGCCTTTGACTCCAGGTTGATCGGGATCACCGGATCATGGAGCGACAGCCGGATGAGCATCCAGCCTTTCACCTCGTCATCATCAAACGCCACGCGGATCCCCTCATAATTCGGGCTCACGACATGGAAGCGGCTGTCGGTTCCGCAATAGGCTTTGAAATCATCCAGAACCTGCTGACCGTACGCCTTGAAATCCGCTTCCGTGATGTTCAGCCGCATTTCGGCAGCTTCCGCCGGCTGGCCGAGCTTTTCGATGAGGGATTCGATCTTCTTCCCTTCCTTTCGGAGCTTCGCCATGCGGCAGATGATCTTGGTGGCGATATAGGCACCGTCATCCGAGAAATGGTTTTCTTTGAACGCGCCGTGCCCGGAGGTCTCGATGGCCAGTTCACAGGTCTCACCGGCATTGTTCAGCTCAATACCCTTGTCGATGACGTTCTTGTATCCCCGCTTGAAGCGCAGATGTTTCAACCCCAGCTCTTTTTCAAGGAAGACCGCCAGTTCATCGGAGGTCACAGAGTCCGTGACGATGGTGGAGCCCGGCGCCTGTTCGGCAATGATCACGCCCAGCAGGGCGATGAGTGTGTTGCGGTTCACTTCCGTCCCGTCAGAGAAGACCACAGCCCCGCGGTCGCCGTCGCAGTCAAAAATCACGCCAAGGTCAGCTTTTGCGTCGAGTGTGGCCTTGCGTGCGGCTTCCATTGCTGTTGGGTTCTCCGGATTCGGCACATGATTGGGGAAGGTCCCGTCCGGTTCCAGGTAAACACTGCCGGAAATGTCTGCACCGAGTCCTTCCAGAATGTCGGTTGCGAAGAATCCGGATGCGCCGTTCCCCGCGTCAACGACGATATGCAGGCCTTTCAGCGGATGGTCATAGTCTTCCGCATTGACTTCCCGGCAGATAACAGCTTTCATGTGATCGCAGTAAACCGCGCGCATGTCAAAGTGCTCCGCGGGAATGGTGCCGGCGGGGAGAGCGTCCGCGGTCAGAAGCTTTTCCGCATCTTCCTTTGCGTATTGTTCCGCGAGTGCCGCCGCTGCATCCAAAATCGAAGATAGTTCGGCTTTGGAGATAGCGCCTTCTTTGGTGAAGAATTTCATCCCGTTGCGGTTGAAAGGCAGATGGCTGGCCGTGATCATCACCGCGCCGTCGAAATCACTTTTCGGCAGGACGGTGGACTGGAACATAGCCGGTGTGGTGATCAGTCCGCAGTCGTAAACCTGTGCGATAGAAAGACCGGTACAGCAGGCGGTTTTGATTTGTCCGGCGGTCACACGGCTGTCGTGTCCCACGCCGATGCGCAGTGCTGCCGGTTCCTTCCCGCATTTTTCCGTAAGAAACGTGGCAAAGGCGCGGGCGATGTAGGTTACCAATGGTTCGGAAAGCGTCAGTTTTTCCGTTTCGGTGGCAATTGCTGCACCGCGGACGTCATTGCCGTTTTGAACGGTTGAAAACAACTTTTTTACGTCAAAATTGCTCATTATCCCCTCAAAAATGCTGTTTTATGGGTACAGGACTGCAAGCGGTCCGGTCCCCCCTGGGTGCTTTTCTCAGCAGCCGAACAATTCGGCAGTTTTTACCATGCGCTCTGCGACTTTGACTTCAAAAGGACAGCGCGATTCACATCCCTGACAGCCGATACAGGCGGAAGCGGTGGTACCCAGTGCCTTGTAGTGCTCTCTCACGCTTTCGGGGACTTCCGGTTGCTGCACGGCCAGGTCATAGAATTTGTTGACCATGGCGATATCAATATTCATCGGGCAGGGCTTGCAGTGACCGCAGTAGGTGCACTGTCCGCTGTAAGCATGCAGCGGAGCGGAAGCGATAACGGAGGCGTAATCCTTTTCATCATCGGTCGCGGTCTCATAAGCGACAGCCTGGTCGACTTGTTCTTTGTTGTCGTACCCGCAGAGAATGGACGAAACACCGGGGCGGGTGAGTGCGTAGTGGATGCACTGTGCAGGCGTAAAGGCTTTGCCGAAGGGTGATGTTTTTTCGTCAAACAATCTGCCGCCGAAGAAGCCCTTCATGACGGTGATGCCGACGTTCTTTTCTTCGCATAGTTGATACAACGCAGCCCGTTCCTTGTCGATGCCGGCGAGTCCCTGTTCATATTCGCCGAACATGTCATCCAGGTTTTCCGTCGCGGGGTGCATATCGAAAGCGGGGTTGATGGAAAACAGGATCATTTCAACGATCCCGGTTTCGACAGCCCGTTTTGCCATGCGGGGATTGTGTGTGGAAAGACCGATATGGCGTACAACGCCGGCTTCATGCATCTCGTGGACGTAGCGGATGAAGTCGCCGTTCATGCTTTTGTCCCAGTCTTCTTCTGAATCAATGTAATGGATCATCCCCAAATCGATATAATCGGTCTTCAGCCGCTTGAGCAGATCCTCGAAAGCGGGAACGACGTGTTTCATTTCCCGGCTGCGGACATACTGACCGTCCTGGTAAGTGGAGCCAAAATGACCCTGAACGTACCAGTGATCACGGTTCCCCTCCATCCCTTTTCCGATGATATCTCTTGATTTCGGATCCGGCATCCAGCAGTCGATGATGTTGATGCCTTTGTCCGCGGCATAGCGGATCAATTCAACTGATTCTTCTTCCGGGTGACGTTCCAGCCATTCTCCGCCGAAACCGATTTCACTGACTTTTAATCCGGTTTTTCCAAGATTCCTGTATTGCATCAGAACTCCTTTTGGTAAAATCTGCTCACCGGCCACTGATCACTGACCACTGAAATAATTATAATTCAAACGGGATATTCCCTTCCATGAAAAGCTGGACATTGCCGCTGATCAGGATGCGGTCCCCCTTGTCCTCAACCGTCAGAATCCCGCCGCGGGATGAGATTTGTTTCGCTCGCATGACGGATTTTCCGAGCTTCCGGTGCCAGATGGGCGTCATGTAGGTATGAGCTCGTCCGGTGACGGGGTCTTCAAGGATTTTCAACTTTGGATAGAAACAGCGCGAAACAAAATCGTACGTTTTTGAAGAAGCTGTGAGGATGAATCCAACGCCTTCTGTTTTGAGTATCTTTTCCTCATCGGGGACAAATGCCTGCAGCGCTTCCTCATCGGAAACGATCAGAACCATATCCCCGCCGTCGTAAAACGCTTCACGGGCAATGCCGCCGGCGGCATCCATCAAGACTTGTGTTAACGGTATGGGTTTGCTGATTCCCACCGGAAAGTTCATTGTAAAACCGGCGTCTGTTTTCCGGACGATCAGCTCGCCGCTCAGGGTATGGAAGTGCATCTCTTCCACTCCCGGATCGACAAAAGTGCTGACAACAAAGGCTGTCCCTAACGTGGCATGTCCGCACAGGTCGATTTCACCTCCCGGGGTGAACCATTTCAGGTCATATTCGCCGGGACGTCGTTTCACCACAAAGGCGGTTTCGGAATAATTATTTTCGATGGCGATTTTCAGCATCAGGTCCGCATCCGGCATTTTCATGCAGGGGAGCACGGCTGCCGGGTTTCCGGTGAATAATTCGTCTGCAAATGCGTCGACGATATACTGCTTCATGTTGTTGCTCTCTGCGTTGTGGTTATCCGATTAGATCTGCTATAGATGCACTATTTGGTGCAATTTTGCTGAAATCCTTCAGAAAATCCTGGACAGCACTGTCGATCGCCGCGTTTTTGACAAAGCCGTCAATGACGGAAGGCGCGCAGGTTGCGGCTTTGATGCCGAACGCACACAGGTCAAGGACCTGCTGGCTGTTCTTGAAAGATGCAGCGAGGATCTTTGTTTTAAATTGGTGCAGGTTCAGGATCATCTGGATCTTTTTCACCGTTTCCACGCCATCGAACCCCATATTGTCAATGCGGTTGATGTAAGGCGCCACATATGCGGCACCGGCTTTTGCCGCCAGATATGCCTGCATAGGAGTGTAGACCACCGTTCCACAAGTGGTGAGTCCCTGCTGAGAAAGCTCCCGTATGGCCTTGAACCCCTCCGGGATAGAGGGAATCTTGACCACGGTATGTTTCCCGAGCAGTGTGACCAGGGCATGGGCATCGCGGATCATTCCATCTGCGTCCATCGGGATGGTTTGTGCGAAGATCCGTGACTCAGGTCCGAGAATGGTGCGGATCTCTTTCAGGACCTCCACCGGGTTGGAGCCGGTTTTTGCAAGAATCGATGGGTTGGTGGTCACGCCATCGATCGGATAGATATCGATCAGGCGGCGGATCTCATTGACATTGGCATCATCAATGTATAATTCCATTGAATACACTCCTTATAGTGCAATTAGCGGTAATAAAAAGCACACGGGATCGCCTCCCGTGTGCTTCCAAATTTTCTTACTGAAGGTCCAGTTCCAGTGAATGTTCCTTGTTCATTTTCTGGCACATGGCTACAAAATCTGCGAGCGGCACATCGTTCAGTTTCTTGTTGCCGCGGGCGGTGATGGAGACCGTGCGGTTTTCCACTTCCTTGTCACCCAGGATGAGGATGAACGGGTCGCGGGCATTGTGGAACTGCTTCATCTTGTCGCGCATGTTGCGGTCGGTTTCGTCGATTTCCGCACGGATGCCGGCTTTGTGCAGCTCACGCAAAACCTCTTTCGCATACTCATTGTGCATGGGCATGATCGGGACGATGCCGACCTGGTAAGGGGAGCACCAGAAGGGGAACTGACCCTTGAAGTTTTCGATCAGAATGCCGATGAAGCGTTCAAAGGAACCGAAGATAGCGCGGTGGATCATGACCGGGCGTTTGAAGCTGCCGTCAGCAGCCACATATTTCAGGTCGAAATTCAGCGGCAGCTGGAAGTCGAGCTGGATGGTGCCCATCTGCCATTCACGGCCGAGACAGTCTTTCATCTGCAGGTCGATCTTCGGACCGTAGAAGGCACCGTCGCCCTCGTTGATCTCGTAATTACCTTCACCGTAGGTGTCATCCAGGATCTTCTTCAGAGAGGCTTCTGCCTGGTTCCAGGTTTCGATATCGCCCATGAAGTCATCCGGGCGGGTGGAGAGTTCCACGCGGTAGGTGAGGCCGAATGTGTCGTAAAGCTGCGTGGCGATGCTCATGATGTCACCGATTTCACTTGCAATCTGGTCTTCCGTCACGAAGATGTGGGCATCATCCTGGCGGAATTCCTGCACACGGAACAGGCCGTTCAGTTCGCCGGACTTTTCCTTACGATGGATCACATCCACCTGGCTCACGCGGTAAGGCAGCTCGCGGTAGGAGCGGGATGTCCTGCGGTAAACGTTGATGGCGTTCGGGCAGTTCATCGGTTTGGCTGCAAAGGTGTTCGGGTTTTCGATGTCGTATAAACGGTTGCCGTTATCGTCGGTCTCATACCCGGGGACCAGGAACATGTTGTTGCGGTAGTGTCCCCAGTGGCCGGAGGTGACCCATAATTGACGGTTGTTGATGACCGGGGCAGAAACTTCCTGATAGTTGTGTTCTTCATGGACAAAGCGCCAGTAGTCGAGCAGCGCGTTGTAAAGCTTCCAGCCGCGCGGCAGCCAGTAGGGCATACCCGGTGCGGATTCGTCGAACATGAACAGATCGAGCTGCGGGCCGAGCTTCTTGTGGTCGCGTTCCTGAGCTTCTTTGATGAGCTTCAGATGTTCGGCAAGGTCTTTTTTGTTCTCATAGGCGTAGACATAAATACGCTGCAGCTGATCGCGGTGTTCGTCGCCGCGCCAGTAGGCACCGGAGACGGATTTGATCTGGAAGGCCGCGCCGAGAAGTTCCTGGGAGTTGCTGATGTGCGGGCCGCGGCAGAGATCGAAGAAGCTGTCACCGGTGAAGTAAACGGTGATTTTTGCGTCTTCCGGCAGGTCGTTGATCAGTTCTACCTTATATTTCTGATCGGCAAAAAGTTCCAGTGCGTCGGCACGGGAATATTCCTGCACTCGCCAGTCCTCTTTGCGCTTGAGGATTTCGTGCATCTTGGCTTCGATCACCGGATAGTCTTCAGCGGTCAGATTGCGGGGCAGCAGAAAGTCATAATAAAAACCATCCGCGATCTGCGGACCGATGGCGATCTGAACATTTTCCTTACCGAAAATTTCCATAACCGCATCCGCCAGAACGTGAGCGAGCGAATGCCGGTAAACGCTTGAATAGTACTCTTTGTACTCCTCTTTATTCATCCGAATCTCCTTTATGCTTTTTTGAAAGCGATCTGTAAATTTTCATAAAAAAACTGCCTCATGTGAGGCAGCTTTCAAAGTTCTTTTCCGGGCTTGAACCAACCTCACATACTGAACAGACCGCATATAGCGGTCGTTTCTGTAGTAGTGGTAGTCAGTCCATAAACCATTTGTCTAATTTCCTTATTCATACTTTATCACATCTGCCTGAAATTGTCAATTCAGCCCGGAAGATTTGTGACATAAATGAGGCATGGGGAGTTACTATTCATGGAGCAGCCAGGATACTGAGGAATTATCTCGTGTGACGCGAGGTATTGTGGGGGACGTACCTCAACCTGCTCTGTAAGGTGCGAGCTTCGCTCGATTGGATTCAGAGCAGGAGCTTCGCCTCTGCTTCGCGACGGGTCACATGAGATACGTCCCCGTTTCCCACTCAGCGCTCTGGCTACTTCATGAATAGTAACCATGGGGACAGATTCCTTGTCTCATCGTCCATCGTCATGAGACAAAGAACCTGTTCCCATGTCTCATTTGCAAATGGTATAATCAAAGAAAAAAACGAGAGGTGTTGAATGAAGCTTGCAATCGGCAATGACCATGTGGCAATTGAGATGAAGAAGGAAATCAAGGCGTATCTTGAGGAAAAAGGACACGAGATCATCGATGTCGGTACAAATGAACCCGGCAGTTTCCATTATCCTATCAGTGGGTATAAGGTGGCGAAGATGGTCGCGGCCGGTGAAGTGGAAGGCGGAATTTTGATCTGCGGGACCGGTGTGGGAATTTCCCTGGCTGCCAACAAGGTCAAAGGGATCCGTGCCTGTGTGTGTTCCGAACCGTATACCGCGAAGCTTTCCAAGCAGCATAACAATACCAATATCATCGCCTTCGGTGCCCGGGTGATCGGCGTCGAGCTGGCGAAGATGATCGTGGATGAATGGATCAATGCTGAATTCCTTGGCGGCCGGCACGGCACTCGTGTGGATATGATCATGGAGATCGAAGCCACCCAGCACCTGGCAGCAGCGGAATAATACAGATAAGAGATTGGAGATTGGAGATAAGAGAAACGTTACATTCTCAAAACTCTAATCTCCAATCTCTACTCTCTACTCTCTACTCTCTACTCTCTACTCTCTACTCTCTACTCTCTACTCTCTTGTGTTACGGGACAGTCGCCTGCGGCAACAGTCCCTATCTCCTATATCCTATCTCCTATCCCCTATCCCCTATCCCCTAATATAAATGACTTCTGTCGGGTTGTTGATGCGTGGGATGAAGGTTGTGTTGGAGAGGCCGCGGCTGACGACCAGGCGGTTTTCATATACACCGGAGGTCAGTGCCGGGAACAAGCCCTGACCGGGAGCGTAAACGCCTCGCATTTCGTGATGGAACGGCGAATAAAACCGCCACTGCCCGCCGTGGCAGTGACCGGAAAGGATGATGTCGATCTTGCGCTGTTTGAGATAGCGGGGAAAATATTCCGGATGATGGCACATCAGCACCTTATACCCGGACTGTTTCTCAAATTCATCCAGCCATGCCATATCGGGCGGGATGCTTTTTGAGCGGACGGATTTGTCCGGTTTGGGGTAAAGCTCCTTCCCCGGCCGGTTGGCACGGAAGGTCTTGTATGATGTAAAAAATGCCGAACTCAGTCCGCCGATCACCATATCTTCAAATTTGGTCCATTGATTGTCTAAAAATGTGACGCCGGTGGATCGGACTACTTTCAGGTCGGCATCTATGAGCGAGTATTCGTGGTTTCCCACGCTGACGAAGGTCGGGGCAATTGAGGCACAGCCGCGCAGCAGCTCCACGGCATTCCGGTTTTCTTCAATTTTCAGCATGCCGTCTTTCGGACGGTCGCCAAAGACAAAATCACCGGCAACTGTGATGAGTTCCGGTTTGTTCTTCTGGAGCGATGCAAGAACCGGGGCAGGTTCGGAATTGTGAAAATCCGCGAGCAATGCAAGCTTATGCGGGCAGTTTAAATCGAAAAAGGTTTCGTCCAATCGTCTCACTCCTGACCTGAATTTATTCATCATACCATAAAGAGCAGGAAATAAAGGACGAAACCCTGATTTGAAATGATTTAGGTATTCAGGCCGGTTCCCATGAGCGTCACTTCGGTGTCTGAATAGTTACAGTTATATTCAATGTATCTATTCAGGACGAAGCACTTGGGGACTGATACCTTGCTGTCGCGAAGCCGACACAAGTGTGTCTGTACCCATGTGCGTCTTCCGATACTGAACAGTTACTATTCAATAATCTTATTCCTGTGAATAAGTCAAAATAACCTGTTCTGTTGACTCAAAAAGAGTCAACGAAAACAGGTCATTTTGACTCATACTGAAATAATCAGTGTTTTCTTAGATGTAGGAAACTGTTTCGGAGAGCGGTTTGCGTGAGCCATGATTGGCGAGCGGACCGGCGCCTTCGGCGGCATAACCCAGGTCCATGACCATCAGGATTTCTTCATTTTCCGGCAGACCCAGCTCTGCGGCCAGTTTATCCGGATCGAAGAAGTTGACCCAGCAGCTGTCGACGCCTTCATCCGCGGCGGCAAGGACCATGTGCGTTGCCACGATGGTAGCATCCTCGACACCCGAGTCTCTCTTTTCGCCGGGATAGGTGAAAACGTTGTTTTTGTCAAAGGCGACGACCAGAACGGTCGGTGCTCCATAGCGGCAGGGCGTGACCTTGTCGATGGCAGCGAGTCCGGATTTGGATTGAACGATATAAACACGCTGTTCCTGCAGGTTCTTCGCAGTCGGTGCCAGCCGTCCGGCTTCAAGAATGGCATTGAGTTTTTCGGATTCAACCTTTTTGTCACTGTACTTTTTGCAAGAGTAGCGGGCGCTGATGACTTTTTTGAATTCCATAATTTCTGTTTCCTTTCAGGTGATAAAAAAGATAACGATTCAGATTCGAGACAGTATTTCATGTTACAGTTCACGCCTTTGCCAGAGCTCTGCGTTGGAAAAGGGGACGTATCTCATGTGACCCGTCGCGAAGCAGAGGCGAAGCTCCTGCTCTGAATCCAATCGAGCGAAGCTCGCACCTTACAGAGCACGTTGAGATACGTCCCCACAATACCTCGCTCCTGCTCGGTGTTCTGGCGAGACCGTGAACAGCATCTATTTTAACGAAGATAGATTTGAAAGTCAAGCCCGGTGTGTTTTGATATTGACTTGTAGTAGAATAAAAGTTACTATTCATGGAATGAGGGGGCGAACCTTCAGGTTCGTCCCCGCCGCCTTGGACCGTGATAAGCAAAATTCAGAACCCGCAGCGACGCACATGGTGACAGGCACACTCGTGTTGGCTTCGCAACACAAGTTGCCAGTCCCCAAGTGCTTCGTCCTGAATAGTTACAACAACATAAAGAAAAGGAATATCTTATGGAAATCACCGGAAATACTTTTTTCTTTGAATGGGAAACTTCGCTGATGGTTTGGCTTCAGGAGAATCTTGGGCCTTTAGGTGTCAGGTTCGGTTCTTTTTTCACAGCGTTCGGGGAGTCGATCTGCATGATCCTGATTATCGGACTGATTTATTGGGGAATCGACAAGAAATTCGGGAAATACCTGATGATCAACCTGTTTTCAGTTTCTCTTTTCGGCGCGATGATCAAGAACGTTGCGCTGAGACGCAGGCCTTACTTTGATCATGAAAAGATCCAATGTCTCCGTCCGGTGGAAAAGGGTGATATTTATGATATTTCCCTGCAGGGTTTTTCATTTCCTTCGCTGCATGCTGCCAATTCCATCACCTTGTACTCACTGCTTGGCGGGTTTACGAAGGTCAAGGCGCTGAAAATTATCTGCTGGATCCTCCCGTTCTTTGTCGGACTTTCCCGTGTCATTATCGGGGTACATTATCCTACTGATGTTTTGGTTGGCTGGGCCTTTGGGTTGTTGATGATGTTTCTCATGGACCTGCTGATGAAAAAGGTCAAAGACAGTAAATGGGTATTCGTCATTTTGTTGGTCTGCGCATTGCCCGGTTGGTTTTTTTGTAGATCCTCGGATTTTTATACCGGTTACGGTTTGCTCGTCGGTATGTTCCTGGCTACGACTTTTGAGAAAAAATATGTGAAATTCGGTCCGGCAAAGGATTACTTTTTTGTATTGCTGCGTGTAGTTGGAGGAGGGGTGGTTTTTGTGGCTCTTTCTTTCCTTACCAAACTGCCGTTTCCGGAAGAGCTGCTTTCAGCGTCCACATTTTTGTCCCTTTTGATCCGTGCTCTGCGCTATGCGGTGATGTCGTTCGTTGCTTTCGGAGTGTATCCGCTTTGTTTTAATAAGGGGAAATTGGATTTATAAAGCGCAGCTCGGTGGCCGGTCACCTGTGCCGACTTCTCGGCAGCAGGCGGCCGGCCCGGTGCTTTTAAATAAAACGAATGACGTTCCAGCTGAGGGCGGGGATGCGGATCTCGGCCTTTCCGCTATCGATCTTTCCACCCGGCCCGGCGGTGGGGATCACGTTGTCGGGTTCATCCTCTGTATTGACTGCCTTGACATCATCGTGATGCAGCAGGATATGCTCAGCGAATTTCAAATCTCCGAAGGAACGCAGATCGATGCTGAGCTCATAATCTTCCTTCATATCCCGGTTGACACAGAAAACAGTTACACTGCCGTCGTCGTGCAGGACTGCCGCTGAATCGATATAAGGCACTCCTTCATAATCCGCGCAGTCATAAACGGGTGAAGAAACCAAAGCCTGCAGTGCGGTGCCGCGGCCGTAAAGGGAAGCGTGCATGAAGGGATAGTAGGTGGTCTGTGCCCAGCATCCGCCGCCATTGCGCGTCATGATGGGGGCGATAACGTTCACCAGCTGCGCCAGGCAGGCGATCTTCACCCGATCCGCGTTGCGGATGAGCGTCATCAGCATGGAGCCGACAAGCAGGGCGTCCTCAAAATTGTAAATATCTTCCAGCAGCGGCAGGGCACGGTTCCATTTGTCCTGCTTCCAGATCTCCTGATCCTGTTCGTTAGAGTGATACCACACGTTCCATTCGTCGAAGGACAGGTTGAGCTGCTTTTTGCTGTGCTTTTTCCCCTTGACCGCGTCACAAATCGAAGCGACGGTATGGATAAACTCATCCATATCCATCGAGCGGGCAAGGAATCCCGGCGTATCCTGTGTCGGGTTCCCGTAATATCGGTGGAGCGAGACGTAATCGATATTTTCGTAGCACTCCTCCAGCATCTCCAGCTCGTAAGAACCGAAGGTCGGCATTTCGGTGTTGGAGGAACCGCAGGCCACCAGTTCAATGGTCGGATCGACCCATTTCATGATCTTGGCAGCTTCATTGGCGGTGCGTCCGTATTCATATCCGGTTTTATGCCCCATCTGCCAGGGTCCGTCCATCTCGTTGCCGAGGCACCAGAGCTTGATGTTGAATGGATCTTTGCGCCCATTGGCGATGCGCATATCGGAGAACTTGCTGCCGCCCTTGTGATTGGCATATTCCACGATATCCCGGGCATTTTCCGGCCCGCGGGTGCCGAGATTGATGGCGTACATCAGTTCGGAATCTGCTTTTTGTGTCCAGTCAAAAAATTCATGCAGACCGACTTCGTTGGTTTCCGTGGTGAACCAAGCAAGATCCAGGCGCTTCGGCCGTTGTTCAATGGGGCCGACACTGTCCTCCCAGTTGAATCCGGAAACAAAGTTTCCTCCCGGGTAGCGGACGATCGGCACGCCAAGTTTTTTGACCGCCGCCATCACGTCCTTGCGGAAGCCTTTCTCGTCGGCTTCCGGGTGTCCCGGTTCATAAATGCCGCCGTAAACCGCGCGGCCGAGATGTTCGATGAAAGAGCCGTAGATGCGTTTGTCGATCCGGCTGACCTGGTAGTCTTTGTCGAGAATCATAGATGCTTTTTTCATGTGACTATCCTTTCACTGCTCCGGAAGTTAGACCGGCAATAAATGTCTTTTGTGCAAACAAGTATATTATAACAATAGGTACGACTGCCATCACCGCACCCGGCATCAAAACATCATAGGCATTTCCGTAAGGGGTGATCGTCGTCGCCATACCGATAGGAATCGTGAACTTGCGGTCATTGGAAATATATGTTTTATAACGGTTCGAAATTTTTTGCGTAAGCTTCGTTTTCGGCTTTAAATCTGTAAGACATGATGTCTGCTTTTGAAAAGAGTTTATTATTTCCCAATTGTAATACCGGATGAATTTTTCCTGTTTTTGTCAGGAAATCCACATTTTGCCTTGTACAGTTCAATAGTTTGCATACTTCAGCAGTTCCGATGCTGTTGTTTAGCAGATATTGTGACAGATGATTACATTCCATTTGTCACGAATGAAACGATTTTTATTCACATATTCTTTATAATATAAACGATACCATGTCAGGTAAATTTTTATCGTACTTTAAGAGATAAAAGATCCGGGAAATAAGAGGATTTTTATAACAGTTCTGAAACTGGAGCATAACATATTAAAAAGGCTCGATAGTGCGGGCTGCGCCGTGCAAGATGCCAGACGACATATGCTCCGTCTTGAATAAATAAATTTTTAAAGAGTGAAGTGAATGAAACAAGCAAAACAAAATAATATCGGGAAAAAAAGCGCAGCCCTTATTCTGGTCATTATCATAGCTGCTGTGCTGATCCTTCTCCTTTTCCAATATTTCTTTCTCAGAGTGAACAATCGTAATCACGCCTACAGGACCGGTGAGATGCTGTCAGAACAAATCGGGAACATTCTTGTCTCCAATGACCGAAAGCAGCAGGTTCTGGTGGAAACGCTGAAAGAAAGTTACATTACCAAAGCCAAAGCGGTATCGCATTTTATCGACAGAAATCCTAACGCTGAGACCAATATTGATGATCTGCTTTATATTGAGAAGCTGCTGCTGATCGATGAGATCCACCTGTTTACGGATGAAGGTGAGATCTATTTCGGTACGGTTCCGCAGTATTACGGATATTCCTTTGATTCCGGTGAACAGATGGGATATTTCAAGCCTATGCTGACGGACAAAACCCTTTCCATGTGTCAGGACGTTACTCCAAATACCGCGGAGAACAAATCGATGATGTATGCGATTTGCTGGAGCGATGATGGCAGCCGTATGGTCCAGGTTGGGATCGAGCCGGTAAGACTATTAGAGGAGCTGCACGCGAATGAAATCGATGAGGTCGTGGATGCACTTCCGGTCTATGCCGGGATAAGCATTTTCGCTGTGGATAACCAGACAAATGAAATTGTCGGAAGTTCTTTGCCGGGTTTGGTTGAAAAGGATCTTAATGAAATCGGTCTCAAGGCTCCTTTTGGAAATGAGGCGGAGAAGACTGCAAAATATTCGGCTGTACTGCAGGGTGACAACGTTTATTGCTTTGCCAGAAAAGCCGATAAATATACGATTATCGTTACGCAAACTGAGAAAGAAGCCAACCGGAATGTTCCGGAATTGATGAGTATCGTGTGTATTTATTTACTGATTGCATCTCTGGTCATTATCTTTATTACAAAAAAACTGACGGAAAAAGTTATAAATGAGAAAAGAAATGCCGATACAGACGCGATGACCGGATTGCAAAACCGCAGGGCGTATGAAGATGCTGTTCTTCATTTCGAAAAATTCCCGGAAGAAAAGGGCTCGGATTTTGTCTGTGTGGTGTTTGATATCAATGAGCTGAAGATGATCAACGATCGTTATGGGCATGATGCCGGTGACAAAGCCATCAAGGCTTTTGCGAAGATCATTGACAGGAATTTCGGGCCGTATGGGGATGTTTATCGCATCGGCGGTGATGAGTTTGCGGCTTTCGTGTATCTTGATTCCTCGCAGCTGGAACAGTTGATTTCTCAATCGGTGGAAGAATTATCAGAATGGACAGCTAAGAATCAAGTCAGTCTTTCCATGTCTCACGGTGCTGTTTTTGCGAGTGAATTTCCGGAAGCCGGGGTACAGGAACTGATCAAAATTGCTGATGAGCGGATGTATGATGCCAAAGCTGCTTATTATCAACAGACCGGACATGACCGGCGGCAGAATAAAGGTCAGGGGGACAACCACGGATTGTTTGTGCACCGATGAGGACACTACGTCGCAGCTCTGGCGAAGCTCCCGTTCAGCATACAAAATCGGGCGAAGCCCGTATCTTTCTGAAAGGGGGACCTGTGCCGGCTTCGCGGCAGCAGGTAACTGGCCCGGTGCGCTATTACCACAAAATTTCACATTTGTCAACCGCCAATATTGGCGGTTTTCTTTTTTTAATTTTTGCATATACTTTGATTAACGATCAAAACGGGGACGGTTATCCCGTACTGCGAAGCTGGTACGGGGAACCGTCACCTCAAGGAGGACCGTCAGCGAGAGGGGA
>CADATZ010000032.1 GCA_902791025.1 uncultured Chloroflexota bacterium | reverse complement strand
TTCTTCTTGCCAATGCCATGAACAAATTTTATCTTCCGTTCTTGTTTGATTGCGTAAAGCTTCTTCCTCATCTTCTTTAGAAACCTGAGACTCATTTTTTGGCCGGACGTGACATAGATATCAAAATCTTTCACGCAGTTATTTACAAAGACGCTGATTTTTTCACCTATCTTTTCCATATTTTTGGATACAGCATTTTTCCAGACAAAAGTATATTTGTTTGCATATGCCTCGATTTTGGTTCCATCAATGAAGATCGTTTCACCGCTTATTTCACCGATCTCTTTCAGCAGAAGGGTCATCTTTGACATTATCTTCTCAGAACATTTGCTGAAATGATTGGATACAAAACGTGCAAAAGTTGCATGATCCGGCGCCGGCGATCCATCCAGAAGGAACATGAAGTCAATGTTCTTTTTGCAGGCTTCCTGTAAGCCTCGTGCCGAATAGATCTTTTTCATCATTCCAAACACAACGATCTTGAACAGTTTCACCGGATCTGCTGTCTTTTTGACATGCCGTCCGTAGCTGTTGTTCAGTTCTGTTAGGTCCATTGCATCTACCAATGAATCCAGAAGCCGGACCGGATCATTATCCGCAATCTTGATTCCTAACTCGATTGACAATTTTATTTGGTACAAGGTTAATTATCCCATACAATCCTCATATGTCAATTAAACAAGAAGACTGCCCCTTTTGGGTCAGCCTCCTTTTTCTATTTTATCGGGGCTTTTTTTTATTTGCGACAGCCCCGTCAAAAAACTATTGAAATCAGAGCCGGTTTCGGAGCATAGGGTAAAGCGTTCCCCGATTTTCAAGCTCTTGACTTTCTGTATGTTCTTATTTGTCTACATTCCCGCGTTTATGAATACGCTGCCGTCGGCCGCGTGCTCGGTTTCATCGAACCAGACCAATTCAAAAGTGCTGAGGAGGTTAAAGGTACCGCTCCCATTCGTGTATATTTCTTCTTCCGTCATGTTATCTTCAGACTGCCAGGTCAGGATGGAGTGTTTCCCGTTCTCATAACGAAGTTCTGCCCCATTCCCGGTCGCTTCAGCGGTCATTTCCCAGACGGCTTTCTGCCAGGCGCTTGCCGACCAGTTGATCATGATGTGATATTTGCCCGGCTCTTCACTTTCAGTGATTTCGATGAAACCGCGGCCGGCAATTTTCTCAGCCCAAGTGCCGACCATGTTATCCGGGGTGTAACCCAGAGAATTGCGCAGGACGATCTCGTGGTAGAAATCATTCATTATTTCAGACGCTTTGATGTTCTTATCCGTGAATTCCGCTTTATAGAGCATCTCGTGTTCACCATTGAACCAGACCTGCCTGATGTAGTTTTCTTTACCTTCCTCAAAGAAGAAATCGAAGCGGAGATTGATATCCGGGAAATCCAGCACGAGATATTCACCGTCAGGAGTCTCTTCATCACGCGCGGAGGTATAGATCACATCATGGGTGAGAGGCGCGATATAGTCAGAGGCTTTTATTCCGTTCGGCTGCTGCCGTCCGAATTCTGTCGTGCTGACCGTATATTTTATGTCGTCCGTATACATTATGCGAGCCAGATAGGCGTCCAGGGAAGTGTAACTGAACTTTATGGAGGTAAGATCCTCATTTTCCGTGATGAACGTTTCGCGAACGCTGTGCGCCCACCGGTTCGCTGCAGTCCATCTTTCCAATGCCGCGGCGTCGTTATAATCTTCGCGTACGACCCGGACATCGGTCGGCTGCATATAAATATAATAGTTCCCGTCCGTATCTTCCGCAAAAATGTTGTATCCCGGGATATCATCGCAGCGGAGTTTATGCATTTCGTCTTCACTGATACAGCTGATGTCAAAAAGCCATCCGGCGCTTTCCCAGGGATAACCTTCGGCTTTTGCCGCCTCAACGGATTCTTTTTCGGAGACGGAGAAAAGAATGCCTTTCTCATCGTTTTCGGGTGTTTTGACAAGAACCTTGTCCGCGAATTCTTCAGTGACGGAAAGAGTCAATCCGTCATTTGTGTATGAGGTCTGCGCATAGCAGGAAATCGTGACGATGAAAGTCGATATGACAAGAAAAAGTGATATGATTTTTTCATTTTTTATTTCTTTCTTTCTCTCTGATTTTAATAACGGGCTTGATATGATTTTTGTTCCGGGACAGGCAATATGACGAGCTGTAACTGTTCGGATCAATTTCTGCGAAGCGTTTCCTTATCGGATATGCCGTTTATCCATTGCCTCCGGACGACCGGAGAATTATTTCGGGAATGGCATGACAGAAAATATGTCTGCTGAGGTTTCCCCGGACCGTTATGATCTGACGCCTATCATATCCTTTCCCGGAACAGACACGGTCACCAGAGTCCCTCCGCCTTGCGGGGAAAACTCCAGGGTTCCGCCGCACATCATTTCAAGCCTCTCTTTTACATTCTTCAGCCCTATATGGATCTTCCCGTCAGATGAAGGATCATAGCCGCATCCGTTATCTTCGATCCGGATCTCCGCTCCTTCTTCCGTTTGGCGGGTCCGTATGATGATATGAAGGGAAGAAACGTTCCTGCCAAACCCATGTTTGATGCAGTTTTCAACGATGGGCTGCAAGGTAAGCGGAGGCAGGCGGAAAGCGGCGTATGCTGTATCGTATGTAACTGTCAGTTTCTCTTCATAGAGGGCTGATTCAACGTCCAGATAAGCTTTTACATGTTTCATTTCTTCCGAAAACGGGATCATATCAGTTGTCGAAAGCGCTGAGAAATTCGCCTGCAGGTATTGGCTGAAATCTGAGATGATCTCGGCGGCGCGTTTCGGGTCTTCTTCGCAGAGCATATTGACGGAAGCGAGCGTATTGAAGATGAAATGGGGCCTGATCTGGCTGATCATCGTCTGTATCTTCGCGCCGCGCAGTTCTTTATCCTTGATCCGTAATTCCCGTTCACGCCGGAGGACCGTGCTCAGGAAACCGAAACCGCGGACTAACAGGTTCAAAACGATCCAGAGCAGGGAAACCGGTGCTGTGGTCATGGAACCGTTTTTGACGAATATCAGAAGATCGGCCGCAAGCGAGAAAAACGTCGGCAGGAGCCACAGAACTTCATCCCGGCTCGGTTTTTGTCCGGCCAGAGCGATCAGGTGGAGTGATGCCATGCCGAGACCGTACCAGACCAGGATCTCATGGAGTTCCAGAATCCCCGCGGTCTGTAGAATCAATATCAGGATGGCAGCTGCCGCGGAAAATAAGCAGCAGACTTTACCGATGCGGCTGCTGCCTTCCGGCCGGAGAGAAACCTGAAACCGGAGTGAAAAGATCATCATCAGCAGATAGCAGCACGCTCCGCAATACCAGATAGATTTCTGCAAGCCCTGGAAATCCAGCATGAGAGGAACCGCTGAAAAGCCGCTTAATTTCCACAGCCCTCCGGTTGCTGATACGGCCCCGAGAAAAAGCAACTTTTCCCGGTCCTGCGGATCCAGACCGATCACAACAGCAATGATCATCAGAAAAATTCCCACCGTGATCGCGAACAGGCTTATCGCGATCAGAGGCATTTCCCCGGGGAGCACCATCAGATTCAGCAGAGGGTCTTTATCGATCAGCAGGAATAAGGGCTGTTCGTTCCGTACACTGTTATAAATAGGTGTAAGGGTCAGATCGATCACTTTTTCATCATAGGATGCGTAGATCGGAAGAGAAAGCCAATAGTTTCCAGGTGTGTGTCCGATATGAAAGACGTTTGGATCTTCACCCGTATCGACGATAGCCTCACCATCCATTTTCAGCACTGCCGCGGTGTGGCGGAGATAAACGAAAAAGGTCCTGCCCCGTCCTTTGTTGCCGGGTATTTTTGACATGTCAAACTGATAGGTGCGCCGGACCCCGGTGTATTCCGGGATCACTTCTTCCGTGACAGACTGCGGCTGCAGGATCCGGTATGGGTTGACGGCAGGGGAAAGGGATATCATCCCCGGACTGATGTATTGAAAAGCGATCAATGCGAGAGCAAGGATAAAGGAGAGCAGAATGACAGCATCGATCAAACGTTCCGAAAAGTATCTGCTTTTATGATCTTCCTGTCTTTTCATATTATCCTTTCATACCAACGGGGACCGCAAAAATCGGCCCAAACCTCTGACGGGATAGCGCAGATTGTTCAGTTCATGACGGATCCGCTCCCGGTTCAGGGGTTTGAGGATATATCCGCTGCAGTGATCATAAGCTGCCTGCTGTAAATATTCCGTGTGGCTGGTCAGAAAAATGATATTGGTCTGTCCGTTAAGAGCGGCAAGTTCCCGGGCCAGCTGAAGTCCGTCCATTCGATCGTCCAGTTCAATATCCAGAAAGGCGATGGACACGGTATGGATCCGCGCATATTCAAGCGCTTCTTTCCCGCTGCCGAAGCCGAAAATACTCATATCCGGAAGTTCTTCCTGCAGCATGCGGATGTTTCCGCGGAGCAGAAGCGGGACATCCTCAACGACAATGATGCTGCTTTCATCCTGTGATTCATGAAATATCTCCAGCAACTCACTGTGATCAACGCCGAGACAATTAGAAAGCCGGATGATCATACTGACATCAGGAAGCCGGGCCCCCAGTTCCCACATGGAGACAGCGCTTCTGGATACGACCATCATATCGGCAAGCTGCTGCTGTGAGATCCCCTTATCGGTACGGAGTTTCTTCAGGTTATTGGCAAATTTTTCCGTTTTCTGCATGGTGATTTTTTCTCCGTTTTTATTCTACCAAATCACTGATCCTGATCATGAGATCGCCGTGTTTTCCTAACAAATGCCTGTGTCATTTTTTCCATCTGTTTCAGTCTATCGGCTTTTTTTCTTTTTTCGCAGTGCGTTTTTTCTGCTGTAAGAACTCAGTTTGTTCAGTTTTCTGTTAACACCATTTTATTGTACCAAATTGCTGCCCCTGTTCAAAAAATTGCCACGTTCTGTGGCAAGCAGTGCTTTGCGTATGGTTGATTGGGTAAAATAATATTTGTAGGTAATAGGCTTATAAAAAGATTCTTTGCTATATAGGAATACAGGAAGATTAAGAAATGCCGAGATACTCTTCACCTCAAAGGAACAATTCAGGGCCACAGAACGATCTGATCGAAAAAGAAGCACAAGCCGACAGCTTAAACAATTCTATGCCTGATCTGCTGTCCATGGGCAATTCAGCCATTCTGGATATACTTTCAGGCGGCGGTCCTGTTGAAATTCCTCTGTGGAACGGCATACAAAACATGTCCCTGGTCATTGGATCGGATCAGAAAAATGAGGATCTTCACGAAAACGATCAGAGCCAAAACCCGGAGGATCCAAACATCAGCGAGATCGACACCAGCTCCAGGAAGAAGGAAAATCCCGACATCAGCCTGATCGATCCAAAAGGTGATGAGAAAGAGATCAGATCGGAATCGGAAGCTCAGGAAGTTGTGGAAAAAGCGGAAGAGCATGCCGAAAATCCGGAAGAAGGACAGCCCGGGGAACTCGGACAGGCTGATAAGGATATGAAGAAGATCCGGGAACTGGATTTTGAGCCGGTCCGAATGAAAGAAAACAAGCTGAACATGGAAGTCGGTTTCCGGAGCACACTCACACAGTTATTGGGTGTAACCGTCGGGAAGATCCTCGGGACGGTATTTAATCTCGGACTGCTTCCGTTCACGGGGGGAATCATCGCAAAAGATTTCATCAAATCCTGGTTCAAAAGAGGCAAACTTCAGAAAAAACGAAACCATAAGCAGATCCCGGGCTGGGATGGAGAGAAATTCGAGAAAAGCGAACCGCAAAACAATGATGAGATCAATGTGGATCTGCGAAAAGTCCCGGCGGTCTGGTCTTATCCGATCGCGTCAAAAGCGGCTGAACCTAATTCTGCCGGAGATCAAAACGATCCGAGACAGCGGGAAAAACCGCTGGATCCGGTCGTTTCTGTCATGGTGGACCAGCCGAAAGAAGGCTCCGCGGAAACCTTTAATGGCACCGAAATGGGACATACATTACTGGGGATCGAATACAGCCGCTTCAGCAAGATCACAAACCGGTACGAACGCTACATGATCAAGTACGGCTTTTATCCGGCAGGCGGTTTTGGAGGAATGTCCGCCGGCATGATGATGGTCAGCCGCGATGCGGTCGTACCGGGACAGCTTTACAATGATTACAACCATAAATATACGATCAGCCGGCGGTTCCCTGCCAAACCGGCACAGGTCAATGCCATATTCAGAGCCTCGGAGACCTATGCCGATAAGGGCTACGGTTTCTTTACACGCAACTGTACGACCTTTGTGAAGGATATGGTCCAGAATGTAGGGCATATCACCAAACTGGCTCCGGCGATCTTCCAGCAGGATGCGGTTCAATTCGGCTTGAAGGAAAACCTCGGGATGTTCGGGGCAAAGGCTTTTCATTTAAACGCCAAAGCCGGATTGGAAAATACGCTGATTGATATGGGAGAAAGAGAGGATCTGACTTACGAAAACTTTGGCAATAAGCGGGCTACCCAACGGGATTTTCGAAATTATCAGAAATCACTTGATCATGACATAACGATCCAGAAATACACCGAGATCCCGGCGATGGTCGGGGAAAACCTCCGCCGTGCCAGCGGAGAACATGCCGGGGATATCAGTTCATATAACTATACCGGGAATCTGCCGAAAGATGAGGATGGGAATGAGATCATAACCCTGCCTTCAGTCGCAAATGCCTGTCAAGATGAAGCGCAGGAAGTGAAACAGGTGATCAAGGAGATCATAGAAGAGGTTGGCCGGGAACAGCTCACTCCGGAACTTGCCGCAATTATCGCAGATCTCAGTCTCAGCGGGCAATCCCTGCTGACCCTCGATCGAAAAACCGATGCATACTGTGAGAAGTATGGTATTGAACGCGGTGCAAAAACTGAACTGGAGGCTCTTACTGCGGATGACCTCCGGGAATGCAGGGCAGAGTTGGAGGAGGATATTTCCAGAGTGCTCCAGCTTCAGCGGATCTTCAAAAATGACGAACGCCTTCACATGCCGATCGTACATTTAATATCTCTCCTGAATTACGGTAACCGGGGGGTTGATTTCCTTTATCAGAACATCAACAGAGGGGCAAATAACCCGGGAGAACTGGGGAATATCCGCGGTGATATGAGAAATGATAATTTCAAAGTTTCAGCCGGCAACATAACGGCAAAATTTTCTCCGACAGAATATGAAGCATACCTGCAGGTGTATAAAACGCCGGAAGCCGCTGTAAAGAAAATGGCCCGGAAGAAGGAGCTTGAAGAAAAAGCTCAGTCCGACGAGGGTTTGACCAAAGCGGAACAAAAAGAAATGGAGAAGTTCTTACTTATGGAAAGAACGATACAGGCCTTTATCAACGCACATGATTATATGCTTGAAAAAGAGAATTTTCGCCAGGAGGATATTGATTACGCTTTCAGGCTGCAGAAGAAAGAAGTGGCAGGTGTACGGAGCAGTGCATTCATTGCAGGGCAAACGTCTTCTTCGATCTACCAGTCACTTATTTATGAAAAAGTTTTCAGCGGGATGAAAGAACGGTTTTTAGCTCAGGAACGATACCGAAATGTTACCGAAATGACACCGGAAGTGACAGACAGCCTGAAAAGATGGTTCGATGACGACCTTAGCAAATGTGCCGCCGGAAAATTCGAAAATCTGCTCAGGATCCTGGGCGGGATCGACGAGGCCATGGAGGATCCTACTGAAGATGGATTGCGGGAGGAGCTTAAAGATTCCATGGCAAATGCATGGTTCGGACGGATCTTCAATGTCAATGGAAATACCAATGGATATGGGTTTGTATATATGATGCTCCCCTTAGTGTTTGCCGAAATCATGGAGGACCCCGGATCGAAGTTCCGGAAAATCGTTGATAAACAGATCCATCTGCTTATGATCAATGATGCGAAAAAAAACAGAGCGAGATAATTTTATCTGAAATCAATAAACGGAGGTTTTTATGAAAAAATTGTTTATATTTGTCGTTATGCTGGCAGCGCTGACCGTTTTTTGTTCAGCAGCCTTTGCGCAGTATGGTTATACGGTCCCGACACTGGAAACAGTCAGAAGGGGCGAGAGCACAGTTAATGTGTATACATATCGGGACAGTAACGGCCGTCCTTTCCGAACGCTTGAGTATTATGTGAATGACGGCGGCGGTTACGGAAATAAAGACAGCTACTACGATAATCAGGGAAGACTTACATTTAAGTTGGAAAACGAATTTGAAAAAAACGGTGAACACACAGTCTCCGAAGAGAGAATATCATATTCCGAAGACGATCGGCAGTTTTCAAATTCACGGACAACCACGTTCAAACCGGACGGAACACAGAGAATACTTACATATACAAGTCAGGAAACTGAAAATAATACCCTGGAAACAAACGGAATGCTTACCGATGGCCGGGGCGCCAAGATCTATGATTTCAAAGATGTAAACTATAAAGACAAAGACAGAAATCTGGTCCTTGAAAGCACGGTTTATTATCCTGATAAATCAGTTCATCATATCAATGAAGTATTCAAAACGGACGATACAAAAATTCGTGAGGAACGTACCTTTGACGCGGACGGCAGGAATACTTATTTTCAGCTGATCAACTTTGATGCCAATGAGGAAGAAACTTCTTCTGAAACATCATATTATAAATATAAGGATGGCCAGGTCATTGCTGAAAAGCTGCTCATTGATGCTGCCGAAGGCAGAATGCTGAGTTTCACGGAGAAAAATGATGAATACGGCGGCACAGCAATCGGAGATGGTAAGCTGCTGGACCTGGAAAAAAATGAGCTGGCTGATTACCACACTGAAACAACAACGAATAAAGACGGATCTGAATACAGGGTCGATACTTATGTTTATCCGAATGGAAAAGTCGATCTCGTCAGCAGAACAATGGATGCGGACGGGAAAATAAATATCAGGACACAACTTGATTTCAAGGCCGCCGGAGAGAATGCGGAAGAGACATCAGATGATGATTCCGAATATAAAAACTTCTATAACCTGACGCGGTATGAATGGGAAAGTGATGATAATGAACCCGATGATGAATTGATCGGTTATTTCGAAGAAATCAATGACGTCTGGGGCGAAAAATTCGATGGGGACACCGAAGAACTGACCGAAGAATTCAATGATGTTCTTGAGGACCTGCACGAAGAATTCATTAACGAATCGGAGGCTGTAACTGATGACAACAGCGATTCCGACGCCTGGAATGGTGATGACGGCGGTTCCGATTCCTGGGGCGGAGACGATGGCGGATCCGATTCATGGGACGGTGACGACGGCGGTTCCGATTCCTGGGATTAGGAATAACAGATGTCCCGTTGACAGGAATTGAAGAGTAAGTATAAATAGGAAAGGTACGGTCATTCGATTGGTCTTTATCGATTCGCAGAATGCCGTACCTTTTTCCAAATCGGAGATTTATATGCCTAACAGACGTTCTTTATTTCTATTTTTAGTATTGCTTGCGGCATTTCTTATGATTCCCTGTTCGGTTTCGGCACAGGAGGAAGACCCGTATGAAGATGGAACCGAAACCGAAGAAATCGATGAAGATCTGGATTCGGATGATGACACGCTGAAATCCTGGCCGTTTTCGGAAGATATCGATGAAGGCAGGGATTCTTATATATCCAGCCTCGATCCTGACGGAGTGGTCTGGCACGATGATGAAAACGGTATTGTGACTTTCGTCAGCGGGAATGAGTTCGGGACAATGGCCCAAAACGCGGATGACGCTTATGCTCTGGTACAGGAATTTATCGGCAGCAGTGATTATGACTTTTTGGAGCTCCGCAAGGATTATTTCGGAGATATCATCGTCTATTCATATCAGCAGATTTATGATAACCATTTGCTGAGCGGCTGCTATCTGAAGATCATCGCCAACACGGAAGGGGAAGTGCTGGGATTCGTCAGTTCCCTTACGGATGATCCTGATGACGTGAGATGGGATTCTTTCGAAATGCCGGCGCCCGCAAATTGGGAAGAGCGCTTCGCGGATTGGGAATCTGATACTTACGAAAAAACAGTCACTTCGCATTCGGATGTCGTCATGGATATTTCTATCCCGGTTATGATCGACCCTGCAACGGGTGACCGTTATCTTGGAGACAAAGACCGCCTGGTCTTCTGTGTGGATATTTCAGAAATCACGGAACTTGAAACCCGCGAGGATGCCACACCGATCAATATCGATCAGAATCTGTTTTCCGATGGGGAATTGCTGAGCTACTATCTGTTCATACAGGTATATGACTATTTTGCCGAGACCGGATGGTGGGGGCCGGACGGTGAGCGGACACCGGTCATGATCCAGTTTGATACGTCAGACGAGAACCGCAACAACGCAAGCTATGCGAGTTTTCAGGATGGGTTCCACATCTTTAATTTCAGCGTGGATGACGGCGCAAGCCAGTCCTTGATGGTGATCGCCCATGAATTTACTCACGGTGTATCATCCACAAATCACGTCGGCAGTTATGAGAATGATACCGGCGCGCTGGATGAAGCTTTGAGCGACCTTATCGGAAACGCGATAGAGGCGGATATCCGGCAGTGGGAGCCATCCGAAAATGCCTGGCTGACCTCCTTCCGCAGCGCTCATGAAAACGAACGCGCCGTGTACGTTTGGGATCAGTTTTATACGCCGCCCACAAGTTATCCGGATAACGATAATGATTACGGCGAAGTCCATCATAACTCGGAAGTGCTCAGTATTATCGCCTGGCGGATGTATGAAGCCGGTATGACCCCACGGGAAGTTTTTGAATACTGGTTTACCTTTGATCTGACGCTCTCTCCGAAAACGGACTTCTCAGAAACAGCTGCCAAGGCCGGCTGGGTCGCTGAGATCGCCGGACTTTCGGAATATGCTCCCGTAATTAAGCAGGCTGCCGAAGACTTGGGGCTTAACGATGAATCAGGTCCGGAGCAGCTGCGTGATCATCAGGGATTGATCGTCTTTTATAACCCGCTGGATTCAGACAATGTCAACGCTGTATGTTACGATCCCTGGGCGCGGTTTGAGTTTAAAACATGGCCGATCAGGGGAACCGATACGATCGCTGCCGTATTCGGTGAAGGGACATTCTGCATGATCTCCGTCAAGGATCTTGAGGGAGATAATATCGCCTTCTGGAACCCGATGGAAAACAGCTGGGAGATGGTCAGTTCCGAAAGACTTACTGAGATTTACGAATCCTTTGACTCTGATTACGGGATCCAGATCCATCCCGGAGATGTGTTCCAACTCGGAGACTGACCCTTCGGTCATGTGAATGACATCGTGATAAAATAAACTGATCCGGATTTATTATCCTTCAAGGAACAAAATAAATCCGGATCAGGCAGCTGCAGGTGAAAGCATGAGGATCAATACGGGAGACGGAATTAATGAAAGGGAGACGCAGCCCCGGGAGGATGGGCTGAGGCTTCGAAAGTAAGATATGTAAATTATCGGCTGATGACTGCCCGGCAGGGCTTATCCCGCACCCTGCGAAGCACATGTTTTGGAATGCATTGAAAGCTCATACAGGAAATTGTCGGATATCAGGTGCGTTTTGTATACGTATCTGTATTTTATAATTCGAAAAAACATTTTTGGAACAGGATAATTTTATGAAAAAGATATTTGCAGTATTACTTGCCATAATGCTGGCTGCCGGCAGTGTTTGCGCCCAAAGTGATGACTGCATCTTACGAGATCACGGAACGGGCTTATACGTTTTATAACGGCACAATTACGAATGTGCTGACTGAGCCGTTCTCGCTGTATTTTATGAACGGTGCAGATGACCTGCTTTATGTGGAATTGGAATCCTGGATGGAACTGATAGCTTATTGATTTTTATCTGGATGACCTGCATTCCGATTTCATCGCATATTCTTATCTGACAGGGGCCCGACAAGTGGATTGGACCACCGGTCCCGCCGCACGCAAGATGGATGAGGCGGTTGTGATGTATGGAAATGCGCGTGCCGCTGCTGATGACTTCTATAAGACTGAGGACAACCCTTTTGTTTATGAAGAAGTCGGAAATACTGCTTTTCTGATTTTTGATTCATTCCTGAGCCACTCTGCCTCCGTGTATTACAATGCGTTCCAAAACGGAGAGAAACTCCCCCTGGATACGATCGGATTGGTGATCTATGCACACAACAATATCTATCGGAATGACAGCCCGATAGAGAATGTTGTCATTGATCTCAGCAACAATACCGGCGGTGATGTAGATGCCGCGATTTTCCTGATGGCATGGATCCTTGGTGATGCCCCCTTCAGCGTCAAGGATACCTTTACCGGTGCGCTTTCTACCGCCTCCTACCGGGCTGATGTCAACCTGGATCGGAATTTCAATTCCGGAGACGTATTGGATGACAAGAATGTTTACGTCCTGGTTTCACCGGTCAGTTTCTCCTGCGGAAATCTTGTCCCGGCTGCCTTTAAAGCCTCAGATAAAGTCACCGTTCTCGGCAGAACATCCGGCGGCGGCAGCTGTATTGTCCAGCCGCTCTCAACAGCCTGGGGAACCTTATTCCAGATCTCCGGATCGCAGCGGATGTCTTTTCTCAAGAACGGAACGTTTTATGATATCGACGCCGGTGTGGCGCCGGATTTCACTCTTGTCAGACCGGAGAAATATTACGACCATAAAATGCTTGTGGAATACATTAATGGCCTCTGATGATCCGGCGTTCCTTGAGTAACCGAAGCTGACGATACGGCAGAAATGAAAAAAAGGGGCTGTCGCAAATAAAAAAAAAGCCCCGATAAAATAGAAAAAGGAGGCTGACCCAAAAGGGGCAGTCTTCTTGTTTAATTGACATAAAAGCATAAAAGAAAGGAAAAGGCAGCCCGTTGCAGCAGGCTGCCAGGTAAAATATGATGCCCTTACAAAATATTTTACAAGGGAATTATAACACCGGAGAATCTCCATACCAAATAAAACTGCCAATAGAGTTGGGAGTAAAGATTGCGGATAACGATCCGGTTCGGCTTCTGGATTCATTGGTGGATGCGATGGATCTTACAGAACTGAACAACAGCTACGGACGACGAGTCAAAAAGACAGCAAAGAAGAATTGCGCAAAAAAGATTTGGAACGAATTCTCAGCGACTATGGGCATCCGCTTTAGCTCAGACTATCCTGATCGCTTTAGCACACAATTTTAACAAGCTTCATTATAAGATCCAGTCAAAAAGAACCGGCACTCATTTGTTTACAGTCCAAACGACTGCTTAAAAATATCAAATTTTGACTTTTCAAAAATAATTTGTAATCCCAGAGAGTACTGTGCCTCTTACCCGATTTTTATAGCGAAATCATTGAAAAAAATACTTAGCATTAATCAAAATTCGGTGGAAATAGCACTGATTTAGCGAAATATCTATTTTTTTATCAAAAATAAGGGGCTGCCGCTTATTGCAGAAATCTGCATTTGCGACAGCCCCTTTCACGTATGATAAATTCTGAACGACTTAAATCTATAGTCTTATATCTAACATCTAAAGTCTGTAGTCTAATGTCTAATACCTAACACCTAATACCTAATACCTAAAACCTAACACTTAACTCGCTGCCTCAAATTCCGGGACGTCCGGGAGGTGCGGCATTTCCGGGCCTTCCTTGCCGAGCATTTCACACAATGCTGAATGCATGGCAGTGCGGTCGTCCCACAGATATTCTGTTGTCCCAAAGCACATGGATTGTTCATGACCTTTCCCGAGAGAAAGTACAATGTCACCCGGATTGGCCAGCGCCAGCCCCTTGCGGATCGCATTTCGACGGTCCGGTTCAATGAACAATGTTTTGCCCAATTCAGCTCCTTTGTCGACAGCTTCGTCAGCCATCTCCTTCAGAATCTTGTTGAGTGATTCTGTGCGGGGGTCTTCCGCGGTCAGCACGGTGATATCGGCGTATTTGGCTGAAACAGCCGGCATCATGCGGCGTTTTTCACGGTCACGGAGCCCCGCAGAACCATAAACAGCGATAATGCGTCCCAGCGGATTCCCGTAGGTGTCTACCGGCAGCATTTTACGAGCCGCAATCAAGGCTTTTTCCAATGCGTTCGGTGTGTGGGCAAAGTCCACGATCGCGGTGAAGTTCTGCCCTTCATTGATTACCTGCATGCGGCCAGGAACGCCGGTTACGTTGGCGATGCCATAGGCGGCTGTGACCGGGTCGATTCCCAGCCCGTAAATGGCGGCAGTCATGGCGGCAAGGAAATTCGCTCCGTTGTAGTTGCCGAGCAGGCTGGTACGGACCTCTGTTTCCACGGCTCCCTGTGGCAGATCGGTAAAACGGGCAATGGCTTTGATTCCGGCAGGGCTGGATGTAATTTCCTTGATGGTTGCGGACGCATGATTCGCCTTGCCGTTTGCGGAATATGCTATTTTCCGTACGCTGATCAGGTTGTCCAGGAAATTGTAGGAATCCGGGTCATCGTAATTTAAAACAGCGAGCGGCGGCACTTTTCGGTCAAGATTTTGTCCGAGTTTCTGGAAAAGGATTCCCTTGGCCTCGAAATAGGCCTGACGGGAGTTATGATAGTCCAGATGCTCGTGGGTGATGTTCGTGACGACCGCGATGTCAAAGTCAATCGCGGAAAGGCGGTTCTGTGCCAGCCCGTGGGATGTGGATTCGATGATCACATGGGTGACGCCCTTGTCGCGCATCATGGCGAGATATCTTTGAATATCAATTGATTCCGGTGTTGTGACGTGGAAGCCTGTATCCAGCTCTTCCTCGCCGATCATGGCGGAGACGGTGGAGATCAGACCGGCTTGCAATCCTGCCGCATGCAGAATATTGTAAAGATAAATGGAGGTGGTGGTTTTTCCGTCCGTTCCGGTAACGCCGATCACGGTCATGGATTCAGACGGGAATCCATAGAGTGCGGCAACGGCCCATGCCATTGCTTCCCGTGAGTTTTCCACACGGATGTATGGAACAGAGGGAAGAACGGGAAGTGCTTTGCTCCCGATCACGGCTACCGCGCCGTTTTGTATGGCTGCGGAAATGTAGTCATGTCCATCGATGTTGATTCCCGGAATCGCGATAAAAAGGGTGCCGGGTTTGACCTGACGGCTGTCATAAGCGACTGCGCTATACTCTACATTCGGCATGTTCCCGTTGATCTCGCGGATCCCCGGCAGAATGCCGATACATTGCATCAGCTTTAAGCTGTGTTTATCCATTATTCAATTTCCTTCTTCTTCTAATTTTACCAAAGGTTGGAAAAATGAACGTCGGATTCATTCATGATTTTTGTCCCGAAATAAGATGAGAGGTGACAGGAATAGCATTGAGAAGGTATACTTTTTAGGGAATAGAGAATAGAGAATAGGGAAGTTGAGTTTATGAAGAGAAACTGGTATTGGATTTTGCTGATTGTCTTATGCGGGATTGCAGCCGCTTTGTTTTTGTATACCACGCCGGATGGAGTGGGCCTGACGAATGATTCTGCGGCTTATATCGGCGGAGCACGGAGCTTGCTTGCCCGGCAGGGATATGTACGGATCGGCGGGGATGGACTTCCGCGTCCGATCACTCATTTTCCGCCATTTTATTCGATCGTTCTGGCATTTGTGTCTCGAATCATAAAGACCGATCCATTGCAGACCGCCAAATGGGTGAATCTGGTCTGTTCCGTACTGAATCAGGCATTATTTATGACCGGACTGCTGGTATTGACGGGATCGCAGCTTACGGCTTTCCTGGGAGGAATCATGTTTCTCTGTGCCGGCCCGGTTTTACAGGCGAATGTTTACGGATTGAGCGAGGCGCTTTATGTGACGTTGTTTCTTGGGATGTTAATTGCTTCCATCCGGGCGGTGCGGAAGGGCAGCGGTTGGCAGTGGCTCCTGATTGGACTGCTGGCTGGAGCTTTGGCATTGACCCGCTATGCGGGGTTGTCTGCAGTAGCGGCTGTTGCCGTTTATTGTCTCTGTGCCCAGCCGACCTGGCGGAAACGTCTGGAGAGCGTGCTGCTGTATTTTGCTGTGTTCAATATTCCCTTCGGTTATTGGCTTTCAAAAAGCAGTGATTCAGGAGAATCTCCGGTAAACCGCGCCTTTGCGCTGCATCTGCCTTCCGCATCCAAAGTGGAAGAAGGTATCCGAAATTTTGCCGGTTTTTTCCTGCCGGAATTTGGCGGTATCGTGGAAAAACCGCTGATGATTTGGGGCTATGTGATCGCTGCGGGGTTGGTCGCTTTGCTTGGGTTGGTGATTTATTACGGAGTCCGCGGATTGATCCAACCATCCGAAAAACTGTCCCGTTCCGCGCTGTTCGCACCCGCGCTGCATGGGATTGTTTATGTGCTGATGCTGATGATCACGGTATTCTTCCTTGACGGCTCCACGCTGTTTGATAACCGCATCCTGCTGCCGTTTTATATTTGCTTGATGCTGCTGATCGGTGGCTTTTGCTCGCGTTTTATTCTTCGCCGGGGATTTGTACGGATCACTGCTGTCGGGTTTATGCTCCTTTTTGCCGCGCTGCTTTTTGAGGATGAGTTGGATTTAATTCGGGAATATCACCGGAACGGACAGGGCTTCGCCGGGGCGGAATGGCGGGAATCCGAGACACGGCTGGCTGCACTGAAGCTGCCGAAAGGAAAGCTGCTGTGGTCAAATCGGCAGACTGCTATGTACCTGCTGAATGATCAACCCTCTTATATTCTGCCGCCCATGTTTGATGCCGCTTCCTTCACGGAAAAGGACACATTTGAAAAGGAGCGGGAATGGATGGCGGGTGAGGTCCTTTCCGGGAATGCTTACGTTGTCGTGTTCAACTACAGGGAGATGATGGAGGATGAAGGCGACCGTGAATGGCTGGAGCAGGTGCTGCGTGATCTGCCGGTGCGGGAAGAATATAAAGATGGCGTGATATTAGGGTTATAATCATGCTCAAGTACAGGAATTGTAACTATTCAGAACCCGCAGAGACGCACATGGAGACAGGCACGCTCGTGCGGGCTGTGCCGCACAAGATGCCAGTCTCCACGTGCTTCGTTCTGAACAGTTACAACTAAAAACAAAATAATCGGTTGTTTCCGTGCTGAGGATGGAGCGCAGAATTATCTCGATATTATGTCATATCTCAGTACCGGGCTGAAGCATGGCATTGGCGTTGTTGAAGCATTATCCGCAGCCTTTGTCGGCAAAGGTAACATCGTTCTTCAGCAGGGGTTCTGAATAGTTACGATAAATATACTTTTTTCTCCCTTTGACGTCTGCGAAACGAAAACATAAGAACTGGAATAATGTTGATAAAACTCACTATCTCATCTATGAAATTATTGACAAAACAGATGCAAGGAGTTTCGATGTGATCAAACCATTTTCGGATTCGCAAGTGATACGTATTATGGCTGCCTTGGATATAAAAAAGATGGTTCCTGTTCCTGAAGGCTTGTATACTCGCAAAGATTTCACCAATGAACCTGATCAGAAATATCGTGACCTTTTGCAGAAAGAATACAGATTTTGTCTTGGAATTCAACAAGGAATCCTTGATCGGGCAAAAGCAATATACAAAGAACAAAAAGAGTCAGGAAAGATTTATAAATTTTACTGTGATTATGGTCTGCTCGAAGACGCTTGTGATAAATATTTGAATAATTATTTGTAATTGTTTTCCGCGAGTTTTGCTCCGAGGATGCTGAGGAAATAGAGCGCGATAAGGGGAACCATCAGCAGCAGCATGTTGACGGGATCGACCGTCGGTGTGATGAGCATGGCGAGCACGGCGCAGACGACCACTGCCTGGCGCCAGTTTTTCAGAAGCTTCTGTGAATCAATGATCCGCAGCCGGGCGGCGATGTAAATGATGACCGGCATTTCAAAAACGATCCCGATCCAGAAAATCAAATTGGTACTGAAAGAAATATAATCCGAGGGACGGATCTCGGTTTTGATCCCCATGAAGGATGTCAAAAAGGGAATCGCTGCCGGGAGAACGATGAAAAAGGCAAAGCAGACTCCTGCCAGGAAGAACAGGATTACCGGTGGCAGAAAGCGGGACAGCACCGCTTTTTCGTTGGTCTCTAATCCGGGTAAGATAAAAGCAAAGGCTTCATAAGCGATCAGCGGAAAAGCCAGAATAAACCCCGCCAGCAGCGCTACATCAAATACAGAGGAAACATTTTCCGTGATCTCGATGGCGGTCAGGTTGTTCAATCCTCCGATAGGCCGGCAGAGAAAGTTCATGATCGGCTCACTGAAGAAGAAGCTAATTATCACAGCAGCGACAAGTCCGGCAACAGAGATGAGCAGGCGTTTGCGCAGCTCTGTGATGTGCTCCTCCATAGCGTTGAAAAACTCTCCGAGGGAGGTGGTATTTGATTCAGTCTTATCGTTCATGGGGCTGCCAGTTTTTCTGTGATGCAGCACGGATGCCGGGGAGTGGTGCGGACTGCGCCGCAGCAATACCCGGCCCGGTGCTTCGGCCTGGGTGTGAATCGTAATGATTCAGGATAATTTGGATTCGGATTCATTCGGATCATCCGGTTCGGGATGAAGTGCGCTTTCCGGGTGTGGAATCTCCGGACGCGGCATATCACGGTGAAAGTCCGTCCCCCGGATGTCACGGTCGAGATCATTCAGCTGCCGGTCGACCCCTCTCAGGGAATCCCGGACTTCCTGAATGCCGGATTCTCTGATCATTTCATTTTTGATAGTGTTTACATCGTCATACATTCCGAGAAAGGTCCGCCAGGTATCGGAACGGACAAAGCGGCGGATCGCTTGTGCTGTTTTCCGCGCGTTTTCCCGCATTCGGTTGGGTCCGAAGAGAATCAGCATGATGACCAGCAGCAGGAGTACTTCCCGTATCCCGACATTAAATATGCGCATAGATCACTGCTCTTTTTTCTCTTCTTCCGCTGCGGCCTGTTCGATCTTGTTTTCCTTGTTCTCGCCGTTCAGCCCTTCCTTGAAGGCGCTGATACTGGCACCGAGTTCTTTTGCGATCTTGCTGATACGTCCCGGTCCGAAGAGCAGGAGGACGATAACCAGCACGATCAGTATTTCAGCGATTCCGGGTCTCCACATAGAATACCTCTCTTTCTATTTGGGGATAGTCTCATAAATGGACAGTCCCCGGGCAGATACATTCTTCAAAGTTATCTTTTATAATTATAAAGGTTTTGGATAATTATGGTGTTAAGGAAGGACGCATTACATGAATATTACGGTTTATCTGGGCGCAAATGACGGGAAGGATCCCGCTTTAAAGACAGCGGTGCGGGAGTTGGGTACCTGGATCGGAACTTCCGGACATTCCCTGGTTTACGGCGGATCGAAATGCGGACTGATGGGAGATCTGGCGGAAAGTGTTCTTGCTGCCGGCGGAGAAGTAACCGGGGTAGAACCGCAGTTTTTTGTTGATGAAGGACTTGTTTATGATGATATTACCCGCCTCATCGTGACGAAGGATATGTCGGACCGAAAGGCGAAAATGATCGAACTGGGGGACGCCTTTATCGCCTTTCCGGGCGGAACCGGAACACTTGAAGAGATCGCGGAAATCATGTCGAAGGTCTGTCTGGGCCATCTGAAAGCTCCCTGTATTCTCTATAACCTGAACGGGTATTATGATTCGCTCAAAGCTCTTTTGGATCATATGGTTGAAATGGGACTCTCCTCTGTAGAAAAGATGAAGGGAATCCGCTTTGCCGGGAACCTGAAGGAAATCACAGCGATTCTTGAAAAAATGTAAGAAGTGGGACAATGGGGACGAATCAGGGTGGCCCACATCCGGGACACCCTGATACGTTCCCATTGTCCCACTTTTTAGAATTGCAGACGGCCGGAATAGGGTTCTGCGGCGACGATGCGGCGGTTCGCGTATCCGCCTTCCGGACGTTCATCCTCACAGGTGATGAGGAGCAGCGAATCTTTCCCTTCACGGGCGATCTGTTCAAAGCCGGAAATATCATCTTCAGCGATTTTTTCTACCGCGTATACACGGAAGATTTGCAGCGCGTTTTCCTCATCGACAATGAAGAGCCTGTCACCCACCTCAAGGTACGAGAGCATGGCAAACGGACCTGCTTCTGTGTTGTTCAGGTGATTGTGCCCGGTGATGATGCTGTATCCTTCACCCGGTACTGATGAGCCTTCGAGTAAACCGGCCGCGTCATTCAGCCATTCCACCGGATATTCTTCGTTATACAGCGGGACGGTCTTGATTTCCGTCATCACATCCAGTGAAGGAATCTGCAGCGTCAAACCTGACGGTGTGTAGTGAAGGTCTTTCGGCATTCCGGACAGAACCTCCGAATGTACCGCGGAGAAGCCCGTTTCCGGCAGGGTATCGAGCCTGTACAATACCATTTGATACTTGTTGGTGAAGTCCAGTTTCGTAATATCGTCACCGGAAACTTCCGCTGTCAGTTCACCTGATTCATTTCTGGTGACAGTAACGGTGAAATGATAAACCTTTTCATCATAAATAATGTCATCCATCATTCCAACACGTTCCTTAACCGAATATTCGTAAACACCTTCCTCTGTGTAGGAAGCCGGCGCAAACAGAATTTCTCCGGAGGCATTATTCTTCACGATTTGAAGGATGTTCCCCTCACTATCCAGGAGTTGGAAGCTGAATTCACCGTCTTTCAGAATTCTTCCTTCAAGCGACTTTTTCCCGTAAAACAGCAGTGTGGATTTACTGTAAATATTGGTGAAGTTCATTTGGGTCGGGTCTATTTGGCTGCCGCTTCCATCGCTTATGTTGTATTTCAGCTGACCCGAGCCGTCGTCGTAAACTTCCACGTGGATCGTGTAGGTATTGCTGTCGTACAAAATCTCAGCCATATCCCCTTCTGTTTCAGCGATGACGTAGGTGAATTCTCCGACATGGTCAAAAGTAATGGCATTGAACTGATAATTCCCTTCACCGCGGATAGTCTTCACATCTTGATAAGATCCGCCGGACTCCTGTAAAGTGAATGTGAATTCCGGAGCCTCCTGATCCTCAGGATAGTTCAGCAATGTCTTGTTTCCTCCAAACTGCAGGGAAACCGGTGCCGGGTTATAAGTGTTCATGAATGTCAGTGCAGCTTCCGGATTTTCCGGATCGCAGACGGTTTTGACATTTCCGTTTTCATCGACAGAAACGGTGACAGCGAATTCCTTCGCGGAGTCGTTTGTTACACCATTGACGGTGCCGCTTTCGGTGACGGTATAGTGATATGTCTTTGCGTCACAAGTGTATGAAGTGCCGTCCAAGGTCATATGACATTCGCCAAGTTCAGAGGCCGTGAAGGTGATCGGTTCGAATGCGAACTGGTCCATTTCATTCAGCACCGAAGTCTGCGCCGGCAGTGGTCCGCCATCAGCAGAAGTTATGGTGAATTTCCAGGTGTCGGAATCTCTCAATTCCCGTCCGCTGAGAACCTTGCTGCCTGAAATGCTGACGGTGGTGTCAAGCCGCTCGCGGTTGACAAATTCACCGGCACTGATCCCGTTTTCTGTGTCTGTGAGAACCGCTGGATCGGTGATTATTGTTGTATTTCCGTTAATGACCTCTGTGATCCTCAATTCAGTGGGCAGGATATGTCCTTCCTTGTCATCGGTCAGCGTAAGGTGAATATCAAAGGACTGATCCGGCGGTTTCAGCTGACTGTCAACGACGGTCTTTTCCGTCAGGTAGTATTCTATTGTCCATTCCAACGCACCATCAGCGTTTCTGCCGCGTTTTGCAAGCCCCTTCTTTTCCAGTTCCGGCAGGGACACGCGGAAGAAGGTATCTTCAGTCTTGGCAGAAAGAGTCTGATCTGTGAGCGTATATTCGATCGGGTAAGTGAACGGAGTCGTACCGTCATCCTGAATGGTGACATCTCTGCTGATAAAAGGTACCCGGGCCGGGTCATTTTCAGGCAGGAAGAAGATGCTTTTGTACCAGAGCTCAAACGGAATCTGATGCTTCTCATCCATATTCCCGTCCGCGTCCACGATATGTTTGGAGCTTTTCAGCATCAGTCTGCCGGTGCCGCGGTAGGGGTCGATCACATTCAGGGAATCCTTCCCATTGATTGAAATATCGTATGTGGTGGTCGTGACAAAGACGCCGCCCGTGAGTTTCTCCTCCTGGGAAGATGTGATGTCGATGACATACTCCTCTTCGGAGAGCTCATACCAATCCGGGGCTGAGGTTTCCTTGAGAATCAGTGTTATGTTCTGTTCCGGTGCAGGCAGCAGAGCTGCAAGCGCGGGATCATTTGTGCTGATGGTGAAGGAACTGCCGGTGTAAGTCTTGACAGGGTTTTCCCCGTTGTAAAGTGTGAAGACCGCGTCATTCACCGCTTCTCCGTACTGATCGGCTTTATTGACAGTTACATGATTATCGACACGGACGAAACTGGTCTTCTTGTTGTTGCGTACCGAGACGGATTTGCCACCGTCGATCGTCATGTGATATGTTGTGGTGGTCACAAAGACGCCATCAGTCAGTTCCTCGTCAGCGCTTGCGGAGATCTCAATCATATATTCTGTGTCTGAAGGTTCATAACCGTCCGGTGCCTTTGTTTCCTTCAGGCTCAATGTGGTTGTATTTCCGGGTTCCGGCAGATAGGGGGCCATCGTCAGATCATCGGTGCTGATTTCAAAAGCCGGAGCGGAGAAGGTCATGACGGATGTCTGCTTATCAAACAAAGTGAATTCCGCACCATCCAGAGCAGCGTTATCCTGATCGACCTTGGTAACGAGCACTTCATCATCGACCCGGTCTGTACCGGTCTTCTTTGTGTTGGTGACGACTGCTTCTTTCGCCCCATTCACGAAGATAGTATAGGACGTGGTGGTGACGAATACGCCATCTGTGAGCGCCTCCTCAGCCTTGGCCGATATCACGATCGGGTATTCTGTGGTGGAAGCGTTGTACCCATCCGGTACGACCGGTTCCTTCAGCATCAGGGTCACCGATGTACCGGCTGCCGGAAGATAGGAAGCAAGCGCTTCATCAGCGGTGTTAATGGTGAAGCTTGCGCCGGAATAAGAGTGGACAAGGGTCTCACCACTGTAGAGCGAGAAGGTTTCCGTGCTGAGCGGTTTATTGTTCTCGTCCACTTTGTAGATCGTGATGAAGTCATCATTCCGGACCGCGGCAGTCTTTTTGGTGTTGGAAATTGTGACGGATTCTTTGCCATCGATCGTCATGTGATAGGTGGTCGTGGTCACAAATACACCCTCTGTGAGCTGTTCATTGTCTGTTGCTGTGATTTGGATCGTATACTCTGCTGTTGAAGGCTCATACCCATCCGGAGCTTCTATTTCTTTCAATTTCAGCGTCGTTGTATTGCCGACTGCCGGGAGGTAAGCTGCCAGAGCGGAGTCGTTGGTACTGATGGTGAAATTGCCGCCGGTGAAGGCTTTCACAGCAGTGTTCTCACTGTCAAACAGCGTGAAGGCGGCACCGTGCAATTCGTTATTCGCCTGATCGACTTTTGTGACAAACACTTCATCATCGACCCTTGCGGTACCTGTCCTCTTTGTATTGGTAACGGTGGCCTGCTTTTGACCGTTCACGGTGATCGTGTAAGTTGTGGTGGTAACAAAAACGTCTTCCGTGAGGGCTTCATTGGCCGTTGCAGAGATCACGATTGGATATTCCGTGGTGGAGGGGTTGTAGCCATCCGGAACCACCGGTTCCCTGAGGGTCAGCGTTACGGATGAAGGAACAGCAGGCAGGTACGGTGCGAGCGCTGTGTCATCGGTGCTGATGGTAAAGGACTCACCGGAATACGACCGGATGAATGTATCACCACTATAGAGAGAGAAGGTTTCAGCCGAAAGCGGATTTCCCTTTTCGTCCACTTTGAAAATCGTGACAAAATCATCGACCCGGTCTGTACCCGTCTTCCTGGTGTTGGAAACCGTGACGGACTCTGCGCCGTTGATTGTCATATTGTAGGTCGTGGTCGTCACAAATACGCCATTTGTAAGCTGTTCATTTGCAGCAGCCGTGATTTCAACAGTATATTCAGCCGCTGAAGGTGTGTATCCTTCCGGAGCTGTGGTCTCCTTCAATGTCAGCTGTTTTGAATTGCCCGGCGTCGGCAGGTAAGATGCTAAGGCAGTATCGTTGGTGCTGATAGTGAAAGCGGTACCGGAGAAGGTCTTGATAGCGGTCTGTCCATCGTAGAGCGTGAAAACCTCACCGCTCAAAGCGTTATTGTTCTGATCAACCTTGTTGACGAAGATCTCGTCATCGACCCGTGCGGTACCGGTCTTCTTTGAATTGGTAATGGTGGCCTGCTTTTGACCGTTCACGGTGATCGTGTAAGTCGTGGTGGTGACAAAGATGCCTTCCGTGAGTGCTTCATTGTCTGTAGCCGCGATCACGACCGGATATTCCGTGGTGGAGGGGTTATAACCCGCCGGGACAACCGGTTCCCTGAGTGTCAGCGTGACTGATTCACCCGCTGCAGGCAGATAGGATTTGAGTGCTTCATCAGCAGTATTGATGGTGAAACTTTTACCGGAATAGGACCGGATGAAGGTCTCACCACTGTAAAGTGAGAAGGTTTCAGCCTCCAGTGGTTGGCCTTTCTCATCCACCTTATTGATCGTAACAAAGTCATTGATAATCGCGGTGCCGGTCTTCTTTGTGTTGAAAACGGTGACGGTGTTTCCACCATTGATCGTCATACTGTAGGTAGTGATGGTCACAAAGACGCCATCTTCGAGTTCCTCCCTGACATCAGCGGTGATCTCAATATCATATTCCGTATTGGAAGCCTCGTAGCCATTCGGAGCTTGTGTTTCTTTCAAGGTCAGCCTTGTTGGATTCTCCGGTGTCGGCAGATATCCGGTCAGTGCTGTATCGTTGGTGCTGATGGTGAAGGTGCTGCCGGAGTAGGTCCTGATAGCAGTTCCGCCGGCAAATAGGGTAAAGATCTCACCGCTTAGCATTTTATTATCCTGATCGACCTTGGTAACGAAGACAGATGCGTTCACACGTCTGCTGCTGGTTTCCTTTGTGTTCGGAATGACAGCGGTTTTTTCACCATTAACAGAGATGGTGTAGGTTGTAGTAGTAATGAAGACTCCATCCGTTAAGGCTTCTCCTGCGGTCGCGGCGATGACGATTTGGTAATCATCCGATGAGGCTCTGTATCCTTCCGGGGCGGAAGTTTCTTTAAGGTTCAGCGTAACGCTGCTGCCGGCGGCGGGAAGATATGAAGCCAGTACCGCGTCGGCAGTGCTGATGGTGAAGCTTTCTCCGGTGTAGGTGGTGATGGGGGTTGTACCGCTGTACAGGGTGAAGATTTCTTCAGAGAGCGGGTTTCCATCCTCATCCACCTTGTTGATGGTAATGGTATCGTCGTTACGTGCGGTGCCGGTCTTCTTTGTGTTGGTGACAGTAAGTGTTTCCGCATTGTCGATGGTCATCACGTATGTTCTGGTGGTGATAAATTCATCCCCTGTCAGTGCCTCGTTGTCGGATGCGGTGATCTGGATGGTATAGCTTTGATCCGCAGCTTCATAGCCATTCGGAATTGTGGTTTCCTTCAGCGTCAGGGTCACCGGATTTCCGGGTGTCGGCAGATAATCAGCCAGGGCGGTATCGTTGGTGCTGATCGTGAAAGCGGAACCGGAATACGTTCCGATGGTTGTTTCGCCGCTGTAAAGCGTGAAGGTCTCACCAGTCAGCAATTTTCCGTCCTGATCCTTTTTGGTAATAATGACTGAATCATCAACGCGGGCAGTTCCGGTTTTCTTTGTGTTGGTGACGGTGGCTGTATTTGCGCCATTAACCGTGATGGTATAGGTAGTGGTGGTGACAAATACGTGATTTTTCAGTTCCTCTTTAGCTGTCGCGGCAATCACGATCGGGTAATTTTCCGAGGAAGCGCTGTACCCAGCCGGGGCGGCAGTTTCTTTAAGGTTCAGGGTAACACGGCCATTTACTGCCGGCAGGTAAGATGCCAGTACGGGGTCAGAAGTGCTGATGGTAAAGCTTTCACCGGTATAGGTCGTGATGGCTGTTTCACCGCTGTACAGCGTGAAGGTTTCCGCAGAGAGCGGTTTGCCGTTTCCGTCCACCTTGTTGATGGTGACGCTGCTGTCGACCCGGGCAGTATCGGTCTTCTTTGTGTTGGTGACTGTGAGTGTTTCCGCATTGTCAATGGTCATCACGTATGTTCTGGTGGTGATGAATTCATCGCCCGTCAGTGCCTCATTGTCGGATGCGGTGATTCGAATGGCATAGCTTTGATCTGAGGCTTCATAGCCATCCGGAATTGTGGTTTCTTTCAATGTCAGTGTCACCGGATTTTCGGGTGTCGGCAGGTAGTTAGCCAGCGCTGTATCGTTGGTGCTGATGGTGAAGGAAGAACCGTTATAGGTCCCTACAACCGTTTCGCCGGAGTAGAGCGTGAAGGTCTCACCTGTCAGTAATTTGCCGTCCTGATCCTTTTTTGTGATGATGACCGAATCATCAACGCGGGCGGTCCCGGTTTTCTTTGTATTGGTGACTGTGGCCGTATTTGCACCATTGACTGTGATGGTATAGGTTGTCGTTGTGACAAATACATGGTTATTCAATGCTTCATTGGCTTCCGCTTCGATCTCAATCAGATAATCTTCATTGGAAGCGCTGTATCCTGCCGGAGCGGAAGTTTCTTTAAGGTTTAGCGTAACGCTGCCATCTGCCTCAGGCAGGTACGATGCCAATACAGGATCGGAAGTGCTGATAGTGAAGCTTCCTCCCGAGTAGGTGGTGATGGGTGTTGTGCCGCTGTAAAGGGTGAAGGATGCACCCTCAAGGGAAGCCTGCTTTTCATCCTGTTTGTTGATCGTGACACTGCTGTCGGTCCTGGCTGTGCCGGTCTGCTTCGTGTTGGTGACCGTGAGCGATTTCGCGCCATCGATGGTCATCGTGTACGTTCTGGTGGTGACAAAAACGTGGTTCGTCAGTGCCTCGTTGTCGGATGCGGAGATCACGAGTGCATGATTTTGCTCCGAAGCTGTATAACCGTCCGGAACTGTTGTCTCTTTCAATGTCAGTGTAGTTTGGGAACCGTCATTCGGCAGACAGGCAGCCGGTAAATTGGCAGTGCTGATCGTGAATTCAGGCGCGTTGTACGTTCCGATAACGGTTTCCCCATTGTAGAGTGTAAATACCGCACCGGTCAGATCCGCTCCGAACTGATCTGCTTTTTTGACTGTGACGAAATCATCAACACGGTCTTTTTCGGTCTTCTTTGAGTTGGTAATATTGATCTGCGATTCACCGTTGACCTTGATGGTATAGGTGATGGTGGTAACGTAAACACCTTCTTTAAGTCCTTCTTCTTTGGAAGCGCTGATGGTTACCAGGTGGTCCGTGACGGTCTTATTATAACCGTCCGGTGTTGTGGTTTCCTTCAGATCCAGCGTTATGGAATTTCCGACGGATGGCAGAAGAGGTGCCAGATAATTATCCGATGTACTGATGGTGAAGCCGGCGGAACCGCTGAAGGTTTTGATCGAATTGCTTCCGTTGTACAGTTCAAAGACCGCACCGGGGAGTTCCATGCCATTCTGATCCACTTTGGTGACCGTGACGCTGTTATTTACGATAACAGTACCCCGCGGGGTATGTTTGTTGGTAACTGTGAAGCCATTTCCCTGGTCTCTGGTGATGCTGACCGCGTAGGTGGCGGCGGTATCTGTACCGGTGATCACTGTGGTCTGGTCTTCATCAATGGTATAGTTGATTTCGGATCCGTTGAAGCACTAAAAACAAAGGTTGATGCCGAATTCAATTCTAGTGCTTTGAGCAAAAAAGAAGTGGATGTTAAAAAAGTAAATGAATTTGTAATGCCAGAAGGCACTTTATTAGAAGCTGGTTTTTACTATATTAGAGAGGACATTCCGGCAGGTAGATATACAATACTCCCAAGTTCACGAAGCGGATCACAAGTGTATATTTATGCAAATGAAGAAGAATTACAAGCGGATACCCCCAAAGTTGTAGCAGGGGCTAAACCAAATTCAAGTATGCCTTCGATGACGATCAGGGTGAATGACGGGGAAATTCTTGCAGCATTAACTTCTTTTGTCATAACTAAAACAGGCTCAATAGAAATCAAATAATCGTGTGAGTATACTATTACAAAAAAGGCAGCCGTTTGTTTTGATAGCTGCTTTTTTTTCTATATAAACCTTATCCCCTGGTACAAAATGAGTATTCATTCTCCTTACCTATATAAAAATTTTGTTCCAACATCTTAGTTCTTGCAAGGGCTATTGTCAGTGAAATCAGTTGCGGTAACAATGTCAATACTTATAAATCCAATCAAAATAAAAAGAGATTTTCATATATAATTTTTATACATTTCATCGTAGTCAATGGCGTGGTGAAAAACTTGTAACCATACAGTGGACATTCCATTACAATTTTTGGGGAGAAGGTGATGAGAAAACTATTTCTTGTGTTCATGTTGATAGTACTTTCTGTTGGTTTATCTGCCTGCAAAAATATTCCTACAAAATCACAAACTATTGAGCGTTCTTCTACGGAAACAAGCATTATTATCAAAACGACTACGGAAACTGATTCTAATTTTGAAGCCACGGAAGTAAATTCGGAGAAAATTGTTGTAAAAAAGGATTCCTTTACGGATAAAGATGCATTTGTTACATATGTGGGAAAAACTTTGGAGGAAATAGAACAATTTGCACCTAACTTTGAAAAAGAATATGATACGGTTTATCTGGTTGAACAAAAGGAAGACTCATCAGGAATCTTTATAATATTGGTGGGTATAGATGATTCTGGGGTCTGTCACAGTGTCACCTATACATTCGATCCAAAATTATTGGCAACTTACGGGATTTATGATTTTCGACATCTTCTTGATTTTGGAATTGAGAGGATGGGACTTTCTAATCACGAAATAATTTCAGAACTGGTGATAGATAAGTTTGATAACAATTGGCGTCGTCTTTCTGAAAACATACTGTGTTTTACAGAAAAACATGATTCAGGTGCGATGACACTTACTTGTGATATACCAAATGAAAGTAAAATGGCAATGTATGATACCTTGTACAAGAGAGTATACGATAGAAATATTACATTAGTTAGTTCAACTTATTCAGGTGATACACTTATAGCAACGTTACTTGTTGAAAATGTAAGTGACCAGGACATATCAGTAATATATTCAGATTTTGAAGCAAAAAATGGAGAATTTGAAGTACTCAAAACTGATTACAATTGTGACCGAAGTGCATTAATTGATACCATTGTTCCGGGTGATAAATTGAAAACAAATATTTGCTTTGCAAATGCAAAGGATACTCCTGTAACGATTTACTATCGTCCACATGATGGCTATCAATTATTTACATTCACTGTTGAATAAAAAATTTGGGCTGTTTGCTAAATAATAAGAACCTGCTTACAGAAAGGTAGCCGTTTGTTTTGACAGCTGCCTTTTTATTCCTAAAATCAGGGCACGAATCTCTTATATTTTTTTTGAGGAAATGATTTTTTCGCCTAGATAACGCGGGGTTTATGACGTCTAATGGTTACCGTAAAAGCCTCCTTTGTGCCTCATACCCATGATTACAGCTTTACCGCCAACGGGATGGAGCTGACCGCGGAATGTAAAAACACGGATGGCGCTCATGTCGGGAGCATCAAAGCTGCCCTGACGCTCATCCCTCCGGAAGCCCCCATTTATGACGGGACCACGAAAACGGCTTCCGTCAGCGGTACGATCCTGGATATTGTTACTCCTGCCATTGTTTACCGGCAGGACGGCACAGATCTGGGCGGGGCGCCGGTGAACGCCGGAACCTATACCGCCGAGATCACGCTGGGTGGAGCCACCGCGTCCGCTGGATTCACCATTGCCGCGAAAGCGGTCACGGTCACCGCGGATGATAAGAGCAAAAAACCGGGCGAACCGGATCCGGACCTGACTGCTACCGTTGAAGGGACGATCGGTTCCGATACCGTCACGTATACCCTCAGGCGCGCGGAAGGGGAAGAACCGGGTACTTATGCGGTGACTGTCGCCGGTGAGGTTTCACAGGGAAATTATTCCGTCAGCTTTGTAAACGGGACCTTCACGATCTCGCCGAAGGAACTCCGGACTGAGCAGCCTCCGCTGACAGAAGTTCCTGAAGGACTGAAAGAGATCGGAATTTCAAGTGTTTCCGAAATCGAGCAGAACCTTCTGCTGAAACTGGAAGTTAACGGAGAGCCGGCAAAAATTGAGCAGACGGTATTCATCGACGTTGTGCTGGAGGTCAGTTTTGACGGCGGTACTACCTGGGAGATCGCGACACCGGATAACTTCCCGAAAGGCGGGATGGAGGTCCAGCTTGATTATCCGGAAGGAACCGGGAAGGACACACATGAATTCAGTGTCAGCCATATGTTTACCGTGGGAGAAAAAGCAGGACAAGTGGAATATCCCGATGTGACCGCAAGAGACGATGGACTTTTTGTGTGGCTGACGGGACTTTCGCTGGTGGCTATCGCCTGGCGTGAGACCAACACGCCGGGACCCGAACGCCCCGGGATCGATTTCTTCCGGCTGCACGGGGACTGCGAGCTGCCCGTCACGGGCTTCTCCGCTCTCCGTCCGACGGTCCTGCCGGAACAGCCGAAGGACCTGCGCTATGAGCCGGTGCGGATGCACCTGATGCTCCCGATGCAGGACCGGGACATTGAGCTGGTCACGATGCCGTGGAAGGGGAACTCCTGGGCGGCGGCCTGGCTGGGTTCTGATGCGGGCATCCTGGAAGGCAGCGCACTGCCGGGTGAGGGCGTCAGCGTCATCGCCGGCCACAACACGCTGAACGATACGGACTATGGTCCTTTCGCGCTGCTGGCTGCGCTGGATATCGGCGACGTCCTCTTTGTCCGCCGCTCCGACGGGGAACTGCTGCGCTTCACGGTCTACGCAAATGAGAAGATCGGCGCCGGTGATGCGGATGCCCTGCAAAAGTCCGCACTGGCCTATGAGAACACGCTGACCCTGCTGACCTGCGAGGATGAGCTCCCCGAAGGAGGTTACGCCTCCCGCCGTATCGTTTCGGCAAAGTACGTTGACTGAGAAATAAGAAATAAAATTGAGGGCCGCGTGTCAAAGAGGCCCGACTGAAAAAGGACGGAGTCAGATCCCGCTTGCGGGGTCTGATTTCGCGTTAATTAACAATTGATCTCAGTTGTTGTGTCAGCGGAGCCGGACCGCGCAGACACAGTCCTGTGGTGAAGCGGCCTGACACTGTCTGAAACACCGGTAATACAAAAGGGGATGTGACAAAATGTCAGATCCGCATTTTGTCGGGGATAAGTGATTATGGTATAAATATTGCAGCGAAAACAAATGATTATTTTAATAATACAGTTCAGTTTTTGGAGAGCAAAAGATGAACGCAGATCCGGCACTGCCCGTGTCAACAACAAACGGCGCGGGGGTCTTTCAAAAAATAAATTCAAAATCATTCCCGGATGATATTCGGGAAAAATTTGGTTACATCATCTGGTCCCTTCACAAAACCATTCCGTTATTTACAAAAGAAACATACAACAGCACAAAAACAGAGAAATTTTACAGCTGCTTTCCGTTCACACCTGTATTTGACAGGAAATTTTCGCACCCATCAAACTTCACCGGGTAATTCCTGAACCGGCTGAGATATAGAGGTTATTATGAAACAATTTTATAAAATAGTCTTACATTGCATGATCTTTTTTTTGATGTTTTTCAATCAGGTATCTGCAGCTGAAAACGGTACCTGCGCGAGTGGTCACATAAAATGGGTAAAAGATGATGCCACAATAAGATTTTCTTCTGTGGAATCAGATTATGTTCCGCTATGGAACAGAAAAAGCTGCGGAGATGTTCTTTTTAAAAACGATGCGAATATTACAAAGGTATATATTGATACCCCTATAAGAATTGAATTTCTAAACGCTTTCAACGGTTATCAATTTGTCGAGGAAATGCATCTTTCAAATTTCATAGCAGATGATCCCAACATGTGCTATGCATTTATGGGATGCACTGCTTTAAAAATCCTTGATATCAGCACAATGGATACTTCCATGGTCACAGATATGTTAGATGCTTTCAAGGATTGCAGCTCATTAACAAATTTAGATTTGAGCGGATGGGATACCAGAAATGTGACCCGAACACCGTTTATGTTCGAGAATTGCACCCAACTGCAATCATTGAATCTGAGCGGTTGGGATACATCAAAAGTTACTGATATGAGCGGCATGTTTTCAGACTGCAGTTCACTGACAGAGTTAACATTAGGTGATGATTGGGATACTTCAACAACTACAGACTTGAGCTACATGTTTTCAGGCTGCAGTTCTTTGCAAAGTTTAGATGTAAGAAATTGGGATACAGCCAAAGCTGCAAATTTGAATTCCATGTTTGCGGGTTGTACTTCCCTTGAATCCCTTGATTTGAACAATTGGACTTCTCCCAGTGTGAAAAACATGAGCCGCATGTTTGATGGGTGCAGCAATCTGACTTCTTTAAACATTAGCAATTGGAAAGTCTCTAATTTTGAAGACAGTTCTTTTATGTTCAGAAACTGTTCGAAACTTACATCTCTGGATCTGAATCTTTGGAAAACTGACAAAGCAATCACCATGAGAAACATGTTTCAGAATTGTTCCAACCTGGCCTCTGTGCAGGTGGACAAGTGGAATACCCAAAATCTGAAATCAATACATTATATGTTTGACGGATGCAGTTCCCTGACTTCTCTGGATATAAGCGGATGGGATTCAAAGAATGTAACAACGATTGCACAAAATTTTCGTGGATGCAATGCACTGACAACCCTGACGCTGGGACAAAACTCTCTGAGAAATAATATTTTTACCCCTTATTTGCCAAAGTTTTCCAACGCCTGGTACTACATAGAAACGGATCCGGCTCTTACGGATCCCTTTGCAATCGGTACCAGCAAAACAGGCCGTGACTTTCTCATGCCCTCAACATATAACTATGAAAAAATGGGGGGAACCTGGTCCACAAAATATGTTTTAGCTGAAGATGTGACAGTAACCTATGACGGACTGTCTCATGGTATCAAGGTAGAGCCGAAGAACCTGACAAATGCTAATGTTATGTATGGTACTGAAGAAGGAACTTATGAGTTGACAGAGAGTCCCGCTATCACGGAAGCAGGTGACAGTCCCCTGCAAGTCTATTATCGGGTGACTGCCGACGATTATGAGACAGTTACCGGTTCGGCAGTTGTGACGATCAATAAAAAGGATGTGACAATATCCGCGGAGAATAAAACGAAGGTATATGGCGAAAACGATCCTGCACTGACAGCAACGATAACTGGTGTACCAAAAGACGGCAAGGCTCCGGTATATACACTAAGCCGATCAGATGGGGAGGATGTGAATTCCTACGAAATCACTGTGACAGCGAATGCAGAATCAAACAAAAACTACTCGGTGACTGTGACACCGGGTATCTTCGAGATCACGCTTGCAGAAGTCAAAGTCACAGCTGATAACAAAATCAAGTTTTTGAAAACAGCAGATCCGGATTTGACCTGGAAAGCAGATGGTTTGGTAAATGGAGATGATAAATCTGTTCTGTCTGTGAACATCTCTCGTGAATCAGGAGAGGAAATCGGAACCTATACAATTACTCCAGCCGGCGATGCCGTTCAGGGGAACTATTCGGTATCTTTTCAAACCGGCACTTTTTCAATCGTGGCTTCAGAGGATGATAAAGTTTGCGGGAATGGTACTGTAAAATATGCGTCTGTAGAAGATGGAGATACGATCATTTTTTCAAAAAATCTTGAATCTCCGGTATGGACAACAGACTGCGTCGACTTATTCCGTGACGAAGAAGACATAAAGAAAGTCTATATTCTCGACGAAATAACGATTAAAGATAATATGGTAAGGATGTTTGCAGGTTGTGAGCAAGAAGAAATGGATCTTTCAAAATTAATTATCCCGGATAATCAAACAGATATGAACTCGATGTTTAATGGTTGTTCCAATTTGACATCGCTGAATCTGGGTGGCTGGGATACTTCAAACGTCGAGGATATGTCATGGATGTTTCACAATTGTTCCTCTCTGACAACGCTGAATTTGAGCAGCTGGGATACTTCAAACGTCGAGAATATGTCAAGCATGTTCAATGAATGCAGCTCCCTGCAGGAACTTGATCTCAGTCATCTGAAGACTTCCGGTGTTACCAATTTGTCATGGATGTTTTATAATTGTTCCAATTTGACAACGCTGAATCTGGGTGGCTGGGATACTTCCAAGGTTGAGGATATGTCAAGTATGTTCTCTGATTGTTCCGCTTTGACAACTCTGAATATTGATGGATGGACGTTAGAAACCTATTGGGTTAATCTGAGTGAAATGTTTTCCGGATGTTCCAAACTGGAATCTTTAGATTTGAGCGGTTGGAATACGATGTATGTAGATGAGCAAGATGACATCTTTACCGGTTGTGATGCATTAAAAACACTGACATTGGGGAAAGATACTCTTGAAAGTGACATTTTCTATTATGGATCATTACCAAGCTACAGTGACGCATGGAAATATATCAAAGCAGCTGAAATTGCAGAAGATCACATAGATGAGGGAACTATTCTCACAAATGAGAGTCTTTTCGATGATTATGAATATTTAAAAATGGCAGGTACCTGGACCTCAGATATCACATGTACCGTAACCTGGGTGGATGGAAATGGTAAAATCCTAAAGACCGAACAGGTTCTCTATGGAAAGACACCGGTTTATGAAGGAGAAAACCCGACAAAGACCACGACAGCACAGTACACCTATTCATTCAATGGAACCTGGGCACCGGCAATTGATTCCGTGGCAAAAGATACGGTTTATACTGCTCAGTTTGACAGTACAGTAAACCAATATAAGATCACATGGAAAGATGGGGATGATAAAACACTAAAGATAATATCAGTACCCTATGGGGAAATACCGGAGTATCCCGGAAGAACACCGACAAAAACACCAACAGCTCAATACACATATATATTCAATGATACCTGGGCACCGGCAATTGTTTCCGTGGCAAAAGATACGGTTTATACTGCTCAGTTTGACAGCGAAGTGAATGAGTACCTGGTCACATGGAAAGATGGGGACGGTAATACGCTGAAGACCGAACCTTTCCCCTATGGTGAAACGCCGGAGTATGAGGGAGACATCCCGACAAAGACACCAACAATACGGGATACATTTGTATTCAATGGGGCCTGGTCACCGAATATTATTGCTGTTACAGAAGATGCTTCCTATACTGCACAATTCGACACTGTTATCCGCAAATATACTGTGATTTTTATGGATGATGACGGCACTACAGTTCTGAAAGAGGCAACAGAATATCCTTTTGGAACAGCACCAGAAAACATCGTGAAACCGAATGATCCGACAAAACCTGCAACAGAGAAATTTATTTACACTTTTGCGGGTTGGGATCCGGAAATTACTTCTGTAACAAGCGATATGATTTATACCGCTGTTTATAAATCAACGGCATTATACAAGATAACTATAACCACCGATGGGAATGGAACCGCTTCTGCAGTTTTGGAGAAAGGCATTTCCAAAGCAGCGGATGAAACGGAAGTCATCGGACCGACCGGGACGAAGGTGAACCTGACTGCACAGCCGAATGAAGGCTATGAGTTCAAAGAATGGAAGGTCCTGGCCGGCGGCGTGAGTATTGAGAACAACAGCTTCACCATCGGTACGGAAGATGTGTTCATTCTGGCGCTCTTCGAGAAATCCGGAGGAGAAACCTGTCAGATAAAGGTCAATGTAAAGGCCGGCGAGAACGGCAGCGCCTCGATCGTTCCATCTCCTGACGGAGTGCCGACCCTGACAGCGAAACCGAATACCGGTTATCAGCTCAAAGAATGGCGGTTCCTTACCGGTGCCGTGCAAATTGTCGATGATCATACTTTCATTATCGGAAACGGAAATGCCGATCTTCAGGCGGTTTTTGAAAAGTCTGAAAAGCCCGTTCCGCCCGTACCGCCAAAGCCGGATCCGAAAGGGATGGACTTCTTCCTGCTGGAGGGGGAACTGCCGCTGACGGGGATCACAGCCCCGAAGGGAGATCTGAAACCTCTCTCGGTGAACTACAAGCCGGTGAACATGGAGCTGCAGATCCCGGGTCTGAACGTTACCAGCGATATTGTGACGGTTCCTGTGACTGCAGACGGCTATGCGGTCGCATGGCTGGGCAATGACGCCGGCCTTTTGGAAGGGTTCGCACTGCCGGGTGAGGGGGTCTCCGTGATCGCGGGGCATAACACGCTGAACGCAGAGGAATTCGGACCCTTTGCCGCGATCCGGCAGCTGGATGAAGGAGAACGCTTCTTTGTACGCGATGCGAGAGGAAAGCTGATGACCTATGAGGTCTACGCGAATAAGAAGATCAGTTCCCATGATGCGGATGCCCTGCAAAAGATCGCACTGGTCTATGAGAACACGCTGACGCTGCTGACCTGCGAGGATGAGCTCCCCGAAGGAGGATATGCCTCCCGCCGCATCGTCTCGGCAAAGTACATTGACTGAGAAATAAGAAATAAGATTGAGGGCCGTGTGTCAAAGAGGCCCGACTGAAAAAGGAAGGAGTCAGATCCCGCTTGCGGGGTCTGATTTCGTTGTTCCGGAATCGTTGAAATAAATATCGACGGTCGTCGTGTAGCCGTCATCACACATAAAGGTATCCGGAAGCTTGAAGCGCAGCACATGAAGATCATCCATGTCCAATTGATTGTCGTCATCTTCAAGAAATGTCAGTTTTAATTTAACACGGTCTCCGGGATTCGCAACGCCGGGGTTTGTTTCGGTATCAGTACCGTTTCTTTGTATGATCTTGATCCCTTCAATGAAATTATTCAGGTTGTCGGATACGGAAACGGACCCCTGTCCGGAAACAGTCTGCAGAGAAAAAGACAGCAAGCCTGATATCAGGATCAGCAGACATATGATCAATGTTCTGCTTTGAAAATTCTTGTTTGTCTGTTCCTGTTTAGAGAAAACTCTCATTTCTCTCTCCCGGTTTGGTAACAGCATTGCCGGAATAACAAATAGCAAACAACACACAATGTGCCTGTTCACCATGTACGTCTGCCGGATATGGAATCGAACAGAGTACTGACGGTCGACACAAAGACGTCCCGACAGGTGGTACCTGTGCAGTGTTACTGCAGTATTTTGTATGCAAAGGGAATAAATGCTTGCGGGATGCAGGCACGTATTATTCTCTCTCCCTTTGTTTTCTAACCAATTTCGCGATTTTCCGTGGAATTGCCGGTATTCTCTCCCTTCCCGGCGTCTCTCCTTTTTCCACCCTGATGCTGTAATTCACATTTTCAGTAAAGTAAAATCGCTATATTTACAGGTGCAATAATCGTGCCAATTATTAAATGAGTTTTGGTTAATAGGCAATAGGCAATGGGCAATAGGCAATAGTGATGTGTGTCCCTATTCCCTATTGCCTATTGCCCATTGCCTAATCCCCAATCCCCAATCCCCAATTCCTAATGCCTCTAACCTAAAACAATTGAAACCAAAATCATAAATTTGCGTTATAAATGTTATAAATAAAGAAAAAGTATCTATTCAGAACGGAGCACTTGGGGACTGGCACCTTGTGCGGCGCAGCCCGCAAAAGTGTGCCTGTCCCCATGTGCGTCGCAGCGGGTTCTGAACAGATACAAGAAAAAGGAGTTAAAACTTATGAAAAAGTTGAATTTGATGTTGATCGTTTTGTGTATAGCGGTACTTCTCACCGCGGCGGCCGCAAAAGCGGATACACTGGTAGGGATGGCGAATCCCTGGACAGAAACAGATGCCGACGGGCTGATGCAGACACTCGGGGTGCAGTTCAATGTTCCCGAAGGCGCGGAGAATGTGATTTACCGCATGATGGAATCCGAAAAAATCGCGGAAATGCAGTTCACGCTGAATGATATGCCCTTCACTGCCCGCATCAAACCCGCCGGTATTGAGATCGAGGACATCTCCGGGATGTTTTATGACTGGGAATATGAAGAATCCGCAAAGGGTGAATTTACCCGCCGCTGGTTCCAGGAAAAACTGATGAAGGCGCATGATGGCGAGGATACCGTCGAGGTCTTCCTGTGGTTCGACATCGTTCCGGGTCTGACCTATTCCCTTTCGACCAAAGCTCCCGACCTTGATGGATTCGACATCATTGCTATCGCGGAAGCCGTCTGGCATCAGGCTCAGGGAGAGGCATAAATCGAAAAGAGATCGGAGAGTAGGGATTAGTAGTTTATAAAAGCTGCTTTAATGATACTGCGCGAGGTGCTTTCTTATCTAAACGCTATTTCTCTGCTCTCTGATCTCAACTCTCATCTCTCTTCTTATTCGCATAGCGTTCAAAGGTGCCGCGGACGTTGCCTTCGAGGTAAAATCCCAGCCATTCAGTGAGCTGTTCCGGGCTTTCCTGCATACCGTTTTCCAGCCATTGAATAGCCAGTCCCGCGGCACCGGTGATGTGGAGCGTCATCATGAATTCCTTGAAGGGCTGATCTACATCCAGGTCCCGGCAGATGAAGTCAAAAAGCCCGCTGAAAGCCTGACGGAAATAATCGACAAAAAAGGCACGGATCTGCTGGTTTTCGATAGAACGCAGGGCGCAGAGCACCGCGGCGCTGTTTTCTTTCATAAAGTAAAGGATTTGCAGGATGGCATTCTTCCATGCGTAGGGATTCTGCCGGAATTGGTCCAGCAGCGGACCGGCTTCCTGGTAGAGCATCCATTGGAACAGGTCGATGATCGTTTCAAAGTGATAGTAAAACGTCTGCCGGTTGAGTCCGCAGCGTTTGGTGAGTTCGCTCACGGTGATTTTGTCGAATGGCTTTTCCGCCATCAGTTCCTTCAGCGTTGTTCCGAGTAGTTTTTTTGTGTTCAGGCTTTGATCCATATTGCCGTCCTTTGGGCTGCTTGACAGAAAGTATTTTTTTGCATATAATGAAATCAGGATGAAGGGAGTGGAAGCCACTCCACTCCCTAAATTGACTAAAGACTTATTTACGTTTGACCGTGATGGTCAAAACAACTTGGTAACCGTATTCAGTTCGCCGTACTGATACGGTTTTTTTGTTGATTCGTATCGTCATCTTCAGCCTCCTGATTACCGTCTCTCCCTCAGCGATCCATTCGCCCGGGAGTGTGACGGAATTCAGCGGCAGCTGCCGCCGATCGGAGCAGTGATCTTTTCATTAGTCCTGTCGGCACCAGCTTCGACGCACGTGGGGACAGGCACGCTTGTGCGGGCTGTGCCGCACAAGATGCCGGTCCCCACGTGCTCCGTTCTGAATAGATATTATTAAGGTTCTTATTCATTTCTATTATATTAGACAAATTTCAAAAACTGTCAAAATTTAGACAAACTCCCGCAATCTGTCTATTTCCTTTTGCCTTCCTTTTTGCTATAAATGGAGCATGGAATTTAGCGGAGATACATTAATCGAGATTCGTGGACTGAAAAAAACGTATCGCGAGGGGACTGTGGAAACAGCCGCATTGCGCGGGATCGACCTTTCGGTGAGGAAGGGCGAGTATCTTGGCGTGGTCGGGAAATCCGGGGCAGGGAAGACGACGCTCCTGAACATGATCGCCGGGCTGGACAATCCTACCGAGGGTGAGATCACCGTCGGCGGGGAGCGTGTTGATAAAATGAACGAGGTGAAAAAGGCAGTCTGGCGCGGACGGAATGTCGGCTTTATTTTCCAGTCCTTTCAGCTGCTTCCGGGTATCTCTTTGCTGGACAATGTGATGCTGCCAATGGATTTCTGCGGAAAACTGAACCGCCATTCCGCGGAAAAAGCCGCGGAACTGCTGCGCATGGTGGGGCTGATCGACCATATCCACAAGGTTCCTTCTGAAATCTCCGGCGGACAGCAGCAGCGGGTGGCGATTGCCCGCGCACTGGCGAATGATCCGAGTTTATTGCTTGCGGATGAACCCACCGGTCGTTTGGATACGGTAACATCAGAGGTGGTGTTTGAGATCTTTGAACAGGTTGTATCCCGTGGAACGACCATGATCATCGTTTCTCACGACCACTCCCTTGCAGAAAGGACGCGGAGACTTATTCGTCTGACAGACGGAATAATCAGTTAGGGATTAGGGGGTAGGGATTAGTAGTTGGTAGTCATGTGTTAGAAATTATGAGTAGTGTTAGTTATAAGGATAAATCACTTCTATATCCTAATCCCTAACTCCTAATCCCCAATATCGAACCAGGTAAAAGCTTTGACAGAACCTATTATTGTTACTGACCTTTGCAAATACTTTGAGACCAAAGCGGGAAAGGTGTCGGCTTTGGATCATATATCGTTTTCCGTACAGGATGGTGATTTTGTCGGCATAGTCGGCAAATCCGGCTCGGGGAAATCGACGCTTATCAACATGCTGGCGGGGATCGACAAACCCAGCTCCGGTTCGGTGAGTGTCTTTGGCCGCAAATTGGAGGAAATGAACGAAAATCAACTCGCCCTGCTGCGCGGCTTGGATGTCGGCATTGTTTTTCAGTTCTTCCAGCTGCTCCCGGTTCTGACAGTACTGGAAAATATTTTGCTGCCGATGGACTTTCTCGGGAGGATTCCTGAAAAGGAACGCATGGAGCGGGCGTATGAGGTGCTGCGCATGATCGAGATCCAGGATTACGCGAACAAACTGCCCTCGGAACTCTCCGGCGGACTGCAGCAGAAAGCCGCCATTGCCCGGGCACTGGCTAATGATCCACCCATCATCATCGCGGATGAGCCGACCGGCAATCTGGACTCGGCTGCCGCGGAAAAGATTTTCCTGCTTTTCGAGGAGCTTTCCAACAAAGCGAAAACGATCGTGATGGTCACCCATGACAGCGAACTGGTCCGCATGGCGCACCGCATCCTGACCATCCGGGATGGCGCTCTCATCAGCGATGAACGAACTGACCGGAGCCGCGGAGGTGAGGCATGAGACCGCGCTGGAAGAAGATTTTCTATGACTTCCGCTCGAATCCTTCCCGCTCGCTGCTGGTGATCCTTTCGATTTTTGTCGGACTTTTCGCGGTTGGGATGATCATGACGCTGTGGATCTGCATCCCTTCTGACCTGCGGCTTGGGTATGAGCAGTCCAACCCCGCCAATATCTATTTCCGCCTGTCTTCCTTTGATAATTCTCTGATCCGCTCTGTGCAGAAATGGGAAAACGTGAAGGATGCTATGGGCTCTTCCGTCGCTACGCTGCGGGCTTATGACGGCAGCGGAAAACTGAAAAAGGTCACCGTTCAGGCGGTCAGTGATGATGCCTGGCCGGTGAATCATATCGATGTGCTGCAGGGCAGCTGGCCGCTGAAGGATAATGAGGCGGCAGTAGAAAACTATAAACTCGGCGACCTTGACGGTGCGATGGGAAAAACGCTAACGGTCAAGACGGCTTCCGGCAAGGAAGTGAGCCTGACCATCGCTGCCAGTATCCGGGATCAGAGCCTGGGTGCCGGTGATTATTCCATCGTCTTTATCGAACCGATCCAGGTTTATGTGAATGAGAACATGCTGCGCAGGCTGGAGATGGATACGCAGTGGAACATGCTGCGGATCGTCCTGAAAAATGGCGGTTTTGATGAAAACGCTATCCGCGAATATGCAAATGATTATGCTGACCGGCTCAAGAAAGCCGGGTATCAGGTGCAGTCCATCGCTATCCGCCGGTCCGATGCTCATCCGACGGCGGATTATGCCGACGCTATTGCCGGGATCCTGCTGGTGATCGGTGTACTGGTGGTGTTTTTGTCCGGTTCCCTGACTTACAACACACTGACGGCCATTCTCTCCAACCAAATGCGGCAGATCGGCGCCATGAAGACGGTTGGGGCAACCTATGCTCAGATCGTATTTATGTATATGCGGCTGATCCTGATTTATTCGCTCATTGCCCTTATCTTCGCTGTTCCTTCCTCAATTGGTGCGGCGGAATTGTGCCGGGGTTTTCTGGGAAAGAACATTAATTTTGCCAACATCCGCACAGGGATCATCTGGGAAGTGATCCTGGTGCAGCTTGTCCTGGGACTTGTCGTGCCGCAGATTGCCGGTGCGATCCCGGTATCGAAAGGCGCCCGGGTGAGTATTCAAAAGGCCATGGGTGGCATGCGCAACACCGGCAGCAGCGGAAACGATCGCTTTACCCGGAGCATGAGCAAGATATTTTCACGTCCGACGGCGCTTTCCATGCGCAACACCTTTCGCAGTAAAAGCCGTCTTGTTCTGACGCTTTTCACCCTTTCCCTGGGTGGTTCCATCTTTATCGCCTCCTTCAATGTCAATACCGCGATCGATGAACATGTGGCGGTGATTGCCCGCTATGTGCAGGCGGATCTGGATCTGGTGACGGAGCGTCCTTACCGATTGGAGCAGATACAGACCGCGTTGCAGGATATTTCGGAAATTGATTATATTGAGGGCTGGGGGTTCGGCTCCGCGACTTATATTGATGCGGATGGAAATGACGGTCCGAGCATTTCCGTCTTTGCTCCGCCTGACGGTTCAGCGTTGATTTCTCCAAACGTCAAGGAAGGCCGCTGGTTTGAGCCGGGTGAGCAGCATGTGATCTGTCTTTCCGAGCGGTTCAATTACACCTATCCGGACCTCAAGGTTGGGGATAAGCTCACCATGGAGGTAAAGGGTACGGGGAACAAGACCGAGTGGACCATTATCGGTTTCTTCACCATGGCGGGAAAGTCCGGCGGATTTTTGGCATACATGCCGCGCTCTTCCTGGGAGCGTATTTCCGGTGCCGGGAACCGTCTCACCAAGTTCCAGATCGTGACTCATACCCGTCCGGATGAAGCGCAGCGGGCAGCGATCACCAAAAATGTGGAGGATATTCTGGATGAGCGGGGAATCAAAACCACGTCTATCCAGCGGAATGATACTTTTGTGGCGGATGCTGCGCGGGGACTGAACATTATGTCGATCTTTATGATGATCATGGCGGTGTTGGTGGCGCTGGTTGGCTGTATCGGGCTGACCGGGACGATGTCGCTGAATGTGATGGAGCGGACCGCGGAGATCGGTATTCTGCGCGCGATTGGTGCGTCCAATCGGAATGTGATGAAAAATGTACTGACAGAAGGTGTTCTGATCGGTTTTATGAGCTGGGTGATTGGGGCTGTTTTATCGGTCCCGGTCGGAAAAGTACTGACGGACAGTCTGGGCAGCGCCGTCTTTGGTTCGCGGCTGCTATTGGGCTTTACGCCTGTCGGTTATGGATTGTGGCTGGTGCTTTCGCTGGTGCTTTCGGTAATCGCTTCCCATGCCCCGGCAAGGACAGCTGTTGCCCTGACGATCCGGGAAGTGCTGGCAGTGGAGTGAAGGTGTTGGGTATTAGGGATTAGGAATTAGGAATTAGGTGTTAAGTATTAGGTGTTAGTGAGTTCCTTAAGTGGAGGTATAAATTCCTAACTCCTAACTCCTAATCCCCAACCCCTAACTCCTATCCCCTGCTAAAGGAGGAATTTATGAGGAAAAGTTTGATTATTGTTGTGATCGGTCTGCTTTTGCTGAGTGCGGTGGTGTTTGTTCCGATGCCGGAAAAGCCGGCAGCGGCACAGGAAAGCCAAAGCTCGGTGATTTATGTGAATCAGTCGTCTCCGACGGAGATCCCTGTCGAAACGAACCGCCCTGTTTCCAACGGAAATTCTGTGGCGGAAGCCAATCTCTGGCCGAAACAGGATGCCTCACTGGGCTTCCCGGGCGGCGGTGTGGTGGCCTCGGTTTTCGTGAAGGAAGGCGGCGCTGTTCATCAGGGCGAAGTTCTGGCGGAGATCAAGGGATCCGAAAGCTATCGCCAGCAGTATGCGGAGGCTGAATTGAACCTGGCTGCCGCTCAGGATGAGCTGAAAAGCCTGAACGATAATTATCTGATCGAAAAAGCCGAAACGCTTCGCAAACTGGTTGAGGCCCGCAAGGCTTTGGATGATGCCAATGAAGATTTCGCCGACTTTGACACCCCGGCCTATCGAACGAAACTGGATAATGCCAACAAGGCTTACACTGACAAATGGGAAGACGTAAAGGATGCGCAGGACCTTGTTGATAAGGTGAGTGAGCTGGAAGCAGGTTCCAGCCGCAAGCAGACGGTCGAGGATGATTATAAGAAGACCCTGCAGGATTACGAGAACCTTCAGCGTGCCTACAGTCTGCTCCTGAATGACAAAGAAGCTGCCCAGGCGGCAGTGCAGGTCGCTGAGGCGGAAGTCGCGAACCTGGAGCGGGAACTGGAAGAACTGGCGGATGGCCCGAAGGCAACGAAGCTGGAGGTAGTCAATCAAAAGATAGCGGCGGCTGAGGCGCAGAAGGCGGCAGCGGAGAAAAATATCGAGCTGCTGCAGATCATTGCCCCCTTTGACGGCACGATCCTCCGTGTAGACCTCACCGAGGGTGACCTGGTGCAGGCCGGACAGGTGGTGATCGTGATGGCGGACAGTTCGGCACAGATCCTCAAGACGGTTGATCTTTCTGAGACGGATATGGCAAAGGTCCGGCTCGGCAGCCGGGTTCGGGTGGTTTTTGACGCCTATCCCGCCACTGAGCTTTACGGTACAGTTTCAAAGATCACCAACTGGTCCGAGAAGTATCTGGGTGATGTGGTCTTCCCTGTGGAAGTGACCCTTGACAGCAACAGTCTCCCCCTCCTCTGGGGCATGACCGCGTCGGTTTATTTCTGATAATATTAAAATGGCGCACATGGGGACTGGCATCTTGTGTCGCGAAGCCGACACAAGCGTGCCTGTCCCCATGTGCGCCGCGAAGCTGACACAAGCGTGCCTGTCCCCATGTGCGTCGCGAAGCCGACACAAGTGTGCCTGTCCCCATGTGCGCCGCGAAGCCGACACAAGCGTGCCTGTCCCCATGTGCGCCGCGAAGCCGACACATGCGTGCCTGTCTCCATGTGTGTCGCGAAGCCGACACAAGCGTGCCTGTCCCCATGTGCGTCGCGAAGCCGACACAAGCGTGCCTGTCCCCATGTGTGTCGCGTAGCCGACACAAGCGTGCCTGTCCCCATGTGCGCCGCTGTGAGTTCTGAACTGATATCAATAAAAACTTTCGGCTACAAGTTCATTGCGCATATATGTCGACACCTGTATTTGAAATTTCTTTCCCTACGGGAGCTCCCGGATCAATATATTTACGAAACACAGGTACCAGATATTGTTAAATTACTTCAAAAGTAAAAAAAATTTTTTCACAAATTTTCATTTTGGAATTCTTTCTTGTTGTTTTTTTATCACAATTTCATAGTACGGAGTTGATTCAGTTCATGCTATAATTTCGGTTATGAACACGATTTTGATCATTCTCCTTTGCATTATTGTATTAGTACTCATATATGTCGTTGTACTCTCTCTCAAGATGAGCTCCAATCTCTCGAAGCCGGCTTACAAAACCTACGATTTCACCATCGACCGCTCCAAAAATGAGGAGCACTCCTGGGGCGATCTGGATTCTTATGAAAAAGAACCCTTCGAGGTTACACTGCGGGACGGCTATGTGCTTCATGGTGACATTTATCCGCTGGATCCGAAAAAGGTAGTCATCATCTCTCACGGGCACGGCGACAACAAATATACCGGCATCCGCTTCCTGCAGACTTTTCGGAATCTGGGATACTCCACAGTGATCTACGACCTGCGCGGTCATGGACGCAACGAACCGTATGTCTGCACCATGGGGCTGAATGAGTCTAAAGACCTGATGGAAGTGATCGACGCGGTGAAAGACCGTTTCCTCGGTGCGGAGATCGGACTGCATGGCCTTTCCATGGGCTGTGCGACGACGGTGATGGCGCTGAAATACAAACCGGATGTGAAATTTGTTGTGGCTGACTGCGGCTATGGGATCCTGAAGAACGTCTGTGAAGACGTCCTGAAGGGGATCAGACAGCCGGTAAAAATGTTTATCCCGGTGGACTGGACGAACCGGATCCGTTTTGGCTATAGTGCTTCCAAAGTGAACCCTATCGATTCGCTGGTGGACAACGAGATCCCGATCCTTTTCATTCACGGTGCGGATGATGATTATATTGTGCCTCAGCAGAGCGAATGGATGTATGAGCTCAACAAGGGCGACCGCAAAGAGCTGCACCTCGTTCCCGGCGCCGATCATGCCCATGCCTGGAACGTCGATCCGGAAGCCTATGAGCGCATCATCGCTGATTTTCTGGCACGGATACGGCAGGATGATGACAACGCTCACGCAGGGGATGTCAGCGCGCACCTGAAGGAGATTCGTGAACAATTGAAAGAAAACAAATTGATCCGGAAAGAGTCATAAAGCACACGCAGCCCGGAGAAAAATGCACACGAAGCCGGAGCTGATGTGCCTTAAGTGCTGTGGAAAAGTGACTCTGCTGCTGAGGTCCGATTGTTTTACCCGGATGAACGCTGCCGAGGCACATCAGTCCCGGATTCGCGTGCTTTCCCCGGATTTCTGCGTTTTATCCATATCTTGCTCAAATTTGGAAAAATAGGATTAAAATAATGAAACTTTTCATTTATCAAAATTCGTAACTGTTCAGAACCCGCAGCGACGCACATGGGGACAGGCACATTTGTGCGGGCTGCGCCGCACGAGATGCCAGTCCCCACGTGCTTCGTTCTGAATAGACACCAAAATTCAAAACAAACACTCGGGAGGCCGCTATGCTGAAACGGTACACTATGAATCAGGTATTCAATGATAAAGAGATTATCAATAGAAGCTGTATCAGAAAGTGGATGGTATTGGTCATATTGCTGCAGACAGTGATCTCAGCGATATTCCCGATTTCCGCGGTTCAGGCGGAGGATGCTGCCCCCTGTTTGAAAGGCTTGTGTCTCGGTACGGGAACCATCACAAACCCGAACGCGCCGTCTGGTACGGAGTCAGCCTGGAGCGGAAGCTATGTGTATTACGGGAAATTTGACGGCACGCATCCTACGAAATACCGTGTGTTGGATAGTGCTTCGAATAATTTTGGAGTGACTGGCGGGAGTCTGTTCCTGTGACTTTGTGTTCCAGCCTGTCGCGGTGACGATCGCGCAGAAAGAAATCACCGTGAGTGTGACAGATGCGGCTGATGTTCCCTATGACGGATCAGAACATACCTCCGACAAAAAGCCGGTCTTTATAAACGTTGTTGACGGACAGACCGCTTCCATTACCTATACCCCGGCAAAGGGCACAACTATTGGCACCTATACCGGCAGTTATGGTGATGATTTCAAGGTGATGGCCGGGGATGAAGATGTGACCGCGAATTATGAACTGAAATCAATGACTGCAGGATCGCTGAAGATCATTGAGAACGTTCACCAGGATGAAATGCATTTCTTCCGTTTGGAGGGGGAACTGCCGAAGACGGGGTTCTCCGCACTGCATCCGTCTCCTTTGCACGAGATGCCTCGAAATATCAGCTATAAAGGAACCGCCTGGACATTGCAGATCCCTGCTCTGGACGTGAATGCTGAAATCAAGATGGTTCCCTTTACCGATGGCGAATATCCGGTGGATTGGCTGGGTACGGATGTCGGTATGCTGGAAGGTTCTGCTCATCCGGGGGAGGGCCGGATGGTCATTACAGGTCACAATCACCTGAACACCATGGAAGCAGGACCGTTTGCTTTGCTGTCGAATCTGGCTGTTGGGGATAAGATCTTTGTAACCGGAAAAGATGGCTCCATGAAGTCATTCACGGTTTATGCTTCGGAAAAGATAGACGCGGATGATGGTGCCGCGCTTGAGCGGATCGCTAAAATGTATGAAAATACACTGACACTCCTTACCTGCGAGGATGAGCTTCCGGAGGGTGGATATGCCTCCCGCAGGGTGACTGCGGCTTATTAACGACGCAGATCTATGAAAACGACCCGCAGCCGCGGGTCGTTCTTTATAATGGTGGGACATTGGTGAAAGGTATTAAGCTTAGGATAGTACAGAAACTTCTAACACCTAATCCCTAAACCCTAATCCCTATTTGAACACTACCATCGTGTTGGCAATGGCCATGACCGTCATCAGGATCCCGTTCAGGAAGGCGGCGGTCCAGACGTTGCCGGTCTTCTTATACAGATAGCGGGAGATGACTGCCGCAATGGAAAGCGTCGGAACCATGGCTACCAGCATGATGCCGGAGAGGGCGGAACCCGGATGGGCTGCCACACCGGTTGAGAACAGGGTGGTGTACTGACGGACAAGCCAGATGATGGCGCCGCCGGCATTCAGGCAGATCGCCAGCAAATAGCCCCAGACGCCCTTGAGTCCGGTGGTGTTTGTGTTGATGGTGATGCCGATGGTGGAGACCAAATAGAACGCCAGGAAGGTCGGCAGGTACCGCAGGATCGCCGGGAAGATGTTGAAATCAAAGGTCTTGAAGGCGAAGGTCCAGATGCGGAAGTCAGCCTTGAAGAGAGCGTCCATCAGGAACAGCACCGCGTAGGAAAGGATCACGGTGACCAGCGCAGTGCACAGACCGCCGATGATGGCCATGGGCTTGAAGACAACGCCGTAATTCTTGAAGCTCAGACCCTCTTTGGACTTGAGGAAGACATAGACGGTGGAGGTGATGCACAGGCTGATGAGCGTGCAGCCGATGGTCCAGTAGGTGATGGAGTTCATGCCGATGGCGGTCCAGAAACCGTTGTCCTGGTACATGGGGGTCTTGGCGACGAGTGCCAGCAACGCGCCGGCAGCGGCCATGATGATAGTGCCGACAGTGACCTTCAGATCCTTCTTCTTCGTGAGGTTCAGGACCAGCATTACCACACCGCACAGGGCGACCACGATCCCGGCATAGAACAGGATGTTCACGGACGCGCTGTTGGCACCGTCATCCATCAGCGGGGAGAAGAAGAGGCCCGGCAGCAGGATGGCGATGATGAGAACCACAATGGTGATCCATCTCGCGGCACCCTTCGGGAAATCAAGAACCGGTAACTCGCCGGTGTTGGCCTTATTGAAGAAGGGCAGCGTGAGCACGGTGGCGGAGAGGGAGATGATCAGCAGAATAAATCCGACCAGGGCGACGCATTCGGAGAATTCCTTCCACTGCCAGATCTGGCTTTCCGGAGCAATGTCTTTCAGGTAGTAATTATAGTCGGCGAAAGCCTGCTGGTAGAAGGAAATCGCGTAGGCAGTGGTATTCTTGGAGAAGTGGTTCCACGGATGGGTCTCTGCCGGCTGGTAGATGATGCGCCTCCCGCCATCGGAGGTGTCATACCAGGTGTTGGCCTTTGCCGGCTCGGTGACCTGCAGGAAGGTCATGCCGTCCGGTGTGGAGACATAGTCCTTATGACGAACGGTTCCGCCTTCGACGGTCGGATCGTTGAAGAAGAACTCGTCATACTGAGCTGCAACCTTCCCCATAATGCGTCCGCCGCCTAGTGCGTCGGCAGTGGCCGCGTCGATACCGATGATAGAAGTGTACTGGAAGTCGGAGCCTTCTGTCAGTCCGGCATAGATCTTGCGGACGCCGGTCAATTCAGCCTGCTGTTCGTCCATTGCCATCGCCATGGTGGAGGAGAAACCGCCCATGGAGTGACCGGTCACGCCGATGATGCCGTTGCCTTCCTCATCTTTGAGAACGTAGGGCTGCTCGTACATGTACTGCACGGCATCATTCATGGAGTTAGCCCAGAAGGGCAGCCAGACACCGAAGAAGCTGGTATCGGTATAAACGTCGTGATTCAGTTTGGAGTGACCGTGGTCATACTGGTCGAGTGCCAGGACCACAAAACCGCGGCGGGAGAGCTCGATGGCGTTCGCGTCCTGCATTTCCGCGGAGTTCAGATAACCGTGCGTGACGATGATGGTCGGTTTCGGATTGTCAGCCGAAGCGTCCTTCGGCATGTAAAGCAGCCCGCTGAGCTGTCCGTTTTCGCCGTCAAAGCTGATGCGGCTCACTTTGACAGAACCATTGCCGGAGTTGAACACTCCCGCAAGAATGCTGCCCAGCAGGATCAGTACCAGGGCGGCACACAACATGATTTTATTGCTTTTGGTGATTTTCATTTCTACTCCTTTTGAACTTCACCTTTAAAATGATATCGATTGTTTCCACTGGAAACGGGGCCATTATAATGCCGGTAACGATGAAAATCAAGAGATTCACCGCTGACTCATAATGTGTGCCCAAAATAGCTGCAGAAACCGCCTTTTCAAATGGAATAAAATGTGGTATAATAGGATAATATGAGACTGAAAGTCTCTTATTGTGTTGATCCGAATGGGTATTGTCTCTGCTCATAAAGCACGCGAAGACAGTCCACCTGCGCCTCGGGAGAGTCAGGAAAGGACGGCGTGCATCCCGTCAGTATGAGCGTCAGGGCGACACGAAGCGCTCGGCACAGGAGGGCTGACTTCGGGTGCAGTTTATCCCGGGTTTGGGACTGAGACTTGCGGTTCAAGCTTATGAAATGAAAGGTAATATAGAATGGCTGTACTACCTCAGACAGGTAATTTTGTAATCAACGGCAGTTTTGCTGCAGTGACCTTTTTTTCCATTATTCTGACAATTTATCTGATGCGATATTGCTTCAGGCTCGAACCATACGAAGCACATACGGGACGAGTATCGAGTGCCGCGCAGCCCGAAGCACATACGGGACGAGTATCGAGTGCCGCGCGGCCCGAAGCACATACGGGACGAGTATCGAGTGCCGCGCAGCCCGAAGCACATACGGGACTGGCACCGAGTGCCGCGTCAGCCGGCACGAGTGTGCCTGTCCCTATGTGCGGCGCTGAGCGAAGGAGCAATGCCGTCCTGATGAGCGGGGTTCCGCGGGATGGTGAGACGCACATGGGGGCGCAGCTCCTGCTCCGCATTCAAAACGAGCGCAGCTCGTACCGTACAGAGCAGGGTCTTTCGCAGGCACGCCAGTGCGGGCTGAGACGCACATGGGGACAGGCACGCCTGTGTCGGCTTCGCGACACAGGTTGCCAGACTCCACGTGCTTCGTCCCCAAGTGCTCGGTCCCGGGTAGTGGCCGCGTTGGGGCAGCTGTGCCTTGTGATCATGCTGGCCGCGGCGGGGGTGATGTGCGGGACACGGGGCTCCGCTCTGGCACAGGAGGGCACGGCCTGGAGTGATTCTGTTACACTGCCGTACGACGCGGGAACGTACTATTTAACCACAGATGTTACGATTGGCGGCGGCGGCATCTGGATAGTTCCTTCGGGCGGCGTCACACTGGACCTCAATGGGCATAATGTCACAGGCTGCCAGTTTAGAATCAATTCCGGTGTTACGCTGACGGTGAAAAATTCGGGGAACAGCGGTGAAATCAAATTTGAAACCTGGCCAATAGAAGTGAACGGTGGATCGTTTTATTTTGAAGGAGGAACACTCACAACATCCGGTGATAATTCTATTATCGTTCAGGTAAACAAAGGAAGCTTTTATATGTCTGGCGGCACAATTACCGGAGGCGTCACTGGTGTTAATCTACTAGATCAGAGCCGTTTTACGATGACGGGCGGGAACATCATAAACAACGTTTATGGAGTCTATATTACGGGTGATTCAACAGCAGCGATCAGCGGCGGAGAGATCAGCAGACATAGATCTTATGGCATCTGGGCAGTGTCCGGTGAGGTAACAATGCTCGGCGGCGTTATCAAAGGAAATGAATTCGGAATTGGGATTGGTGATCCTAATAACCGGGGAACTTTAAATCTCAGCGGTGGCACCATCACAGAAAATACCCAATACGGTATTAGATATTCGAACGGAAAGCTGAATCTCTCAGACACGCCGGTAGCCGGAGCTTCAAGTCCAACCGTGACCGGAAATGGCACGAATAATGTTCGTTTTCTGAATAGCAGCAATGACCTCAGCATCAACGTTACCGGGAGTCTCAGCCCATCCGCGATGCTCGGCATCTCGATGGCGAAACCCGGCGTCTTCACCAATGGATTGAATAACCGGGGGACATCCGCCAATTTCAGCAGCGACGACAGCAGCTACGACGTATGCCTGACCGCCGCGGGGGAAGCAAAGCTGGGAAGAGCTGTCGCCAGTATCACCTCGGGCAACGTCACAAACAGATATACCTCTCTCCAGGATGCGATGGACGCGGCTCAACCAAACGATACGATCCTGCTCCTGGACAACATCAGCGCTTCCACAGACACCTTCCCCATCCTGGTCTGGAAGGAACTCATAACACTGGACCTGAACGGGAAGACCATCAGCGGCAGCTCCGATTCGTCCTCCGGCGACCTGATCCAGATTTATCGAATGAAAGTTGGCGGTGATTATAGTTATGGACAACTCACGCTGAATGATGGATCTGCCGAGAAAAGCGGCGAGATCGTTTGTGATCCGGGCGGATGCGAAAATGTGATAAATATTGTGGATGGGCCGAATGTGCTCACCATGTATGGCGGCAAAATTAGCGGCGGAACGACCAATGTGAAAAACACAGGAAAATTTGTGATGAACGGCGGCGAAATCAGCGGAAGAACGACTAATGTGAATTCCTCAGGACAATTTGTGATGTCCGGCGGCAAGATCAGCGGCGGAACGACCGGCGTGATTTGTGGTACATCATGTTCGATGACCGGCGGTGAGATCAGCGGGGCATCCGGGAATGGCGTGACGCTTGATGGTACTACCGGTGCTTTTTATCTGTCCGGCGGAGAGATAAAAGGCAATGGCCAATACGCGATTGAAGCATTCGAGAAATCATTTGTCTATATTTCCAATGAAAATCCGATTATCGTCAGCCGGGGCTCCGCAGAAAGCAGCCGCGGCATTTATCTGCATGAAGGTTCCGGCATTAGCATATATGATACACCGGCAGCAGGAAGCTCCATCGGCGTTACGCTGAAGAGCGGCGCCGGTGTCGCGGCACGGGGCAGAAGTAAGGCTCCCACGGAAGATGATCTGGCGGTTTTCAGCAGTGATGAGGGCTATGCCAAATTCCTGAATTCCGCGGAAAAGACAATCGTCTTCGGTTACCAAATCAGCTATGATTTTGACGGCGGTACGCTTACCGGCTGGAATACCAATATCTATACGCCGGTCACCGACGGTCAGGGCAATACCACCGGTCTGACACAGACAGTCAATCACGGCAGCACCGCGTCCAGTCCGGGAGCACCGTCGAAGGATGGCAGCAGCTTCCAGGGGTGGTATCTGTCGGAGACTGCCTATGATTTCAATACCCCGGTCACAACGAATAATATCATATTGAAGGCAAAATGGAATCTCATCATCCGCAGTGTGACGGTGACTCCGGGTGCTAACATGACGAAGACGGAGGAATCCGGTGATGTAAGTCAGAACGTGAATAGTGGATCCGAAATCAAAGCGGTGGTTTATACCGCGAACGACGGTTATTACTTCCCGGAGAATTACAGCGTGGGTTCCGACAAGGGGATCAGCGTGACCCGTAACAGCGATACGCAGATCACTGTTTCCGGTACACCGACGGCTGATGCGTTGATCAGGCTTGCTCCTCCTTCTTTAAAGTCCGAGAATACGGTCGCGGCTCCCGGTTTCGAAGTGATAACGGGAGCCGACGAGGCTTCACCAAGCACTGTGAGGATCATCTGTAGAACAGAGGACGCTGATATCTGGTACACTACCGATGGTTCCGAACCGGCGGATACAAATTCCAACATGCAGAAGTACGTCGAACCAATTACCGTTTCTGAAACCTCCACCATTAAGGCGTTTGCTAAAAAAGCAGGTATGTATCCCAGCGGTGTAGCGGTAGAGGAAATCGTGATTGCGAAAGCAATGACGCAAAAGGTGATCATTCATCATGTGAAGAATAACGGCTCGTGGGGGATCCCGTCTGATATGCCAGTCGGTTTGGAAGAGCTTACGATCGTCATCAAGGATGGTGAAGTGGTTTCCGAAGGAAAAGTATCCATGGAAATCAGCGATGGAAAAAAGAACAGCGGTGAGATCGA
>CADATZ010000031.1 GCA_902791025.1 uncultured Chloroflexota bacterium | reverse complement strand
AATCACCAATGGCGCACTCCAGTTTTGCCCATTCTCTTTCAAAACCGGGCTGGTAGGAAACGATAGAAAAACCATCTGGCAATTCTACATCCCTGTATTCATAATCGGAGCATTTCATAATCGTATTGCAAAATGGAATGGTTCTGTCGAGCATAGTACCCTCCAAATACCGATTTATCCGACCAGTGTCAAAATTCCCGCGCAATAGGAGATTTTTGTGAACAGCAGAGCCGGAAAATCCTTTTTCAGCTCATTAACCACAAAGTAAATTTCATCATCGTCCCATTCATCACAGGCCTGCTGACGGCATTGTTCCATCTCATCGCGGGTTTCAAAAGCGACGTCACCGATCAGGATCTTGCCGTTTTTATTCAGACGGCCAAGTAAATCACTGAGAAAAACCTTTTTCAAATCATCCGTCAGATGATGCAGCGAATAGGTCGCAATAATATAATCATAAGTCTGCTGTCTTAAGGGCTCTGCCAGGCCTTTCGTAAAATCGCCCTGATACAGGTGAGCATGCGGCATTTTCTCTGACGCCAGCTCGATCATCTTCGACGAGAAATCCTGTCCATAAATCACACAGCCATGCTCATATAATTTTGCGGTAAGTGATCCGGTCCCGAAACCGATATCAAGTACCACCGCATCCGGTTTTTCCATTACGGTTTGGAAGATTGTGCTCAACACTTTTTTGTAGCCCGCAAATGGATACTTGTATTCTTCGTCAGAAATCCCGACCGCTTTATCATACCCATCAGCCCACAAATCAAAACCTTTGCTATTCAGCATGTTCCTCCACCAAACTGCACTTACCATCGTTTCATATTTTTTTCGAACTTACTGACATAGGATCGTTTTAATTCTTCTGCCGAGATATCATAACAAAGAAAAATATCGTTGTAATACATAAGGACATCTGCCAATTCTTCGATAAGACAGCTCCTTGCATCCTTGTCTTGACTCGCTGCTTCTCCGCCATGTTTTTTTATAATATCAGTTACTTCGTCTATTGTCATCATTCATCGCTGCGGAAAACCTGTCGCCAAAATCACCGCATATGAAAAACCGAATGTTTCCAAACGTTGATGGTTAATCGAAAAGACAGAAAAACATATAGGGCGGGATTTTGATGATATCTTCGCTCATAACCAAATTCTTCGGATGGATCACATAGGACTGTGCGATCCGACGAGAATAAAGTGAATGAAACCGCTCCAACGACACCGTTTTGTAATTGTTTGATGACTTCACTTCAATCGGGAATATCTTCATCTGTGTTTTGCTCTCATTGGAGAGCAGAAAATCGATCTCGATATCATTCCGATGTTTTTCCTCACTGTATCGGGTATAGAAATACAGTTTCTTTCCCTTTGCCGCGATCATCTGCGCGATCATATTTTCATAAAGCATCCCTTCATTCAGTGAAAGCTTCCCATCCATAATCGCTTTGTACAATTGCTGATCGGAAATTTCATTTTCACTGAAAGCAAGACTGACAAGCAATCCGGTATCCCCCAGGTAACATTTAACCTCTGCATCATCTTTGTTCAGCGCGAATCCGACATTGGGATCGGTGCATTTATAACAGAGATTGCAGATCATAGAATCATCCAGCCAAAAGAATGGTTCGTCATATTGAGAAAACCGGGCATCATTTTCAAGCCTGCTGAGGACCACTTTTTTTTCATGCCGTGACAGATATCCCGGAATATTGTCAAATAACGCAGAAACACGGGAATTGTATTTCCGGGATGCCTTTTTGATATCATCGCGGTAAAGTTCCAGAATATCCCGCTTTTCGATATCACTCATATAAAAATCCCTGCTGTTCTCCTTATACGCGACGATGCTCTGCGGCATTCCGCCCACAAGCAGATATTCCCGGAAAAGCCTCATAGCCTTATTGTGCATGGATCGTTCGAGAGGTTCTTTTTTCTGCCAGCACGTTTCAATATATTCCAGCAGGATTTCTTCATCCATTGCAGCCGCGAATTCCTCAAAATCCACCGGGTACATTTTTATTTTTCTTTCCTCAGATGGGATGGAGATATTCTCAACATTTTCGCGAATAGATATCAGGGATCCGGTTTCAAGGAAATCGTAACGTCCATCTGCGACGAGATATTTGATGGCTTCTCTGGCCTTTGGGTATTTTTGAATTTCATCAAAGATGATCAGCGATTCCCGGGGATAAAGACGAACGTTATATTCCAGGGAAAGATTTTGAAAAAAGATGTCAAGCTGATTCAGATTGTCATAATTATCCCTGATTTTTTTTGATACGTTGTTGAAGTCGACCAGAATATAAGACCGATATTGTTCTTTTGCGAATTTTTCCGCAATGGTGGATTTCCCGACTCGTCTGGCACCTTCAATCAGCAGCGCTTTTCTTCCCTTCGTCTCGGTTTTCCACTTCAGAAGCTTCTGATAAATTCCGCGTTCGATTTCCATGATCAATCTCCCATAATTACGATGTGTTCCGCAATACGCAAAGTTAATTATATCAGAAAACACCGTAACACGCAAAGTGAAAAGATGTCAAATATCCCGTTATACGCAAAGCAGCGCTGCAATTCATGGAACAAACAAGGTCGGTTCTGCTGCTGTCACGAAACTAATACAGTTACTTTCTTTTTTCTTGCCGTTTTGGATAAAGTTGATCAGTTCTTCCAAGTCCTTAAATTCGTCATAGTCTCCTATGATCCCGTCGCGGTGGTAGACAATCCCGGCCTGTTCGTTCCGTTCCAGACAGTCAAGCAGGGTTTCGATGCCATATCGCCGAGCGAATTCTGCGAAGGCTCGGGCTTTGATCTTTTCCTTGTAAAGTCCTTTACCGCATGACTCCGGTGTGCATTCATAGCAGCCGTTCAGCCCCTTCGCGATCACACATTTGCGGTTTTCGCACCATTCCGCGTCTTTACACCAGGAAAGCTCCAGAAAGCCGTCATTTTTACAGCCTTTGCAGGTCACATTTTCCGAGCATAAACAACATGCCAGCCCACACCGCGCGATTCCCAGTTCCCGTTTCATATTAAATACCCTTCTGACGGATCAACTATCCCCTATATCCTGAATATTATCTCCTTCTCTCCCGATAGGCATAGCTGAAATTGATCGGCGGGGCTGTGACCGAAAGATAAACGAATTCTCCATCCCCGTCATTTTTCAGCCCGTGAACATCATTTTCAGCAAAGCGCACTACATCACCGGCGGTGAACTCTTTTTCCCGGTCATCTGCCAAGAGCAGTTTTCCCGTTCCTTTCAGCGCATACCAGATCTGCTCGGAGAACTCATGCGTGTGCCGCGGCTGGACAGCACCGGGTTCCAGATGCACTTCCGTGATCGTCACTCTTTCGCTCGCTGAATTATCCGGATTCAGCAGCTGGCGTGAGACCACCCCCGGATTCGCCAATGCTTTGATATTTTTTCCTTTAATCAACTCCATATCACCTCTATGATATTTTCGTTCTTATACTGACAAATCAGCATAAGAAATCACTTGCTACTCCTGAAAATACCTAACAGTTCAAATGGAAAATATCATTTACGCTCAGACCAAAGAATTCGGATATTTTCATAGCAAGTTCCAGCGTTGGATCATATTTGTTGTTTTCTATGGCAATAATCGTCTGTCTGGTGACGCCAAGTTTTTCTGCCGGATCATCCTGTTTTCCCTATCGCAAAATTCCGTAAACGTCCGGACGTCTGTACTTGTCTCCCATGACGTCATCTTGTCTGTGATTCCGCAATTGGTCCAGATCCAGTTCCGCAAGATATATGCCTTCTTCTTCCGGCGCCTCAAATACGCACATATCCCTCACGCCGGGTTCATCCGGCAGCCAGGGAACACCGTCAAACAGGGTGGAATGACCGTTGCAGTCCGGATGTCCTTTGGGATAATTGCAGGTCGCGACAGCCAGCATGTTTTCATAGGCTCTGGTCCTGAGTGCGGAAAGGCGGTTGATCTCCATCGGACAGGCATTTGGAGCAAGGATCAGTTCCGCGCCTTTGAGCATCAGGATCCGCGCGCTTTCCGGGAATTCCCGGTCAAAGCAGATCATCGCGCCGACTTTCACCGTTCCATTTCCGAAATCGAGATCAGCCGTGTAAAAGTCATTTCCGGCTCCCAGTACTTTTTCAAGATCAAATGCGCAGGTATGGACTTTTGAGTAATGCAGAACTTCTCTCCCGTTTCTGTCAAACAGGATGATCGAATTCAGCGGTTTGGTATCGGTTTTCTCCAAAAAGGTTATCCCAATTGCCATCCGAAGCTCCGCCGCCAGATTTCGAAAAGCCTGTATAAAATCGCTGTCTTTCCGGATCGCGAGCTGATTCAGTTTCTTTTCATCCTGTGGAAGGCAATATCCATCGCTCCACATCTCCGGAAACAAAGCGATATCCGCACCTCCGCTTCTCGCCTCAATGCAAGCTCTTTTCCCGATTTCCATCTGTTCTTCCAAACTTTTTCCCGGCAGCAGTTGAAGAAAAGCAATTTTCAGTTTCATCTGAGATTTCCTCTTATTGTCATACACGAAGATAATTCTTTTGATTCCACTTTCAATTATCTTTATGATTAGAATTTGATTTAATTGTTGCATTGCTGCTTTTCATGTAATGAGCAGTTTTGTGACGCATAAATGGAGAAAAACAATTCTCAGTTTCAAGTTATACTCACTATCTCCTATATCCTATTGCCTATATCCTATCCCCTATCCCCTATATCCTATCCCCTAATGTCTACTGCTTCACGGAACGCATGACGAGGAATGACGGAATGTTGAGTTCAGCCAGGCGGCCTTCGCCATTTGTATCTTCAAACAGGTTTGTCAGGATGAAGCCCGCTTCCAGTTGTCCGCCGATTTGTTCCTCCAACGAATGGGAGAACTGCACCCCGCCGTCATCCTTCTGAAGCTGCCGCATCTGCTCGGGATCCTTCAGCGGATTGAAAGGCAGGTGATTGATGATCCGCTCCTCATCGTCATCCACGATATAGTTAACATAGTGGTCGGTCCCGGCGAGGAGGATCCCGCCATGCTTCAGCACGCGGTAACACTCCTTCCAGATCGGTTTCACCTCCTCCACATAGCAGTTGGAAACCGGATGGAAGATCAAATCGAATTCTTCGTCTTCAAAGGGGAAGCGTTTGGTCATGTCTCCGCGGATGATGCGGATATCGTACCCTTCCCGTTCCGCCACCATGCGGTCATTTTTCAGCTGCTCTTCCGAGTAATCCATCACGGTGCAGTCTGCCCCGAGCGCGGCAAAGATCGGCATCTGCTGACCGCCTCCGGAGGCCAATCCCAGGATCTTTTTCCCTTTGATTTCGCCAAACCATTCATGAGGAACTTTCTTTGTCGGGGACAAATGCATGTCCCAAATGCCCTGTTTTGCCTTTTCATACGTCTCATGGCTGATGGGCTGTCCCCATTCCCAGCCGTTCTTCACCCAGCGGTCGATCGTTTCCGCATTGATATCCTGATAATTCATACGGGCAATTCCTCCATAACACCATTTACCGAAAATACATGGATCACATCTGCGATGTCCCCATCGATGCAGATGGAGCGGTTCCGGATTTCTTCGGGGCAGAAGGCTTCGCCGTAGTTGATGCAGGCATAGATCGCCTGCGGGTTTTCGAGAGTTCGGTTCCAGAAGGGATATTTGATGATCCCCGGGGTGTTCATGCCCACGCCCAGTTCGAGGAAGAGGATCTTCCCGATGTGGGTCTGCAGGTAGGACCGGTATCGGTCAGCCGCCCTGTGCCAGCCCTCATCTTCCACGAAGGTTTCGTCGATCCGTAAGTTCGTCGTCATCGGTTCCCCGCAGCGCGGACACTTTGGGATGAGTTCGGAGGGGATCCGCATATCTTTTTGTTTGTCCCACATCTCCCGGACAATGGCTTCATTGTCATAGGTCTTTGGGTGGCAGGGGACGCTGCACTGGAACAGGCCGTAGTCGCCCTGGGTGTAAAACAGGCGGTTCTTGTCAAAACCGGCTTTTTGAAAACAGTGATCCACATTGGTGGTGAGCACAAAGTAATCCTTGTCTTTCACCAGGTTCAGCAGATCCTGATAGACCGGTTTCGGCGCGTCCATATAGCGGTTGACCATAATGTTCCGTGACCAGAACGCCCACATCTCTTCCGGCGTTTCGTAGGGGTAAAAACCGCCGGAATACATGTCGATAAAGCCGTATTTTTCGCGGAAGTCGGAGAAATATTTCTCGAAGCGTTCCCCGCTGTAGGTGAACCCGGCGGAGGTGGAGAGTCCCGCTCCGGCGCCGATGAGGACAGCGTCCGTTTCGGCAAGTGCAGTTTTCAGTCTGTTGATGTTATCCGAGCAGTTTGGCGTAGATGGCATAGTCTTCGTCCTTGAATACGTTGAAAATCACCTTGATCCGGTTTGTGCGTTCAGGAGCTGATTCGCTGCACGCAGTAGTACAGTTCTGCTGTGCTTGATTCAGAAATTCCCGCACGGTCCGCACGGCAATTTCCGCGGCCCGGTTCTGCGGGAAGCCGAAGACACCGGTGGAGATGCAGCAGAAGGCAAGGCTTTGGATCCCGTTCTTTTGGGTGAGATCCAGGCAGGAGCGGTAACAGGAGGCGAGCAGTTCTTCATGTTCCGCTGTCAGCGGGCCTTGAACAATGGGGCCGACGGTGTGCAGCACATAGCGGCAGGGGAGGTTGAACGCTGGAGTGATCTTCGCTTGACCGGTCGGTTCCTCGTGTCCCTGCTTTTCCATGAGCTCCGCACAGTAATTGCGGAGCTGAACGCCCGCGTAGGTGTGGATGCAGTTGTCGATGCAGTTGTGACAGGGTTGATAGCAGCCGGTCATCCCAGCGTTGGCGGCGTTGACGATGGCGTCACAGCTCAGGGTCGTGATGTCGCCCTGCCAGAGGTAAATATCCGGCTGAACCGGGGTAAAGGAGGGGAGCTCCGTGATCCCCTTCGCGAAAATGGCTTCCTTAAGAAATTCATCCTGAACCTTAAGAAAATCTTCGCTCACCGCTCCCGGCATGCGGACGTTGAAAAGGCTCCGCAGCAGTATGTTTTGAGCGTCTTCCGCAGAGGGTATCACGATGTTCTGATACTCCGGTTCCTCATCCAGGAGTGCGCGAATAAGAAAAAGTCTTTTTTCTGCGTGAGTCATTTCAGCTGTTCGCCAGAACCTTTTCGGCAAAGCGGATCTGTTCGAGGACACGGAAGCGGGCAGTGCCGCCCCAGGCGCAGCGGGCGTCAACGGCGTTTTCGATGGAGAAGACTTCGTAGACATCTTCATCGAATAAGGGGCTGATCTCCTTCCATTTTTCCAGCTTGATTTCTTTAAGGTCGCACTTATCCGTCTCGCTGATCTTGACAGCTTTTCCGACAGCATGGTGCGCTTCCCGGAAGGGCATCCCCTTCTTCACCAGATAGTCCGCGATATCTGTGGCCAGTGCCTGCGTATTGATCGCCGCCATGCAGCGCTCTTTGTTCACGGTCAATGTGTCCAGGACGCCTTTCATCACGGCCATCACCAGGGAAGCGGTATCGGCAGCAGCGAAGACCAGCTGTTTATCCTCCTGCAGATCCTTGTCATAGGCCGAGGGGAGGCCTTTCAGCGAGGAGAGCAGGGAAAACAGATGACCGAACTGCATACCGGCTTTGCCGCGGATCAGTTCCAGGGAATCCGGGTTTTTCTTCTGCGGCATCAGGCTGGAGCCGGTGGAAAAAGCGTCGGAAAGGGTGATATAGCCGAATTCCATGGTGGAATACAGGATCATCGCCTCCGCACAGCGGCTGAGGTGCATGCCGAGCATCCCTGCCCAGTAGAGAAAATCACAGGCAAAGTCCCGGTCGGAGACAGCATCCAGACTGTTTGGGGCAGGCATGGAAAATCCCAGCGACTCGGCGATATCAAAGCGATCGACCGGGTAGGCGGTTCCGGCGAGTGCCCCGCAGCCCAGCGGCAGGGAGTCCGCGTGCTGTGCCACTTCCGAGAGGCGCTGACGGTCACGGTCCAGTGCCCAGAAATGGCTCATCCACCAGTGGCTGAGCAGGATCGGCTGTGCCTGCTGGAAGTGGGTGTAGCCGGAGAGATAGACGTCAATGTCCTTTTTCGCCCGTTCCAGGAAGGAGCCCTGCAGGGAGCGGAGCTGCGCTTCCAGTTCGGGGATGGTGTCGAGCATCCACATGCGGAAGTCGGTGACGACCTGGTCATTGCGGCTGCGGCCGGTGTGCAGCTTGCCGCCCACCGGTCCGATGATCTCCGTCAGACGGCGTTCGACCGCGGTGTGAATGTCTTCATCGGTATCCTGATAGACGAAAGAACCGTCCGCGATTTCCTGCCGGACCTGTTCCAGACCGTTGTGGATCATCTGATATTCTTCATTCGTGAGGATCCCTGCGGCACAGGTCGCCTTTGCCCAGGCCTGAGATCCGCGGATGTCCTGTTCCGCCATTCGCTTGTCGATATCCAGTGAGCGGTTGAGATCCGCCATGGATTGATTTAACGCGGCTGAGAGCCGTCCGCCTGACCAAAGGGTGTTCTTTTGCATGGATTTACTCCTCTTTATATCGTATATTTACAGCTGTCCAAAATTTGAGCGCCGCACATGAGGACAGGCACACTTGTACGGGCTGCGCCGCACAAGATGCCAGTCCCCCATGTGCTTCGTATGAAATCAATGTTATTCTCTCTGCAAGACCGGTTTCGCGGCAATGATGCGGCGGGAGGCATAACCTCCCTCCGGTTTTTCATCTTCACAGGTGATCAGGAGCAGGGAATTTTCACAAGCCGATGAAAGGCTTTCGGCTGCTGTCATGTCATCCGCGGCAATTTTTACGTTGGCGAAGACGGAGAAGCTTATCAGATTGCCTCTGCCGTCGGTGATGAATAACTTCGCGTCCTCCGGCAGTGTCGCGAGCAGAGCAAACGGACCTGCTTCTGCCGTGTTCAGGTGATTATGGGCGACGAGAACGCTCGTTCCGGAACCGGGAAGATCAAATTCCTCCGGCAGACCGATATTGCTCCCGAGCCATTCTACCGGGTATTCACCGTTCCGGAAGGGAACAGTAACGATCATTTCGGATACATCCAGCATGGGGATCTCCAGCGTAAAGCCGGAGGGATCATAGTGCAGATCTTCCGGAAGATCACGAAGAGACTCCGGATGATTGGCGGAGAATCCGGTTCCCGGCAGTTCCGGCATGCTGAAGAAGCGGATCCCCGGATGATGATCCGGAACCGGAGCTGGATCAGGTTCGGGTTCCGGTTCCGGATCGGGTTCTGAATCGGAGCAATGAATGATCAGGTCATCCGGAGTTCCTGCATTCCAGTCCTTGTCCCTTTTGAGTGCTTCCCATTGAGCGGTCGTTCCGCCATAGCGGATTTCTTTAAGGTTCGTGCAGTTCCGGAATGCGTCTGCTTTGATGGATTCAACGGAATCGGGAATGGTCACGATTTTCAAAGCCATGCACCTGGAAAAGGTTGATTTTTTGATGGTCTTTACGCCTTTTCCGATTTCGGCACTTTCAAGGCTCGTACAATTGAAAAAGGCTGATTTTCCGAGAGAGGTCACGCTGTCCGGGATCTGTATGCTTTTCAGAGCGGTGCACCACTCGAAAGCGGACTCTTCGATGGTTTTCACGCCTGCCGGGATATCAATGCTTTCAAGGCTTTCACAGCTTTTAAAGGCGCCTTCGTCGATCAGGGTCACGCTTTCCGGGAGGCTGACGTCTGTAAGTTTCGCACAGCGCTTGAAGGCATCCTTCCCGATGGTCTTCACGCCTGCGGGGACCACAATGCTTTCAAGGTTTCCGCAGCGTTCGAAAAGCGAAGGAGCGATAGCGGTCAGTCCTTTGGAGAGCGTTATGTTATTCAAGGCCGTGCACCGTTCAAAACCGGATTCACCGATAGATTTCACACTGTCCGGAAGCGTAACGTCATTGAGTGAGGTGCACCAGGAAAAAGCCGCGTCACCAATGGTGGCAACACTGCCGGGGATCGCGATATTCCTGAGGGCGGTACACCACGAAAAAGCGGAGTTCCCAATCGATTCGATGCCTTTTGGAATCGTGACGCTCTGTAGATTTTTGTGATTATAAAACGCTGAATCCGCAATGGACTTTACCGGCTTCCCATCGATTTCGGAAGGAAGGGTGATTTCTGTCCCGGTCCCGGTATATCCTGCGAGGACTGCGGAACCATCATCCGCAAGGAGATATTTCCAGTCACCGGAAGTTTTGTAATCCGGATTCTTCGATTTTTCAACGGTATATCCGGCATCTTCCGCAGTGATCTTGATCATTCCCGCGTCAGCGCTGCAGTAAACTTCGAAGCCATCGTTCTGTAATTCATCGAGCAAAACCCCATGCGCTCTGCGGTTCTGCCCGTCGGTGATCACCGTGATCCCGCCGGGTTTGAGGCGCTTCAGCAGTTGATCTGTGTTTTCTTCTTGAGCCCCGTGATGCGGCAGTTTCAAAATATTGAAATGATTCTCGGAAATCTGGTTATTTTCGAAGAGCTGTTTGATGCCGTCATTTTCCAGGTCACCGGCGAACAGTGCCGTATGTCCGTTGTATTCCAGACTCGCAGCCATGGAAACATCATTGTCATTGTTTCCGTCGAACTCGATTTTACTGGGGTAAAGACGATATTCAGCTCCTCCGAGGGAAAAGCTCTTGTTTTCCTTCAGACGTTCGTATGGGATCGTGTTGTCGCTTGCGGTGAGGACAGCCATCATCTCTTCATAGACTTTGCGGGTTCCCTCGTAATCAGGCATATACACCCTGCCGACAGGGATTCCTTTGAGGATCGCGGCTCCTCCGCCGACATGATCCTTGTGGAAATGGGAGATGATCAGTGCATCGATCTTTTGGACATTGTGCGCCTTAAGATAGGCAAGCACATCCTTCGCTGTCTCCTTGTAACCGGTGTCGACCATGACGGTCATCGGATCTTCTTTCGTCCCGGTTTGGATCAGTATGCAGTCGCCTTTTCCGACGTTGATCAATGTGATTTGGAACAAATCGTCAGCAGCGGCAAGCTTTTGTGTGAACAAAAGGATACCGCTCATGATCAATCCGGAGAAAACTGTAAAAAAGGATCTTTTCATTTCAATGACCTTCCCCTGTAATAGCGGATCTTTTCGGTCATTATATCACGAAAGGGAAGGAATACGATTTCTTTTTCCGGACGGTATCACTACTTTCACGATCGTACCGCCGCCATCGCGCGGCGTGACCTTCAATTTTCCGCCGCACATCATTTCCAGCCTTTGCCGGATATTTTTCAGAGCAACGTGCGGCTCATTGTCGTTCACAGGAGTAAAATCAGTACCGGTATTTTCCACGATGATCTCGCTGCCGGAATCTGTTTTCCGGGTCCGGATGGAAATGTGCAGTGCTTCGGCGTCCGGGTCCATGCCATGCTTGACGGCATTTTCCACGATAGGCTGCAGCGTCAGCGGTGGTACGCGAAATGTGATGTGAGGTGTATCGAAGTCAACAAAAAGCTGGTCTTCAAATTGAGCCTGTTCCACAGCAAGGTAGGCGCGGGTGTGTTCCAGTTCTTCGGAAAAGGGAACGGGGTCTTCGCTGGCAATAGCGGTGAAGTTTTTGCGCAGGTAGGTGTTGAAATCCAACGTGACCTGCTGGGCTTTTTTCGGATCCTGCCCACAGAGGTAGTAGATGCTGGTCATGGTGTTGTGAATAAAATGTGGCCGCATTTGCAGCACCATGATGCTGGCGCGCTGTTTGGCGATTTCCCGCTGCTGACGCAGGTTTTGGTCGATCTGATCTGACTGGATGATGACAAACATCGAAAATGCACAGATTGCAAAACCGAAACCCAAAAACATAAAGACTGAGACGAATAAATGGATAAACAAAGCGATTGTCAGCGGGACAATATCGATAAGATAAGCGTAAAAGTACTTTTTTGACAGCTTCTCCCGCCGTTGGATCACACCGGCCAGATTTAGAACCATAATCGAATTCATAAGGACAATTATTGTTGAATACAAAGGTCCCCTGTGATACTGATTGATCGGCGTGAAATAATAAAACCAGGTCGTAAACAGCGAAAAACTCATCAGAATAAAGCAAATGACGGACAGAATTACCGCGGCACGAAACAGTCTGCTGTGAATCAGGCTTTCTCCGCAGCAGTGGAGCAGATAGGCCGTCAGCATGGGAAACAGACTCAAGGCAAGCAATGTTTCAATATAATAAATGATCTTCAGCGGTAAAATCATATCCGAACTGCTGGAAGTAAGGAACATATCAACAGTAGTGAAATAGCTGTACAACACAAGAATCGAAAAAAAGGTTATGAAGAAACGCTTGCTCCACCGGTCGCTATTGGGCATAATCACAGCGGCTGCAAGCCCCAGCAGGACCAACATTCCCCCTGCACCGGTGGCTATTAACTCTATTTGCGTCAATAACGGACACATTTTTATGAACCTCCGAATGGAAATGGATACCGCAGGTTTTTCAGCTGTTTCTGAATGCCCTCCGGGGTGATTGGTTTGAGCATAAAACCGCAGGCTCCTGTGCTCCACGCGTCAAAGGAATATGACACATAAGCGGTCAAATACACCACATTCGTGCGGGGATTGATATCAAGCAGCGTGCGGCACAGGTCCAGCCCGCTTGTTTTTCCCATCTCAATATCCAGAAAAGCCAGCGTGACCCGGTTCGCCTTTGCGTATTTAATAGCCTCAGATGGCCGGGTAAAGCCTGTGATCACAGCATTGGGTATTGTCTGTTCCAGAATAGGTAACGCTCCCGAAAGGACAATTTTTCTGTCGTCAACGATGATAACGTTGGGAGTTTCTTCGATTTCAGCCACGGTATTCAAAAGGGTGTTGAAATCGACACTGAGGCATTCAGCCAGCCGGGCAATCATCATGGTATTCGGCAGCCGGCTGCCGTTTTCCCACCTGGCAATGGTTGAACGGGTGACGTACAGCTGATCTGCAAGGTCCTGCTGTGAGAGACCTTTTTCTGTTCTTAATTTTCTCAGGATTCCTGCAAAAAGCATGCTCATATTGTATGGTTCCTTGTTTATCGCATTTCTGTATCTATTCAGAACGGAGCACATGGGGACTGGCATCTTGTGTGGCACAGCCCGCACAAGTGTGCCTGTCCCCATGTGCATCGCTGCGAGTTCTGAACATTTACGCATTTCTTTAATTTAACCACGTTAGGAGAAAAATACATAAATCAATTATAAAAACGAATGTGACACTTTGGAACATTCATCATAACTGGATCGTTGAGCGACTGAAAATATTGTAGAATGGAGGCTGAAAACCGAAAAAAACTCCTGATTGAAGAAAATACTTGAGGTGGATCAAAATGGAATCATTTTTTAACAATAGTATAACAGGGGAAAGCACTCTTTCAGGAAATTATGATATGAACAGGCAGAATATCGGTCTGAGAAAAGAAAACAAACGGCTTCGGAAGGCCTGGATGAAGGCGCAGCGAACCGGTAATATTTATTCCCACGTTGCATATGCTCTGGCACGGGGCTGTGTAGACCTGTTTTATGTGAATGTAGATTCAGGGGAGTTTATCGAATATTGTACCGATGATGAGCGTGGTGTACTCAAGGAAGTCAGACGGGCATCAGATTTTTTCAAAAGCTGTGAACGGGAAGGCAGACTGTTTGTACATCCGGAGGATCAGGATGCGTTCATAAATGCCATGAATCAGGATACGCTCAGGACAACTCTGGAACAAACCGGGGAATTCAGAATGACCTATCGCAGGATCAAAGACGGAAGGACATTCTATGTGCTCATGAAAGTGTCCTGGATGGAGGACGACGACCGCTTTATTGTCATCGGCGTGTTTGACGTCGATGAACTTGTCATGAGACGGAAAGCGGAAGAACGGATGCATGAAGAGCGAACTGTTTACGCCCGGCTTCATGCAGTTACGGGGCATTTCCTGGTTGTCTATGTGGTAGAACCGGAAAACGGCAGCTATCACGAATTCAGTTCGACCGATGAATATGTGAAAAATCTGGATATACCGAAGGAAGGCTCAGACTTTTTTGGAACAGTCCGAAAAGCTGCCGCTCAGTTTTGCCATCCGGAGGATATAGACTTGTTCCTCTCCGCGTTCACAGAAGAAAATGTGAAAACAGAAATCGAAAGCAGCGGCATCTTTACCCTGGGTTTTCGTCTCATAATGAATGGCAGACCGCGTTATGTACAAACGAAAGCTGCTGTGGTCGAAGAACAAGGCAAGGCTCGTCTGATCGTCGGTGTTAATGATATTGACGTACAGGTCCGGCAGGAGGAGAGGATCAGGAAACGCCTCGTGAAGGCTCAATCTGAAGCGAATATTGATGCCCTGACGGGTATCAAAAACAAACATGCCTATCAGGCTGCAGAAAGGAACCTGAACAACCAGATCGTGATGCATCAGGTACCGCCGTTTGCTATTGTCATGCTGGACCTGAACGATTTGAAGAAGATCAACGACACCGCCGGACATCAGGCCGGGGATCAGTACATCCGTGATGGGAGCAAAGTTATCTGTGACATTTTCAAGCACAGTCCTGTCTTTCGTGTCGGCGGGGATGAGTTCGCAGTGATCGCGCAGGGCAGTGATTATGAAAATATCGAAAAACGGCTTGAAGAGATGAAAGAACACAACGGGGAAGCAAAGCGTTCCGGCGGTGTTGTGATTGCCTGCGGAATGTCAAAATTCGAGGACGATACAGCGGTTGGGGCGGTATTCGAACGTGCCGACCATGCCATGTACGAGAATAAGACGGAACTGAAAGCAGAATAGCAGCTGTTCAGAATCCAGCGGAGCACATGGGGACTGGCATCTTGTGTCGCGAAGCCGATACAAGGTGCCTGTCCCCATGTGCGTCACGAAGCCGACACAAGGTGCCAGTCCCCATGTGCTCCGTCCTAAATAGATAAAAAAGGAAGGCGTGTTTGCGCCTTCCTTTCGTTTGACAAGCTAACGGCTAATTGCTAACAGCTAACAGCTAACAGCTAAAAGCTACTCCAATCCCGTCTGTTTCTTCATCATGGCAATGACCTTGCCCGGGAGGGAGAAGCAGCTGATGAAGCCGGTGGCGTCCTTGTGATCGTAGAGGGAGACATCACCGAAGGAAGCGAAGTTCTCATTGTAGAGGTTGTACTTCGGTTTGCGTCCGGCGATTATGATGTTGCCCTTGTAGAGCTTCAGTTTGATGGAGCCGGTGACCCACTTGTTGGTCTCATCGAAGAAGACGTTCAGTGACTGAACCAGCGGGCTGAACCACTGACCGTTGTAGACCAGTTCGGCCCATTTCGGGGCGATGGTGTCCTTGAAGTGCATGGTTTCGCGGTCGCAGGTGACAAATTCCAGTTCGGAGTGAGCAGTGCAGAGAATGGTGCCGCCCGGGGTTTCATAAAGACCGTGGGACTTCATGCCGACGAGGCGGTTCTCCACCATATCGCAGCGGCCAATACCGTTGCGTCCGCCGATGACGTTCAGTTCATGGACGATCTGACCCGGGGTCATCTTCTTACCGTTGACAGCCACAGCTTCACCGGCTTCGAATTCGATTTCAACATATTCCGGCTTGTCCGGAGCCTGTTCCGGGGAAACGGTCAGCACCCAGAAGGATTCATCCGGTTCGGCGTCGATGTTTTCGATGGGGCCGCCCTCATGGGAGATGTGCCAGATGTTGCGGTCGCGGCTGAAGAGCTTCGGGTTCTTGGCGGAATCCGGGTAGCCGATACCCTTCTGATCCAGATAGTTCAGCAGGTCTTCACGGGAGGTGAAATCCCAGATACGCCACGGGGCGATGACCTTCAGAGACGGGTCCAGGGAATGGATGCCGTTTTCCAGACGAACCTGGTCGTTGCCCTTACCGGTGCAGCCGTGCGCGATGGCGTCGGCGTGTTCCTGCTGGGCGACTTCCACCAGACGCTTGGCGACGATCGGGCGGGCGATGGAGGTGCCGAGGTAATACTTGCGTTCATAGATGGCACCGGATTTGACGAGAGGCCAGATGTAGTCCTTGCAGAGCGGTTCGACAAGGTCATCGATGATGAGCTTGGTGGCGCCGGAGGCCTTGGCACGTTCTTCCAGGTGATCCAGTTCTTCTTCCTGTCCGACGTTGGCGCAGTAGCAAATCACTTCGCAGTGATAGGTGTCGATGAGCCACGGGATGATGGCCGAGGTGTCGAGACCGCCTGAGTAGGCTAATAATACTTTGTTGATTTTTTCAGACATTATAATTGCTCCAATATTTTTGGCATATTGCCGATAAAATAAAAATCTCCGCTGCATGCGGAGGATCAATATATGGGAATATCAAAAACTGCCGCAGCTCAGCCTATTTGCAGATATTTCGTCGGTTGTTTCGAAGCAGTTCGTTTTTCATGTTCAAAATTATATTCATTTCCGCGAATACCTGATAAATGTCAGTGGATTTTTATGACATTAGGGTCAGTGGTCAGTGACCACTGACCACTGACTGACTACTTCTTACTCTCTCCCAGATACGCCGCTTTGATGGCGGGGTCGTTGAGGAGATCGTGACCGGTGCCTTGTACATCCAGCATACCGGTTTCCAGGACGAAGGCGTAGTCCGCAATGCGCAGCGCGGCATTGGCGTTCTGTTCCACCAGCAAAATGGTGATCCCTTCCTCGTGGAGTGTCTGAATGATCTCGAAGATGGACTTGATGACCAGCGGAGCAAGCCCCAGCGAAGGTTCATCCATCATCAGCAGCTTCGGGCGCATCATCAGCGCGCGCCCGACTGCCAGCATCTGCTGTTCACCGCCGGAGAGTGTACCGGCAAGCTGCCAGTGACGTTCCTTCAGGCGCGGGAACAGGTTGTAAACATGGTCCACATCCGCGGTGATGTCATCCTTGCGGAGGTAAGCCCCGATACGCAGGTTTTCATAAACCGTCAGGTTCGGGAAAACGCGGCGTCCTTCCGGAACCATGCACAGTCCCTGCGCGACGATCTGCTGCGGCTGCTGCCCGGAGATGACATTCCCATCATAGGTGATGGTGCCGGACTTTACCGGGACCAGACCGGAGATGGTACGCAGTGTGGTGGACTTTCCCGCGCCATTGGCACCGATCAATGTGACGATCTGCCCTTTTTCCACCGCGAAGGAGATGCCCTTCAACGCTTCGATACCACCATAGCTGACCTTGAGGTCCATAACTTTCAAAAGGCTCATAGTTCGTCTCCTCCTCCCAGATAAGCATCGATGACATCCTGATTGTTCTGGATCTCCTCCGGTCTGCCTTCGGCGATCTGTTTGCCGAATTCGATGACGTAAATACGGTCGGAGATCTTCATGACCAGGTTCATGTGATGTTCGATGATGAAGACCGTCAGGTCAAATTCCGTCCGGATCCGTCTGATGAACTCGCCCAGCTCATCCGTTTCCTGAGGGTTCATACCGGCTGCCGGTTCATCGAGCAGCAGCAGCTTCGGGCCGCTTGCCAGAGCGCGGACGATTTCAAGTAAGCGCTGTTTCCCGTAAGGCAAAGAAACTGCCATTTCATCCCGAAGATCATACAGATCAACCTGTTTGAGTAGGGCTTCCGTGTCTTCCCGCATGCGTTTTTCTTCCGCTTTGTTCAGACGGAAGGTGGCGGAGAAAAGGTTGGAGGTCCGGCGCAGATGTTGGGCGGTGAGTACGTTCTCAAAGACCGTCATGGACGAGAAAAGACGGATGTTCTGAAAGGTCCGGGCAATTCCGCGGGCAGTGATTTGATCCGGGCGCAGTCCGGTGATATTTTCACCATTGAGCATCACCCGGCCTGAGGTGGGCTGGTAGACTCCGGTCACCGCGTTGAAGGCTGTGGTTTTGCCGGCGCCGTTCGGTCCGATGAGGGCGACGATCTCGCCTTTGTTGATATCCATGCTGAAGTTGTCCACGGCTACAACGCCGCCGAACTGCATGGTGAGGTTTTCGATGTGCAGAACGTTATCCTTCATTTCGCACCTCCTTCAGCGGTTTTCTTCTTTCGGAAGAGGTCAGGCAGTTCCTTCGTCCCCATGATGCCCTGACGGAAGAAGAGCACGACGATCATGATGATGAAGGAGAAGACCACCAGCCGGAACCCGTTGCGCAGCAGCGGCACTTCAAAGCCGTTGATGACCTGCTTCTGATCCAGGAAACGCAGCCACCATTCGGATGCGGCCACGAAGAGGAAAGAGGACAGAATACTGCCGGTCACAGACCCCAGACCGCCGATCACGACGATCAGCAGAATTTCATAGGTCATGGCTGTGGTGAAGGACTTCGCCTGCACCGTGGTCTGGTACATCGCCAGCATGGCGCCGCCGACCCCGGCGAAGAAAGAGGAGACACAGAACGCCATCTGCTTATGGCTGGCCAGGTGGATCCCCATGGCCTCCGCGGCGATCTCATCGTCCTTGATAGCCCGCAGGGCACGTCCATAGGTGGAGTTGATGAGGAGCAGGATGATGGCAATGCAGACGCCTGCAATGAGCATCGGGATGATGGTCGAAAGGTAGACCGCGACCGTTCCGTCCGCGTTTTTGATGTTGAAATCGTTGAAGGTCGGGAAGAGCCGCAGCATATTGGACCCGTTCGTGACCGGTCCCAGCTTGTCCCACTGGAAGATGGTGCGCACGATTTCAGCAAAACCAAGCGTGGCGATGGCCAGGTAGTCACTCTTCAGCCGCAGCACCGGCAGCCCGATCAGAAAGGCGAACAGGGCAGCTACCAGTCCGGCCAGGATCATGGCGATCAGCACCGGAAGGGTGAACTGGATCACGCCGCCGTCATAGTATTGATAAACGATGCCGCGATGCTCCACCGGGATGGTGAAAATGGAAAAGATATAAGCGCCGATGAGCATAAAACCGGCCTGTCCGAGTGAAAAGATGCCGGTAAAACCGTTCAGCAGGTTCATGGAGACAGCTACCAGCGCATAGGTCGCGCCTTTTTTGAGCACGGTGAAAAGCATGGAGGTCGGCGGCATATGCTGTTCAGCAATAAAAACCGCGGCATAAATGGCAATAATGATAATGACCGTGAGAATATGAGGAAGATCGAGTTTCTTTTTCATAGGATTCACCTCATACCTTATCAATGGATTTTTCACCGAAGAGCCCGGTCGGTTTGACTGCCAGGATGATGATCAGCAGCGCGAACGTGAATGCGTCTGAGAAAATCGCCAGCCCCATCGGTTTGGAGATCAGCCCCATCTTGAACAGGATGATGTCCAGACCCTTGATGAGGTTCTCCGCGATACCGATGATGAAGGCACCGACCACCGCACCCGGAACGGAACCGATCCCGCCGAACACTGCCGCGACGAAGGCTTTCAGCCCCGGCATGGCGCCGCTGGTCTGGATGACCGTGGTGTAGTTCGTGAAGTAAAGCGTGGAGCCGACGCCGGCCAGGAAAGAACCGATGACGAAGGTGGTGGAGATCACGCTGTTGATGTTGATACCCATCAGCTGACTGGTTTCAAAATCCTTTGAAACGGCCCGCATGGCCATGCCGACCTTGGTGTGATTGATGAGCATTACCAGGGCGAAGACCAGCAGGATGGTCAGGATCGGGGTCACCACCGTCACGACCTTGGTCGTGGCGGAACCGATGGTGATGGAATCGGAGATCCAGGGAATCTTCGGGTAGATCTGGTTCAGACCGCCGGTGATGTAAAGCACCAGGTTCTGCAGGGTGTAGCTCACGCCGATGGCGGAAATCATGATGCTCATGCGCGGAGCGGTCCGCAGCGGTTTGTAGGCGATGCGTTCGATGGCGAAGCCGATGATGGCAGTAGCCACGAGATCAAGAACGATACAAAGCCAAAGCGGCAGCCCGCTGGCTGCCATGTAGACCATCACGATCCCTGCCACCATAAAAACGTCGCCGTGAGCGAAGTTGATCAGGCGCAGGATGCCATAGACCATGGTGTAGCCGATGGCGATCAGTGCGTATTGCCCCCCGACAGAAATGCCGGAAAGCAGGTAAGGAAAAACTGTATTCCACATGGGGAGAGACTCCCTTCTCTATTCAGGTGTCAGGATTCAGGATTCAGGGGTCAGGGTCTGGGGACCGGTTGAGTGTCAAGTGTTATCCCATTCGACTTGTTCTCTCTGAATCGACACCGTTTGATTAATAATGAGAAAAACGGCGGGGCATCGGCCTTGATACCTCCGCCGTTTTGATAACATCGTTGTGTCTTATAAGACCAGTCATTCAGTATTCATAGTCATTTGGGCAAAAGAATCTATTTTACCAAAACACCTCTGACCACTGACAACTGACCACTGACAACTGTTAATCAACCGTCTGTTCCGTGACGAAGTTCCAGTCACCGGAAGCGTTGTCCACCTTCTTTACGAAAGCGGAGGTGCGGATGGCATCGCCGATCTCATCGAAGGCGATGGAGCCGGAAACACCGGTGAGGGTGACGCCCGGGAGAGCTGCCTTGACAGCGGCGCTGTCAGTGGTACCGGCGGCCTTCAGTGCTTCAAGAGCGGTGTAGTAGGTGTCATAGCCCATGACGGAGACCGCGGCGATCATGTCATTGCCGCCATTGTTGGTCAGGTATTCATTGTTGGAGTTCAGCCAGGCTTTGAAGCCGTTGTCGAAATCCGGGTTGGCGCCTTCCTGGTAGAAGGTGGTGATGGTGACATTCACATCAGTGCCCTTCGCGGCATTGGCAACAACGTTGCTGTCGAGGGTGTCGCCGCCGAGGATCGGGAAGGTCACGCCCTGGCTGGAGGCCTGCTGGACGATCTGGGTGGAGTAGGCGATGGAAACCGGGCAGAAGAAGACTTCAGCGCTGTACATCTGAGCATTGGTCAGGTAGGAGGTGAAGTCAGAGGTGCCGGTCGGGAAGGAGTCGGCGATCACGGTACCGCCGAGGGCTTCGAATGCCTGCTTGAAGTAAGTGGCCAGACCCTGGTCATAGTCGTTGCCGAGTTCCGCAAGGCTGTAAGCAGTGCGGGCGCCCAGTTCCTTGTAGGCGTAGTTGGCAAGGACTGTACCCTGGAAAGGATCCAGGAAGCAGATGCGGAAATAGTGGTCGTTACCGGCAGTGACCTGCGGGTTGGTGCAGGAAGCGCCGATGGCCGGGATGTTGGCATCCGCGAAATACTGGGACCCGGCGATGGAGACGCCGGAACCGTAGGAACCCAGAACGACGGAAACGCCGCTGGAAACCAGCTGCTGGGCTGCGGACGGGGCTTTGTCAGTGGAAGAGCCGTTGTCAGCGTAGACCAGTTCAACGGTGTAGGTTTCGCCGCCGATTTCGACGGTCGGGGTTTCATAATTTGCGTACTGCATGCCAAGCATTTCCTGCTTGCCGCCTGCACCGGAGTCACCGGAAGCGGGTTCGAAAACACCGATCTTCACTACATTGTCAGCCAGGACTGCAGTGGAAGCCAGCATGCTGATGCAAAGAACGACTGCTAAAAGAGCAAATAACTTCTTCATTATAATACCTCCTGGGTTATTAAGTTGTTCGGATTATATCACGACATAAAAAAATCATGCAATACATGACGGTTTTTTGCTGCTATTGTGATTAATATGATCTTCCCGAGTATAATATCTGGCACATGAAAATGAATAAGGCAGAACAGGGGCATGTCTAATGAAACGCATTTCCAAAGACAAATATTACATCAATATCGCGGTTAGTGTTTCTTCCCGCAGCACTTGTCTCAAACGACAATATGGTTGTGTTATTGTAAAAGATGACGAGATCATCGCTACCGGATATAATGGTGCGGCCAGAGGTGAACCAAACTGCTGCGACATTTATGAAAAATGCCCCAGACTGAACGCTGAACATAATTCCGGAAATTATGGCGATTGCGCAGCGGTTCACGCAGAACAGAACGCAATGCTGTCTGCCTCAAGGAACCGTATGCTCGGAGCCACTCTTTATCTTGCTGGAAAAGAATATATAGAAGGCAAAGGTTTTGCTGAAATGACCGAATGTACCCCGTGCCCCATTTGCGAAAGAATGATTCGCAACGCAGGTATTGCCCGGGTCGTTGGGCCTCAAAACGTTGAGTGAAATTGATCAAAAACCCGGTGACGCACGTGGGAACGCACGCTTATGTCGGCTTCACGTCAAAAGGCGAATGCCCCGCGTGCTCCATCCTGAATAGATTCGGAAGGAAACAGAATATGCAAACAGAAAGATTGATATTTCGCCGCTGGGAGGAAAGTGATGCGGAGGACCTGTACAAGTACGCTTCAGATCCCGAAGTGGGACCGGTCGCAGGGTGGCCGGTGCATCAGAGTTTGGAAGAAAGCCGGGAGATCATCCGGACGGTTTTCTGCGGTGAAGAAGCCTATGCCATCTGTTTGAAATCAGACAACCGGGCAATCGGTGCCATCGAGCTGAAACTGAGAGGACACAGTGACTTCACTGAAAAAGATGACGAATGTGAACTGGGGTATTGGCTCGGGAAACCATTCTGGGGACAAGGGCTGATGCCGGAAGCGGTCCGCGAAATGCTGCGGCATGCTTTTGAGGACCTGGGCATGAACAAAGTCTGGTGCGGTTATTATGACGGGAACACAAAATCCAAACGTGTTCAGGAAAAAACCGGCTTCCGTTATCAGCGCACGATCACAGGAAAAGATGTTCCGCTGCTGCACGAAAAACGAACCGAACATATCAACTGCATCACAAGAGAAGAATGGGATGGTTTAAGTTAATAATTCCGTCTGGACAACTGTGCAGTGAACTGACTTCCGGGGACTGTTCCATGAAAGGAAAGTCCCCGGAAGTCTCATACCAGGAAAAGGTGTGATTTATTCATGCAGAATTGTGGTTTTTCCGGGATTCTTCATCATTTTCAAAAAGTTTGCCGCTCCGATCAACCCAAAAATAATATCATCGATCGCAACAGGCAGCGGATCCGGTCCGATAACATAAGCGCCGCAAACTAAAGCGATAATGGCAAGGACGATTTTGTTGTTTTTCATGAGAACCTCCTGTTTTCGTTTATCAATTGTAACCATTCAGCCCGAAGCACATGGGGACTGGCATCTTGTGTCGTGAAACCGACACAAGCGTGTCGTGCCCCATCATGTGCGTCACTGCAGGAACCTGGCATCTTGTGTCGTGCCCCCCATGTGCGTCACTGCGGGAACTGAACAGTTACTGTTTACTTACTTATATTATAGCCATGAGTTCTCATGTAAAAATTAAAACCAAATTAGAATTGAATTATAAAAAATCCGCATCTTTTCAAAGCGCTGCTTTTACTGAGCCTGCTTTGGCTCAGGTACCTCTGCCGGAACATTATCGGAATATGTTTCAACAATCGTGTCGTAGGCCGCAATAGCCTGATCAAAACGTTCCAGTAAATCCGCTTCGTTATAAAGCCCCGCCTGATTCGGTTCCAAACCATCAAACGAAATGGGGAAAATCATAGGGCCATTATCTAATCCCAGCAAAGGCATAGTGCGCAGCTGATCCGGGTTCAGATAAACCAGATCCACACCCCAGTAATCCTTTCCTTCCGCATCGCTCCATTTTGTGAAAACCAGCTTGCAGCCAATGGGAGTTTTCAATTCGATGGAATTCGGCAATTCATAATCTTCCACGCCTAACGCTGCCAGAACGCTGCCAACGTTGGAGTCATGCCCACACAAGAACGTAAACAGCCGTCCATCTGCTTCCATTTCATTGCGGATCTCCTGAAGCAACGGATGTGCTACATTCGCAGAAACCAGCGGAGAGGTAAACAGGACGTCATTATAAAGATCTTTGATTTCAGAGATCTTTTTCCAGTCGTCAAAGCTCAGCTGATGTCCAAAAGCCGCTTTTATTTCATCCGGTTCTTCATAATATTGCAGGACAAGCGCGTCCGCAACAGAACAGGCCGTCTTCAATGAACCTTTCATGGCAGGTTCTGCCCCTGCGTTCAGGATGATCTCTGTGTCATCTGTCCGAAAAGCATTGACGGAACCGTTCTTGTATCCGTTTGAATCGACCATGTCGATCACATCCGTGATCAGGGCGTAATTGTCGGAAAGATCATTGATTTTGTCTGTAAACTGTGCACGGATTTCAGCCTCTGCATATTCCCGATACGCGTCAGAAGCAAAGGTCAATCCCGGCAGGAAAACCGGATCCATCGTGTCATATTCCACGTGATGTTCGATGAGCGCATTAGCAACCGGCAAAAATCCCGAGCTGAAATATTGCGCGGTGGCAATCGTGCGCTGCTTTGAATTGGCATAAAAGCGGACTTCAATTGGATCCGGACGGTAATTTTCCGGTATCAGGTTTTCTGATTCCAGCCATTTTCGGAAATACTGTCCCAATTCTGTTTCCAAAACGCCGCCGCGGATGGAAAGTTCACTGGGTTCTGAGCTCCATGAGAACCAGTCATGGGGCGTGATTTCACCCAAAACTGAACCTTTTCCGCTCAATGGAGAACGGATGTTGTGCCGGCTGAGAATTACCACTTGTTCCAGCGTATATCCTTCTCGTGAGAGGGACTGTTCCCTGGTATCTTCTGCAAAAGAGACGACGGTTCCCATTAATAAAGCAACGAAAACAGCCAAAACAATGATTTTTGAAAATATTTTTTGGTTCACTCAACCTCCATAAATTATAAGTAACATTGATTGATTTTTCTTGTCAACTATTATAATTCATAACTTGAAGAATCTGCTATTCAGTGCGCAGTAAAGGAACAATTTTACAACGATGTGAATTATGAAATACGGCGAATCCTTTTTCGATATTTTTTATCTGCTCACAGCATTCATCATCGGGATCTCACCTCAATCAGCTAACGCATCTAAGATCCGGCAACCGTAATTATCATCACAAAACTTCCAAAAGTGTCTTTTTACAGGTACTTTTGGAAGTTTTATAATTAAATCTGGTATTTTTTTATAAATATATTCTAATTTTATTTTTAATACTTGACTTAATAGAATTTATATAGTATATTATTGTTAAGCTGAAATATAACAATAATGTTTCAGTAAAATTCAAAGAAAGGACGGAAACGGGATGGAAGGCACGGCGATGAAGACCGATCTGACAGATCAGGAATTGCAGCAGCTCATTGAATACGCTCAAAGCGCCGGGAAAACTGCCGCGAACAACGACCCGCAAAGCAACGCGGGGCCGGAAGATCTGCCGCGTTTCGATCAAAAGGAGATCGCCGATGAATACGGCCTGCCCTTCGATCCGGAAGGGTACTACAACAGCGCCCCGCTGGAGTTTGAGGAAACGGCCGGCTCTTTATGGTATTTCCTCAATACCCTGCATTACGCAACCACCCGTTACAACCGTCATTCGCCCGCCTACTTTTCCCTTCTCAAGGAACTGGAAAAAAATATCAACGGAATTTTCCAACCTGGGTGATATGTCTATCCATGAGCTGTACTGCATGGTTTCGCTGCATTTCCGCAAATGCCGGCTGGCAGCGCGGGAAATTGAGGAGAATGAAAAGAGCATTGACATGAGCCTGGTCAGCTGGATGTTCCGCCTGGCAGCTCTTGCCGAACGACTCAAGGCCACGGAAGACAAAATTCAGAAAATCAAAGACGGGAAAATCGACAGCGAAAAACTGCTGGAACAGTCGCAGGTTTTCAAAGGCGAGCCGAATATCCGCCGGGATATCAGCAATCAAAAGGTTTCATCCGGTTTGAGAAGGCCTTCTTCCCTGCCGGTCATGAAGTCTCACGCCAAAGAAATAAAGCGCCAGAAGCAGAGACTTGAGAAACAGGAAAAGGCGAAGCAGCGGGAGATGGAACGGGCCGCGAAACGGGTCGAAAAGAGCGGATTCTTTGGATCGGCACCTTTCGAACCAAAACCGTTCCGGCCGATGCCGCTGCCGAAAATACCGGGGATTGGATTGAACGAGGTTGAACTCAAAAGGCTCCTGATGGATGAGGCGAAAAGCCGGGGAGATATGACCGAAGCCGGGATCATCGCCGCGGAATCCGCACAGGAAAATATCCGGAGGTTCTTCAAGCTCAAGGGGCTGGAAGCAGATTTGAGGAACAAGGAGCAAGGGGCAAGGGAACCGCGCTCCGGTCCATCGGATGAGACGAGAAAAAAGCTGCGGGAAAAGAGGAAGAAGAGGGAATAGGATTCAGGGGTCAGGATTCAGGGGCCGGGGGCCGGTGAGCCGAAATCGGATGGTTTCGGCTGTCTTTGATTACATTTTTGTTCCCGGGGACGGTTATCCCGTACGCGAAGCGGTACGGGGAACCGTCACCTTACACCGGAGCTAAGCCCCGTACGGGGAACCGTCACCTTACACCGGAGCTAAGCCCCGTACGGGGAACCGTCACCTTACACCGGGGCTAAGCCCCGCACGGGGAACCGTCACCTTACACCGGAGCTAAGCCCCGCACGGGGAACCGTCACAGACTGATTGTTAATATTCAAGATTCAGTCAATATTACAGTGACACACATGGGACCAGTCACACTTGTGTTGAGAAGCCAACAGAAGGTACCGGCTCCCATGTGCTCCGTGAATAGATAATTTTTCGTCATGCTTGACGTAACGGATAATTCACTTCCGTTTGTTTCATGGTACGATATTAATATAGTAGTTTTTTTCTCTTCCGGAGGTCAAGTTGAGAGCATTATATAAACATCGATCGGCCGAAACAGCTTTTTCAGTCGTTTTGTTTCTGGTTATGATCCTGGCCTTTGCCCTTACTGCCTCCGTATATGGTCAAAACACCGAACCGACCATCGTCCGTGTCGGATGGGATGAGTCCCCCTTCAACATGATGGATCAGTTCGGCAGACGGACCGGATATGCTTACGAATATCAGCAAAAAATTGCCGCTTATACCGGCTGGACCTATGAATATGTACCCGGCAGCTGGCCGAACCTGCTCCAAATGCTGGAAAGGGGGGAGATCGACATGCTCTGTGACGTTTCCTATACAAAAGAACGCGCGGAGCACATGCTTTTCCCCTCACTCCCAATGGGATCGGAATCATACTTTTTGTTTATTTCCAACAATAATACAGAAATCACCGCGCAGGATCCCTCAACACTGAACGGGAAAAGGGTTGGGATCAACAAGGACAGCATTCAGGAAGGCTTCTTTATCAAGTGGGCGGAATCACTGAATATTGATGCTGAAATCGTAGAATTGATGAGCTTCGGTGAGGAGTCGATCGAAATGCTGAGGCAGGGAGAAATCGATGCATTTGTCTCCATAGAAAGTTATGGCGAACAGAATGACTGCGTGCCGGTGTTCAGGATCGGCTCTTCCGACTTCTATTTCGCGCTGAAAAAAGACCGGCAGGACCTGCTGATGCAGCTGGATTATGCCATGGACCGGATCTGGGAGGAAAACCACTACTACAATATGCAGTTGGCTGATAAATATCTGCGTAATACACGGACAGAAGCATTTATTTCACCCATGGAAGAAAGATGGATCAACAGGCATGGGGCTATCCGGGTGGGATACCGCGATAATTATCTGCCTTTCAGTGATGAGGACAAAGCCACCGGAGAGCTCACCGGAGCCTTGAAGGATTACCTTGAGCTTGCCGCCAAAGTGGTGAAAAACGCCGAGATCAAATTTGAAGCCGTCGCCTATCCTTCCATTGAAGACGCATTGAAAGCGCTGAACAATCATGAAATTGACTGTGTCTTTCCCGTAAATCTCAGTGCCTATGACGGCGAAACAATGAACATCATGATGACCGTACCCTTTATGGATACGGAAATGTATGCCGTGATGCGGCAGGAAGACCACCTGGATATTTCGTCGGAACGGGAAATGACTGTCGCCGTGAATGCGGGAAATTCCAACCTGGAAGCCTTTTTGAGAGAATACTTCCCAAACTGGAAAATGGCTTATTTTGATGGCGCGGATGGCTGTATTTTTGCCGTAGCATCCGGAGAAGCGGACTGCCTGATGGTCAGCAATTACCGTCTCCTCCGCTTGAATGAAGATTTCGAGAAAAACAAGCTTTCTTCAATCACAACAGGGAAAAGCATGGTCTTCTCCTTCGCGGTCAGCAGGTCCGACGGTCATCTTTATTCCATCCTGAACAAGACAGCGAACCTGGTATCAGACACGGCGATCGAGCTATCTCTGATCAACCATTCCTATAGTGAGGGAAGGGTTCCCCTCTCAAAATTTTTGAGAGACAACTGGGCCGGCGTGATTGTCGGAATGGCCGCTATTTTTACTGTCATCATTTTCCAACTGATGCATCGTCTCCGGACAGAGCGGGAAGCAATCGAACATCAGAGGCTGATCGCCGCCACAGAGCTTGACCCGCTGACGAAACTTTATAACCGCAACTTCTTCTTTGAATATGCCAATCGGATGTACCACGACCATCCGGAAAAACCCCGGGACGCCATTGTGATGAACATTGAACAGTTCCATTCCGTCAACGCACTGAATGGACGCGATTTCGGCGACAGTGTGCTGAAGATCATGGCTTCTGAAATCCTTGCCTTTTTGAAGGAAACAGACGGTATCGCCGGACGCTTTGAAGCGGATCGTTTTGATATCTACTGCGTACCGCAGGAAAATTATCAGGAGCTGTTTTCCCGGTTCCAGATCAAGCTGAATGAGTTTTCAAAGAAAGCCAACATCCGTCTGCGGATGGGCGTCATGCCCTGGCAGGAAGGGCTGGAACCGGTGCAGCTTTTTGACCACGCCCGAACGGCCTGCAACATGGCGCGGGGCGGTTACAAGAAACGGCTGATGATCTTCGATGAGGAAATGCGCGAACGCGAGAACCGCGACCAGCGTCTCCTGAACGATTTGCGGCGGGCAATTGAAAATCGTGAGTTTCTGGTTTATTTCCAGCCGAAATATGATATTCAATGCGAGCCGCCGAAGCTGAGAAGTGCCGAGGCTTTGATCCGCTGGCGTCACCCGGAACTGGGTATGATCCCGCCGGATGCTTTCATCCCGCTGTTTGAAAGGAACGGGCAGATCGGCATTGTGGACAAGTATGTCTGGGCTGTGACTGCGAGACAGATCGCCTCCTGGCGGCTGAAATACGGCGTGACGGTCCCGGTTTCGGTGAACCTTTCCCGTATGGACGTTTTTGACCCGTCCCTGGAGCCGACGCTTGATGATCTGCTGACCGAAAATGGCTTGGACCAATCCGCCCTCAAACTGGAAGTGACGGAGTCCGCCTATGTGGAGGATGCCGTTCAGGTGATCCGCGTCATCAAACGTCTGCATGACAAGGGCTTTGAAATCGAAATGGACGACTTTGGGTCCGGATATTCTTCGCTGAACATGCTCTCTTCCATGCCCATTGATATTCTGAAGATGGACAAGGCCTTTATTCAGAATATCGAACACAGCGCCAAGGATCTGCAGCTGGTCGAGCTGATTTTGGATATCGCCGGATCGCTGAAGGTGCCGGTCGTGGCGGAAGGTGTGGAAACCGAGCGGCAGATGATCCTGCTCAGGGATCTCGGCTGCGCCATGGTGCAGGGCTTCTATTTCTCCCGCCCGCTCCCTCCGGATGAATTTGAAAAGGTGATCCTGAAGGAGCTGAAAGAATAAATAATTGCATCTATTCACAACGGAGCACATGGGGACTGGCATTCAGTGTCGCGTAGCCGACACTGATGTGCCTGTCCCCATGTGCGTCGCAAAGCCGACACAAGATGCCTGTCCCCATGTGCGTTGCAAAAACCAACACAAGATGCCAGTCCCCATGTGCTAAAATAATATTATGGAAAACATATTCAAAGATGAAAAATATAAGACCATCCTGGCAGTGATTACCGCCGTGGGGTGGTCCCTGGCTTATCCCTTTATCAAGCTGGGGTATCAGGAGTTTCAAATCGCCCCGGATGACCTGGGCGGAAAAATCCTTTTCGGAGGTGTCCGCTTTTTTATGGCCGGCCTGTTTGTTATGCTGTTCTGTATGTTTCGGAAATACAGGCTGGACATGAAAGACCGACAGGATCTGTTGTGGCTCCTCCTGCTTGCGGTGGTCAACACAACGCTGCATTATATGTTCGCCTACATCGGGTTGGGATACAATTCCAGCGCAAGGTCGACGATCCTGGATTCGCTGGGCGGCTTTATTCTGATCTTCCTCTCGTGGAAGGTTTTTCCCGACGACAAGATGTCCTCCTCGAAGATCATCGGATGCCTGCTGGGGCTGGCAGGGATCCTGGTGGTCAATATCGAACCGGGTGAAAATTATTTCGACAATATCACCTTCCGCGGGGATGGGATGATCCTGCTGAACGCTCTCTTCTCCGCTCTGGGCGGACTGCTCACCAGGATCGTTTCCCAAAAGATGCACATCATGCCGGCGACCGGTTACAGCATGATGATCGGCGGCGCGCTGATGCTGCTGATCGGGATGGTCATCGGGCCGGCTGCGCCCTGGGTGATCACCGTTCGGGGGCTGCTGATCCTTTTTGTCCTCATTATGATTTCCGCGGTTTGTTTCGCGATCTACAATGAGCTGCTCGCCTGGCACCCCATCAGCAAGATCGCCATATACAACGCGCTGATCCCGGTTCTGGGCGTCATCTTCGCGGCGCTGATCCTGAAGGAAGAGCTGAAATGGCAGTACTTCATCTCCGTCTTGCTGGTTGCCGCCGGTATCTATCTGGTGAACAGGGAGAAGAGAAGTTAGACATCAGCTGGAGCACATGGGGACTGGCATCTTGTGTTGCGAAGCCAACACAAGCGTGCCTGTCCTCATGCTGCATCGCCGTGACCTGAAATAATTACCTTAAAACAATGTCAGATCGGTCGAGAGTGGTTTGAAGCTGCGGCGATGGATGGGACAGGGACCGTATTGCTTCAGCATTTCCTGATGGAGCTTCGTCCCGTAGCCCTTATGCTGGTCAAATTGATACTGCGGATAAAGCTCTGCCGCAGTGCTCCGCATATACCGGTCCCGCGAGACCTTCGCGAGGACAGACGCACAGGCGATGGAAAGGGAAAGCATGTCGCCATGTTTGATGCCGGTCTGCGGAATCGTCACATCATGCAGGCGGACATAATCGATCAGTAAATGATCCGGCACGACGCCCAATCCGTCGATTGCCCGTTTCATGGCGGCTTTGGTGGCGTTCAGAATGCCGATCCGGTCAATTTCCGCCGCATCCGCTTCCCCGACAGCCCAGGCTTTGGACTCATTTTTCACAATGTCAAACATGGCTTCCCGTTCTGCCGGACTCATCAGCTTGCTGTCACGAACTCCTTCGAGCCTTGTCAGGACTTCCAGATCAACCGGCAATACCACCGCTCCCGCTGAGACCGGTCCCGCCCAGGCACCGCGCCCGGCTTCATCGATCCCGGCAACAATCAAAAAGCCCTGTTCCCACAGGGCGGTTTCAAATTCTAAAGTAGGGGAAATCTTTTTCGTTCGGAGCACATGGAGACTGGCATCTTGTGCGGCGCAGCCTGCAAAAGCGTGCCTGTCCCCATGTGCGTCGCTCAGGTTTTGACCAGATACATTCATTATTCACTACTTATACAGTCCGTCTTTGTAGTTTTTCCGAATCTGGAGCAGTTCCCGGAACATTTTGATGGAATCCTGGATCACGTTGATCTTGCTGTTGCCGTCATAATACCATTGAACCGGCACCTCGATGATCTCGTAGCCAAGGTTTTTAGCGATGAAAAGCACTTCCGCGTCAAAGGCCCAGCCGTTTATTTTCTGCAGGCTGAACAGTTTCTGAGCTGCTTCTGCGGAAAAGCTTTTGAACCCGCATTGGGTATCGTGGATCTTCGGCAATCCCAGCAGAACACGCACGATCAGGTTGAAGACCCGCCCGGTAAAGTGCCGGGTCGCCGGTTCATTATAGCGAATCGCGCCTTTCACTTCCCGTGAACCGATTGCGACATCATACCCTTCCAACGTCGGCGGAATAAAGTTATCGACCTCGCTGATGGGCATGGAAAAGTCTACATCCGCGAACATACGATATTTCCCGTGGGCATCCAGCATTCCCCGGCGCACTGCATTACCCTTTCCCGGTGTTTCTTCTTTCAGAACGGTGAGCCAGGGGTATTTGGAAGCGTATTCACAGGCCATTTCGTAGGTGCGGTCTTTACTGCCGTTCTCTACCAGGATCACCTCAATCGGCTCGTCATGGGAGGCGACAAAATCCGCCACCTTTTCCATGCACTCCGGAAGGCGTTTTTCCTCATTATATGCCGGTAAAATCAGTGACAAGACGATCTGCTTTTCCATACTCTATAATCTTACCATAATTTTGAGTTAGTAGTTAGCAGATAGTAGATGACGATAAAAAAAGTCCGCCTTTTTTCAGCGGACTTATCTTCTGACTTCTAACTGCTAACTTCCAACTACTTATAATATATCTTCGCCAGATCGATGACGAACAGCGGATAGAAGATATAACCGTCAAGCTTCTTGCTGATAACAGTCAGGTCGTTGGGGTCCATCAGGTAAACATTGGCCGCATCATCAGAGAGCATCTTTTCCGCCTGTTTGTAAAGCGCGGTCTGTTCTTCCTCGTTGGTGGCGGCAAAGGCTTCTTTCAGTACCCGGTCATATTCCGGATTGTTATAGTTGATCATGTTCTTGCTGTTGTCGGAAAGCCAACGTTCCAGCAAAGCACGGGCGGTCAGGAAAGAAGCGTCGAAACCGACAACGGTCGCTTCAAAGTTGCGTCCCTGATAGACTTCACTCAGCCAGGTTGCCCATTCCACCAGGTTGATCTTCGCGTCAATTCCGACGGCTTTCAGCTGTTCCGCGATCACCTGGGCGGTATTGACATGGATCACATAGTTAGAAGGAGCCGTGATCGTCAGAGAGAAACCATCCGGGTAACCGGCTTCGCTCAGCAGTTCTTTTGCCTTTTCCGGATCATACGGATAGGCTTCAGCCAGTTCCGGCATGAAGTATTTCCCGAAAGCGGGGTAGATACTGGAACCGATGGCTGTACCAAAACCGTCATTGACGATGAGCATAACATCTTCCACATTCACCGCGTAGTTGAGCGCCTGGCGGACACGCAGGTCATTCAGCGGTTCAACATCATTGTTCAGGTAAAGGGCCTGGATCAGGTTAGTCGGGGACTCAAGAAGCTCGTATTCATCACCAAGATCCTGCACGTCAGAGGCAACACGATGCACGCTGAGATCAACGGATCCGCTGCGCAGGGCCATCACCAGTGCGTCCGTATTTTCGATGATGCGGAAGGTCACTTCATCAAGATAACCCGGTTCACCCCAATAATCCGCGAATTTCTCAAGCACGATATTTTCCTGAACCGTGCGGGACTTGAATTTGTAAGGACCGGTACCGATCGGGAAGATATCCTGATCCGCATAGTCATGCGGAATGATCGCCGTATTCAGATAGGCGAGGTATTCAATGTCCGGTTTATTCAGCTTGATCACGACGGTTTTGTCGTCGGTAGCTGAAACAGACTCCATTTCGGAATAAACAGGGAGAAGCGGAACTCCGGTTTCCGTTCCCCGGCATCTATCGAGTGTGTAGACAACGTCTTCAGCCGTCAGGCTGCTGCCATTGTGGAACTTGACGCCATCACGCAGTTTGAAGGTAAAGGTCGTGGCATCGTCTGATATTTCATAGCTTTCCGCAAGAGCCGGGACAAAACTGCCATCCGGTGCAGCTTTTACGAGCCCTTCAAAGATGTTGAAAAAGATCTCACGCTTACCGGCAGAGGTAGAAACAAGCGGGTCAAGACTCTGATCCAGATCCTGTGAAATGGCGATGGTGATGCTGCCGCCGGCTTTCGGTGCAGCGGGAGCTTCAGCCGCAGCCGGTTCTTCCGGGATGGCTTCGGTCGGAACTTCTTCAACAGTCGGTTCGGTCACGACAGCTGCTTCTGCGGTAGGTTCTTCCGTGGGAGCTTCCACAGGGGCTTCGACGGGTGCTTCCGTCGGCGGAACTGCTGTCGGTTCAGCCGTTGGTTTTGTGGTTCCGCAGGCTGTCAACAGTAAGACAAGGGACAAAATTACACAAACATAAAAGCTTTTTTTCACTATGTTTATGCTCCTTTCATTTCTAAATCGTACTTATTTTACTCACAAATCACACGAATATATCAGATTTGTTATTATTTACTATCCTAATCATCCGGTCGTTTGATCCCGAGCTGCCGCAGAAGATTTTCATCGTTCCTCCAGTTTTTCATCACCTTCACCCGCAGCTCCAGGAAAATCTTGCGATCGGTAAGCCTTTCGATCTCACGCCGGGCATCCTGTCCGATTTTTTTGATCATTTCGCCATTCTTTCCGATAACGATCCCCTTGTGAGATTCGCGGTCAAGCAGCAGCGTGGCGTTGATGTAGGAGTTCGTTTCTGTCCGGTCTTTATATTCCTCGATCCGGACGGCAATGGAGTGTGGGATCTCGTCATCGAGATTTTTGAGCAGACTCTCACGAATCAGGTCCGCAGCAATTTCCCGCTCATACAGGTCCGTGATCTGATCCGGATCATAAAAAGCGGGACCCTCCGGCAGGCGTGATTTGAGCTCGGCGGTCAGTTCCGGAATTCCGGCGCCGGTCCGGCAGGAAACATTCATTCGTTTGGCATCCGGCAGCAGTTTTTTATAGAAATTCTCGTTTTCCGCCAGCTGGTTCGGATTGACCAAGTCGCATTTGTTCAGCACCATCACAACATTTTCGGGCTTCGCTCCGGCAGTGATCCGCTGGAAAACGATCTCATCCTCTTTGTTAGGTTTGACGGAAATATCAACGATCCACATCACACAATCGGCATCGCTGATGGTGTCAATGGCGGCTTCGTTCATCACTTCACCCAGCTTTGAGAGCGGCTTGTGGATCCCGGGGGTATCCATGAAGATCATCTGAGAGTCATCATCGCTCAATATGCCCAGCTGGACGCGCTGCGTTGTTTGCGGACGCGGTGAAACTGCCGCGATTTTTTGTCCGAGCAGCAGATTGATCAGCGATGATTTCCCGACGTTCGGACGGCCGACCACACAGATAAAGCCGGAATGAAATTCACTGTTTTCCATGATCCTCCTGATTGATCAATGCGAGTTTTTGCGAACGGGAGAGGGCTTTGATTGCCAGTTCCCGGCGGAGTGCATCACCTTTGGAACCGGCATATTCACTGTAAAGAAGCTCCACCGGACGGCGGGATGCGGTATAAGCCCCGCCCTTTCCCTTGTTATGAACGGCGATCCGCCGTTCCAGATTATTGGTGATCCCTGTGTACAGCGTATTATCGCTGCAGCGGACTATATAGCAGTAATAGGGGGCGGGTTCCTCAGATCCTTCCGTAGTTCCTCCGAAAACCGGTCATCCCCCAAGCAGCATGCGGTAAAGTGCCATGCTGAGATTCCCGACAAATTGGTCCATAAAGTTTATTCGAAGGTACGGCAGGACGAAAAAGCACAGCATCAGGATCTTCATCCCCTGTGCCTGGATCTGATTCCATGTATTGCGGAAAGAGTCGGGAATAAAATAACCGACGACCTTTTCCCCGTCCAATGGAGACAGCGGGATCAGGTTGAAAACCATCAGGCTGCAGTTTGTCCAGATGAATTGGCTCAGAAAATATGCAGGCCGCGGCATCCAGGACAGCCCGAAAGGCGGTGTGTTGGTGCGGATGAGTCCTGAGCGGAGGATCACCGCACCGAGGATCGCCAGCAGCAGGTTGGCGCAGGGTCCGGCTGCGGCTACCAGCATCATGCCGGCTTTGTTTTTCCGTGTGACCGCGTATGGGTTCACACGGACCGGTTTCGCGAAGCCAAACCCTGCGGTGAGCAGGAGCAGGCAGCCCCAGGGGTCCAAATGCCGCAGCGGATTCAGCGAGAGCCGTCCGTCACGCCGCGGCGTATCATCTCCCAGCCAGACAGCCACCTGTGCATGGCTGAATTCATGAAAGGTAAAGGCAATCAGCAGCGTGATCACCCGACAAATAAGCAATGGTACACTAAGATTCAGCATATTTGCAATTATAATGGGTATAGACGAACAATACCTGAGAAATGTGAGATGAATCATCGTTCAAAATGAAACGAACAGTCATTATAGGAGTGGTGATGGACACAATTGACGCGATTTTGACCAGACGCAGTACAAGAAGGTTTTCTCCTGAAGTACCCGGGCGGGAACTGATCGAAAAGGTTATTGAATCAGGACGCTATGCACCCAGTGGCGGGAACAGTCAAACGACCCATTTTCTGGTGATCACAGATGCGGCTATTCTGAAAGAGCTTGCCTGGATCGTACAGACAGCTTTCGCGAAGATGGAGATCCGTGAGGATACCTATGCTTCCTTGAAGAATTCGATCAACGCATCCAAACGGGGCGGCTATATCTTTCATTACAATACCCCGGTGCTGATCGTCACCGCCAACAAAAAGGGCTATGGCAATGCCATGGCGGATTCCTCTTGCGCTTTGGAGAATATGATGATCGCCGCCAATGCGCTGGACCTGGGGTCCTGCTGGATCAACCAGCTGCACTGGCTGGATGAAGATGAAGCGGTGCGGGAATATCTGTACGGACTCGGACTTCAGGAAGATGAGACGGTCACCGGTGCCCTTGCGCTTGGGTTTTCTGCCGAAGGTCTGCCAAACCGCAGTCCACTGCCGCGTACGGGCAATCCGGTGACATGGATATCCGAGATATGAGTGTTTTCGCCGCCTCAATTTTGCTGTTCTAATTTAACAGTAACCTGAAAAAAGCATTTCTATTGAATATCTGTATTGTTCTGCTGGAGGCCTTTGCTATCACCTGGCTCATCAGCGTTGCTCTCTGGAAGCTGAACCGGCGAAAATAATTACAGTATTACTATTCACGACAGAGCACATGGGGACAGGCACGCTTGTGCAGGCTGTGCCGCACAAGATGCCAGTCCCCATGTGCGTCGCTGTTGGTTTAGAATCGATACATTAATGTGATATCATTGAAAGCAGGAGTTTTTCATGGCAGAAATGAACAAAAACTATGACGAAGCTGTCAGCGCGATAAAATCAGCGATATTACAAAGTCAGTATGAAGCCGCCCGCTCAGTAAATGAAAAACAACTGATGCTTTATTATGGGATCGGAAAATATATCTCGCTGAATTCCCGGAAAGGTTTCTGGGGTAAAGGCGCGATCGACATGATCAGTGAAAGGCTGCAAAAGGAATTACCTGGACTCAGAGGTTTTTCCGCGCGGAATCTTCGCAATATGCGAATCTTCTATGAAGAATGGAAAATTCTTGATAGGGATAATGTAATGTATTATGAAAAAAACAATAATTTGGCAGATGCATCTGCCAAATTAGGAATAAATATTGGAAATTCAATTTGGCAGACGCATGTGCCAAATTATAATGATTTCCCTTTCGATGAGTTCTTTAGAATTGGCTTTTCTCATCATACATTGATTTTGTCAATGACCAAAGATATTGATGAACGTATTTTTTATATAAAACAAAGCGTATTTAATCAATATTCATATGATTCCCTGAAAACACATCTCCGGGAAGACGATTATCATCACCGGGCGCAGCTGCCGAATAATTTCCTGCAGACCATGTCTTCCACGCAGCAGGCTCTTCGCGCGATCAACGTTTTCAAAGATGAATATCTGCTGGATTTCATCAATGTGGAAGAACTGAATTCCCGGGACGATGCGGATATCGATGAACGTGTTTTGGAAAATGCCATCGTCCACAATGTGAAGAACTTCATCCTGACTTTCGGAAAGGATTTTGCCTTCATTCGCAATCAATATCATCTGGATGCCTTTGGTGTGGACCAATATATAGACCTGCTGTTTTTCAACCGCTCGCTGAATTGTCTGGTTGCGGTCGAACTGAAAAAAGGCCCATTCAAAACAGCTTATCTTGGCCAGCTTTCCGGTTATTTGAGCATTCTCGATGGATTTGAGAAAAAACCACATGAGAATCCATCAATCGGTTTGATTTTGTGCAAAGATATGGAAAAATCTTTCGTCGATTACGTGATCCGGGACTTTGATAAGCCGATGGGTGTGGCGACTTATAAGACATCAAAAGATATGTCGGAAGAGCTGAAGAAAGCCCTGCCGGATGTTGAAAGCTTAAAGAAATTGTTGGAATCTGACGGGATGAGCTGAATGGAACTCAAAATCGAACGGTTGGCGAATAACGGGAAAGGTGTCGGGAAAGCTCCGGACGGGAAGACGGTTTTTGTCTCCGGTGCGGTGCCGGGGGATCTGCTGCGCGTGGCGGTGACTGCGGAACGCAGCCGTTTTTATGAGGCGGAGATTCGCGGGATCATTGAACCATCTGCGGACCGGATCTGGGCCGATTGTCCGGAGCAGGAGCGCTGCGGGGGCTGCTGCTTTCGTCACATGACCTATGAGGCGGAGCTGGATGCGAAAACCGGTTTTGTCCGCGATGCCTTCCGGCGCATCGGTGGCTTTGATGAGCTGCCGATGGAACCGATCCAACCCTCTCCGCTGACGGTAGCCTACCGCAATAAGGCGGAGTTTTCTATCGGTATGGATGCGGAGGGAAAGCTCTTTGCCGGGTTTTATTCCGAGAAGACCCACCGGGTGGTCCCGGTTCCGAACTGCCGGATCGTTCCGCAAGAATTTCTTAATATAATTGGGACAGTGGGGACGTATCTAAGTGTCCCAGGTGTGGGACACTTAGATACGTCCCCACTGTCCCAATTTCACCACCTCGTGCTGCGGCGGAGCGGACTGACCGGGGAGATCATGCTGATCATCGTCTCCGTTTCCGAGGGTTTCTCGGGTGACAAGGAAGCCGCGGAGAAGATTCGGGAACTGTTCCCGACAGTCACATCCGTGCTCCTGAACATCAATCCCGATCCCAAAGGCCCCGTATTGGGTCCACGGAACCGGGTCTTGAGCGGTGCCGATTTTATACGAGACCAAATCTGTGATGTTCCCGTGGAGGTCGGTCCGCTTTCCTTCTTCCAGGTCAACACCCCGGCAGCCGAAGCACTCTACGGTACCGCAGCGGAATTCGCGCAGGTCCGGCCGGAGGATGTGGTGCTGGATCTTTACTGCGGGATGGGTACTATCGGTCTTTCGATGGCGGCGAACTGCCGTCAGCTCATCGGCGGGGAAATCATCCCTGAGGCGGTCGAAAGTGCCAAACGCAATGCCGCCGCCATGGGACTGACGAACACCCGCTTCCTCTGCGGAGATGCCGCAGAAATCGCCGAAACCCTGATTCGGGAAAACATCCATCCCACTCTGATAATCCTCGACCCGCCGCGCAAAGGCTGCTCTCCCGAAACCCTGAATGCCGTCCTGACCCTTGATCCCGACCGCATCGTCATGGTGTCCTGCGACCCCGCCACCGCTGCCCGCGACTGCCGCACCTTATCTGACGCCGGTTACCAACCATTCCGCCTCCGCCCCGCAGATTTCTTTCCGAGAACCCGGCATGTGGAGACGTGCGTATTATTGACCAAACTTCATGAAGGTGAAGTATCATAATCGTTGAAGGTTTTTTGCCGAAAACGGCAAATTTCTTTGCTGGAGGATTCATAAACAGAGTAAAGGGGGAATATGGATAATATTGAGATTTTCACTGATTCACAAAACAGAATACACGGAAATCGGGAATTACTCAAAAGAACTGAAGCATCAATTCGTAATACTTCTGTTATCAATGAAGGGTTTCTATCAAATAAAACCCCTTATTTTTCTGACAGTCATGTTTTTTTTGAGGAAAACCTGACTTTAATTTCAGCATATAAATTCACTGATAAAGGATTGAAGACTGCCATTTTGAATTTTGCTAATCCGGTAGAACCGGGAGGCGGGGTTCTTCGAGGAGCTTCAGCTCAGGAAGAATATTTGTGTCGTGCAAGTAATTTATATCCATGCTTAATCAGTGAGCAAGCTAAGGACTTTTATAGTAAACATAATAAAATTTTGAAATACAATCAATTCAAAAGTATGTTTTTGGCTACCGACATGCTGATTTATTCTCCGGATATTACTTTTTTTCGGGAAGATAACAATTATTATCCGGATATTGAATGCAACCCTTCTCAGGAGTATTCAGCACATTGGCGGTCTGTTGATGTTATCACCTGTGCTGCACCTTTCTTTAGCGGATCCGGTTATATATTACCGGACGGCGATTTATACCATCTATTCTGCCGAAGAATCCAAAACATTTTCGAAGCGGCAATTGATCACAATGTTGAAGCTTTAATTCTTGGTGCATTTGGGTGCGGTGCTTTTCATAACCCGCCATCTGTTGTAGCAAAAGCATTTCAATCTGTTCTTATGAAAGACCGTTATTTTCATGCGTTCTCTAATGTTGTATTTGCTGTGAAAAGGAGTGGGTGGTTTAGCGAAAATATTGAGGCCTTTGAAATAGCGTTTCAGAAATTTCCTCCAACAGGTGAATATGTATTTAGTCCGGAAAGAAATAAGCGCCGATTTTTTGAATGAATAGTGACAAATACAGCTGCGTGACGATTCCACCCATAAGGAAAAACATGATCAGATTTGAGGAAATAACAAACAAGAATATTTGGAAAGTATGTGCTTTAGAACCTTTTGAGAACCAAAAAGATTTTGTTGCGGAAAACATACAGAGCCTGGCAGAAGCTTTTGCCACGAGAAATGAAGGCAATAACGCTTTGCCGCTGGCGGTTTATTATGATGATGTGCTGGTCGGGTTTGTCATGATCGGAAAAGGGACCGTCGGAAATGCAGAAGAGAGTGATCTGATCAAAGAAAACTACAGCCTTTGGAGGTTGATGATCGATAAACGATATCAGGGACAGGGGCTGGGAAAACAAACGATGGATGCCGTGATTGCATTGATCCGTACCTTCCCATTTGGCGAGGCAAAAAAAGTCTGGCTGTCGTATGAACCGGAAAACACCCGGGCAAGAGCAATTTATCAAAGGTACGGCTTTGTAGAGAACGGAGAAATGTGCGGCAATGAAATTGTCGCGGTATATGATCTATAATGGTGATTGACTTTGTTTCTCAGGCCAGCATAGATGATAATCGATCAGCCCCACAGCAAAATGAAAGAATGAGCATCAGGAACATACGATTTTCAGCCAGAGTCCATAAGAGAAAGCGAGACAAGGTGAACAGCGATCCGTTCAAGGAATATATCAGGGAGTCGGAACGCTATATCATCGGTGTGCAGAAACGGATCCGGACCCGGCTCAACAAAGCAGACAGGGATATGATCCATGTCGTCATTCGAGAGCGGTATTCCACTGAAACAGAAGAGGTCGAGATGAAATGGAAATGTCCGAATTGCGGCAGGGAGTTCAGCAGACGGGATCAGGATCACTATTGCGTGAAACCGCGGAACATTGATGAGTACATTGCCACACAGGACGAGAGTGTGCAGGTGAAACTGACCGAGCTCCGCACTGTCCTGCGGGCTGCATTGCCGGATGCTGAGGAACGGATCTCCTGGTCGATGCCCACATACTGGAAAGGGCGGAACATCATCCACTTTGCAGCCGCGAAAACGCATATCGGTCTGTATCCGGGGGATAGTGCAGTGGCCGCGTTCCAGGATGAGCTGGCGGAATTCAATGTAAGTAAGGGAACGATCCGTTTGCCGTATGATCAAGCACTGCCGGTGGATCTGATCAGAAGCATCGCGGCGTGGTGCTATGCGGAGTACAAAAAATGAGTGCGGCTAATCATATTGTTGACAGGGAGATGATAATGATATTGAAGTCATTTGTGTGGAATTCAGTGGTGAGGATCTTCCTTATTCTGCATTTGGAAAATATTACATCCGGGTAGCAGATGAAGACAGAGAACTGTCACCATCTGAGCTCCGAAAAATCATGATTGGACAGGAGTATAAAGAAAACTGGGAAAACAAATCATCAAACCAGACGGTTGACGATATTGACGAAAAAACTCTAAAAAACTTTTATAATGCAGCCATTTCTTGCGGCAGAATGCCTGATATAGGATATGAGAAAAATGTGATTCTTGAGCAAATTGGTGTTTTAAACGGGAAAAAGCTGACGAATGCGGGCGTTGTTTTGTTTTCAGGGAGGAAACCTGTAACTCTGAAAATGGCGGTATTCGCAACCGAGCATAAAACAACTTTTCTTGATATTGGAAAAGAGGAAGGCAATATTTTTCAGCTTATCGATGCAGCGGTTTCTTTTGTGATAAAGAATATCCGATGGCGGGTTGAAATGGATAACGATGGAATACATAGAAAAGAAATTCCTGAAGTCCCTGTTGAGGCTATCCGTGAAGCAATTATTAACAGTTTCGCTCATGCAAGGTACGACATTCCAGTACAGCATGAGATCGACATCTTTTCTAATCGTATTTCAATCATAAATCCCGGGTCATTTGCTAATGAATTTGAACCAATTGATTTTGTAAATCGGGATATCAGATCATATCTTAGGAATGAGGTGATAGCCAAAACACTGTATTTATGCAAGAATGTAGAGTCTTTTGGCACAGGAATTAAAAAAATATATGCTCTGTGTGAAGCTGAAAAGATCAAAATCAATTATGAAAATGAAGACACTGCTTTTACGTTGGAATTTTCAAGGGTCGATAGAAATATCCCGCCAAAAAATGGCGAGATAAATGGCGAGATAAATGGCGGAATAAGTGAAATCGAAATACAATTGTTTGAATTGATCAAAGAATTTCCTTTTGCAACAAATGAAGAACTGTCAAAGAAAATCGGGAAATCACCCCGAACTGTTTCCAGATTATTGTCATTTCTGAAGGGTAAAAATCTCATCGAAAGAGTTGGTTCAAACAAAACCGGCTATTGGAAGACATTGTAATAACCTTCGTGTACTCTGAGAAATCAAACGATTGCTGCACAAAAAGTCATCCCGTTTATCTCGCCATTTATTACGCCAAAAAATGGCGTAATAAATGGCGGGATAAATAAGGGATGGTTCTGATCGTCTCTATTGTTCGCCGCGCAATAACTTGCGGCAGGTGGTGGAATTGCGAAAAATTGATTTATAATAAAACACAATAACTTTTCAGAATCCGAATTATCGAAGAGGTGATTTATGAGTTTTCTTCAAACAAATATTGGTAAAGACACAAAAGTTTTGGTAAAAGCAAAGTATAACCCTGTAATTCTGGCGCCCATTATCGCACAGGGAGCGCTAATCGCATTGATTGGTTATATCATCAAAAAATATGGACTCTTTTTGATAAAGACCATAATTGAATCACTCGAAGTGACTGTATCGGAAAATTTATTTGACGTTTTGGGAAATTTGATATTTTTCATCTTTCTGATTTATGGAGTCATTTTTGCTGTGGTTAAGGTCATCCGCACCACCGGAATCGAATTAGCTGCTACAAAAGACCTATTGATTGGAAGATATGGAAAAGACGCAATGTGTGTTCCGCTGGAAAAAGTTGAAAACTTTGCTATTTTTAAAAACATCATTGGAAAAATCTTCAATTTTGGAACAGTTTATATAGGGACACCTTCTGTATCGATGAAGTTCCCCTTTATCAGTGAGCCGGAAAAATTCAGAGATTCTGTCCTTGAATTGCTGAAAAAAGACCGCTGAAAACACATCGGCATATTTCTATGTCCCACCAGGATGTGAGAAAGGTTCTGTGGAGTTTTATGGGTAACGAATTCTTCAAACGAAAACTGAATAAAGGCGCTCGATCAGCAGAATCAATGTCTGGCGAAAAGCCGAATTATTCCTCGCTGCCCAACAGTCTGGTCCAGCGGATGATGCAGGAACCGGAGGCGGAAAGGGAAGCTGACCGGCTCTCCCAGAATATCACCTCGCAAACACCGAATGATGTCATGCGGGAGATGGGCAGCCGCATGGGCGCTGACTTTTCCGATATACGCTTTCATACCGATCCTGCCAGCGCGGCAAAGGCTGAAGCATTGGATGCGCGTGCGTGGACACAAGGCCGGGATGTTTACTTCGGCAAAGGCGGCTTTGATCCGTCCGTCGCCGCCCATGAACTGGTCCATACCGTACAGCAGGGAGCGGCGAAAGGGAACACAGCCCAATCGATGCCGATGGGCACGGTCCAGATGAAGCCAAGTCACTCTGATGACCAGACAGAAGAAGGCGAGATCGACCCGGACATCAAGATAGACAGCAATGCAGACATATGTGCAACGCTGACGCAGGTTTTCAATACACCGAACGGCGATAAAATCTACAAAGCTCTCGAAATTGACCTGTTCAAGCTGATCAAAAAAGGCGCAGGACGCAGGTTCAAACGGTGTGAAAAAACTGCCGGGATCCAATTTCTTGCCTTTGCAGCCGAAAAAGATTACGCGGGAAAAGAGATCCTTGAGGAAATTTTGAAGCGTTCTACAGCAACCGACCATTTTGCCCGCAAGCGTCTGTTTGATTTTCAGGAATTTGTCGAATTCCTTTCGAGTCGGCTGCGAGAATTCGACCTTGAGGAAGCGGCGATGGAGGCGAATGTGATGGCAGATCCTCCAAAATTTGCACATAAAGAACAGAAACTGCAGCGGAATCGCGCCTACGAATCAGAGGCCCCCGGAAAAGATTCGGAGGATAGCGATTTCAACCCCAACAACGATCCGGAACTGGCAAAGGTTCAGGATGAAATCGAAAATGCCGCTAACCCGCAGCAAGCCTACGCTGCTTTCGGACGCTTTACCGGAAACAATAGAGCAAAATATGTAAACAAACTCGGCAGTGTTACAAACCTGGACGCATTGAAAAAGAAGCTGAAGAATATGACCCGCGTGATACGGGATTACCCGGAACTCCAGAAGCAGATTGGAAACATGAACGTTATGGATGATTCAAAGGACAAAACGTATATGGGAGCAGTCGGCACGTTCGGCGGCAAGCAAAAGGCCTCGCTTCATTACAACGTTTACTATGATAGACCCGAAGGAGAAGAAAAGCGGAACGAACGATTCCTCCAGCCAGGGTATTTAGCCGGAAATAAGGATACTGCCGGAGTTCATGAGTTGGGCCATGTGTTGGCTTCCACGCTGATCGATACAGACAATTACGCAGATTCCAGCCTGGAGCAGAATTCTGAAAAGCATGAGTCCTCTATCATGGAAAGTGTGCTGAGTAACCAGGAGATCATGCCTAAGGAGCGATATGAAAATCTGAAACGCTATACTCAAGAGGATGTAGACCAAAATAAGACAAAAAAAGGAACCCCGAAACGTGTTCTGAATGCGATCCATTCCAAATACAATGGTCTATATACCGAGCAGTATGCTCCTTCCCGTTATGGGGTGGAAAGCCCGGGAGAATTCTTTGCGGAGTCCATCCATGATGTCTACGCCAATGGGAATAAGGCGAAAAAGACGAGCATTGCCATGGTGAAGGAATACGAAAAACGTCAGAAGGAACTCACTAAGAAGAAGTTCTTCCGGAAAAAGCGGAGCCTCTTGCGTCGGTTCTTGAACTGGATAAAGATGTAAAGCATTGCGTGTTTAGGGGAATGCTGATTAATTCAGTCCGCGTCAAAGTGACCTGTTCTATTGGCTCATTTTGAGTAAATGAAAGGAAGGACGTTCGATTCAGTACTTGATATGTAACACGCAGTACAGTTGGTCTTCTTTGAATAGTACAGAATTTCCTCTAAATTTTGTATGCAAAACAGGAGCTCCGCCATCTTGAAACCGACACAAGCGTGGCTGTCCTCAAATGCCTGGATCACAAAAGCAGAAAATCTTTACAGGTATTTTTGCCATTGTAGTGAACCTGTTCGGATCCCTGCCAAAGGTCATTGTTTTCTGTCTGAAACTGATTACCGGTTTTCTTAACCTGTTTGACGATATCACCAAATGAGTGCATAGGCAAGCATTAATAAGTAAATCCTATGTATACAGCAAAAAGTGAATAATTTAATCGCCCAACATTTCTTCTATCAGCTTGGCAAATTGTTTCTGGAATTGTTTTTCCTCCTGCTGAAGGGACTCCCTATATTTGGCGATTTCTTCACTTTTCAATATCTCCGCTGAAAGGAACCGCAGGGCAGCAGCGGCTTTTTCGGTCTTGAGCACGATCTGGCTGTAAAGGGGACCGATCAGCAGCGTGCGGGTGGCTTGTTCGGGGGTAAGGAATCCGCTGGTGGTGATCCCCAGTGTGTCATAGAGCGTATCATTGGCGATGGGTCCGATGATGACGTCGTATTCAGCGAATCGATCCGGCTGCACGGAGCGGTTTGCGAATATATAGGTGAACCACTCTTCATTTCTTGTCAGATTCTTGATTTTCAGCTTATCAGTCTCAAGCTCGTATTTGTTCAAATATACCGAAAAACCGCTGCGTTCCTTTGCCCAGCGTCTTGAAAACTCAGCATCATCGGAAAGGTAAAAGCCCTGCCCGAAATCGGCGTTTTTTCTGCCTTGATGGATATCCGGTGTCCGGATTTCCTGGTAACCGGTGTGATAAAGTGTCATTTTCATCTGTTCACCTCATGTCAGGACAAAGCACGTGGGGACTGGCATCTCGTGCGGCAGAGCCCGCAAGAGCGTGCCTGTCCCCATGTGCGTCGCTTCGTTTTGCACACTTATCCATTTTTATCGTTATTTATTTCAATAACCAAGAAAAAGGCTTTATACTTTAACCATACATCAAGAACGGAGAAAAGCCCATGAAAAACCGAAATTACATTATATTCTTAATTATGATCCTTATCACGCTTTTTGCGTTCCAAACCGTTTCAGCAAAGGATACTTTGGTTGCCGATACAGGCTTTCGGGTTGGCAAAGACGGTTTCAGCTTTGAAAATTACGGCTCACAGGTCTGTTCTTCCAGCGGGATGTGGGGCTATGGCTCCGACTGTTTCCGGGTTGTAAACCTCACCAGTGCGGAAATGGTTCGTTTGTTCGGGACACAGGTCTGCAAGTCCGTGTCTTCCAGCGGGACCTGTACACTGACCAAGGTTGCCGAACAATGGATGAATGAGATTAACAGCATCGTTGCCAACGGACACTGCGAGGGAATGGCAGTTCTGAGTTCACTGTTTTACTCCGGACTCAAAAATCCTTCGGATTACGGCGCTTCCAGCGTCAGCAAACTCTCATTGAAAAACAATCAGGCTCTGCAGCGGGAGATCGCCTATTGGTTCACGACCCAGTGGTTTATGGATGATTACCTCATCGAAAATGACCCGAAGACACAGGTCATGTATCTCATCAACCACTTCAAAACCAATCCCGATACACCGCTGCCGCTGGGCATCTACCAGCGCAACTTCAGCGGCGGGCATGCCATCACGGCATACGCAGTGATCGATCATGGGAACGGTATTTATTACATCATGGTCTATGATAATAACTACCCGAACCAGGAGCGTTATATCACCGTCGATACCAACAAAAACAGTTGGTCTTACCAGACGTCTACCAACCCCTGGCAAAGTGCCGGCAATTATTCCGGACAGGGAAGGACAAACCCGATCCAGATCGGCCCGGTTGAACCGCGGCTTGGCACCTTCCGCTGTGATTTCTGCACTAAACAGCCATCCTCTTCAGGATGGGACTCCTGGAATCCCTGGCAGCCATCCCAACCGTCGCAGCCTTCGCAGCCTTCGGATAGTGATTATTCCATCTGGGATATCCTGAGCCCATGGATCGCTCCCTCCGACAGTGCCAGTCCGTCATATCGTCCGACAGCTACGCCGATTCCTTACCAGCCCTCTCAGCCATCTGACGGCGGCTATTCCATCTGGGATATTTTCTCACCGTGGATCGACAGCAGCAGTTCCGATTCATATTCTGAACCGGAAAGCGGAAGTTCCATCTGGGATATGTTCGCACCCTATATCAATCCATATGATTCCGGCAGCTCTTCCAGTTCTTCTTCCGGGAATGATAACTGGTTCCCGACACAGACGCCGCAGAGCAGCGGAAAGCGCTACCCAACATCCGTGCCGACCGCGGTGCCTACAGCCAAACCGATCTCACGCCCGACTGCCATGCCGACCGCTATTCCCGCGGTTGAACAGAGCAGCACGGAAATGAACAAGATTTCCGTAAATTCCGCGATCAATATCTATATCGAAACAGACGATGACCAGCGGGCAGGTTATGACTGGGAAGTGGATAAGACTTTCAATGAGATCCCCGGCGTGGAAGTTTCCCGCTCCATGGGACGTTCCTCCGCGTTCCTGCCGAACGATTTGAAGTATTACCTCTGGATGAACTATCCGGAAAGCAAGAACCATGACAAATCCTTTGACGCGGTCATCACCTCTCCCGGACGTTATCTGAAGCTTACGAATATTCAGGAAGCCTATTCTTCCCCGAATTTTGTCTACAACCCGCCGACATATCATCGGGATATGGATATGGAATTTGAAGCCTTTGAAGTGATGGCAAACGGTGATGAACTCCCGGGTGTTGATTTCACCATTACGGATGAATATGGCGAATACAATTTCAAATTTGCAACGACGATGCGCAGCGGCAAGGGCGGCAGTAAAGCCAAGGATACACCGGTAGACTTTTTGATCTTCCACAATTACGATGAGGGAGAAATCGGCATCTGGATCTCGGCTTTGTATGATGAAGACATTGATATCTTCAGCAAGGCAACCTTTGATGTCGCCGCTGAATTCACACTCTGGGATGATGAAGGAAAATTAAACGTCAAAACACCCAAGACAAAACCGATCAGCTTAAATGAAAACGGCATGTTCTTCTTCAATTATGTTGACTGGCAGAATGGCGAAGGCCTCACTTTGAAGGCCGATCTTGACGGTGACGACGTGTACGAAACGGTTCGTTCGTTGGATTGAAATTTCTGATCAGGATGACGCACATGGGGACAGGCACGCTTGTGCGGGCTGCGCCGCACAAGTTGCCAGTCCCCACGTGCTCCGGGCTGCGCCGCACAAGCTGTCAGTTCCCATGTGCGTCGTGAGTTGCAGAATAACAAAATTTCATAAAACGAAATGAATTTGTTGCCCCTGCCGGAAATTCTGGTATAATATAGCGTTGTTGGGCGCATAGCTCAGTTGGTTAGAGCGCTTGTATCACACACAAGAGGTTCGGGGGTTCGAGTCCCTCTGCGCCCACAAAAGAGGAGAGAAGAAATTCTCTTCTTTTTTTATTAATCACTATTTCACCTATCTTTTTACTATGTGATATATAATAACCACATCTTCCGAATGCCAAACTCGATCACGTCCTTCACAGTGCACATTTTTAAATCCATCATGGATGTGTGATTTATAATAAGGCAATTGGTAAAGAGAATCGATATGAAAATCTACGCGGACAACGCAGCCACGACCCGGATGAGCCGGGCAGCCATCAATGCCATGCTCCCGTATATGGAGGAAATTTACGGGAACCCTTCCAGCGTCCATTCTTACGGACAAAAGGCCAAAGAAGCGCTGGAAGATGCTCGTGTGCGTGCGGCCAAGCTGCTGGGCTGCAGCCCCCGGGAGATCACCTTCACCTCCGGCGGGTCGGAAGCAGATAACCAGGCGATCCGCTCCGCCGCGGCGATTGGTGCCCGAAAGGGAAAGAAACATATTATCTCCACCGCCTTTGAACATCACGCGGTGCTGCATACGCTGGATGCCCTGAAAACAGAGGGCTTTACTGTCACCCTGCTCGATATCCGGGAAGACGGGATCATCACCCCAGAACAGGTCCAGGCGGCGATTCGTCCGGATACCTGTCTGGTTTCCGTAATGTATGCCAATAATGAGATCGGGACCATCCAGCCCATTCCGGAAATTGGAAAGCTCTGCTCCGAAAGCGGCGTGCTTCTCCATACCGACGCGGTACAGGCGTTCGGTTCGCTCCCGGTCAATGTGGAGACGCTCCGGGCGGATTTGCTTTCCTTGTCTGCGCATAAATTCCACGGGCCGAAGGGTGTTGGTCTGCTGTACTGCCGCAAAGGGATTCCCCTGACGCCGGTCATTACCGGCGGAGCGCAGGAACGGGGCAAACGCGCCGGGACGGAAAATATTCCCGGCATCATGGGCATGGCCGCCGCGATGGAAGAGGCTGCTGTGGCTATGGAGAAAAACAGAGCTTATGTCACAAAGCTGCGGGACCGGCTGATCGAAGGTTTGTCCGCCATTCCTCATTCCATCCTGAATGGGGACGCGGAGAAGCGTCTGCCGGGAAACGTCAATTTCTGCTTTGAGGGCATTGAGGGCGAATCTCTGCTGCTGATGCTTGACGCGAAAGGAATCGCGGCCTCCTCGGGTTCCGCCTGCACTGCCGGATCCCTGGATCCCAGCCATGTGCTGCTGGCACTCGGCAGGCCGTATGAACTGGCAAATTCCGGTCTGCGCCTGACCATCAATGAACTGAACACGGCGGAGGAAATCGATACGATCATTGCTGCTGTCAGTGAGTCGGTTGAAACGCTGCGGAGGCTCTCACCCGCCTGGAAGGACCTGACGGAAGGAAAACGGGAGTTCTTACTGAAATAATACCGGGGACTGTCCCGAATAATTTTTAGAATCATGGGGACAATACTGTGAAAGGACGATCCCCGGAGATAAGGTGTATTATTATGAATGAAAAACGAGTTTTAACGATCCAGGATATTTCCTGCGTCGGACAGTGTTCTTTGACGGTCGCGCTGCCGATCATCTCCGCCTGTGGACTGGAAACAGCGATCCTGCCGTCAGCAGTTCTTTCCAACCATACCGGCGGGTTCAAAAGCTGGACTTTCCGGGACCTGACGGATGATATGCCCGGGATCGAACAGAAATGGATCGATGAAGGCATCGCCTTCGACGCGATCTATACCGGTTACCTCGGCAGTGCCCGCCAGATCGATATTGTGAAGCATATCTTCGGGACCTGCTCCAAACCCGGCTGTCTGCATATCGTAGACCCGGCAATGGCGGATAACGGGAAGCTGTATACCGGTTTCGACATGGCTTTCGTGAAAGAAATGGCGAAATTGTGCGCCGCGGCGGATTACGTTCTGCCAAACATCACCGAAGCCAGCCTGCTCACCGGTCTGGAATATAGAGAGAGCTATGACGAGGAATATGTCACAAAGGTCGTGGAAAGCATGGCCGCGCTGGGTCCGAAGACAGTGATCCTGACCGGTGTGAGCTATGAACCGTCCACCACCGGCGTTCTTGTTTATGAGAATGGAAAACAGGCCTACTATCAGCATCATCGCTTGCCGAAGGGCAGTCATGGGACCGGCGATGTGTACGCTTCAGCTTTCACCGGCGCCCTGATGCACGGCAAGAGTGCCTATGACGCTGCCCGCATCGCGGCGGATTACACCGTCAAGTGCATCGAAAACACCGTGGATGACCCGGATCACTGGTACGGTGTGAAATTTGAATCTGTCTTACCCTCTTTAATTCGTGAATTAATTTAATTACGAGAAAATTGTCTTCCGGGGACTGTCCCATAAAGGGGCAGTCCCCAATAAGCTGATTCAACGGGACAACAGCACCTGATACAAGTGTCCCATATCAAAAAAAGAGTGGACGGGTTTCATCGGCGTAATAAGTCAAAAGACTGAAGCCAAGCTCCCTTTCCAAAGCCTTGCGGAAAACAGCCATGCGTGAATATTTTCGAACCCAGAGCGGAGATTCTTTCCCGAAGACTTTTGCAGTTTTTATGGATTCACGCAGCTCTTCCGCTGTACTGAAATCCGGCAGTTCCAATCCCATGGCACCCAGTTCCGGTACACCATGTGCATCAGACCCCGCTGTTCCCTGCAAACCATGATAAACAGCAAATTTCATCGCCAAATGATTCATCTCCTCAAGACACCGGGCATTGGCAATCTCAATTGCATCCAGCCATGGCAGAAATGATTCCATCTCCGCTTCTGTCCAGTGAAAACGCATTGGGGCATATGGATGAGAAAGAGAGATAAAGGCTCCCTGATCCCGGAGACGTTTCAATGCTTCCAACGGTTCAATATCCTTCGGTATCTCCTCCTTTACAAAAAACGCCAAAATTTCCGCTTTTGTGGTCAGAATCTCCTCGCCGACGATCACATAGTCAGGGTACTTATTTTGAAGCCGCACTGCCTCATTGATCGTATTGTGGTCTGTCAGGATCAGTTTTCCAAGCCCGAGCTTTTTTGCCCGCCGCACAAGTGCTTCTCCTCTTGAGAGCGAGTCCCAGGAAGCAATACTGTGAACATGAAAATCTACTTTTATTGTGTTATTCATATATAAGCCCTCAGCATAGTATTTCTGCTGTTACTATTCAGAACGCGCTCAGCGGGACATACTGGGGACAGGTCCAAGTGTGCCTGCTCGGGATACATTGGAACCGGCCCCGATGTCCCTGCTGAACAGTTGCTTTCTACTAATAAACAAAAATCGCAGCGGAAAAGTTTCATCCCGCTCTGCCGTAAGTAAAAAATTTATAAATCGCTAACAAACCAACTGCAAGAAGCGGGATCAGCACCAGCAGCACTACATAAAGCGGAACAAAATATTGTCTTTTCAACTCTCCGGCATGATAAACAGAAGATGCCAGTGAATTGACCAGCAGCAACAAGACCACGACCAGCCAGATATTCTGAGCCTGATGTGTCAGCACCAACAGCGACAGGATCACCCAATAACTCGTGAAAAGGAAAGCTCTGCAAAACTTCCGGAATTCTCTTTTTCCCCGCATTATGATCAGAGCAAGATAACCCGCCAGAAGCACGACGCCATATGTCAGGATAAGCATCCCGAAATTTGACAGCGGACTAAACCGGAATTTGAAATTGCTGTTCATCGCAATCCAGGAACAGAGGAATGAAATCAATCCAATCATGATAGCGGGACCATTATAAGTTGGGTCGCTGACAATGTTCTTGTAAGCATCAGAAGAAAAATACAGCGAACGGATCAGTGTTGGTACCCAATGTTTCGTATTTTTGATCTGTTTCCACAAAGCACCGATTGAAGTCACATTCTTCGACTTTTCATCCTTCGGTAAAGAAGAAACGGTAACCGGCGAGTTCTTTATCCTTTGCAGAACAGGATAGACCTGATTTGCGTTGATGATTTCATCATCAACATGAAACTTGGATGAATACATCAGGAAAGGATCTGTCTGCTGTCCGCCAAGTCCGCCATGAGAGCCGATCAGTTCCTCATAAGCCGCAACAGTCCCATCTTCGTAAACAGGAGATATGATCACCAAATCACCGCCATTGGGGAAATCTGCCAGATAACGCAGCTGCTTGGCACGTTTGTCAACATCGTTGTACATTTCCAGCGGATCGGCACCCGTGATTGAACCCGAGTACAGATTGCGCTGACCACTCTTTCCGATCGCAACCGGCCCCTCATCAGTATGAACGATAATCAAACCAACACCGGGATGAGTGATCATTTCTTCAATCATACCCGGATAAGCTGCTGTGATCTCGTCATATGTCATCCGTTTATCACTGACACTGAAATAAGCATTAACAAGATTTCCGCTGGCAAGCACAAGAATATCGTTTGCCTCATTTTCAGCCGCTTTGACAACTTCTTCCACGTCTTTATCGGCAACCGCGTTTTCGAGAGCTTCCGCTGCTTTTTTGGTGAGTGCGTCCGGACCGGCGTTGCTCAAAGATTTCAGAATTGCCATAACGCTGGAGGCGTTATCTTCATCCTTATCAAGACTGATGACACGCAGTGCTTTACCTAAAAGTGAATGTTTAACAGCTAATGATTTGATGTAATCCCCGAGTGTTATCTGATAACGCTGCAGGAAAGTCGCCCCAAATGTCTGTCCATGATCGGAAAGAATCACGATCTCATAAGGTCTTGCTGTAGAAATGGAAGCCGCTTCGAAGATTTTCCGGATAGACGCATCTATACCTTTCAGCGCATTAGCCGCAGATGTGCTGTCAGGTCCCGAATGATGAGCGATTTCATCATAACCAATAAAGGTGGTGTACATTGCTTTCCGCCCGGAAAAGACAGCATCAGCGACCATAGCCGTTGAAATATCCCGCAGCAGTACATTGGTTGCCCCGCGGACAAAGGGATAAAACTTATGCAGCCGGTTGATCCTGGGTTTTTTTCCACGAATGCAATCCCAGCAATAGCTGATCACTTCGCTGAACGCATCAAAGACAGTCAGGATCAGCGACTTTGTAAGAAGGTAGGGACGGATGGAAAGCAGATAAAGGTCACGATTGCGTTTTTCCTGTTCTTCCTTATTTTTCGGGAACAGCTGAGAGATCGTTAAAATGCTTTCTTCAGCATTCCCGGAGATAATGTTGTTGACACTCAGCCCTTTATCAAGAATACCGGTAGGTTTATTGTCCGGAAACAGCATTTTTTCTATATCCTGAGCATTTCTGGGATTACTGGAGCTATAAACTTTGCGGTTTGTTTTGTCATACCAGCGGAATGCACAAATATTATTATTCTTTCCGAACATGATCCCTGCCTGGCAGGAAGAAGTCTGGGAAGGAACACCGCAGTCATAGGGACGCACTGTATATTCTCCGGATTGCAACAGGCTTTCCAAAAATGGCATATATCCTTTTTCAACAGCTTTCCGCAGTCTCGGATAAGACAAACCGTCAATCTCCAGCATGACGATGCCCTTTTCTTTGCTTTTTCCCTGTTTTCCTGACCGGACGTTTTGCGAGATAACACTGTAAAATATCACATCATCATCGATCGGGATCAGGATTTGAAGGATTATGTTCAAAAGAGCAAAGACAAAGGTAGCCAAAACACCAACCCAGATATTGGAAACTGAAAACGATGCTGAAAACCGGCTCAGCAGGAAGATAAAGAAACCATTGATGATCAGAGAAAGAAACCCAATCGTTATCCTATTCAGCGGGAGCAGCAGATGGAGAAGGACCGGACGGAGCAAAAGATTCATGAGCGTCAAAATGAGTCCCAACTCCATCACCAATATATAAACGGGAACATCAGCAGCCGGTGTCAAAGTAATTCCATTGATCCATTTACTGCATGCATATAGACAAATAGAATTAAAGAACCAGTTTCCGATAAAACGAAGAATAGCCTGAATAAATGCGTTCATAGTAGGATTATCCTCTGTTTGTACATTTCATTATAATTATAAAAGTATATCAGAAACACTGTTTTCTGAATGGCTTTATTATGTAAATCTCCCGGATAATGATTGTATAAAAAAAACCGGCTCACGATACTATTCGGAACCGGATCGAATTTTATAAACTCAGTCATCGGAAAATAAGGTATAATAATATAATATTTATGAAATCCGAATAACTCTCGTTATTCTCCGTCGGCAGACGATCTTTCAAACAAAAAAACATATATTTATCAGTTGTTGATTTCTCAGTTCATACCAGAGAAAGGGAAGGCGTTCCATGAAATTCTCTCTCCGCAGCAAAACCATCCTCCTGATCGTGATCATCGCTGTTATCTTCGGTACAGCGAGTATTGTGGTCAGCAGCGTTTTTATCAACCGAATGATTGATAACTCCTATATATCCCGGTCTGATGAGATTGCTCACACGGTGGCGGAGGTTGTTGACGCTGAGAAATTGACTGTGCTGAAAGACGCCCTTCTCTCAATTTACAACAGTACCGAAAACAAGGTGATCAGCGACGAATGGGGCTCTCCTGAATTTAATGAATACATCGCTCATTTTTCTGGAATAGAAGAGATGCCTGAATTTCAACAGGTCATGGAACAGCTTCGCCGTATTCAGGCAGTGAATGACGTGGATTGTATCTATGTCACCGTTATCGATGTCCCGACAGAGGGCTTTCTTTATCTGGTCGACGCGGCGCTGGAAGATCCCTGCCCGCCGGGTGTTCTGGATCCGATTTACGCGGAAAATCGAGAGACTCTCACAAAACCGGACAGAGGAATGCCGCCTTACATCACCAATACAGAACCGTACGGCTGGCTGGTTACTGCCGGTGCTCCGGTTTACGACAAAGATCATAAGGTCATTTGCTACGCGATGGTGGATATCTCCATGGATGCGATTCGCTCTCAGCAGCGGAATTTCACCATGTCGCTGGGATTGTTGCTCCTGGCACTGACCATTGTTATCGGTGCTGGGTCGATTCTTGCGGTTCACCGCTTCATTGTCCAGCCGGTCAATATGCTTTCCAACGCCGCGGAACATTACACAGCCGGGAACGAAACGGAAGAAATCGACCGGCTCCGGATCAAGACCGGAGATGAGATCCAGTCGCTTTATAACTCCATCAAACAGATGATGCACGACATCAACGGATACATCGACAACCTGATGACGACTACTCAGGAACTGACACAAACCCGCATCAAGGCGGATCAGATGGATGAACTGGCGCATCGGGACGCACTGACCGGTGTGGGCAGCAAGCTGGCCTATGATCAGAAAATGAGGGAACTGGACGAGGATATCCGTCAGGAAAACGCGTCCTTCGGGATCGTCATGGTCGACATGAATTATTTGAAGAAGATGAACGATACCTATGGTCACGAAAAAGGCAACGAGGCCATCAAAAAGACCTGCACGCTCATCTGCGACGTGTTCAAACACTCACCGGTTTACCGCATTGGCGGCGATGAGTTCGTCGTGGTCGTCAAGGGTAGGGATAAGGACAATCTCCCGAAGCTGATCGACCAGTTTAACGAGACAGTCAGCCAAACAGACGGTAAACCCTGGGAAAAGGTCAGCGCGGCTGTCGGTTATGCTCTCTATGACGGCGAAGCCAACGCCGACGAGGTCTTCCGCAAAGCCGACCACATGATGTACGAGAACAAACGAGCGATGAAGGAAAGAATTAGTGAATAGTGAATGGTGAATAGTGAATAATTGTGGCAGGCCCTTTGAATGAAAAATCTGTTGATTTTGCTGTGAGAATTGTAAAGATTAACAGGTTTCTAAAGGATAAAAAGGAGTACGAAATAGCAGGACAGATCATTCGCAGTGGAACTTCTATCGGGGCAAATATCAATGAGGCAGATTATGCTCAGAGTAGAGCTGATTTCATTTCGAAGCTGTCTATTGCATTGAAGGAGACAGCTGAAACAGAATACTGGTTGAAAGTTATCCATCGTTCCGAAATTATAGATAACGAAATGTATAATTCAATTATTGAAGATTGTCTCGAAATAAAACGAATGCTTGTTTCCTCATTGAATACAGCTAAAGGAAACAAAAAATAAAAAGGTGAATAACCACTCACTGATTATTCACCATTCATTATTCACCATTCACTATTCATTATTCACTATTTAATTCTCTTCCCAGGCCTGTTCTTTCATATTTGTGTAGAGATAGACGATAGCGGAGATGGAACAGAGGACGAAGATGACCACGGAAGTCGCGGCCGCGATTTCGTATTTCCCGTTGCCGAACTGTTTACGCAGGTAAACACCGAGCATCTGCGGGAAGTTGGCACCGATCAAATACGGTGTGGTGAAGGAGGAAATGTTGCTCATGAACACAAAGGTCGCGGCAATCAGCACATCCTTATAGGAAAGAGGAAGAATGATCTTGAAGAAAATGAGGAGCTTACCGGCTCCGACGTCCTGGGCACTTTCGACCACAGATTCGGAAATACCGGCCAGCGCTGCCACGATGATCATCGTGGCAAAGGGAATATTGAACCAGCAGTTCATGAAAAGGATACCCTTCATGTTGTAAAGCATGCCGGGTTTATAGTTGTATAAAGGACTGTTTTCGGGGAAAAGCAGTGAGATACGGTTCAGAAGACCGGAGTCCGCGATGATGGTCTTCATTGCGTAAACAGCCACCAGGCTGGGAATGAAGCGCGGGATCAGGTAAAGGTTCCCGATGGTCTTTGAGATTTTTGAGTTCGAGAACCGCAGGAACATTGCCAGCAGATAGGCGATGGCAATTGAGAGGATAACTGTCAAAATGGAGACAACCACTGTGTACCAGATGGCGTTGCTGGAGAGCTTGTTGGTGAAAAGATAGACGTAATTGTCAAAGGTAAAGGCGCCGCTTTTGGGATCCTTGAAGCTTCTGATGACCTGATTGATCATCGGGTAAACCACCAGGCCGAGTGAGACCAGCATTGCCGGTGTCAAAGCTCCTATAATAAAAAGCGTCGTTTTCCAGTTGCTTTTTTTCGTTGTTTTCATTCAACCCTCTCTTTCGCTTAGTGGTCAGTGATCAGTAATCAGTGGTCAGTGGACAGTGGTCAGTGACCAATCATCAGAAATTCAAGACTCACATCAAAGGTCTTTTACATATTTTTTTCGGGCGGGCGAACCCGCCCGAAAGTTCTCATTTATTCAAGGAGTCAGCGTCTCTTATGGAGGGTACTTCTAACTCCTTGATCCTTGCTCCTGACTCTTAGTTGAGTGTGGCAATATCTTCAGCCCAGCGTTCCAGCAGGGTGGTTTCGTTACCGCCGGCGGAAACGATGTTGAAGTCGGCAGGGTTCAGCAGGGAAACTGCCTGAACGGAATCAGTCTGTTCCAGTGTGGCGGCATCAACGACCGGGACGGCCTTCATGACGTCAACGAAGATCTGCTGAGCTTCCGGGCTGATGACAAAGTTCATGAAATCATAAGCTTCATCCTGATGCTGAGAGGTGGCGCAGAGGGCCATATCAACATCGGTACCGGTGAGGGACAGATCGGAGAGCTGGTACATCTTGACGGTTTCCGGCAGGGTCTTGTTTTCGAGAGCGGTCAGAGTACCGTCAGCCCATGCGGGGGTCATCCAGACTTCACCCTGGCCCAGCAGGTCGAGGGAACCCTGGTTCTTCACAGCGTACTGAACGTGGCCGCCGGAGCTGTAGATATACGGATGGATCTCAGCGAGCCATTCGAAACCGGCATCGTACATATCGACGTATTTCGGATCGGAAGCATTCTTGAATGCATCCGGATCATCGATCTGGCGATAGATGGCAGCGATGACGAAAGCCTTACCGGCGCCGCCGGTGTCAGGATCGTTGTAGACGAAGCGGCCGGGATTGGCCTTCATCCATTCAACCAGTTCATCCCAGGTCTGCGGCGGTTCCGGAACCTTGGCGGAATCATAGTCGAAGACAACAGTGGTGCCGCGATACGGGACTAGCTTTTCAGGATAGACACTGGCAGCCATCTTGACATTGGGGTAGTTGGACATCTTGGAAAAGTCCAGATCAACGAAAATGCTTTCCGGATCGGAAATGCCGTTGACTTCAGCTTCTGAGATATAGCGCAGGAAGTCGGTACCGTTTTCAGCGATCACATCATAGCGGGAGGTGTCGCCGGCAGCCACTGCGGAAATATAACCGGAGCGGAGGCTGGTGTCGCCGGTGCCGGAGAGGACGAACTGCAGTTCAACATTGGCAGCGCGGTCTTCCTTGGCGTTGTAGGCTTTGATAACTTCAGCGAAGACATCCTGGACGTTCTGAGAACCGGTGGACCAGAACTGGATGGTCGGGAGGTCATCAGCGAAGACGGTTGTGCAAACGGACAAAACTGTCACGATTGCCAAAACGAACAATAAAGCTTTTTTCATATTTTCTCCTTTTATTTTTGACAGGGACGCTCCCTGTTTATTACCATACTATCCTTCAAACTTACTTCTTACTTCTTCATTCCTTGTTATAGCTGTAGGTGTGGTCAAAGTTCAGTGCGACCTGGTCTCCCTTTTGGAACTGATCGGCCTGGTCGGAATTGATGTAGACCTTCACCAGACCTTTTTCCGTATCCAGTGTCATTTCCAGATAGTGTCCAAGCATCATGACCGTACGGACCGTACCGTGCAGGATGCCCTTATCGGTTCCCTTGGTAACAGAGATGTGTTCCGGACGGACCGCGACCTGCTTGCCGGAACCGTCGTCCAGGAAGTTCATCTCACCGATAAAGCCGGCCACAAAGCGGGTGGCAGGATGGTCGTAGATCTCCCGCGGGGAACCCATCTGTTCAATATGGCCTTTGCTCATCACCACAATGCGGTCGGAAAGCATCATGGCCTCTTCCTGGTCATGCGTCACGAAAATGACGGTGATGTTGAGATCCGTCTGGATCTTGCGCAGTTCCTCCCGCATTTCCATGCGGATCTTGGCATCCAAAGCGGAGAACGGCTCATCCAGCAGCAGCACTTCCGGTTCCAGGATCAGCGAACGGGCAATCGCGATACGCTGCTGCTGACCGCCGGACATCTGGTTGGGGTATTTTTTCTCGAATCCATTCATTTTCACCAGATTCAGGCCGTAGGAAATCTTCTGTTCGCGTGTCTCCTTCGGGATCTTGCGCAGCTTCAGGCCGAATTCAAGGTTGTCATGAACCGTCATATGCGGCCAGAGGTTATAGCTCTGAAAAACCATGGAGGTCGGACGTTTTTCCGGAGGCAGGGTGATGATCGACTTGCCGTCAATGGTGATATCACCATCGGTCAGATCGATGAACCCGCCGATGGTCCGCAGGATCGTTGTCTTTCCGCAGCCGGAAGGGCCAAGCAGGGTGACCAGTTCACCGGTGTGAACATCCAGGTCGATATTTTTGACACCGTCACCGTTGCCGTAAAGCTTCGTCATGTTAATAACACTGAGTTTGATTGTATCGTCCATATTTTCACTCCAAGGGGATTATCCCATTTTGAAACCTTTTGCCATTGTATCTGCACTGACATACTTCCGCATGATCCACAGCAGGAACATGTTCGGGATCACGATGATCACCGCGAACACAGCACCGGCCGTAGCGGGAAAGTCAAGGATCACGCCATACATTTCCGTCATCATCGTCCGCCACTGCGGGAGACCGACGAGCAGGGTACCGACACTTTCACCGAGGGAGCCGATGAACGCGTGCATTGCCGCGACCACGATTCCCGGCCAGGCGATGGGCAGGGTGACAGAGAAGAAGGTCCGAACCGGGCCGGCACCGGCGTCCCGTGCCGCTTCTTCCTGATGCTTCGGAACACTGCGGAATGCACCGGCCGGCAGCCAAATCATTTCCATCGTCGTGCCCAACATATGGATGAGCAAAACGCCCAGGAACGTACCCATCAACCCGATTTTGTAATAAATGATACCGATAGCTGTGTACATACCGATTTTCGGGAAAGCATTACCGATCAGGAACGAGAACATGATCAGCTTGCGGCCTTTAAATTTGAAGCGGGCCAGAACATAAGCCGCAGGAATACAAATCAGCAGGGAAAGACCAGTTGAACAAAACGCAAACAGGAATGAATTCAGGATCGCCTTCGGAACATTCTGCTGTCCGAGCACATATCCCCACCAGTGGAACCCCCATTCGGAAGGGATCACATCCCCCTGAGCGTAAACGTTTGCAAATGCCAGCATGAAGGCATGGATCAGCGGACCGTAGAAGAAAAGCATAAACACGAAGAGGATCAATAGTTCCCCAAAGCGCTTTCTACCGAGAGCTCGCTTTACAGCCTGTGCGGAATATGGGTTGACAGTTCGTTCGGTTTGCTGTATATCGTTTGCCGTTTTGTTTTCCTCCATAGCAATCTCCTCTTTTTAAATTAGCGGAGAACCGCATTCGGTCCTGTAACAAAAAAACAATGACGGAAATCATTGTAAAGGTTTACATATTTTTAACATGTTTTTTACAGAAATACAATATATAAACAGTCACTTTCTCTAAAAACCTGTAATTTATCACCATTTTTCCATGTCAATTGATACAATTTTTGACTGCACATAACGAATTTAATGAGAGTTGTCTGTTTGCGCCTACTGCATACGCGAACCACGCAGCTTACAGCACAGATCAAAAAAGCCTGCACAAGTTAACGCATAATAAAGATATGGAAGTTACCATTCTTGCAATGGGCAAAGCACCGAGCCGGTAAGTCACTGCAATACAGCCTGCATGGACAAAACTCTTGCTCCGAATTAATTTGATCAAAATTATACTTTGCAGAGCAGGTGGCTCCCAAATTGAGCCTTACACCATCGATTCAATGATTTATTACGCACTAAAAACAAGGACTAAAAACAAGGCATCATCAACAAATTGGGCCTCTATCATGTATTCCAACAAAACAATGGTATAATTTCAAGCACGCCCTGGTGGCTCAATTGGACAGAGCAAAGCACTCCTAACGCTTAGGTTGTGGGTTCGAGTCCCACCCGGGGTACTGTGTTATCAAATCGGTAAATTTCTGGATTTGATAACATTTTTTTATTTTACTCGGGAAAACTACCCTTTTCAGCCCCGACAAAACATCAATTTTGTTATCAAATTCGATATTTTTCCAATTTGATAACAAAAATGTTTTATGAAGGGTTTGACTGGGAAGCAGCTGCGGATGCAAGGATCTGTGACATCTTTAAAAGAGTGTCCGAATCCAATCCTGAAAAAGCATTCAGCAGAGGGTTCTTAGTTTCAGCTATTTGAGGAAGTTCATTTTCGGGCTCATCAAAACTGAACCCGGAAATGATACCGCTCACCTGATGAGAATTCATACGCATATAAATCTCATCTGTGATTCCGGTACCACTGTGCATTACGTTTAAACTGACAGCTTTCCGTTCTTCGGCAGTTCTGGCTTTCGACATGCCCAGATGAATATGACCATAACGGGCTTTATGCGGTGACTTATATTCCACTCCGGCTTTCTTACAGATCTTCTTGAGATCACTGCAAAAATTCTTATAAGGATTTCTGGCCTTTGCTTTTAGATCATCTGCGTTTTCTACAGTCATTGGAGTAATTTCTCTGGGGTCGAAATTTCCATTTTGATCCAGCCGTGCATACCATGACGAATTACCGGGGCATTGCGTACGAACCAGATCATCCCATTCTCTTACGACCTTCATCAACGCGGGACATTTAAATGTTGACGTATTTGCCGCTTTGTTGTTTTTTGTACACACACCATCCTTAGGACTCTGGCGAATAAAAATGATATTCCCATCGAATCTGATATTATTAATTGGGAGTGTGAAAAAAGCAGCGATACGCATACCGGAAAGAAGAAGAAAAGCAAGAGCCGCTATAGTTCTTTGTTCACACAAATTCTCCGGCTCCAAAGCGCAAATCTTTTTTACTTCATCAAGCGTATAATAGACGATTTCTTTAACTTCATCTATATTCTTATGCGGGATAATACTGTCAATCCATTCCGCTGTGATGTTATTATATCCTTTGCAATGATCTCTTGCCCAGTAAAAAAAGCGGCGGGTATATGCACACATTGCTTTAACATAAGATGATGAATAGGGAATACCATTCTGATTATTATGCTCAGAAAGGTATTTTGGCAGAGATTCTTCAAATGAAGGAGCAGTCTTCAGAAGTTTTTCACCTGTCCATTCGAGAAGAATGCTGTTATAAGATGTATATAAATTGAGGGTCGCTTTTGAACAGTTTCCCTTATTTTTCAGATATTGGATATATTCCTGTAATATTTTATAATTATCTCTTGATACCAATTTTTATTTTCCTTTCTCATATCTGAAGATTTTTGAGCCACAAATTGGGCAAAAAGCATTTCTGCTTCTGACTCCTGATTTTGTAATTGTGACAGTGTAGTTTTCCGGTACAACATGTTGCTGGCACTTGCAGCATAAGAATTCTTCATCCTTCAAAGGATTACTCTTTTGGCGGGCTAATTTTTCATTATGAAACTTATTGGCCCATTCATAAAGCTCTTTACCGTTAATAAAGACGCGGTCTTTTGGATTAACCTTTTCCTTTTGAGGTGCGCCTTTTCTGCCAACCAGATATTCACGAATATATCGGGGATTTAAATCAAGAGTTTCTGCTAACTCCTGAACAGTGTAATACATATCCAACAGTTTTTTCCCTTTGGAAAGCAGATTTGGATGAACGTCCTCTTCTAAGCGTTTTTGTGGTTTGTCGTTTTGTTTTCTCATAGTTTAAGTTTAGTAAATTCGATGTTTTTTGAAACAATTTTTCTTAAGGAAGGCTTATTTTGAGTCATTAAATCAGGTTCAAATCAAAGTGATTCATTTATAATTTCCATCCTAAAGGGGATAGAAATCTGGCAATGGATGATATACAATTCAATAAAAGTTCAACAAAAAACACACTGACTGCAAAAATAATCGGCAGCTTTATTCAGAACAGGCAGCAATCTCTTAGAGAAATATCTAAAAAATCAGGAATAACGGTTGCTAATTTGTCAAAATGTTTCACCGGAATGACTATGTTGACATTGCCTTACTTTGTAAGGATTGCAGCTGCGGTTGGAAATGACGAATTATATGATTGGGTTTTTGATATTCCGGTCAAGAGATATTTGGTACGGAAGGTAACATCTCCAAATGTTCTCTCAGACACTGATTATGTTTTTTTTCTGCTGCTTCTGAAGGATTACTTTAGATTTCAAAACGAGCATCGCGCAGAAGATATATTAAATGCCATTTTCAAAAAATTGTCGCAGCAACTAATAAATACTTGTCCCGAAAATGAATACTGTCATGGTGAGGATCTTTTCAACAGTTTCTATAATATTTTTTATGACAACCGAAATCTGATAAGATACGCGTATCCAGAAATCTCAATTGATGATCATCACTTTGGTATGCTCATGCAATCGGGCGGTACGGTAATTTGGCAGGATGTCCGAAATTTGATTACCTGGTATCTGTCTGAAAATAATATGCGAATAAACGCCATGAAAAGCAAAAGTATTTTAGTCCGGATTCGAAGTACATCAGAACAGGCTTATAAAATCGATGAACTTCTGGATGCCGACAATGAAATGCAGATGAACGGAATCTTTTTCAGTGCCTGTTGTCTGGCGTCGAAAAATAATATTATTCTTAGCAAGATTTGCACTAATGATTCTGTAATCGATTTGGATCTGCTTGCAAAAGTACAATATGGGATCGCATCCTTCTTTTCCTGCCTCAGAATTTTGGAGCAGAATCCCGAAAAAAGGCAGGCTTTACAAAACTTTTGGACATTCTTCCGGCAAACCGCAGCTGACAGTCCATATCGCATGACGCAGCTGCGGGTTCTGTCAGAAGAATTTATTAATTTCCTGCCAATAAATCCTTTACGATTTTTTATGTAATAGTGCTATCTCTATCAGTAAGTTTTGATAGAGATGCAAGACTACAGATAAGGATCGTTGGATTTTACAACAAAATAGTAGTGCTGATTTGCCAGACGCATAAACACAGCATCAACGAAGAGAGTCCTTGAATTATCAGGTGAATGAACACAACTCCAATCAAAAAGAGGAAAGCAATCTTCTGGAACCAAACCTTTTTTATAAAATTCAGGAGCTAAAACATCCAACACATATTCAATTAATGCATCTCCAACAGTGTCGGAGTAATAAAAGCGAGTTGTACCACCTGATGTGATTATATACCGATAGCCTTCATTTTCTTCATAAATACTATCAAGAGCTCGTTTAATAACATCTGTAATCTCATTCAATACCATTTTTAGATTATCGCAACTCTCGAAGGCATTATCATTTCTGGAACACAGTTCATGGATAGTATTCCAGACATACTCAGCATCAGGATTCACACCAGCTCGTACGTATTTTATAATGTTATCAATCAGATCCTCATCGCTCAAGCTTTTTGCATTTCCGCATGCCGGTCGGTCATTTATATCAAATGGATAACAAAAGATATCGTACTCAACACTATTCGGATCTTTTGGGATAGGAAGTGCCATTTCTTTGACACGTGCCGTCAGTTTATTCGTGAAATTATTTTCTATTATCATATAGTTACTCCTATTGTGTAAACCCGGCTGGAATTATTCCACTTCCAGCCGGAATAAGTATGGTGATCTCAGAATTACTTCAAAAATAATAATTAGGGAATGTTTTTTTAAGCGATAATCCGAATTGAAGATATATCAGGGAAGCAATCTTAAGAGTTTCTTTTCATCATGAGTTGATACGTAATAATAGCCAACCTTGCTATAGTGACTGCTATTCCATGTGTCGAAAACCTTGTAATGACCTTCGCCACCTCGTTTGATTGTTACAAGGTGGCGGCTAAGATGCAAAACAATCGGATCTTTACAACCTGCATTATCACAGATTTCACAAAATTCTGCAGGATCAGGAGAATCAAAAAATGATATTCGAAAATGTGACTATGGCCACAGGTAACGTTCAGATTGTTAACTCAAGAAAGTTCAATCTCCCCCCTATCAAAGCAGAGATAGAAAAAATACTCGATGAATTTGAAAAGGGAAATATTTATACAATTCCGGTAACACCTGTAAAAATTTCATGCAGCGCACCGTTCATTCCTCAACCGAAAGACCGGGCGGTTAGCTGCTGCGGCACTAGCCCGCACTGCTCCCACCTGTTCAATAAGGAGTGGTCTTCGCCCGTTGGATTCTGAACAGGAGCTGCGCCCGAGGTGCTCCACAAAAACGGCGAGCCCATGAACTGTAGGTTTGTCAATGATGTGTAACAAAATTCTTTAAAAAAGAAGCGGGAGATAACCAGCCTAAAGGACGCATCGGAAAATTGTTATACCAGCGATT
>CADATZ010000030.1 GCA_902791025.1 uncultured Chloroflexota bacterium | reverse complement strand
AGATGTAAAGGCCGATGCTGAACAGGCTGTCGAGGATACCAAAGCCGCTGTTGACGAAAAGGTCGAAGACGCAAAGACCGCAGTTGAAGATGTCAAGGCCGATGCCGAACAGGCTGTCGAGGATGCTAAAGCCGCTGTTGACGAAAAGGTTGAAGACATAAAGTCCACCGTCGAAGACGTCAAGGCCGATGCCGAACAGGCTGTCGATGACGCTAAAGCCGCTGTCGATGAAAAGGTCGAAGACGTGAAATCCACTGTTGAAGATGTCAAGGCTGACGCTGAACAGGCTGTCGATGATACCAAAGCCGCTGTTGATGAAAAGGTTGAAGACGCCAAGTCCGCAGTTGAAGACGTCAAGGCAGATGCCGAACAGGCTGTCGATGACACCAAAGCTGCTATCGACGAAAAGGTCGAAGAGGTCAAAGCCAAGCTTCAGGCAGAAGCAGAAGAGCAATCAGCCATTTTTACAGCCAAACTCGACGAACTTCTCACCGCTGCTGAAGAGATTCAGAACAAACTGACAGCAGGTGAAATCAGCGAAGAAGAAGCCGAAGCATCTTTTGCTGAACTCGATAAAAAAATCCAGGAAGTCGGTGAAGAAATTAATGCTTTCGACGCAGAACTTCAGGAAAAGGCTCAAGCTGCCGGTGTTGATCTGAACGATGATAAACAAGACGAAATCGAACCGGAAGAGATCGAAGCCATTGAAATCGCTGCCGAAGAGATTGAAGCAGAGGAAATTGAAGCAATCGAAATCGAAGCCGAAGATATCATTGCTGAAGAATACGCAGATGAAATAGATTTCCTCATGGAAAATGTCGATCCGGAAACGCTGATGCTTGCCATTGAAGCAGGTATTGCCGAACAGGAAGCAGCCGATGCTGAAAATGCCGCGGAACTTCGGAAATTCTTTGACGAAATCAAAAGCTCCATGGAAAAATCCCAAAATGATGGGAAATCCGAGGCAGTCAAAGAAGAAATGAACCTCGAAGACCTGATGAAGGCCATTGAAAAGGGCATTGCTGAAGAAGAAGCAGAAAATGCGAAAGCAGCCGCACAGCTTCGTGAATTCTATGAAAGCATCAAAACTACGCTGGAAAAATCAAAAGCCGCAGAATCAAAATAAGATGACTTTTCTGAAATAGTACACAAGCAACGGTTCAATCGACATCACGATTGAACCGTTGTTTCATTTCTGGGGCATTAATTCAAAATGAAACACGTGATAATAGTGACAAATTTCTTACAAAACTAATGACAAAAATACGCAATTTATCAGTTACGAAATTCGGCATATGCTGTTATAATCCTGCCGTCAGTTATCAGATAAAAGCTGACAGAAAAAAAAGGAGTTTTATATGAAAAAAGCTTTATTGTTGTTTGTTGTTGTTGCAATGCTTGCAATGACCAGTGCTGTTTTTGCAGCGGATGAAGTTTGGCATCTGGGCATTCTTGTCCACTCCCTGGACAATGAATTCTGGGCACAGGAAGCCAAAGGCGGCGAACTTTTCGCTGAATCCAAAGACGATGTCGTTGCTCAGGTTCTTGCTACCGATGGCGATGACAACAAAGAAATGCAGGCAATGCGCGACTTCATCGCCCAGTACGGCGATCATGCCATTTTCGTGACCGACCCCGCTTCCAAAGCCAACACCGCCAACGTTGTTGAAATCGCTGAAGAAGCCGGCGCAAAAGTTGCCATTCTCTGGCACCACGCTGACGAACTGGAACCCGCTGACTGGGATTCCTTCGTAGTCCACATGTCCCCGGATGACTTCGTTGCCGGTTACAACACCGCCAAGCATCTGTTCGACCTGATGGATGGCGAGGGCAAGGTCGTTGCTCTCTACGGTCAGCAGGGTGAAGACTCCGCTGCCAACCGCTATGCCGGTTTCCTGGCCGCTCTGGCTGAATATCCGAAAGTCGAATGCCTGGACATGCAGGTCGCTTCCTGGTCCCAGGATCAGGCAATGACCTTCACCCAGACCTGGCTGTCCACCTATGAAGACATCGACGCCATCTGGGCCGCCAATGACACCATGGGTCTGGGCGCCATCGAAGCACTGAAGCTCGAAGGCAAGAATGGTGAAGTCCTGGTTTGCGGCTGCGACGGTATTGCTGCTGCTTACGAAGCCATTGAAGAAGGCGATATGGCCTGCACCGTTGCCAACAACGGTTACCTGCTCATGGGCTATGGCGCTTCCTATGCCTACCAGGCTGCAAAGTACGGTTATGAACCGAAGAACCCGGTCATCAAGACCCAGGCTGTTCTGGTCACCGAAGACAACGTGGATGAATACAAAGCAATGTTCATCGACGGTACCCCGGAATATGATTATGACGACCTGAGCTTCTGTGTTCTCTCCGAACACCCCAGCTTCGCTGAACTCGAAGCGGAAGATGCTGCAGCAGCTGTCGTGACAGGCGCTGTCGTTGAAGCCGCAGAAGAAGAAAGAGAATGGAACGAATTGATTGATAAGATCAACGCCGAAATCGAAAAAGGTATCGAAAACGGTGAAGAAGGCGCCGCAGAAGCCAAAGAACTTATGGATTTCCTGCAGGGTCTGTATGAAGATATCGTGAGCGGTGAAGCCAAATAAGGCCGGTTTTCAAGTTTATGATATGAGTAAATTCCGTGGGTCACTCATTTCCGGGATGACCCACGGAAATTTTCATTATGGGGAAATATGACTTTTCAGATGATCAATAGTATCGGATATTTTTAGAAAGATTTTCCTGTATCACAGCTGACAACCGAAAAAGGAGCGAATATGAATCTATTTTCCAAAAAAGATGCAAAATCCATGACGGTCGCGGAGCAATTTGTCTCCAAGGTCGAGCAGGAAGCCCTTTCCAACAAGATCCGGGTCTATGCTCCGATGATCCTGTTGGTTTTTATGACGATCGTTTTTTCTATCTATGACAGCCATTTCTTTTCGCTGAAAAACCTGGTCAACGTACTCGGACAGATGGCTGTTCCGCTGATCCTCGCGACCGGACTGACGTTTGTCCTGCTGCTGGGACGCATTGACCTTTCCGTGGAAGGCGTCATGGGACTCGTCGGCTCAGCCATTTCCCTGCTGGTGCTGAACTCCCGCAATGCCAATGACTGGGGAATCTGGGGTGTGATCCTGCCGCTGCTGCTGGGAACGCTCTGTGGCTTCATCACCGGTTTTCTGCATGTCAAGCTGAAGATCGCGTCCTTCATCATCACCTACGCCATCTCCACCATCGTTTCCGGTGTGGCCGTGCTCCTTTACAACAGCCGCCCCGCGACTGTCAAAGCACAGTGGATCATCGACGCGTCACAGACATATTTTCTCAAAATACCGCTCATCACCTGGATCGCAATCATTTTTTACCTGATCTGCGCAGTGATCCTGAACTATACCGCCTTCGGACGAGCAGTTTACGCAATTGGCGACAATGAAGCCGCGGCAGCAGCCTCCGGTATCAATGTACAGAAGGTCGTCATTGAAGTCTTCGTCCTCAGCGGTTTCGCGGCCAGCCTTGCCGGTCTGGTTGCACTCATCCGGCTGAAGCTCGGGCAGGTCTCCCTTGGCGAAAACCAGATGTTCCCCTGCATCACCGCACTGGTGGTCGGCGGCACATCGCTGAACGGTGGGAAAGGCGGCATGCTGCAGACCATGGTCGGGATCCTGATTTACATGGAACTGCTCAACTTCCTCACTATCATCGGCGTCAGTGCCGACTATAAAAACGCCATTCAGGGCGTGATCATCATCATCGCAGTCGCCCTCACCATCACCCGCGGCCGTAAAGTTATCGCGAAATAAGAGAGGGATATCATGGAAAAAGAACTGCTTTTCAAAACCAACAATATCGGCAAGATCTACGGCACCAACACCGTGCTTCAGGGCATCAATGTAGAATTCCACCGCGGCGAAATCGTCGGTCTGATCGGTGAAAACGGCGCCGGCAAGTCCACCCTGATGAAAATCATCGCGGGTGTGGAAAACCCCTCCATGGGCACCATGGAAATGAATGGAAAACCATTCAAAGCCTCATCCATGCTGGATGCAAACAAACATGGCATCGGGATGGTATTCCAGGAACAATCTCTGATCTCCAACCTCTCCGCAGCGCAGAACATTTTCCTCGGACGCGAAAAAGATTTTTCGACACTTGGATTGGTAAACTGGGCAAAGATGAATGCCGCAGCACGGAAATCACTGGATAAGCTCGGCCTGACCAACATTTCTCCGTCGCAAAAAATCAGCGACATGCCCTTTGCTATGCGTCAGATGGTTGAGATCACCAAGGTGCTGGATATCGTCTCCGAAACCGCTAACGACCGGGCGCTGATCCTGCTCGACGAACCAACCACTGTCCTGACCGATGACGAAATGAAGATCCTTTTTGAACAGGTCCGCCTGATGAAAGAAAAAGGCAACTGCGTCATCTTCATTTCCCACCGTCTGCAGGAAGTGCTGGACCTCACCGACCGCATTTATGTCTTCAAGGACGGGCATCTCACCGGCGAAGTTGAAACCAAAGACGCGGACGAATACAAACTATACGAAATGATGGTCGGTCGGGAAACCAACGGGGAATACTACGTCTCCCAGCGTCAGACCGTTCCGACGGATGAAGTTGTGCTCGAGGTCGAAAACCTGGCCATGTTCGGCTCCTTCAAGAATGTCTCCTTCAAGCTCCACAAGGGTGAAGTTCTGGGGCTTTACGGCGTGGAAGGCTCCGGCAAGGAGGATGTCTGCGCGGTCATCAGCGGAGACGAAGCCAAAACGGACGGCATTATCAAAGTCAACGGCAAGGAAGTCAAATTCGGATCACCCTCCGACGCACGCCGGAACGGGATCCTTTCCGTCCCACGGGACCGCCGCGATGAGGGCATCATCGGCTTGCTTCCCATCAGTGAAAATATTTCCGTCTCCAATTACGGAAAAAATGCCACAGCCGGCTTGATCTCCGGCAAGAGACAAACGGAAAACGCCAAAGGCTGGATCAAGGACCTCGGCATCAAATGCGAAGGGCCAAACCAGCGTATCAGCAACCTTTCCGGCGGTAACGCCCAGAAGGTCATATTTGCGCGTGTTCTGGATTCTGAATGTCCGATCCTGATCCTGGACCACCCGACCCGCGGCGTCGACATCGGTGCCAAGGGTGATATTTACAGCCTGATCCGTGATATTACGGAAAAGGGCTTCTCCGTGCTGCTGATGGGTGACACACTGGATGAGTGCCTGGGCCTTTCCAGCCGCATCATCGTGATGAAAGACGGTCTGGTAACTGCTGAATTTGACTGCCCGGCGGACAACAAACCGGACCAGGTTGAAGTTGTACAGAAAATGCTTTAATACAGGAGACAGTGAACCATGGAAAAAACAAAACCTTCATTCAAAAGCTTATTTGTCCAGAACATTTACATCCTGAGCGCTGTCCTGGTCATTGTGGTGTTTTACATCATCAACCCGAGTTTTCTTTCGCTCTACTCCATCCAGAACATGACCACAGAGCTTGCGCCGCTGCTGCCGATGGCCTGCGGGATCGCCTTTGTGCTGTATGCGGGTTCCATTGACCTCTCGATCGGCGCAGTCGCTTCCGCAGTCTGTGTGATCACAGGGCTGAATGTCGGTGACATGGGCAACATCATGATCCTTTACATGCTGCTCTTCGGCGTCATGATCGGGCTCATCAACGGGCTGCTGGTCTCCAAAGGCAAGCTGCCGTCCTTTATCGTCACGCTTTGTGCCCAATCCATTTACCGCGCCATCGCGATCATCCTGTCCAATCCGCACGGCGGCGGTTCCAAGAATATCCCGCTCAAACAGCGTGTGGTCGTCAACTGGGCGACGGACAAGATTCTCGGACTGCCGATCCTTTTCTGGATCGCTATCGGCATCCTGCTGATCTGCATCGTCATCGAACGCAAGACTGCGGTCGGCAAATCCATTTTCGCCATCGGCGCCAATGAAAAGGCTGCCCGCATGGCCGGTGTGAACGTAACCTTAACAAAAATCTGCGCCTTCATTCTCTGCAGCGTCGGTGCGGCCATCGGCGGCATTATGTACACCTACAAGCTCAAGAGCTCCGTCCCGACCATTGGCGACAACCTCTACATGATGGCGATTTCCTCCGTGGCGCTGGGCGGTACGCTCTTCTCCGGCGGGAAAGGCTCCGCCCTGCGGACGCTGGTCGGCGTGCTGACCGTCACAGCCATCTCCTCCGGGATGAACATGGCGGGCGTCAACCCCTTGTGGAAAAACGTTGTCTACGGTGTCGTCCTTATCGCCGCTGTTGCCATCAACTCCGAAAAAGGCGGCCGCGACCTGATCATCAAGTAGGAGATAGGAGATAGGAGATAGAGGATGGAGCACGCTGGGGTCTGGCAACTTGTGCGGCGCAGCCCGCACAAGCGTGCTTGTCCTCAGTGCTGCGTCATCTTGAAACGGGAGAAGAATATGGGAGAAGTCTACGAAATTCATCACATCTGCATTCATGCGAAAGACCTGGACGAAAGCATCGCTTTCTACCGGGACAACTTCGGATTCAGCCTGGTCGGGCGTGAAAGCTGTGCCGTGGAAGAATACGCCATGCTCCGGCTGGGACCGTCCCGGCTGGAACTGATCCAACCGCACCACCCGAAAGCGGAAGACTTCGGCGACTGCGGCTCCATCACGCACATCGGCCTCGGCGTCCATGACATTGACACCGTCGTCGCGGAACTCCGCGCCAAAGGCATGAAGTTCCTTTCCGAAGAAATCGAAGACAAGAACGAACCCCTCGGCGGACTGAGGGCGATCCAATTGCTCGGTCCAGCGGACGAACATATCAACCTGTACGAATGGAAACGGGAGATCTGATGAACTACTTACTCGGCATTGATCTCGGCACCTCCAGCCTCAAAACCATCGTCCTTTCTCAGGACGGGCACATTCTTTCCTCCGACGCGCTGGATTACCAGTATGACAGTCCCATTCAGGGCTACGCCGAACAGGATCCGTTTGTGTGGTGGGAAGCCTGTACCATCACCATCATCAACGCGGTTCGCAAAGCGGGCATCGACTCAGCTGATATCCGCGGTATTGGCTTTTCAGGCCAAATGCACGGCGTCGTAACCCTTGACCGGGACTTTCAGGTGATCCGCCCGGCAATCCTGCACTGTGACGCCCGCTCCGGTGAACAGGTGGAACAGGTTAATAATATGTTCTCCCTCACCGATCAGCAGCGCCTGTTCCGCAACCCGCTCTACCCGGGATTCATGCTCACCTCGCTCCTGTGGATGCGGGAAAATGAACCGGAAAACTTCGAGCGCATCGCCCATGTTTGTTCCCCGAAGGACTATATTCGTTATCTGCTCACAGGCGTCTTTTCTTCGGAATACTCCGACGCCTCCGCGACCCTGCTGTTTGACATAGAGAAAAACTGCTGGTCGGATGAGATCATTTCACGTGTCCGGCTGCCGCGCAGCATCTTCCCGGACTGCACGGAACCGACAGCGATCGTCGGCAAAGTAACCGAACAGGCAGCGGAACTCACCGGACTGAAGCCCGGAACATTGGTGGCCGCAGGCGGCGGCGACCTGACGATGATGAGCGTCGGCAGCGGCATGGTCCGCAACGGTGATGCCATCATCAACATCGGTACCAGTGGACAGGTTTCCTTCCAGATCGACCGTCCGGTGATCAATCCGGCGCTGAACACGAATATGTTTTCGGCTTATCAGCCCGGCCGCTGGGTGCTCTATGGGGCCACGATGAGCGCTGGTCTCTGCCTGAAATGGTGGCGCGGCGTCACGGGAGATCCTTCTTACGAGGTGATCCATGAGGCCGTATCAAGTGTCGGACCGGGTTCCGGAGGCGTTCTTTTTTATCCTTACCTGAACGGGGAACGCTGTCCGCACCTGATGTCGGATATCAGCAGTTCCTTCATCGGGGTAAATGCTTCCACCGGACTGGCAGAAATGACCCGCGCGGTGATGGAAGGGGTGGTCTTCAACCTCCGCCAATGTGCCGCCATCTGCGAAGAGCTGGGCTTTTCCGCTGATACCTACCTTGCCGCCGGCGGCGCTGCCCGCAGTGAGGACTGGGTCCGAATCATGGCGGACATCTTCAACAAACCCATCAAACGCATCACCGGTGAAGAACAGGCCTGTCTCGGTGCGGCATTCACTGCCGGTGTCGGAGCCGGTTGGTGGAATTCCCTGCCGGAGGCTGCCGATGCGGTCGTTCGCTATCAGGACCGCATCATCACGCCGGACCCGCGGAATGCCGCCATTTATGAGGAATATTATCAGCTCTACCGCGATATCTTCCCGCAGTACAGCGAAAACCTGCGCAAACTAACCAACCTCGGCCGCCGCGGATAATTTAAGCCCGGTGCCATTCCCGGAGCACGTGGGGACAGGCATCTTGTGTCGCGAAGCCCGGAGCACGTGGGGACAGGCATCTTGTGTCGCGAAGCCCGGAGCACGTGGGGTCTGGCATCTTGTGTCGCGAAGCCCGAAGCACATGGGGTCTGGCATCTTGTGTCGCGAAGCCGACACAAGCGTGCCTGTCCCCATGTGCGCCGCCATATCTCGCGCCGCCATATCTCGCGAAGCCAATACAAGCCCCGCTCCGAGGCGCGAGCTTCGCTCGATTAAATGTGGAGCAGGAGCTTTGTCATACTCCGCCGCAGCAAATTCCCTGCCCGGTTCATTGCCGCACATGGGGGCGCAGCTCCTGCTCCGCATCTAAATCGAGCGCAGCTCATACCTTACGGAGCAGGATCTTTCGCAGGCACGCTTGTGCGGGCTGCGCCGCACAAGTTGCCTGTCCCCATGTGCTTCGATTGGTGTGGGTTTTTCCGGAAGGAGCTTAAGTAATAAAAAAAATATTACAAAAGAAATGCAGCTCCTTAGGGTTTTCTGGTATAATACTATTAATTTCTCTGAAAAGTTATTTAAATATTTTTCAGCAGACACATTTTATAGGAGGAAATTTTCATGAAAAAACTTCTTGCTGTTGTTTTGACCATCGTAATGGTTCTGTCTGTCATGGCTGTTGCATCCGCTGATGACGAAATGCGTGTTGCTATGATCACTGACTATGGTGATATCACCGACCAGTCCTTCAACCAGACCACTTATGAAGCGGCCAAAGCCTGGTGCGATGCCATGGGCGTCGACTTCACCTACTACAAGCCCGCCGGTGACAGCACCGCTGAACGCGTTGCCATGGTTGAAAAAGCTGACGATGACGGTTACAATGTCATCATTATGCCGGGTTACGCTTTCGGCGGCACCATCGCTGAAGTTGCAGCAGAATATCCGGACACAAAATTCGTCGCTCTGGACGTCGCAGCCGGCGATATTCTCGAAGCTGCAGTTGCCTTGAAGGGTGAAACCTATGACTACAACCCAGCCAACTGGGACATGGAAGAATATGCTGACCTGAGCAACGTCTACTGCGCAGTTTACCAGGAAGAGCTCTGCGGTTACATGGCCGGTTACGCAGCCGTGAAACTCGGTTATGAACACCTCGGTTTCCTGGGTGGTATGGCAGTCCCGGCAGTCGTCCGCTATGGTTACGGCTTCGTTCAGGGCGCCAATGCTGCTGCTGAAGAACTCGAAAACGAAGATGTCACCATCGAATACGTCTACGGCAACCAGTTCTATGGCGATGCCGACATCACTGCTTACATGGACAACTGGTACGCCAACCTCGGTGTTGAAGTTGTCTTTGCCTGCGGCGGCGGTATCTTCACCTCCGCAGCTGAAGCAGCTGCAAAGGTTGACGGTAAGGTGATCGGTGTTGATGTTGACCAGGCTGCTCTGATTGACGGCAACTACGGCGAAGGCATGACCGTTACCTCCGCGATGAAGGGTCTGGGCGCCACCGTGTTCACCCTGCTGACCGAAATCAAGGACGGCAACTGGGATGAATATGCCGGCAAGATCGAAACCCTCGGTTTGGTCGGCGAAGATCCGGAACTGAACTACGTTCAGATCGCTCCTTCCACTCAGTTCGACGAAAACTTCACTGAAGAAGACTACGAAGCTCTGGTGAAGAGAATGTTTGATGGCGACGTCATCGTCGACAACGATATCGATGAAATGCCCGAAGTTGAAATCACTGTGAACGACCTCGGCACCGTCAAATAAGATTTTGACTCTTTTCCGGGAATGGGTATCCATTCCCGGATTTTTGAAAAAAGCCCACGGCGCGAAGTTTGATTCCGTGGTCTTTTTTCAAAAAGGTGAAGAGTTATGATTTTCACTTGATTTTGCGTTCAAAAGGAGGAGGGAAAATTGGGAAACGAGCACAACAGCGAATATGCGATTGAGATGCTGCATATTACAAAGCGTTTTCCGGGTATCATCGCCAATGATGACATCACTCTGCAGCTGAGACATGGAGAGATCCACGCCTTACTGGGAGAAAACGGCGCCGGCAAATCGACCCTGATGAGCGTCCTCTTCGGCTTGTATCAGGCTGAAGAAGGGACCATCAAAAAGGACGGGAAGGAAGTCAAGATCCTCAGCCCAAACGATGCCAACGCACTGGGTATCGGCATGGTTCACCAGCATTTCAAACTGGTGGAATGCTTTACAGTGCTGGACAACATTATCCTGGGAGATGAGCCTGTAGGCCCGATGGGCATTCTGAAGAAGGAAGAAGCCCGGAAAAAGATCATGGACCTTTCCAACAAGTATGGTTTGCAGGTAGATCCGGATGCCAAGATCCAGGATATCACCGTCGGCATGCAGCAGCGTACAGAAATTCTGAAGATGCTGTACCGGGACAATGAGATCCTGATTTTTGATGAACCGACGGCAGTGCTGACGCCTCAGGAAATTCACGACCTGATGAAGATCATGAAGAACCTGGCGGCGGAAGGAATGTCCATCCTCTTCATCAGCCATAAACTGGCGGAAATCATGGAAGTGGCTGACCGCTGCAGCGTACTGCGAAAGGGCAAGTATATCGGAACCGTCAACACCGCCGACGTCACCATGGCGGAACTTTCCTCCATGATGGTTGGACGCAACGTGAACTTCCACGTAGAAAAGAAGGAACAGCATCTGGGTGATGTGATCCTTGAGGTGGAAAACATGACAGTCGCGTCCAAAGTTCACAAAAACAACGCGGTGAAGAATGTGTCCCTGAAGGTGAGAGGAGGCGAAATCGTCTGCATCGCCGGTATTGACGGCAATGGACAGACGGAATTCGTTTACGGCCTCACCGGTCTGGAGCCTTTGGTCTCCGGGAAAATCACACTGATGGGGAAGGACATCACGAAGATGCCGATCCGAAAGCGCTCGATCATGGGCATGAGCCATATCCCGGAAGACCGGCACAAGCACGGGCTGGTTCTGGATTACTCTTTGGAAGACAATATTGTCCTCCAGCGTTATTTTGAGCCAACATTTACAAAAAACGGCTTCCTGCGCAGGAAGAACATACGTAAACAAGCGGAAGACATGATCAAGGAATATGATATCCGTTCCGGACAGGGACCGATCACCACTTCCCGAAGTATGTCCGGCGGGAACCAGCAAAAAGCGATCATCGCTCGTGAAATTGAAAAAGATCCGGGCCTGCTGATCGCAGTTCAGCCTACCCGCGGGCTGGACGTAGGAGCTATTGAGTTCATCCATAAACAGATCGTTGCCCAGCGTGACGCGGGGAAAGCCGTTCTGCTGGTCTCCCTGGAAATGGATGAGGTTTTGGATGTTTCAGACCGGATCCTGGTCATGTACGAAGGTGAAATCGTCGGCCAGCTGGATCCGAAGACCACCACACCAGAAGAAATGGGCTTGTACATGGCCGGTGCAAAGCGAGAGGAGGTTAAACCCTGATGCAGGAAAATAAGTCATTTCTAAAAAAACCCGCAGTGCAGACGATCCTGGCATCGCTGATCTGCATTGTGTTAGGCGTTCTGATCGGTTTTATCGCCCTGCTGATCATCAATCCATCAGGTGCCTGGAACGCTTTAGGGGAGATCCTGAAAAACTTCTGGAACTACTCCAAACATACGACCCAGATGAAGAACCTGGGGAATACGCTGGTCAAAACTGCCCCGCTGCTGATGTGCGGTCTTTCCGTGCTGTTTGCGTATAAGGTCGGGCTGTTCAACATTGGTGCCGCCGGTCAGTATGTTGCCGGTGCAGGTGCCTGTATCTACTGTGCAGTCGGTCTGGGTTGGGGATGGTTCCCGTGCATGCTGGCATCCATCCTTGCGGGAGCGCTCGTCGGTTCCCTTTCCGGGCTGCTGAAAGCCTACAGGAACGTGAATGAGGTCATTTCCTGCATCATGCTGAACTGGATCTGCCTGTATCTGGTGAATACGCTGCTAAGCAAGATCAAAAACCCTACCAGCCCGTACACCTACGCCATCAACCTGAAGGTCGTTACCACTGACGGCGTCACCTCCACCGCGGCTCATCCGCAGGCTCTGCTGCCCACACTGGGGATCAACGCGCTGTTCAACAATAACAAATACGTCGGCATCGCGATTCCTCTGGCTATCCTGCTGGCAATCGCCAGCTGGGTGCTGCTCTCAAAAACCAAGCTGGGGTATGAACTGCGGGCGACAGGTTTGAACAAATACGCCGCGAAATACGCGGGTATGGCAGACCGCGGCAACATCATCCTGACGATGGCTATCGCCGGCGGTCTGGCAGGTATCGGCGCTTCCATGCTGTACCTGACCGGGTTTGAAGACTGGTCCGTCACGCAGGCATCCGTTCCTGCCATGGGCTTCAACGGGATCGCCGCGGCGTTCCTGGGCGGTCTGAATCCGATCGGCACCATCTTCTCTTCCTACTTTATTCAACACATCACAGACGGCGGAGCACAGCTGAACAAGCAGGTTTATCCGGGTGAGATTTCAAGCATGATTTCCAGCCTGATCATTTACTTCTGCGGTTTTGTTCTTTTCTTCAAATCCACGATGAATAAATGGCTGGACAGCCGGGCTGAAAAATCTGCAAAGAAGGGAGGCAAATAACCATGATTCTGCTGATTCAATACATGATCGTTTTTGCCTCTGTGCTGATGTTGGTAGCTCTGGGCGGATGTTTCTCGGAACATTCCGGTGTGATCAATATCGGTCTGGAAGGTATTATGGTTTTCGGCGCGCTGGGCGGTGCTCTTGTGATGAGCACGCTGCCGGCCGGAACCTCCGGATTTGTTATCGTCATCCTGTCCATTCTGGCAGCGATGGCCGCCGGTTTGATCTACTCTCTGCTGCTTGCGGTGGCGGCTATCAATTTCAAAGCTGACCAGACGCTGGTTGGTACAGCGATGAATCTGCTGGGTACAGCCGGAGCTACGGTTATCGTGAAGGCCATCAACACCAAGGCGAATCCGGACAATCCGTCCTCTACCATTCAGTACATCGGAGCAAAAAAGGCTTTCCTGCTCGTTGAAGGGTACGAATTCAACTGGTTTATGCCGCTGGCACTGTGTCTGCTGATCCTTTCGTGGGTGATTTTGTACAAGACCCGCTTCGGGCTGAGAATGATGGCCTGCGGTGAACATCCTCAGGCTGCGGCATCTGTGGGTATCAACGTTTTCAAGATGCGCTATGCGGGCGTGCTGATCTCTGGTCTGCTGGGCGGTCTGGGCGGTCTGGTTTATATCACCGCCGGTGTTTCCGAATGGAAATTTGAAAACGGCGTGGCCGGTTTTGGTTTCCTTGCGCTGGCAGTTATGATCTTCGGTGAGTGGAAGCCTTTCAAGATCGCGTTGGCTGCGCTGCTCTTCGGTTTCTTCCGCGCATTGAGCAATGTTTATACCGGCTTCGACTTTCTGCGGACACTGAACCTCCCCAGCACGGTCTACAACATGCTGCCGTACATCATCTCCCTCATTGTTCTGGTGCTCTTCTCCGGAAACAATGCGGCGCCCAAGGCAGAGGGTATCCCCTACGACCAGGGTACGAGGTAAATGTGAGATGCATCGCGGTTACCAGTCACATGTGCAGGCTTCGCTGCAGCGGGTAACTGGCCCGGGTGCTACGTAACTGAACAGAATTTATCGACGCACATGGGGACAGGCACGCTTGTGTTGGTTTCACAACACAAGATGCCAGTCCCCACGTGCTTTATTCTGAATAAAAATGACCGCTTCGCGGTCATTTTTATTTTATCTCTTTACTCTAATCTCTTATCTCAGCTCTCTGCCAAGTTATATTCTGGTAATTCGTGCGCCGAGGGCGTTCAGCTTTTCGTCTACCCGTTCGTAGCCGCGTTCGATCTGACCGATGTTGCGGATGGTGGACTTGCCCGGTGTTGCCAGGGTTGCCAGCAGCAGCGCCATACCGGCACGGATGTCCGGGGACTCCAGGTTTTCCGGATACAGGCGGGTCGGGCCCTGTACGATGCAGCGGTGCGGGTCACAGAGGACGATCTGAGCACCCATGCCAACCAGTTTATCCGTAAAGTACATGCGGCTGGGGTACATCCAGTCATGGAAAAGGATGGAGCCCTTCACCTGTGTCGCGATCACTATGGCAATCGACATCAGGTCGGAAGGGAATGCCGGCCAGGGCATAACGCTGATTTCCGGGATCGCGCCGCCGAGATCCGGTTCCACAGCCATGCGCTGACTGTCCGGGACGAGGATATCCGACCCGTTGGTCTCCCAGTGAACGCCCATGCGTTTAAAGACAAGACTGACCATATCCAGATACTCCACGCCCGCATTGTGGATCAGGACCTCACCACGCGTCATAGCAGCCGCGCCGATATAGGAAACGACCTCCAGATAGTCCGGGCCGATGGTGTATTCAGCCCCATGCAGAGAATCAACACCTTCGATGGTGAGGATATTGGAGCCGATGTTGGAAATCTTTGCGCCCATTTTATTGAGCAGATGGCACAATTCCTGAATATGTGGTTCGGAAGCGGCATTGCGCAGGATGGTAGTCCCTTCCGCAGTCACAGCCGCCATTATGGCATTTTCCGTGGCGGTCACGGAAGCCTCATCCATCAGGATATCACAACCGCGCAGCCGGCCTTTAACTTCAAAATGATATTGCCGATCATAGTACGCATTTGCACCGAGCTTGACCAGCGCCAGGATATGTGTGTCGACACGGCGTCTCCCGATCACATCTCCGCCCGGAGGGGGCAGCAGCAGACCACCGCAGCGCGCGCACATCGGACCTGCCAGCAAAATAGACGCACGAACCCGCCGGCATAAGTCAGGATCCAGTTTCGTGGCTTCAACATTTTTTGCCTGCACCTTCCAGGTATGCGCATCCAGTTCTTCGAAGGTCACACCCAGGCTTTCGATAAGTCTTCTCATATGGATCACGTCACGGATCATCGGAACATTATGTAAAATGACCGGCTCATCGGTCAGGATCGCTGCACAGAGCAGCGGGAGAGCTGCGTTTTTATTTCCGGAGGGGGTCACCTCCCCGCGAAGGGGAATTCCTCCTTCAATGGAGAATGATTCCATAATTATTTCCTTTCCATTGTCTTCTTCCCCTATTATATCAATAATAGGGAGATGGGTGGTGGCTGTACGAGAAAATTACTGCCAAATTTTTGAGCATGCGGGGACAGTTCCCCATTTTTTTGTGACGCTGCCCGATGCTTTCATCAATTAGCTGCCGGAACAAGTTCTGCCGGTACCGTATAAGCCTCATTGATCATTTGGCTCAATGTCTCAATATCATAAAAGGAGCGGTAATCATCCATGACAAACGGCTCCTTCCGCGGGTTACCGTATTGATCGTAACCGTAAACAAGGATCTCGATCCTTTTGTCATGATTCGCCAACTCAACATCTACGGGAACACCGCTGTCGATGTTCTCTCCGACTTCATTGATCAGCCGGGCACGCCAGGATGAAACGAGATAATCGTAACCATCCGCAATGTTCAAAAACGCAACAGCACATGCCCCGCCGCCGGATTGCTCTCCCAGCAGCAGGATACCGGCATCACGCATGAGAGAAGGGAACAGGTTGCCGCAGGAAAAGGACACACGGCTCGTCAGGACAGCAAAATTCAGGTCAAAATGAACCGCTTCATCCTTTTCATCAAAGGAGCCATCAAAATTCCGATCCACGGCATAGGTAACAACGCTTTTCTGCCCGGTCAGGGCGTTTTCGTAACGCAGTTCGCTTTTTCCGGTGATAAGGGAAGCCATCGCCATCACAACATCTGCGGAACCACCCATATTGGCGGAAATATCGATAACCAGGTTGCGGACTTCCGGGTCGGCCTGTGCCTTATACAGCGCATCAAGGAAGATGACCATGGCATCCCCGTCAGTATTCTCAATCGCCGGCATTGGACCGGTTCCCGCATAATACGCATCCCAGGCTTCCTGATTCCGTGCGTTGAAAGAATCAAACACACATACAGCGGTATCACCCTGTTTGATATAAGTCTCTCCAATTTCAAAACTTTGATTCCGGAGAGAGGATAAGCCTTTCCAGTCCTCAAAATATTTATCGGATGGTTCGCTGCTCGTGAAAATTTCAGGATAGCGTTCCTGCATTTTTGCGAGCAGGTCCGAATATTTCTCAGAAATTTCCCGCATGTCCTCACGGGAAGAGATCACGGTATCAATGCCCACAGTAAGATGGGTATGTCCGCCATCATAAAACAAATTATTGAGACAATTCATTCCGGCATATAATTCTGCTGTATCGGTGGACTGAAGGTATTGTTTGATCACGGCGCCTGCTTCACCATAACTGTCAAGCGCCTCATCCAGTCCGGAAGTGTTCAAGGCGTCGTGGAGCGGTTCCCGTCCTGGACGGCCATAGAAGTGATCCAGCGCAAAACAGAGTTCATTATAAGTAAAACGGGCAAGGTCCTCCGGACGTTCATCCTGTCCCAGTGGAGCGGAATAGGATGGGTCTATCGTATCAAGGAACATATCAAAATTGCTGTAATTCAGCACCACCTTTTCCCCGTTGAACCCCGCATGATGGTAGAAAAGGTCGGAATACATGTCAGAAAGCAGCACAAACGGGAAATAGACCGCATCCGACTCACCGTACAGGTCAATATCGTAGGCTTTGAAATCAAAGGTCACAGGAACAGCCGACGGTTCGCTTTCAATGCTGACGAACTTCACGAAAGGCATTCCGTCGTAGTAGGTGTTGGACATGCCGTCCTGAACCAGGCCCATAAGATTGGTGAAAGCGGCAAAATCTTCTGAATAGAAGCTATCTTCATCCGTATTGACAACAGCTTTACCGGTGGGGCTTGTCAGTTCATAATGGGCGGGAGCGGTCTGTTTGACGATCATTTCAGTCCCGGGTATCCACATATCCAGAAAATCCGCGGCGGAGATGTAAGCAACGTTCGGCAGCGTATCATAGAACCGAAGCGTCACCGCACCACTCTCCATACCCAGATTGCGCACAACGGGAACTTCCTTTTCAATATAAGAAGGATCCCGCGGCACATCAACGAAGCCGCAGAAAAAGAGGGTCAGAGAGAGAAAAATGATAGCATATAAGATTTTTTTCAATACGAATCTCCTGCGCACCTGTTATATCCAAATTACGTCTGTATCCTGCAAAGCATCCCCTGAAGAACTCTGCATCACTTGATTCAGACTGAACAAGTACCATTATACCTTAAATAAAAAAGGTCCATAATGAATGAACCTTCCTGTAATTTCCCTCAAAATTACTGTCTGTATTGTAACCTTTCAGAACCCGCAGCGCCGCACAAGGCGAAGCCCTTGCTCTGGATCCAAACGAGCGAAACTCACACCTTACAGTGCAGGTGTCCCCACGTGATCCGTTCTGATTATATATCCTGTATTTTTTTTAATTTGCCAGGACCGGGCGGAATTTGTATCCGTAAAGGATCACACCGCGCTCGTTTTCGTCTTCTTTCAGACGGCGTGTGACCATTTCCACCGGCATACCGATACTCACAGGTTCATCCCCGAGATCAGTGAGCTGAGCGGTAACGACAGGGCCTTCTTCCAGTTTCACCAGGGCGATCGAGTAAGGTGTGCTCTCACGGAACCCGGCCGGTGCATCATTGATCGATGTGTAGGAATAGACCTCTCCTTTCCCGCTGAACTGATATTGAGTTTTCGCCTCCAGACCACAGACCGGGCAAACATCCCGGGGTGGGAAAATCTTCGCGCTGCAATGCGGACAGACTTCTCCGGTCAGGCTGTAGCGTTGTTTTTTTAATCTCCAATGGCGAGGTGCTTCCATGCTTTTTGCTCCTTAGTTTTTTATCCAACATTGGAGAATTATAGCGAAAAAAGCTATCAAAACCTATCAGGATAGCGTTTTAACTCTCAAAATAAGTCTCTTTAACAGGGGTTGGGGGAATGAAGAGTGGTTAGGTATTAGAGCTAAAGCCTAATGTCTAATGTCTAATCTCCTAAATCTAATTAACCAAATTCACCACCCATTTGCCGCTTTTGTAACGGATGAAGAAAACGGTCAGTTTGATCACCTCTTCAGCCACAATGCCCAGGTAAGCATAGTAAACCGGCAGACCGAAATGGAAACCCATCAGTCTGGCAAGCGGGACACCGATCAGCCACATGATCAAAATTTCCGTAATCATGCAAAACAAGGCATCCCCTCCGGGACGCAAAATCCCGATGATGAGCGTATAATTTGTGGTTCTCGTCCACAGGATCGCGGCATCGATTGCCATCAGAATCATGGCGAACCCTTTTGCCTCGTCGGAAAGGTTATACAATCCTATAATGGGTTTCCGGAAAGCAAAGAGCAGCAAACCGGTAAATATTGCAGCACACCACGAGAGAAAGAGCGTAAACTTTGCATAGCGTTTGGCATCTTCCAATTCATCAGCGCCCAACAGATTGCCGATCAGAACAGCACTGGCATCCCCCACGCCGATAAAAAGAGCCTGCGCAATGTTTTGAACCGGATTCACCGCACTGTAGGCCGCGATGGATGCGGTAGATATCCCGGAAAATACCGTAGTGTAGGCATTGAGCCCCAGTCCCCAAAAGGTTTCGTTGACGATCACCGGAGCGCCTTTTTTTAGAACCATAAGCACCAGCGGCTTGGTGAAACGGAACATCTCATTCAAATTTGCCGCAGTTGGCAGCTTGCGGGAATAGGTAATGAAAATATACAGAAATGCTTCAATAAAACGTGCTAAAACCGTGGCAATTGCCGCTCCGACCGCACCGAGGGCAGGAAACCCGAGTTTCCCGAAGATCAACAGATAATTGAAAAGCGCATTAATGAACAGCGTGGAGCCGGAAATTAACATTGGCGTCCGTGCATTGCCGGTGCAGCGCAGTGCTCCGGAATAGATCTGGCCTATGGGAAAGAGGAGAAAAACTGCTGAAATGATCTGCAGATACTTTACGCCGCTTTCGATCACGGCTTCATCCCTCGTGTAAATTCTCAAAATATCTCTTGGAAACAGCTGGGAAACCACAAGGAAAATCACCCCGATCATCAGGGAAAACATGAACTGGATCCCCATCACGTGGTGGATGCTCTTTACGTCCTTCTTTCCCCAGAACTGAGCGTTGAGCACATTTCCCCCGGAGATGGTGCCGAAGACGACCATGGAAAAAATCAGATAAAACTGGTTCACCAGGTTCACCGCAGAAAGCGTGACATCCCCAAATGAACCGATCATCATGGTATCCAGCAGGTTCACCGAATAGGTGATGACCTGCTGCATGATCAGCGGCAGCGCGATAATAAACAACCGGCGCAGATAATCCCTGTCCCGGAAAATTTCAGCAAATAACACGGCACCTCCGAGTTGAATTGAAACTGTAATTATTATAACCGCTTTGCGTTTTTTTGAATGAAAGACTGTGCCCGTTCATAATCCGGGTGACTTTGTTCCAATTCGCGGAATTCCTTCGTGTGCGCCATCTTGCGGGTACCGCTGGTCTTGATGCCCAATGCTTTGTGAAGCAGCTCATGATACATGACAAAATCCAGCACGTAAGCCGGCACATCGGGACGGTCCAGGCCGCGGTTGATCATCAGAATATCTTCATTGATGTTATAACTGCCCATGGTGGAATGGTTGACCCGCGGGGACCAGTGGATCACCTTTGGCCGAGCCATTTTCCCGCCGAAATTCCGCTGATTGCAGGCGGTGAAGACCTTCTCCAGATCGTAATAACGTCCGCGCGTGTGATTTTCATGCGTCGGATTGGCTTTTGTCTGCTGAAAATGGAGGCTCAGCTCTTTCCATTGACTGCCGCGTTCCTGATATTCCGCGACGAGTTTTTTCAGCTCACTCCAGCGGCGCCGGTTGACAAAAGCCGCAAGACGTTTGCAGTCATATTCGGTCATATAATCCAGTGCCTCATGGAGCTGGATCAGCGTTTTCCAGCCTTCGGTTTTGATTCCATACAGCTTGGATGAATAGGGATAGATCTCCAAAATGAACCTGCCCTTTCCCAGCTGCTGTTCAAGATGACCGATCAGCCGCCGGCGATGCATCAGGTTTAATGAGTAATTCTTCCAATCCGAAAGCCAGCGGATCCAGGCATTGAAAAGCAGATAATAGTTACTCAAGCCCTTTTCTTTACCTGGCAGGCTTTGCTCAATATTGACGATCAGGTTATAGGTTTTAACGGTCTCTGCTTCGAGCTGATAGTTTTCCGCGGAAGCGGTCTTATTCAGGATCACCTGAAGCTGCTCGTTGATCTGTGCCGGAGAAAGAGAAACCTTTTTTGTATTATTCGTCGCCAAAATCCACCTCGATATCAAAACGTCTGCGCCAGGCTATCACGGATTTGAGCCATTCCGCTGCTGCTTTCACGCCCGGTTCCGGATATTTTTTGACAAATTCGTCGATGCGGTTGAAACCGGGCAGCTGCAGCAGCGGCAGGATCCGAATCATTTCAGCAAACATTCCCAAATCCCAGCTGCGGATAGTTCCGGAAGCGCTGCAGGCATACAACACAGCATCCTTTTCGTCATACCACAAGCCTGTCACCGCCGACTTGCCGCCGAGAGATAAAACTGCCGGATATGTATTCATCACAGGGTCATAGATCCTTACCTGACCGTCCAGCATGCCGAAAACATAGAGACTGTTTTCAGCCATTGGCAGGATCCGCCGAACCGCAGCCGGCGCCAGAGAGACCTTTTCATAGAGGTGTTTTCCGCTAAGAATATTGATGACAGAAAACGCCTCGCCTTTTGTAATATATGCCAGTTTGTACTGAGAAATATACTCAACCGTGCTCAGGATATCTTCACCAGGATTGGCACCGCTCACCGGCCTGTGTTCCACTATGTCATACAGCATTCCGGCTCCGGATGTTGAAACAGCGAAGATACGATTTTCCTGCGGATCATATGCGGTGCGGCTGCATTCTTTCAAACCAGTCTCAAACCGCTGCAGTTCAATTCCGCCGGGGAAGGAAAAAACGGTACCTTTCCCATCCGCTCCAACAGTGACCAGCCTGCGGTCATCCGGCTGAAGATACAGTCCTCGCAATTCAATGCCGGAAAGCGAAATCGTTTTGACAGCCTGACCGCCCGGAAGAGTAAATACAGTAACGCCGTCTTTCCCGCAGTCAGCACAGAGATATTTTCCGTCATGGCTGATAATAGCCTTACGAAAGTTCAGGTGATTGGACGTGATCCGTACCGATTCAGTTGATACGGTGCGTTTGTCCCAGACAAGGATACGCCGGTCGGAGAATATTACCGCAAACCAGGTATCACTGCCGCAAATGCCGATGGCCGTTCCCCCGTTTTCCAGAAATGTGGTTTTGACGGGCACAGACGAGAGATTTTCACACGCCTTTATCCGTCCAGAAAGCTCCTCGAAGAAGGCTTGTTCTTCCGGGGATTGCGGTTGAAATCCGTTATTCTGCAACACCTGAAGAACCGGAGGCATACAAAGAAGGGGAAGATTCGGGAGAACATTCCAGAGTTTCGCCCATTGTTTCTGCTCAACCAACGAACCGGCAAATAAATGCTGATCCGAAAGCGCCCCACCATGCGGCGCGTTGTCCTGACTGCCGCTGATCTCCCGCAGCCATGCACTGTTGCCGGAATCCCGGCTGACCGTGATCAGGCGGCGCTGTAAAACCGGATCTTTCTGTTCATAAGCAATACGGATGCGGCGGTAGTCACTGTCAGAAGCGTAATACTGCTCCCACTGTCCCGTGAGAAAATAGAATAAGGCCTGCTGCGAGGGATCCGAGGGAACAAAATGATGCGCCACACAGAGCTCCAGCAGTGTTTCGTCTTCATAACGCAGGAGCAGATCCGCTGGGAGAGAATTTATCGATTTCTCGTCTGACGCGGCGCAATGGCGGATCAATTTGCGTTCATCCGGTGTAAAGGAATGAAACTGATCAAAAAGGATCAGGCGGTTCTCTTCCGTCGGTTCGTTCAAGAAACGCATCAGCATGGACCAATTCGGCAAAACCTTCTCTCCCAGATTCAAAAGACGGATCCGAAGCGGTTCCGCTGAATTCAGGAACAGGAGCGTCAGGTGCTCCGGTCCGGGATCAGCCTTCAGCAGCTGATGTTTTTGTTCAAACAGCAGCATACGGGCACTGTTCCAGCCGGGATCTTTGTCCTGTAAATTGCTTTTTCTCAGGAATATTCCCGCATCCGGGTTTCCATCCATCACAGCCAGTTCATGCAGCAGTCTCACCGCGTTTTCACGGATCTCCCCTTCAGCTCTGGTCAGGCTTTCCAGCGCCAGCAAGGCACGAGCTCTGCTTTCCGGGGCTGAGGCAAACCGCACCGCATCCGCAAGTGCCTCCGCATCAGCTGCTTCATAAAGCAGCATCACCGCACCGATGCAGGCGGCACGATAAAGATCATCCTTTGAAAAATCTTTTGGAATATCAGGCTGATGGAGCAAGTCAGTCCATTGGGAAGAGTTCTCAGACATCGCACCCTCTCAGAACTGCGTCCGGCGCAGAACAAGGTGGATCTGTTGCTTTTCGTCTCGAACCTCTTCCGTAACCAGAAAGCCCTGATTACCGAGGGATTGCATCACGGAACGGTACGCATACTGCTGCTTGAGCCGGTTTTCAAAAGTCTTGCGATCCATATTTACGCGGAACCAATCAGCGGTGAGCTGCCAGCCGTTTTTCCCTTTGCGGAAGCCGATGGATTCGGTATAGGGAACCTTGACGAGAAAATCAACCTTGACAGACTTGACGCCATCGGTGATATGCAGTTCTTCGCCTTCCTCGATCTCATATCCAAGATCAGCAAGAGCCTGCTTCAGCAGGTCTTTGTCGGCAAAGGCAATTTTCATGACGGAAATATGGGACATAATCAATATGTGAGAAGTCAGAATCAATTACGCAGCAGCTTCTGGCTTCTACCGGCTAACTCCTGACTTCTAATTGTAATGGAACAAATTGAGATTCAGCATCGGCAGCGTCGGAGAAGGACGCGGATTGTGCCCGGCCTTCACGGAGCCAGCTGCGCAGTTTTTCGATCTGCTCCCGCTGGGAAACGGAAAGCGGCACCTGATGCTTGAGCGCATGAAGAATATCTTCAGTGGTAAACTCACGCTCCTGATCATTAAAACCGATATACATCGCATCAATCACAGCCTGTTCGATTTCGGAACCGACATAACCGCGGGAGGCTTTTGCGAGCTTATCCAGATCAAACATCTCCGGAAGACGGGCTCGTTTCAGAATATGTACTTCGAAGATTTCCCTGCGTTCCTGCTCAGTCGGCAGGTCAAGGAAGAATATTTCATCAAAGCGGCCCCGCCGCAGCAGTTCCGGCGGCAGCGCGGTGACGTCATTGGCTGTGGCAACCACAAAGACCGGTGCGGATTTTTCCTGCATCCAGGTCAGAATATTCCCAAAGACCCGGGTGCTGGTCCCGCTGTCCAAACCGCCATGGGAAAGGGCCTTTTCCAGCTCATCGATCCACAAAATACAGGGAGCGATGATCTCCACCACAGAAAGCGCCCGGCGGACACGCTCTTCCGATTCGCCAACCAGGGAACCGAAAAGCGCTCCAACATCCAGCCGGATCAACGGCAGATGCCAAAGGCGGCTGATCATTTTTGCGGTCAGGCTTTTCCCGGTCCCCGGGATCCCGATGAGGGCAATTCCCTTCGGCGCGGGCAGACCGTAGGCTCTTGCCTCGCTGCTGAAAGCCTTTTCACGCAGGTTCAGCCAGTGTTTCAGTTCGCCCAATCCACCGACTGTTTCCGGCGTTTCAGAGGCTTCTGTGAACTCCAGTGCTTCAATGTCACGGATGAGCTGCTTTTTTTCCCGCATGACAAAGTCAATATCAGCGTCGCTGAGCTTCCCGTCAGAAACGATCGCTTTGGCGAAGACCCGCTGCGCCTGAGAGGCTGTGAGCCCCAGCGCTGCCTGGAGCAGCTTTTCTTTACCCGAGGGGCTGAGCGTGATGCTGACACCCGGTGTGAGCCGAAGCTTATCCAGCACCGCTTCCAGTGTGCTGATATTGGGCAGCGGATAATCCATCACCACACATTCATTGATCAGCTCCGACGGGATTTCCGCAGCCGGAGCAGTGATAAGGATCGATTTCCGCGTATATTTCAGTTTCCGGGCCAGCCCGCGCAGTTTGCGTTTGACATTCGGATTGTCCCAGCATTCGTGATAATCATGAAGAATAAACAGAGCTGCCTCATCCGCATCGGCTTTATCGATCTGCTCAAGCACGCTCAAAGGGTCGCGTCCGCCGCTTACCGCGGTTTTCCCGACCAGTGTTGTAAAGCCTTCCGCGAGATCCCAACCGATACAGTTCCGCTCCGTACTGCGGCAGAGCGTTTTCAAATCGTCCGTGATTCGTTCCTCTTCGGTTGAAACAACGAGGATCAGGGTGGCTTTGCTGCGCAGGTTGAGATCAACTTCTTTGATAAATTCCATCAGTTTTATCCTTCACGGTAATTGTTTTCAATCATAGCGTCATCTCCCTCACCCTCTTCCGTTTCTTCAGCGGCTGAAGGTTCTTCTGTCGGGGAGGAAATCAGGACGATATCGAAATCTCCATTTTTACAGACTTCGGTCATATATTCCGCGTTCAGTACAGCCGTGGCATCATCCGGAACTCCTTGCGTGAGCAGACGGACAACTTCCGCCGCTTCCTGGCACTGCCCGGACCGGGCAAGGATCAGCCCATACATATAATAAAGTTCCGGCACACGGTTGTCATAGGAAAGAGGAATTCCTCGCACGACCGCACCGTCCTGTCCGATTCCGCCCTGAATGGAAATACGGAAGTAGTCCAATGCTTTGGCATAATCTCCGGAGCGGTAATACTGCGTTCCTAGGTTCCAGTAGAATTGGGTCTCAGACGGGTTAAGCTCAATGGCATCCTCACCCTGCTGAATAGCTTTGGTGTATTCACCATTGCTGGCATAGGTTCGCGAGATGTAATACGGCGCCCACGGATCATACGGGTTAAGTGTGGATGCACGTTCAAACGCGGTGATGGCTTCCGTGTCCATCCCATTGGCACGGTAGGCACGGCCCAACGCCAGGTAAAGGTCCGCGATATTGGGGTTGATGGCAATAGCGATCTGGAATTCGGTGACAGCTTCTTCGTAGTTCCCGGTAATTTCCAGCAGCAGACCGCGAGCACGATGGGCTTCCATCAGCGTGTTCCCGAGATTGATAGCCTGACGGGAGTTTTCCGTCGCCTGCGTCAGGGTATCCAGCCGGTCTTCCCCAGCGTTGATCTGTTCCACCAGAACCTCGGTCTGATAGGCGTAAGCCAGGGCAAGGTTCGGGTTCAGTTCTTTTGCTCGGTTGAAAGCAGTTTGCGCGTCAAGATAGTTGCCCTGCATCCCGATAGCCCAGCCGCGCACCGCGTGCGCTTCCGCATTATTGGGGTTCAGCAGAATGGCGTTTTCCGCATTGGTCAGGGCCTCAGAATACTGCCCATTGAAGACCTGCAGCTTAGCCAGGGCGATATAGGTGTTGATGTTCTTCGGGTCGGAATTGATGGCCTGCTGGTACATTTCAATAGCACGGGAAATACGGCCTTCGGAATAGAGCTGTTCCGCCTGATTGAGGTAGGCTTCCGGCGCCGTGGTCGGCGTGGAAGTGGGAATGAACAGCGGGTCAGTATGCGGGACGATGTTAATAGCATAATACAATCCGACACCAACCAATGCCATCAGGATCAGGATCCGGATCGGACTGGAACGCTTCCGTTTGGAGCTGTAATTATATGAAGAACCTTTTAAATACATGCCACTATTATATTACAATGAAAACTGTAAAAGCAGTCTCTTTATAAAACATTTATTTTTATTACAGAACATTTACCAGCAAGCTAAGAAATTCCCGCCGCGGAACGAATGTTGGCGGAAGACTCCTCCAGCCGCTTCACCGCATTGCGAACCTCGGAGAGGTCCGATTCCGTCATGTTTTCCGGCTTCATCTTTGTGACCAGCTTGCGCAGCTCATCCAGGTCGGATTTCACCCGTTTCTTTTCATCCTTGTCAAAATCCTTCGGCGCGTTGTGCAGCGCATTGTCCACCTTGCCAATCAGCGTTCCTGCTTCAGAGAGAGCCGCGAAGGTATCTCTGCGGAACTGGTCCTGTGAGGCATACATTTCCGCGTCATGGATGGCGGCATTGATCTCCGCGTCGGACATACGATCGTTAGCGGTAATGGTGATAGACTGCTGTTTGCCGGTATCCAGGTCCCGTGCGGAAACGGTCAGAATGCCGTTGGCGTCGATATCGAAAGTCACTTCGATCTGAGGCACACCCGCCGGAGCGCGTTTGATCCCGTTGAGACGGAATTTACCAATCGTCTTGTTATCCGCCGCCATGGGGCGTTCACCCTGCAGCACATGGATATCCACCGAGCTCTGGAATGGCGCGACAGTGGAAAAGACCTGTGAATAATGGATCGGCAGGGTAGAATTGCGTTCCACCAACCGGGTCGCCACACCGCCAACCGTTTCAATAGAAAGGCTGAGCGGCGTTACATCCAGCAGCAAAATACCGCCGGTCGTACCCGCCAGTTCCATCTTCCCACCGGAAAGGGTATCTCCCTGAATGGCAGCACCCTGCGCGACACATTCATCCGGGTTAATATTCTTGGAAGGGATGATTCCCGTCATCATGCGGACTTTATCCTGCACCGCGGGGATACGCGTGGAACCGCCGACCAGAAGAACCTTGCCCAGTTCCGAAGGTGCGATTCCCGCATCGTCCAAAGCGTTCTGCACCGGAAGGGCAGTGCGTTCGATCAGGTCATAGATCAGTTCTTCGAATTTCGCCCGGGAAAGGGTCGTGTCATAATGGATCATCTGCCCGCGGACTTCCGCAAGATATGGCAGATTGATAGAGGTCGTTGCTGCGGAAGAAAGTTCTTTCTTTGCCTGCTCGGCAGCTTCCTTGAGACGCTGTACGGCGGTCATGTTTTTGCTGATGTCTGCCCCAAACCGCTTTTTGATATCGTCCAGCATGTATTTCATGATACGTTCGTCAAAATCGTCTCCGCCCAGGTGATTGTCCCCGTTGGTCGCCAGAACTTCGATCACGCCGTCACCGATTTCGATGATGGAGACATCAAAAGTGCCGCCGCCGAGATCGTAAACCATGATTTTTTGAGCGGAACCATTGTCCAGTCCATAAGCCAACGCGGCGGAAGTCGGTTCGTTGATAATACGTTTGACATTGAAACCGGCGATTTTTCCCGCATCCTTGGTGGCTTGCCGCTGAATATCATTGAAATAAGCAGGAACAGTGATAATCGCATCCGTGACCGGTTCGCCAAGATAAGCCTCCGCATCCATACGAAGCTTGCGCAGGATCATAGCGCTGATCTCCTGGGCAGAAAACTTTTTCCCATCAATATTGATGTTCCAGTTCGTACCCATCTGCCGTTTTACAGAGGTGACAGTTCGGTCCGAATTGACCGCCGCCTGCCGTGCCGCGCCGACGCCAACCAGACGTTCGCCCTCTTTTGTGAACGCCACGACGCTGGGTGTCGTGCGGTCTCCTTTATCGTTTGGAATGATGATCGGACGTCCGTTTTCAACGACGGACATACAGGAATTTGTTGTGCCAAGATCAATGCCTATTGTTTTACCCATGAGTTTCCGCACCTTTCTTTACTTTCGTGATGTATATCGTTCAGTGATCATGCTCGCAATTGATTTTAGAAATAGAAGCCAAATCCGAGGAAAATTCTCAAGATCCAGAAGATGAACTGAATGGCAAGGTAGCCGATGAAGATCTTGCTGAGAAGCCCAAGTCCGCTGCTGCCGGAACTCTGACCGGTCCGATAGGTGTAAGTTCTATATGGACTCTGGCGGCTGTTGTTCCGGTACTGGTTCAGCAGGCTGTGGTAGAGGCTGTTGTTGGGATCCATCTGCACAGCGCGCTGCATCATATCCACATCACGGGGAGAATTTCCCATACCGTGATTGGCAAGACCGCTGAGATAGTGCCAGCGGGCATTACGCTCAGTGGAGGGAATCTTCGTTAATATCACGATCGCCTCGCGGTAATTCCCCGCGTTGATATAGCTGATGGCATTCCGAATCTCTGCCGAATCTCCGGATTCAGCCTGCGGTTTGCTGTTGACCGTTGTGCTTTGGTACGGGCTGGCGCCGCCAAAGAAAATATCTTCCCAATTGAAGAAGTCACCGGTCCAACCGTAATCACCATCATATGTGGTACGGCGGTATTGACCGCTGCCGGATTGAGAGGAGCTGCCGTAAGGATTGCCATAGGAACCGCTGTACGAACCGCCATATGACGAGCGTCCGTAGGATGAATTGGAGTAAGCACTTTCCCGGGCACGCTGCGCCTTATATTTATCCGGGTTCATCAGCATGTCGTAGGCTGTGTTTACGTCATTCATCTTCTGGTTGGCGTTCGGGTCATCCGGATGAAGATCAGGATGATAGAGCTTGGCCATCTTGCGGTATGCTTTTTTGATTTCGTCTTCTGTCGCGTCCCGGGACACGCCAAGGACTTTATATGGATCATCAATCATTTTTCACTCTGGTATCTCCGGCATACCTTCAACGGGAGATGCCGGTTTCCGTTTCTTTTTGATGGAGTACATGTGGACAGCTTTTTTGCTTCAATACAGCCCGCACAAATAAACTTGTACTCCGTGATGCGTCTTTTGGCTATGAATAACTGCCCACTAATTATTATATAAAAAAAACAGCCCGAAAAAAAAACTTTTTTCAATTCTAATTAAATTTTAATAAAAAAATAATGAAGCTTTGCTAAAATAATAACAAATGACAACGTAATATACTATTACAGAAACACGAATGAGGAAACAAAGATGAGAAATTTATGGGGAAACTTCAAAAACAAATTAGCCTACTGGATGCAGGGCCGTTATGGCAACGATGAACTGAACAATGCGCTTTATATCACATTCATCGTTTTATGGGTCATTACCCTGATCACCAGAAAACCAATCTTTTACTGGATCGGACTGGTGGCTTTGGGGTATTCGCTCTATCGCAGTTTTTCCCGTGATCATCTGAAGCGTTCCAATGAACGACTGTGGTTTCTCAAAAAACTGGAACAGATCAAAAAACTGCCGAAGCAGTGGAAGCAGCGCTGGGAACAGCGGAACACACACAAGTTTTATCGCTGCAAGCAGTGCGGCGTAACCATCCGCGTCCCAAAGGGCAAAGGTCAAATCGAGATCACTTGCCCGAAATGCGGACATAAATTTATTGAAAGAACATAAAAATCAGATTTCGGATTTCAGAGTTTGGAGTTCAGATACGGTGACCGCTTCGCGGTCATCTTTTTTCTATACAAAGATAAAAAACAGCGGCACAGCGTAAATGATTTGCTGTGCCGCTGTCATTAATTTCAATTACGCGGCTTTTTGGAGGCCGACGGTAACTTTCACATTATCGAATTCGTCAGTGACCTGGGCCCAGTCATCAGGAACGGGGGCTTCTGTAAGGGAAAGTGCCAGCGTCTCACCGGCAGCGTATTCCGCGTTATCGCGTACAGCTTCAGCCAGGAGCGGGTCTGCCTGATAGCGGACTTCGATGCGGTCGGAAATCTCCAGACCGGCGGTCTTGCGCAGATCCTGGACGTGGCGGACAAATTCACGGGCAAGGCCTTCCTTGACCAGTTCCGGCGTCAGATCGGTAACCAGCGCCGCGATATTGGCGGCTTCAGTCGCAACGGTATAACCGCTGTGCGCATTGGCGCGGACTTCGACCTCATCCGGCTGGATGGAGTAAACGGTTCCGTCCAGTTCCACTTCGATATTCTCACCGGCAAGCAAACTGCGTCCGGCGGTCATCGGGTCAAGCTTGAGGATCGCACCGCGGAGCTGCGGGAAGAGCTTCCCATATTTCTGACCAAGCTGCTTCGGCAGCGGGTTCAGCGTCAGGTCCATTGCCTCACCGGCGGCATCCAGCGAACGCACCTGCTTGACATTCAGTTCTTCTTCCAGAATGTCCGCATACTTCGCGATCAGCGGACGATCATCCGCCTGACCGACAAAGAAGGCAGCTTCGGAAAGCGGCTGGCGAACCTTGCGGTTGGCCTTGTTGCGGGCAGAGTGTCCCAGGGAAGCCAGATCAATGATCAGGTCCATCTCGTGGTTGAGCTGTTCATCGATGAGGGATTCATCATACTTCGGCCAATCCGCCATATGAACAGATTCCGGAGCAGACGGATCCACTGAAACGACCAGATTGCGGTAGATCTCATCCGCGATGAAAGGCATTGCCGGGGCGATGAGCTTGGCGACCGTCACCAGAGCCTGATACAGTGTCGCGTAAGCAGCGTTCTTGTCCGAATCACCTTCACTCTTCCAGAAGCGGCGGCGGCTGCGGCGCAGGTACCAGTTGGAAAGGGTATTGACAAAGCTCTGGATCGGGCGGGTAGCGGCGTTCACATCATAGCCTTCGTAGGCATTGGTGATATCGCGGACCAGCGCGTTCAGGGCACTGAGCAGCCAGCGGTCCATGTCACTGTATTCCGGTTCACCGGCGGTCTTCGGATCCCAGTTGTCCAGGTTGGCATAGGTCACGAAGAAGGAATAGGTGTTCCACAGCTGCAGGGTGAAGCCGCGCAGGACTTCGCTCACCAGCTTCGAGGAGAAGCGGCGTTCCTGACCAGCAGGACTGGCAGTATAGAGATACCAGCGCATGGCATCCACACCGTTATCCTTGATCACATCCCACGGAGAGACGATGTTGCCCTTGTGCTTGGACATCTTCAAGCCGTTGCCATCCAGAACCAGGCCGAGGCAGATCACGTTCTTATAGCAGATGCTGTTCTTCAGCAAGGCGCTGATAGCGTGCAAAGAGTAGAACCAGCCGCGGGTCTGATCGACCGCTTCACAGATGAAGTCCGCGGGGAACTGTTCCTGGAAACGCTGTTCATTCTTGATGGGATAGCCCCACTGCGCAAAAGGCATGGAACCGGAGTCGAACCAGACGTCAATCAATTCCGGCACACGGTGCATTTCGCCGCCGCATTCCGGGCATTTGTAGGTGATGTTATCGACATACGGACGGTGCAGTTCAAGCCCGGTCAGGTCTCGTCCGGCTTTTTCGGAAAGTTCCTTTACGGAACCGATGCACTCCTGATGACCGCATTCACACTGCCAAACCGGCAGGGGTGTGCCCCAATAGCGATTGCGGCCCAAGGCCCAGTCGATATTGTTTTCAAGCCAGTTGCCGAAACGGCCATTCTTAATGTGGCCAGGATACCAATTGATCTGTTCATTCAGCTCCACCATGCGATCTTTGAACTGACTGGTGCGGATGTACCAGGTCGGACGTGCGTAATAGAGCAGCGGAGAGTCGCAGCGCCAGCAGAAGGGGTAAGTGTGCTTGATGCGGCCATGCTTGTACATAATGCCGCGTTCCACCAGATCCTTGATGATGAGCGGATCGGCTTTCTTGACGAACATACCCGCCCACGGAGTAACTTCCGGGACAAAGCAGCCGTCACCGCCGACAGTCATCAGGGTCGGCAGATTTTCGCGCTTGCCGACTTCCATATCGTCCGCACCGAAGGTCGGGGCGATATGAACAAGACCGGTACCATCATCCACTGAGACATAATCCGCAGCCACAACACGATGGGCCGGGCTGGTGAGCGGCAGGAAGGTGTAAAGCGGTTCGTATTTCTTGCCGACCAGATCGCTGCCCTTGTAATGCTCAATGACAGTCACAGGATCGTCACCGAAGACCGGTTCGACACGCTTTTCGGCGAGGATGATATATTCCGTGGTGCCGTCTTCCAGCTTATGTTCCACCTTCACATAATCGATATCGGGATTTGCAGCCACTGCGGCATTTGCCGGAAGGGTCCACGGAGTCGTTGTCCAGACCAGCAGAGAAGTGTTTGCTTCATCCAGCAGCTTCAGACGGAAGGTGATGGACGGATCTTCGGCTTCCTTATAACCCTGAGCGACTTCATGATCCGCGAGCGGAGTGCCGCAGCGCGGGCAGTACGGGACGACCTTGAAGCCCTGATAAAGCAGGCCACGATCGAAGAAGTTCTTCAAAATAGCCCATTCAGCTTCGATGAATTCATCTTTATAGGTGACATAGGCGTCATCCAGATCCACCCAATAACCAATGCGCTCTGTCAGCCGTTCCCATTCCTGAATGTTTGTGAAAGCCGATTCTTTGCAGAGTTTGTTGAATTTATCGATACCGTATTCTTCGATCTGCTGTTTGTGGGTGAAACCGAGTTTCTTTTCCACTTCGATTTCCACCGGCAGACCATGGGTGTCCCATCCACCCTTGCGGGAGATGTGGCAGCCCTGCATCGTGCGGTAACGCAGAATGATATCTTTGAAGGAACGGGCCAGAACGTGATGAACGCCCGGTTTGCCGTTCGCGGTCGGAGGACCTTCAAAGAAGATATATTCTTTGCCGCCCTTGCGGTTCTCAGTCGACTTTTCGAAGATCTTTTCATCATTCCAGAACTTCAAAACCGACTCTTCCATTTCGTTGACATTCAACTTGGATGAAACTGGTTTAAACATTCAATAACCTCTCTTTTAGCGTTAGTAGTCAGGGATCAGGATTCAGGGATCAGGAAAACAACTCCTGACTTCTCACTTCTAACTCCTAACTAAAATAAAAAAACCGCCCCACAATGAAGGGACGGAATATCCGCGGTACCACCCTGCTTCCTGCCATATTGACAGGCACTTACCTGATTCTGATATCGGAAAATCACCCCGCGCGGCTTACTGGATCGTTCGTTCAGCTTTGTGCTCCGGAAGGATATTCATCCGCTGCACTGTCCTCCGGCTTCCACCACCCCAGATTCGCTGTGACCGCATTTCGGACTACTCGTTTCCATCAACGCATTCCGCTTTATTTTGCCACAAAGATGGATTTTGGTCAAACCCATTTGCGCAAAGTTATTATCATCAATATCATAAAGTTACCATTTTCAAAGGAACTATTCAAATTCGGATGCGTATTATGATAAGATAAAGTTCAGAGAGAAAGGATTTAATAATTATGAAGAAAATTTTACCTGTACTTATACTGTTCGTTCTTGTCTTCACCGGCATCGCTTCCGCTGAGGCACCTTACCAGATCAACCTGAAAATTGATGATGGCGTGAATCCCTACCAGACTTCCGTGATCGTTAAAACCGGCGACCAGGTTGCCATCAAACTGGGGGAAACCGATGTTCGCCTTGAAATCCAGGAAAAACAGGCTGATGGGCTCAATTTCAAGTTCGACCCCGCGCTGCAAGTTAATGATGAGAAGCATGGTATCGTTGATGTGAATTACTTTTTACTGCCGGCCGGTATCGAAAACATATATACCGAACCCGGAAAGACCAGCCCAACACTCACAATCAGCTGGACAGAGCTGACATTACCGGAACAATATGACACATTGATCAGCGATGTGAGTGCGGTCCTCAATGGTGAAGTCATTGAAAGTGATGAGTTCAGTATGATTTTCCGCATGCTTGCCGGAACCGACTACGCGAAGAACGCTGGTTTTTACGTCACTGACCTTGATGCCGACGGAACGCCGGAATTGCTCTTCGGGGAAAACCAGCCCCAGAGCACGAACACCGTTTTCTACAATCTTTACACCATCAAAGATGGCGAACTGGTTCATGTCTTCGATGGCTGGGACCGCTCACGCTACTATCTTGTGAATAACGGCGGCATCGCCCATGAAGGCTCCTCCTCCGCGTTTGAATCCTTCACGTCCCTGAATTATTACACCAACGGCGAATTGAAGCTGATGCAATCCGTTATCTATAATTCCAACGCAAACCCGGATAATCCGTGGCGTATCTCCACCACATCCGAATATGAGATCAGCGACGATGACCGCATGGTCGACGAGACCGAAGCCCGCTACATGCTAGCGCAGTATCCTTATATCCAGGTAGAACTGGAACCGTTCAGCAGGTAATGTGCAGGGTTTAGGATGTAGAATGTAGAATGTAGAATGTAGAATGTAGGATGTAGGATGTGGGGTTCAAGATAAAAACACCACCCCACCTACATCCTACCACCTACCATCTACATGCTACCACCTACATCCTACATCCTACCACCTTTAATTCCGTCACATTTTTACACCATTTCTTTGCCCTATTGTTTTACATGCATTATAATTCAGCAGTTCGTTAATGAAATTAGCGGGAAATCACTTGATTGATGCCTCGTGAAAGCGGTTTTTCGGAATGTTTTTTGGAAGCAGGCCGAAAGATTGGAAGCGCGGCAGACGGAACCCAAGCAAGCAGTTTTCCGTGAATAAACCGGATTGCAGCCGGTCAGGAAACTGAAAGGAAAAGATAGAAAAATGGCTACCAAACGCACTTATCAACCGAAAGTCCGACGTCGTGTCCGTGTTCACGGCTTTCGCGAACGCATGTCCACAGCTGATGGACGCAATGTTTTGAAGCGCCGCCGCGCCCGCGGTCGTTATAAGCTGACCGTTACCGCGAACAACAGCCTGAAACGTCTTCGCTGGTAATTCGTTTTTTTCGTTGATTTAGCAAGTTCGGTTTAAATACAGCGAGTGCCGCAGTGGAAAGAAAAAACCGTCTGAATCACACGCTCGATATCCAGAGAGTCAGACGATATGGAAAATCCATTGCGCACCCGTTTTTTGTATTAATTTACGACCGGGAAAAGTCCGTTGACAATGCACCGGTGGGCGTGATCGCCTCCAAAGCAGTCGGCGGCGCGGTGGAACGGAACCGTGCGAAACGGGTCCTGCGGTCTGCGGCTGCCGAATTGCATGAGAACATTCAGCCGGATTGTATGGTCCTGCTGCTCGCCCGTAAGGCGATCCTTGACCATGACACACCCGAAATCACCGAACTGCTTGCTGCTCAGCTGAAAAAAGCGGGAATCTTCCGCGAGTCTTCTCAGGAATAACGTACCATTGCTTCGTGGATCCTGTCGAACAGATCGAAAAAAACAGTGTGCCGGAAGAAGAATTTCCGGCGTTGCCACCGGAACCGCGTCTCCGGGATTTGCCATTTAAACTCCTGAATCTTCCCCGGTTTATCTGTCTTGGATTGATCAGGCTTTATCAAATGACAATTTCAAAGATGCTGCCGGCAAATACCTGCCGTTTTTATCCGAGCTGTTCCCATTATGCCTATCAGGCCATTTATAAATACGGCGCCCTTCGCGGTGTTCCCATGGCTGTATGGCGGGTTCTGCGCTGCAATCCCTTTAACCCCGGCGGATTTGATCCGGTTCCGTGAGATCCGCAAGTGTAAGGAAAACTAATGAAAAAAAATCAAATTTTTGCCCTGGTGCTTGTTCTCCTCAGCGTACTGGCCGTCAGTGCCTGTACACGGAGCAACGCAATGACCGGCGGCTCAAGCTGGCCCGGTATGACGGCTGAAGACGGCATCGTCTACACCGCCAATGGCACCTTTGTTGAAGCGATTCAGGACGGCAAAAAACTTTGGAGCTATCCGGCGGAAGCAAACAATCGTTTGTCTTTCTTCGCTGCTCCGGCTGTCGATGAATCCCATGTCTACGCAGGCAGCTATGACAATCAGCTTTTCATTCTCAACAAAGCTGACGGTACACTCGCCGCGTCCGCCGTTATCGGCAATAACAAAAACAAAGTCATCGCCTCACCGATCATTGTTGACGGTAAGGTTTACGTTGTCTCCAGCGGCGGCATGGTAAGTTCCTACACCGTCAATGTTTCCGGAGAAGCCCTCACCCCGAACTGGCAGACCACACTTTCTTCCGAAATCTGGGTGAAACCGGTTTACTTCGATGGAACGCTTTATGTTGCTTCCATGGACAAAAAGATGCACCAACTGGATGCTGCAAGCGGTGAACTGAAAGAATCCATTGCCATCGGCGCACTCATGGATGATATGATCCTTCAGGATGGAAAGCTCTACTACTCCACCCTCTCAAAAGAAGTGCACGAGATGGATCTTGCAACAAAAGCTATGCGCACTGTCCTGACAGCTGACGCGGAGATCTGGGCCTCCCCGTTATTCATGGGAGATAAACTGATCGCTGCCGATATGAACGGTGTCATTTACTGCGTCAATATGACAACCGGCGCAGAAGAATGGAAAACAGAAAAGCTGACCGCCGAAAAGATGGGCTTCATCGCTTCCCCGGTCGCGCTGGATGAGAACACCATTCTGTTGATCGATGAGAACGGCAATATCATGACCTACGATCTTAACGGCAAATCCATCAGTCAGCGTTCAATGAGCCAGTCCGTTTACACCACCCCGGCTATCCTTGAAAGCGGCAGCTTTGCCGTTGTACCCGTCTCTGATGACGGACAGGTCAAAACTTTCACAGCCGATCTGAAGGAAGACTGGGTCTATACCCGCAGCACAACCGGCAGCACAGCAGAAGCAACTGCCGAGCCCACTGTGGAACCAACCGCCGAACCGACGGCAGCGGAAGCGAAGTAAGGAGGAAAAATAAATGTGGACTTCATTCGTTAACCTCTTTCTGAATTTACTGCTGTTCATTTATAAGATCGTCGGTAACTTCGGCGTCGCGATCATCATCTTCACCATCCTGATCAAACTGCTCACCCATCCGCTGATGAAGGCGCAGATCAAGAGCTCCAAGCTGATGGCTGAATTGAACTCGGATCCGGAATATCTGGAGATGCAGGAAAAATACAAGAACGACAGAGAACGTCTTGCACAGGAACAGATGAAAATCTACCAGAAGAAGGGCATCAACCCGACTGCTTCCTGTCTGCCAACTTTCATTCAGCTGCCGATCATCTTCGCGCTTTATCAGGCTGTCATCGCGGCGATCGTTTCCACCCCGATGGGTATGCTGGAACTCACAAAACGCGTGATTCCCAGCTGGATCAAAATTTCCGAAGTGTTCCCGATCAACCCGAACTTCCTGTGGATGAATCTCGGTATGCCGGAACGTCTTTATATCGGCAATTTCGGGCTGCCTGTTCTGGCGATTCTGGTCGTTCTGACAACCATTCTGCAGACAAAACTCACCCAGCCGCCCACGCCGCAGGGTGAAGGCGGCGGCAGTGCTGCCATGATGACCGGCATGATGAACATCTACATGCCGCTGCTGATGGGCTTCATGGCCTACAGTCTGGCATCCGGTCTGGCGCTTTATTTCCTGGTCTCCAACATCTTCACGATCGTGCAGTATGCCGCACTCGGCACCCTGCACCCGGAGAACCTGAAGTTCTGGGAAAAGAAAAAGCCCGCTCCGGTACCTGCCACGGCAAAACGCCGTCCCGCATCTTCCGCCTCAAGCTCAGCCGCGAAATCCGAAAGTGCGGCACCGGCAAAGAAGATTGAAAGCGCCAAACCGAAGGCTTCCGCAAAAGCGGATGATGATAACGCGATTTTCACTCAGAAAATCGATTATCGCGAGTTCAAGAATCATAAAAAACCGAAGAAAAATCAAGATTTAGGACAAAAATGACATCAACATCTTTAGAATACATTGCCGCAACCGCGGAAGAAGCGATCAATAAAGGGCTGACCAGTTTAAACGTCACCCGCGATGAGGTCGATATCGAAATTCTCGACAACGGGAAAAAGGGCATCTTCGGTCTGGGTGCTCGCCAAGCCCGTGTCCGCATGACCATCAAGGCAGATAGCCTCCGTGCTTCCATCCAGAAGGAAGAAGCTGAATCTCATGCTGCTCCCGAAGAACCGAAACCGGTTGAAACCCAGGCACCTCCTGCGGAAAAGCCCGCCGCACCGGCTCAGCCAAAACAGGAAAAGCCTGCTCGTCCCGAAAAACCGGCACGCCCGGAAAAACCAGCCCGTCAGGAAAAGCCTGCCCGCCCTGAAAAAGCAGCTGCTCCCCAAAAAGAGAACAATGCAGAGCAGAGACCGGCAAAAAAGCAGGACCAGGTGCAGACCCCTGATCAGCCGAAAGCCGAAAAACCTGTCAAGGTGGAAATCAACATCGAAAAGCCTGCTGACCTTGAAGAGGGTGAAGGTGACCCGGTCGTCAATGAAGAAACCATGCAAATCGCTTCCAATGTCGTTCGTGACCTGCTGGAAAAAATGCACGTCAAGGCTTCTATTCAGGCAAAAATCGGAGAAGCCGCGGATGAAGTTGACTCACGCGTGATCCTTATCGACATACAGGGAGATGATCTTTCCTTCCTCATCGGACGTCATTCCGAAGTGCTGCACTCCCTGCAGTACATCACCAGCCTGATCGTCGGCCGTGAAGTCGGTCACTGGGTTCCGCTGGTCATTGATGTGCAGGGGTACCGGGAACGCCGGGAACGTCAGCTCCGCCAGATGGCAGTACGCATGGCTGACCAGGTTGCCAAGACCGGCCGCCGCATCTCACTGGAACCAATGTCCGCGACAGAACGCCGCATCATCCATCTGGCACTGCGCGACAACAGCGAGATCACGACCGAATCCATCGGTGAAGAACCGAATCGGAAAGTCGTCATCTATCCGAAGGATAAGAAGTAGGAAGTTAGAAGTTAGAAGTTAGAAGTTAGAAGTTGGAAGTTGGAAATTAGAAGTTAGACATTAGATATTAGACATTAGACATTAGATGTTAGACATTAGTCTTGAGTCTTGAGTCTTGAGTCTTAGGTCTTAGGTCTAAGATCTTAAGTCCACAGATTCCAAACAAATAGAGGACTGCGGGGTATAATAGTACGCAGTCCTTTATTCTATACAGGAGCGATGGATCATGGGGAAAAAGTTACTTTTGGTGAGCTTTGACGCGGTGGGATCGGATGAATTGACTGTTTTACGGGAACTGCCGAATTTCAAGCGGATCTTTGCAAACGGCAGGATTTTTCCGAACCTGAAGACAGTTTTCATTTCCAATACATACCCGATTCATTCGTCCATCGTTACCGGTGTTGTTCCGGAGAAACACGGTCTCATCAGCAACGTGATGCTGCAGCCGCAGAATCCGAAACCCTGGTGGAATTATGACAGCCATCTGCTGAAAGCGGAACCACTTTGGGATACTATCGCTAAAAAGGGATTAACGACTGCTGCGGTCATGTGGCCTGTAACAGCCTATGCAAAGACCATCCGTTGGAACATTCCGGAGATAGCAATACGTGAAGGGGATAATCAAATCTTAGCTAACCTTCGAACCGGATCAAAACTCATTCAGATTTTTACCTATCTCCGCCACCATAAGCTGCTGCGGGGAATTGAACAACCGGAACGGGATCATTTTTCTGCAGCCTGCATGCAGGATATCATCAACCTCGGAGCCCCTGACCTGATGCTAATGCACCTCACCGCATATGATTCTCTCTGTCATGAATACGGAAGAGGCTCCGCTGAAACAATGGATGCACTGCGCAAGATGGACGGTTTTCTGGGCATGTTAGCTGACGCATGCGAAGAAGACACCACTGTCATTGTTTTTTCCGACCATGCCCAATTGAACGTCCACACCGCTGTTGACCCGAACCGCATTCTTGAATTTCTGGGGTATCTGAAGTATCATGAAGACGGAACTGTCAGCAATGAGCGGGTAGTTTTCCAAAATCAGGATGGCAGCTCCTTCTGTTTCAATCGCGGTCTCGACCCGGAGCAGCTCGGACTTGTTCGTGACGCCGTTTTAGCCGATCCGGCAGTGGAACGGCTTCTGACGGAAGAAGAAATGCGCGAATCCGGATTTGCCGGAAATGCTGAATTCGGAATTTGTGCTAAAGAGGGTTATTATTTCAAAGCGTTAAACAACGAAAAAGCCACGCACGGGTATCCGACAAATTACCCGAATTACGACGTCTTTTTCGCGATATCGGATTCCTGGCCGGACCTGGAGAGTAATTCGATACTCGAGGTAACAAAAGCAGCGAGGGAGATATTGGGAGTTAGAAGTTAGAAGTTAGGAGCAAGGAGCAAGGAATTAGGAGATAGACATTAGACATTAGACATTAGACTTCAGATATGATACTACTAACACCTAACACCTAATCCCTAACACCTAATACCTACCACCTAAAACAAGGAGACACAATGAAAGTACTTATACTCAACGGCAGCCCGCGGAAGAATGGGAATACCGCACTGGCTTTATCGGAAATGGAAAAGGTTTTCCATGAGAATGGAATCGAAACCGAAATCGTCCATATCGGGAACATGGATATCCGTGGGTGCATGGCTTGCGGCAGCTGTTCAAAAACAGGCAAATGCGTGTTCAATGACATTGTCAATGAACTTAGTGCCAAATTTGAACAAAGCGACGGATTGGTCGTCGGGGCACCGGTTTATTACGGCTCTGCCAACGCCACGCTGGTCGCGGCACTCCAGCGCATGTTCTACAGCAGTCAATTCGACAAAACCATGAAAGTAGGAGCCGCTGTCGCATCTGCCCGCAGAGGAGGACTTACTGCCACCTTTGATGAATTGAACAAATTCTTCACCATCTCCGGCATGCCGGTCGCATCCGGTCAATACTGGAACGGAATCCACGGCGCACGTCCCGGCGAAGGTGAACAGGACGCAGAAGGCGTGCAGATGATGCGCACCCTCGCCCGCAACATGAGCTTCCTCATCAAAGCCATCGCTGACGCCAAAGAAAAATACGGCCTGCCGCAGCGGGAACCACAAACATTCACGAATTTTGTTCGCTGAGGCAAGCCAAGCAAAGTTCACACAAAAATATACTCTTTTTCTGTTCTTTTGCTTTAACACTGCCATTGCACAGGTGACGCAGAATTTTGCGCTAAATCACCGGTTGATGAACTGCATCTGTTCAGCTCCATCATCTTCACCATAGCAGTATTCAATTACGCGAACACAAAGAATAAAAAAGAGTATCTTTTCAAATGGAGGCACACGCAGACAGTTTTTTGCTGCGGTACAGCCCGCTCAACAAAAACTGTACTCCGTGATGCGTCGCTCAAATACTGAACAATTACAAAACAGATAAGTTTTTTACGATTAAAAAAATGACCCTGCATTACTTTGAATTAGCCGTATCAATTCTTCTTATTGCTTTTGCCTTGTTTACCAATACAAAAAACAAGACAAGGCAGAAAAAACGATGGATTAAAAATGCAGGACTCTTTCATTTGAAGTCCTCAGTTTATCATGGATGTTTTTGCTTTCTTTACTTTATATTCGCATTTCTCATCTGTTATAAAGCAGACACAATACCAACAGCCTACCACGTCGATGAAGCAGGAGCAGCATATGATGCCATCAACATCGCAAAATACGGTATAGACCGATATTTATATAAATATCCAGTCTATTTCATTAATTTTGGCGGCGGACAAAATGCTTTATATACCTACCTGGCTGCCATACTGATCAAAATTTTTGGCTATAGCATCATCATAGTGCGATTGCCCGCAATTATTCTTTCACTAATCTCAGCTTTTTGTTTTTCAAAATTAGTACAAAAAAAATACGGAGAAACTGCATCCCTCATATCAATCGCATTACATTGCATTCTCCCTTTTTCCATCATGCATTCCCGCTGGGCATTGGAATCCTATCTGCTTTATCCGATGCTGATAATCTCCTGTTGTGTTCTGTTTCATGCAATCCATACGGGAAAATCCGTTTTTTTCCTGGCAGCCGGTATATTAATGGGAATCACACTATATTCCTACGCTATATCCTATCTGCTTCTTGTCTTTTACCTTGCACTGCTATTACCCGTTCTTTTTTATTTTCATAAAATCACCTGGGAAAATATGATTACTCTTGGTATACCACTTTTCCTTCTTGCTCTGCCACTGTTGCTGATGTTGGCTGTAAATAACGGGATGATTGAAGAAATTAAGACAGACTTCTTTTCTATTCCAAAATTGGAGATTTACAGGGGGAATAATATCTCCTTACAAAATATCATTACAAACCTGCAATTAAATAATAATAATCTTTTCTACAGAATATTTTTTTCAGATGGCCTGAGATATAACGCGATTCCAAGATTTGGAACCTTATACCCTTTCAGTATACCTTTGATTTTAACAGGGTTCCTCAAATGCCTCAGGTCAGCTTATGAAGATATAAAGAAAAAGAAATTATCAACCGAAATTCTAATCATACTGCTTTTCATCGCCTCTCTGCTAACGTCTCTCCTGATAAATGAAATAAATATTAACAGATCCTGTGAGATTTTTTTCCCGCTCATTTATTTTCTCATAACCGGACTCTTATTCATTATAGAAAAATCAAAAACAGCAGCAATTTTAACCGCGGGTGCATATATGCTCTTATTTATGACTTTCACACAGTATTATTACTCTGACAACTTCAGAAATGATATCAAAAAAAGTCTCGTCTTTAATTCAATCGACGACTATACAAATGCATTGAGATTTATAAACCAGTTAGAAGATAAAAACCCAAAAAGAACATTTGTTGTTGGAAGAAGCGAAGCATATATTTATACACTGCTTGCACTTGATATCGATTCCTATCACATTTCAGACCGCGCTTCCATGACAAAAACAATAACGACTCAAAATAATGAATATCACTTTTTGCAATATATTGATTGGGACAATCTACCTGATGATAACTATTATATTTTCAGAGATAATACTGTCATTCCATGGAGAATAGAATTAATGGATTTTCATACAAAAGATTTTGGCATTGTAAAAGTGTTTTATCCGAATATAGACGAAACACCAGATAATCAATAATGGATGCAATACAACGGCAGCTGCGGTCAAACGACGATGTATACCACCATAAAACTGGCTTACTTATGAAAAAATCTGTTTTTGTTCCTTTCTCCACTTCTTCTTTCTTGACAACTATCTGTTCAGCCAGACATGTTCTGTTGACTCTGTTTACCTTGACGAAAACATGGTTTTCGACTACCATTTATGTAGAGTAAACCGGAAATCGCCGGTATAAATATGGGAAAAAATACCCCAAAAACTCAATGGAGGAAATCATGAAAAAGTTTGTTGTTCTTGTTTTGGCACTCGTCTTTGCACTTTCCTGCATCGGTGCTGTCTCTGCTGATGACGCGAAACGTGTCGCGGTGATCTGCGATACTGTCGGCACTAACCTGTTCCTCACCCAGGTCGTTGACATGGTCGAACAGAAAGCCGGAGAACTGGGCTACGAATATTCCATCATGGAATGTGCTGACACCGACGAATGGAAAAACAACTATGAAGCCGCTGCTCATGAAGGTTACGACCTCATCGTTGGCGTCGGCTGGCAGGCTGCCGAGTTCGCCGCTGAAAACGCCACCGCTGACGGTGCGAAATTTGCCGTGATCGACACCGATGCCGGTTCTGAAAACGTTGCTTCCTTCTCCTACAACGAGGAACAGGCAGCTTACGTCATGGGGCTGATGGCCGGCAAAGCCTTCCCGAATGAAGACATTTATGGTTATATCGGCTGCTTCGACGGTGCAGGTTCCTGGAAATATCGCTGGGGCTTCATGGAAGGCGTCAAAGTCTCCAACCCGGACGCCAAATTCACCTTCAACTGGACCAACAGCTACACCGACCCCACCAACGCTCATGAATTTGCTCTGCAGATGCAGGCTATGGGTGCAACTTACATCTTCGGCGGTGCCGCAGCCTGCAACAACGGTATTTTCCAGGCTGCATTGGAACTGGCCAACGATGGTAAATACATCTACTCTATCGGTCAGGATGCAGACGAAACCCGCGAAGATAACCCGTATATTCTCTCTTCCCAGCTGAAGAACACCGGCGTCACCATGGGCCTCATCCTCGACAAGTTCTTCGACGGTACCCTCGAAGGCGGCCTGACTGAACTGAAGCTGGCTGACGGCGCAATCGGCGCGACCTGGGTCACCAATGACGGCGCCTACCGCAATGAGGAAATCCTCACCGATGAAGTTCTGGACTTCTGCAAAGACAATGTTCAGAAGATCATCGACGGCGAAATCGTCCTCGAACTGCCGGATGAATCCACCTACAATTTTAACATCGCTCAGTAATTTTCACAAACAAGGCTGTGAGAACAATCTCACAGCCTTGTTTAATGTTAGTAGTTGGTAGTTAGCAGTTGGTAGTTGGCAATAATTATCAAGATAGATTCTTTTTGAAATCATCTGACAAAAAAAATGTAAAATCTGCCAACTTCTAACTACTGACTCCTCACTCCTAACCACGAACTGCTGCTTACTGACATCCAACGGAAGGAAGGGATATGACCGAAAAAATATTTGAAATGCGGCACATCGACAAACTTTACGGCAGTCTGCTGGCGAACGATGACGTTTCCATTCATCTGAATCAGGGAGAGATCCTCTGCCTGGTTGGGGAGAATGGAGCCGGCAAGTCCACGATCATGAAGATCCTGTACGGTCTTGAACCTCCAACCGATGGTGAAATATACGTCAAAGGGGAAAAGGTCCATTTCCATACGCCCTCCGATGCCATGGCTAAGGGCATCGGGATGGTTCAGCAGCATTTTATGCTCTTCGAAAACATGACTGTCGCGGAAAATATCGTCTTCAAAAACGAGATCCGCAATGGACTTTTCATGGATCGCAAGCGCACCATTGAAACTGTAAAAGCCCTCTCCGAAAAATACGGACTCAAGATCGACCCGGAAGCCAAAATCGAAGACTGTCCGGTAGGACTGCGGCAGCGTGTTGAAATTCTCAAGATTCTTTACCAATCCGCGGAGATCATCATCTTCGATGAACCCAGCGCTGTTCTCACGCCACTGGAAGTGGAAAGCCTGCTGGACACTATCAAATCTCTGGCAGCCTCCGGAAAAAGCATTGTGCTCATCACGCACAAGCTGCAGGAAGTGATGGCAGTCGCTGACCGAATCTACGTCATGCGTGCCGGTCAGGTCGTCGCGGAACGTCTCCGCAGTGAAACGGACACGAATGAACTGGCATACCTGATGGTCGGGCACCACCCAGCCTTACGCGATATCTCCGCACCCAAGCCGGGTGAAGTCCTGCTTGAAAGCAAAAAGCTTTCCCTCCACTATGAAGGCCGCGACATCTTGAAAGATATCGACCTGCATGTGAATGCAGGAGAAGTGGTCGGCATCGCGGGTGTTTCCGGCAACGGGCAGACAGAACTGGAATTGTGCCTCACCGGTCTGCAGAAACCGACCGGCGGGCAGGTCTTTCTGATGGGGAAGGATGTGACCAACGCGAGCGTCAAAGAGCATCGGGAAGGCGGATTGGCTTACATCAGTGAGGACCGTTACCTCTGGGGAAGCGCCGGGGAAGGAAGCCTTGCCGAAAATGTGCTTATGGCAAAGGAAAACCGGGCAGAGTTCAACAGGCATGGTTTTCTCAACCAAGCCGCTATCAATAACTACACGAAAGAGTTAATCAGGCGCTTCAATGTAAAAGCAGGGGACACCGATCAAAAAATCAGAGAACTTTCCGGCGGGAACGCGCAAAAGCTCATCACTGCCCGCGAGATCATGATGGACACCCCGGTCCTGATCTGCTGTGAACCCACCCGCGGCATCGACATCGGCGCGATGGAGTTCATCCATGACCAGATTCTCGAAAAACGTGAACAGGGCTGCGGCGTGCTGCTGGTTTCCTCGGAACTTAGCGAGATCATGACGCTTTCAGACCGTATTTATGTACTTTTTGAAGGAAAAATCGCAGGGGAATTCAAACGCGGATCCATTGATGAAAAAGAACTCGGGATGGTGATGCTGGGAGGGAAGCGTGAATAAATTCAAAAAATTCGGCAGTAAATTTTTGGAGGCACTCGGACAGCCTTTTGTTGCCATCCTGATCAGCCTCGGGATTGGCGCCATTATCATCGGACTTTCCGGCAAAGATATCCTGGCATCCTACGGCGTCATGCTCAAGGGTGCCTTCGGAGATGGCTATTACCTCTCCGCGACCCTGCAGCGTTCCACCGCGCTCATCATGGGCGGATTGGCAGTCTGTATTGCCTGGCGCTCCGGCTATGAGGCCATGGGCGGCGAGGGGCAGATGATCTTCGGCGCACTGGTCTCCGCACTGATTTCTTACTATATGCCGGGACCGGGAGTGCTGAAGATCTTGGTGGGATTGGCAGGAGCTTCTCTGGTCGGTGCTGTTTACAGCGTGCTTTCAGGCTGGCTCTGGGAGAAATTCAATGTGACTTTCATTATCTCTACCCTAATGCTCAACTACATCGCCAACTATATCGCCAGCTACCTCACCACCTACATCGTCAAAGACCCGCAGTCACGTGATATCAACTCCATCCAGACCGGGAAGCTGATCGAAGAGGCCCGCTTCGGCAAGGTCGGCGGGTTGTTCCAGAGCGAAGGGCTCAAGAACACCCCACTGGGGCTCTATTTCAAAGATTTCAACGTGCATTGGGGCTTTTTCTTCTCGCTGATCTGCGCAGTTCTGGTTTACATTTTACTGAAGAAAACAAAATTCGGCTATCAGTCCAAGATGAACGGACTCAACAGCCGCTTCGCTCTCTACGGCGGCATCAACGCCCACCGGATGCTGTACCTGGTGATGATCCTCTCCGGCATCGCTGCCGGGTTGGGCGGCGCTTTTGAGGTCTACGGCTCCAAATACCGCTACATCGACCAGATGATCTTCTCCACCGGTTACGCCTGGTCCGGCATGGTCGGCGCGCTGCTCGCCAATTTTGACCCCTTCGGTACGGTATTGGCCTGCATCCTCCTGGCGGGACTCAACACCGGCGGCTCAGCCATGCAGCGAAGCGCGGGAATACCGGTGGAAACCGTCAACATGCTGGAAGGCATCATCATGCTGCTAATGTCCGTCAAGCTGCTGCATCTCATTGTGATCCGGCACAAAGTCCGCAGGGAGGACCGAAAAAAAACGGAAGAATTGATCAAAAACGGAAAGGAGGCTGAAGCCTGATGAACCTCTCACTCAACTACCTCGCATCCGTATTCAACTCCACCCTGCGATACATGACACCGATCCTGCTGGTCTGTCTCTGTGCCGGTGTCTGCTCCAAAGCCCGCGTGTTCAACATCGGTCTGGAAGGGACCCTGCTCATGAGCGCTTTCTTCGCTTTCCTGACGCAATACTTCACCCGTAATATCGTCCTTGCGGTGCTTGTCGGGATGATCACCGGGATGGCAGGAACCTTCATCATCGCCTTTTTCATCGTCAAACTGAACGGAGAACCGATGATCGTCGGCATGGCAGTCAATAAATTTGCGCAGGGGCTGACGACCTTCCTGCTGCAAATGATCTTCCACACCAAGGGTACCGTCAGCGACACCAGCATGAAAGGTCTCACCAAAGTTACGATCCCGGGCATCAAGGATATTCCGGTTATCGGGACGATGTTCGGGAATCTGACCGTCGTGGATTATCTGGCCTTTGCGCTTTCCATCATCATGTTCATCGTGATGTACCGCACCGTGATCGGCTTCCGCATCCGCTGCATCGGCATCAACCCGGAAGCCGCAAGTTCTCTCGGCATACGCGTTCCGACGTACCAGATTATCTCTACTACGCTTTCCGGTTCATTCATCGGTCTGGCCGGTTGTCTGCTTTCCCTGGGTTCGGTGACAATGTTCATGCAGAACATCTCCGCCGCCCGCGGCTATGTGGCACTGGCGGCGAACAACCTGTGCTTCGGACATCCGATCGGTGCATTGGCTTCATCAGCACTCTTCGGCTTCACGACAGCCCTCGCCCAGGTATTGCAGAACTCCGCGCTCAAACAGCAGCTGCTGAACTGCATCCCATACATCTCCACCATCCTTGCCATGGCGGTATTCAACTACGCAAACGCAAGGAAGAGAAGGAAATAGGGATTAGAAGATAGGAGATAGGAAATAGGAAATAGGAGATAGGAGATAGGAGATAGTGAATAGTGAATAAAGAATAATGTTTGATAAATAATATTTTTATTTCTGTATATCACCCATGGTTATTCACCATTCACCATTCACCATTCACTATCTCCTATCCCCTAATAATGTATCCAATATAGCGGAAGGCGAAGCCAGTCGAGGATGTACCAGGTCATCCAGGAGCTGATGTTATAGATGCGGCGGTCAGCGGCTACAGCGATACCGTCCAGTCCATAACGGTCTCCGGTCATCAGGATGCGGATGTTGTGGAAGTCCTGAGAGACATAGATGACCGCATCCTTCCCGAACACATTCTTCGCGTTATACAGACTCTCAGCGGTATGAATGCCATAATCATCCCGGATGATCGCAGACTCCGGCACACCCGCTTCCACGGCCAGACGGACCATATGGTCCACTTCGTTGCGGCTCGCGTCGGAGTTATCTCCGCTCATGATCATCTCATCGATCTTGCCGCGCTGATACAGCTCGACCGCCGTATTGACCCGGTCAGTCAGCACCGCGGAAGGTCGTCCGTTCAAATAGACACCCGCCCCAAACACCAGAGCTGTTCGCGGCGCGTCAGCGGGAAGAGTATCGATCGTGTATTTCCGTGAATCATAGTGGAGATTGATCAAAAGAATAGCCACGGCATAAATCACAATCAAAACCTGAAGGCTGATACCAATTATACGGATCCAACGATAAGAACGGGCAAGCCCGATCACCACATTAGCTGCCGTCCACATCCCACGCCAGAGCAGGAAAAACGTCGCATAAGAGGTCACATACCAGACGGCCGTGCCGAGGGAAAAGCGGTAAAAATAGCTTTGCGAATGGATGATCCCGCGCCAGTAAAAGGAGATCCAAAAGGTCTGGAAAACGCAGGTGATTGCCCAGACAAATAACACCTGCCGTGGTTTTTGGAACTTGATCAGGTTATTCACAAAAGGCGAAAGTTCCTTCCACCTCACTGCACCGATCGACTTCGGCAGGTCCTTATATAATTTGAAAAGGAGCGCGGATACGCCCCAAACAACCAGCGAGGGTACGATCATCCCGAGAATATGCCGGATTGTCCCGGATTCCCAGATGCCCACCCCGGCATAAAATCCCATCAAAATAATAACAACAAAATCCCCAAGGATCATTAATACAAACTGGATATTCATGAAACTAATTATATATAACGAACCTGAAAGAATTTTTAGCCGCTCCGATTTGGTGACTGATTGACTTTTTTTTGACTTTTTGTACTCGTTTATTATCTAAATAATACTTGACAATATCATGCCGCAGATATAAAATAACAATTATTATCTAACATACGTTAGTTAACAATTGTTATACATAAAGAGGATAATAATGCCGCCAAAAGTTAAGTTTCAAAAGAAAGAAATTATCGAAGCAGCCTTGGAGATTGCCGGAGAAAAGGGAATCGAGGCAGTAACCGCAAGAGAAGTTGCCAAAAAACTTCAGGTCTCAGTCGGACCGATATTCACATATTTCAGTACGATGGAAGAACTCAAGGCAGAAGTATATAAATTCGCGAAAGAACGATATCGTGAATAT
>CADATZ010000029.1:15237-58706 GCA_902791025.1 uncultured Chloroflexota bacterium | reverse complement strand
TTCTTCTTGCCAATGCCATGAACAAATTTTATCTTCCGTTCTTGTTTGATTGCGTAAAGCTTCTTCCTCATCTTCTTTAGAAACCTGAGACTCATTTTTGGGCCGGACGTGACCAAAAATCAATTTTTTATAGAAGAGAATTTGGTTTATAATTTAAACGATGTTGGTAATGACCAGACATATCAGATAATCATCAGATAAAGAGGTGCCCATATGGAAAATCAGACTGGCATAGAAAAAGTCATGCGCATGGCAAGCATACTTGACATTCCTTATGACGAAATCCGAAGGGCGGACTTTCGAGATTCGGAGATAATCAGTCGTCAGCTGATGTCCCATATTAAAGACCTACAGGTCACGATCAGACCGGACGGTCTTCAGTTCAACAACTCTTGTCTCATCCTCTTTGACGATGTGACATATATTCTTATGAATGTGGACCGTGATCAGAAGTGGCTCATTGTCAATGACTGCGGAAGGGATGACATAGATGCCCAGCGATGATGCAAGGTGAAAAATGACAAGCGTGAAACAAGGAAAATTACGGGAAGAATAGCTCCAGATTAGAGGCTCTTTCCTGCTGGAATATACATTACAACTGGATTATATATTTTTTCTGTGATTGACGAATAATTAAAACCGAAAAAAACGGTTATCAATTGTTAAAAAAATATAAAGGAGATCATATCTTATGCCTGGGGTTTATGATTGGATGAAATTGGGTTCAATGATAGGAAAAATCTCTGCGGAGTGGAAACTTTGTAAGATGCCTGATATGTTGGTTGGACCTGAGGATTTAGAAGAGGAGGATTTGGAAATAAGAACCATGCTGATGAGATGGGGATATGATACAAAATTTTTAGATGATGTAAAAATTAATCAATACGAATCAGCAATTTATAAAAATATTCTTCCTGAAAATAAAGATGTTCGTAATTCGTTTACACTGGGGATATACCTTATTGAATTAGAAATAATTGAAGCAAATCACGATGATTTTTTCCTCGGGTGGAATAAAAAAACACTTATCAATTCAATAGAGCACAGCTGTGTTATTTTAGGGGTATATATTCATGATACTGATCCGGAAACTGAAACATTAGAATATATCGAAGAAGTAAAAAAAGGAGTTATATATTTACAGGTAAGTTCCGACCGTCAAATGGTCGAAAAATATAAACAATACGATGTTTTTATTTCTCATGCAACAAAAGATAAAATTGAATATGTGGATTCATTAAAAAAGGAGATTAAAAAACTTGATATTTCCATTTTTTATGACACTGACGAGTTGAAGTGGGGTGATAACTGGAAGAAAAAAATATTATCTTCTACAGAAAAATCAGAGTTTGCAATAATAGTGATATCAGAAAATTTCTTCGATCGTGAATGGACTGAAAAGGAATTGAATGCCTTTTTGAACAGACAGAATAATACAGAACAAAAAATTGTTCTTCCATTACTGTATAACATTACACCAGAGAAAGTAAAAGAAAAATACCCTGGTTTAGCGGATATTCAATATCTTATTGCTAATTATGGAAGCAAGAAAAACGGGTTTAGTAAAAAGGATATTGCTTTAAAATTAGCTTCTTTATTGATTGATCGTTATAAATCCACCCGCTAATTTATTAATCATATATATAGGAATAATTTAAGTAAAAACGGGTTTCCGCATTTAGTAGTGGAATTTAAGCGCCCTGTAAATGGTAAATCATCTGATATTGGTAGCAAAAGATAATTTACAAACTGCGACTGCTGGGTTACAAAAAAAAATATTTTTTTGTTATGAACGTATGTTTTTGGTTTTTTTGTACGCAGCGCAGCCGGGAAAAGTCAGCCGCCATGATATAATGATATTGATTAGAAAGGATCTGTTGTGATCATGAAAAATAACAAACCAGAACATGCTGCATATGATGCCGGACAAAACGATAAAATTGAATATTTACCGGATGCTGAATTTTATGAAGAGATCGAAAAACTTCTAAAGGAAAACAGGGATGCGTATTTGGATCTTGCAAAATGATTTACCCTTCAATACAGTAAATTGTTTGAATCATCTGTGATCTTGACTCCCGTTCTTTTATTCCGTATATAGAAACGAATATTCTTCCTGTAGCTTTTTGAATAATTTCGAATATTTTTTTGTTATTTCGGATGACTTATCATTGCGTCCTAAATAATTTTTTTCTTTATTTTGTATTTCAATCTCGGAAAACTCTTCATTCATTTCGTTTTGCAAGGACTGCCATCTATGTGATCTCCTCGCAAAAGAGAATTACACATTGAAAGATATCGCTGCCGCAATGGGTCTCGATCCCAAGACCGTCAAAGCTATCGACAAGGAACGTTTGGAGAAACTTTACGGCATCTTTGATCAAAGAGAAACTGACTTACGCATACTCTCTCGGCACAGAAGAGGAGATGCTTTCCGAAATTCAGAGCATCATTGATATCTGCACTGAAACTCGGAACAAGCATTTCCTCTGTTTCAGAAAACTCCTCGTCAACCACATAGAAGGCATTGTTTCTCACGCAACATACAACATTTCTACGGGGAAGATCGAGGGTATTAACCGGAAAATCAAGAGGCTCCGGGATCTTGGATATGGATATCCGGACGATGAGTATTTCTTTCTGAAAATCATTGATTCTTCAAGGAAAAAGTATGAGCGTCACCCGTCCCTACATAGAAATTTCCGGTGAACCAAAATTATTGTGATCAGATGGCTCATCTTCCAAGAAAATATCAGATAATGACTCAAAAGCATTTGATGAAATATCGTATTTATGTCCTTTGAGCTCAATTTTTTTTGTTACAACGATGGGGGTGTTTGAGCAGAACATAAATTCCGCTAAAAAGGTGAAAAAAATTATTTATCTGTACTATTTTGGTTTTTGGCATAGCTCCTGCATTTACTCAATAGTAAAAGGAATTTATATAATGTCCATGCTTGAGTACACGGAGTTTTATCATGCTGACGAACCGGTTGGCGTTTTCGATTTTTACAGCTCACTGACACCGGATAGAAAAGATTTCAAAAAGATTTTCAATCGAAACAAAATTTATTGTCCGGAATGTAGAGTTTGCCAACTGAAATTAACGCAAGAGACAATATCAAAAACTGCTTTTCTGTCAAAGATGCCTGGAGAAAATAACAAACATAGTGATTGGTGCAGCCATAATCACCAAACAATGAAAAATTCCGAAGCGATAAAATACTATGGAAGTCTGTCGAATGAGGAGATTTTAGAAAAACTCGAAAAGACAATTTACTTGCTGCTTTCGCCGAAGGTTACCAACAACCACAAAAAAACTGTTCCGACATATGATAATCCAACGCTTGGATTGATTCAAACTACCAACAGAAAAAATGAAGAAACAATGAAGGCGCTTCCTAAAATGAGTTTTTATGATCCAAGAATCATAAATGTTCCTGAAAACTACTATCACATCCCTTTTTTATTATATGGTGATGTTTATTTGTCTGCTTATGAAATAATAGGTTCGACAGGATTCTCTTATAATAAGATACGTGTAATTGACAAAAACTCAAAAAATCAGATTATGAATCTGTACAGAGGAAAGAATATTGATAAGACAAGAGAAGATGTTTTATATCATGTTGCTGTAGTTGTAAGATATGATTATGTATCAATAAGAAAAGAATATAAATGGGAGTTGTACAACCAAACATCAATTATTTATCGTAGCGATTAGTTTCTCGTTTTAGAAATGTTCCGATGACGATTATCTTTCCCTGAATACTGTACCAGGGTACCCCGTCCATAACTATTAGGTTTGGGCGGGGTGTTGACACCCTTTTTGGGTATCCGCATTTAGTGGTTGGTTTTGACACTTCTGTTCAGAGACTATATCGCAAATTTTGGATGGATTTTCCTGATTAAAAAACAGAGTGTTTTCCGTAAAAACTGGTTGGATTTATTTAGCGGAAATTGTTCTTCAATGTTTTCTGTTCCTAAATCTACGGAAACTTTTGCTTCGAATTTGTTCCGACAGGGCATATAGAAAACATGCGAAGATTACAGTTCAAACCAAAGATTCATTTCTTCATAGAAGGAAAACCGTACTTCTTTCAACCAAAAGATCTTTTTCAACAGTTCAGTTTCTAACCAATTTTGCGGAAAGCCCTTTTTTTATTAAAAAGGACCACACCCGTATTTATCGATTTCTGCCAGTATTTCAGGATGAGATCCGATTAAATCTTCGTACATGTCGGCTGATAGTTCTGCGTCACCATCGATCATATCAGAATCTTCTGGAAAAATAAGATCAGGATGTCTCTTTGCACACTCTTTATATTTTAGTCTCGCTTCGTCTTCAGAAGAAGCACAAACCCAGACATATCCCTTGTGAATTAAATCATCTGGAAAATACCAGTCCATGAAATATAGATTATCTTGTTTTGTTTGTTTCTTTCTCATAATGTTTCAAAACTTTTTCTATGGGCAAAACAGAATAACTCCTTGTTTTGTTTTATCATTCGAATATAATAAGTATACAAAAGTAAAGATGTTTATGGAGAAAGATAAGATGAAAAAATATTTCAAAGAAGTACATTGATACTGTGGCAGATATTGTGATCGAAAACGACTCTATTTCACCAACATTACGAATTGATGTTGAAGCGGGTAAGTTTATAACTAATTAGGCTAATATATGCCCCCAAAAATGTCCGAACTCCTACTGGCTCTAAAACTCCGGACTTATGGCTCTTTCCTGCCGGAATATGCATATGTGATGATTTGGTACACATACAGAGAACTGGACATTATAAACAATATCCATAGTAGGAAGTTGAAGTAGGTAATTAATGAAAGAAGCGGCAGAATGATAGTATCGGAATTACAATTGTATAATTTCCGCCGATTCAAATCTGTGGATCGTGAGCCTGGATTATCACTTACATTTCACAATGGTCTCAATGCATTAATTGGCGAGAATGATTCCGGCAAGACTGCTGTGATTGATGCGTTGAAGCTGGTGCTTCATACTCAGAGCAATGATTATATCCGCCCTGTGGACGAGGATTTCTATACGGATGAGAATGGGACGGTTTCTGAATTTAAGATTGATTGCACACTTTCAGATTTCACTACAAAAGAAGCAAAGAACTTTATTGAATATCTGAATTTTGAAAAAAAAGAAGGCAGACTGCGATACTTCATGCAGCTCCATTACCGAGCTTGGAAAGAAGGGACCAGAGTTTTTCAAGAGTTGCGCATTGGCGATGGTGACGATAATATTGTGATTGAGGGAAAAGCCAGAGACCTATTGAAGGCTGTTTATCTGAAGCCGCTAAGAGATGCAGAACGCGAGATGAGTTCCGGTCGTAATTCAAGAATATCACAAATACTGATCAATCATCCTGTATTCAATAATTCTGACGATCACAAGCTGATACAGGTTTTTAAGGACGCAAATACAAGTATTGACAACTATTTCACCGAGGATGAAAAAGGAAAAGTAATTCTGAAAACCATCCGTGACAACTTGGAGTCCTTTAATGATATGGATCAGCCGAGTAATGCTGAGCTGAAAACCTCTGATATAAAATTGAAAGCGATTCTTGAGAGCTTATCATTAAATGCGGAAGAAATCCATCCCGGACTTGGAGAACTAAACCTTCTGTTTATTGCAGCAGAGTTGTTATTGTTGAAAGACGATACAGATGGTGGCGTGAAGTTGGCGCTGATTGAAGAACTGGAAGCACATCTACATCCACAGGTACAACTTCGTTTGATTGGCTATCTTCAAAATGAATATAGCAAAAATGATGTCCAAATTATTATTTCAACACACAGTCCAATTCTTGCATCCAAGATCAATCTAAAAAATCTGATTCTCCTAAAAAATGGTCACGGTTATGATCTGGCTGAGGGAAAGACGGGGCTGAGAAAAGGCGATTACTTATTTCTTCAGCGGTTTCTCGATTCCACAAGGGCCAATCTGTTTTTTGCTAAAGGTATTATCATGGTCGAAGGTGATGCCGAGAACATTCTCTTGCCTGTAATCGCAGAAATTCTCGGATATCCGTTAGAGAAGCATGGCGTGTCAATCGTGAATGTCGGCAGTACTGCATTTCTCAGATATAGTAATATCATGGTTCGGGCTAATGGATCAACAATTGGAATTCCTGTTTCTGTGGTCACTGACTGTGATGTTAAGGCTTATGATGTTGATCCGAACACAAAAGAAAAGGTGTTCAACGAAAAGCAGGAAGAGTCAAAAACAAAAGCTGATCAGAAGGCACAGAATTACACTATCGGATCAGTGCATGCATTTGTATCCCCGCTATGGACATTGGAATACTGTATTGCAATGAGTAACCTGTCTGAGGATTTCCACAAGGCTGTTCATTATGGGAAAAAGATATTCAATGCGGTAGAACACATTGCATTGACAACGCAGAAGATTGTCGAAGCGAATCATGATGTTGCCAAAGAAGCTGCATGTTGGGATTCATTATCGAAGGCAGAAAGGGCTTATAACATCTACAATTTGATGCTCAATAGCGATGGGAGCAGCAATTTGAAAGCAATTGTTGCACAGTGTTTTGCCTCTGTGCTTAAATGGAAGATATCGGTTGTTCCAGATGGAATGACCCAGGAAAAGATGTTTGATCTAGATTTGTATGGGTTGAAAATCAATGAGGAGAAGCGTATCAAACTGAAAAAAGAGTTGGAAAAAGACGACTATTTGAAATACATTGTGGATGCAATTAAATATGCTTCAAGTGCCAATTAGTTGGGAAGGAGCAGTTTTATGTCAGAATTATGCGTCAAAGATGCTGAAATAGCTAGTGTTGAAAAATTGCTTTTGCCTTCTGGCTGTCATTTCGCTGATGATGCAAAAGATGTTATACGTTGTTGGCATTCTACTGATGTGTGTGCCTGCCCTGGAAGCGGAAAAACAACGGTGCTTCTTGCAAAACTGAAAATTCTGGCTGATCGGATGCCACTTGAAAATGGTGCTGGGATCTGTGTCTTGTCACATACAAATGTAGCTGTTGATGAGATTAAGACTAAGCTTGTAGCATATGCTGAAAGGCTTATGGGATATCCGAACTATATAGGAACAATCCAAACTTTTATTGATCGTTACATTACTTTTCCGTACCTAAGAAAAATAACAAAAAGAACATTGCAAGTTGTGGATGAACGGACTTATGCACAGCATCTATGGACTATTGTTTCATCATCTACGAATTACAGTACTCTATCTGCATTTGTAAGACAACGATATCAACAGAATCGAGATAATATTGTAGATATCATTGATTATGTCAGTGGCTTATCAATAAGGGACGGTAATCTGCATCATAAAAACCAGACAGCGAGGTTGGCTGGATCGACCTCACAATCGGCACAACAGTATGCGACTGTAAAACAGGATCTGATTAAATATTATGGTCTTGTTACATACAATGACGCATATCGTTATGCATTTGAAGCCATCGAAAAGAGACCTGGTCTTAAAGAATTGTTCAGCAGGAGATTCAGGTTTGTTTTTGTTGATGAGTTTCAGGATTGTAGCAAGGTACAGTGTGATATTCTGGAAAGTGTATTTGACAAAACCGTATGCTCTATCATGAGGATTGGGGATCCAGATCAGGCAATTTATAACTCTGATCGTGAAAAAGCGGAGGATTGGGCACCGGAAAGCAATGTTCTGACGATTGCTTCGTCTAACCGGTACCCGCAGGAAATCGCAAATATGCTGTCTCCGTTAAGAAAACAAAATGAGCAGATTACTTCTTCACGTGGAATCAGCGGTATTCATCCAACAATCATCGTCTTCAATGAAGAATCACGACAGAAAGTGATAAGAGCTTTTATATCTCTTCTTGACAAACATCAACTTACAGATCCTAATGGAATCTATAAGGTTGTCGGTTGGGTAAAATCAGAAACGAGTAAAGGTCTTAAGATTGGTGATTACTGGAAGGGATACCAAGCAGACACTAATGTCTTAACTGAGACTAAGTACTGGAGCATGATCGAAGCTATGTGCGATGAACTAAAGGAGGGAAGTTTATATAAGGTCGAGCGTACTTTTCGTAAACTGTTAGTGCAGATACTAAATTATCACAAATGCAAGGATGATTACGGGGGTGTTTATACCTACAGCTCTGTTAAAAAAAGGCTCGATGAGAAATATTTTGACGATTATCGAGGAGCATTAATGAGGATGGCTGAACTAAGTGATTATAACTGTTATAGTATAGATCAGACTGTACGGATCGAAATAAATACAATGTTTGGATCAGATGGAAATCCAGTAGATGCCTTTGCAAGGCTTCCTCATTATTTTATGGAAGATGGGGTGGCTCGTACTAAATCTGAGAAAAATAACATAATTTATGATCACGTCAGGGGAAGGATTATTCAAGTCAGCACTATTCACAGAGTCAAAGGCGAAACGCATGACGCGACGCTTTATCTTGAAACGGTGAACAATAGAAAGTCTGATTTAGAGAGAATAATTCCGTACTATAAAGGAACAAAGGTTGGGACGGCGCAGATAGATCAATATAGTAGAAAATGCGTGTATGTCGGATTTAGTAGACCAAGAAGGCTATTATGCGTGGCATTGAGTGACTCGACGTATGAAACAGCATGGAAAGACTTTTCTGGCTGGGAAGTGCACGATTGTAGATCTGATTGATGAAGATTTTTCAGCTTTAGAGCAAGGCATGCATTCAAAGCCGGTTCTGAAGACTATGATCGCCATCTAAATAGAGAAGAGAACTACAAAAATATCATGATTGTTGTGCCTATCAGAAACTCGGTTTCGTTTTCAAAAGAACTATTGGCTTGCTTTAGTCCGGCAAACAGCTGCTGGTTTGATCCATTCTGGTTTTGTATAATCTCTGTAGTCACAAAACTCCAGTGTGGGCAATACCCCCCGCCGGGATTTTTGATCCGGACGTTTCAGTGAAAGTATCTCAGGCTTTGTGTACTGATTTTTCCGGTTGATTTGGACAAGGGTGTCATAGAGTGACAAAGATCTCCTGACACCCATTTTATATTTCTAATACTTTCTAATGTTAGTTATAAGTTTTTTGAACCTCCCTATATAGTCAAGTGTTTTCTTAGGAAAATATGACATTTTCCTAAGATACCTTAGGAATAATACCTTTTTATTACTGCGCTGAATAATACTTAAAACAGAGGCTGACTGCAAATATTCCTGTATTCTTGCTTACAATCTTGAATTTTCCCTCTTGATTTCACTAAGTTTATTTTACAAATTTCATTCCTGCTGGTCGACATGATTTTGCAATCAAGCAGAAGAAGGCCATGAGCGCAGGGTAATTGATCGTAAAGCAGAGTTTGTAATACGGATTCTCTTACACTGCTGCGGACGTCGTCAAAGGCTTTTGAAAGCTGTTCGCAATTTTTTGCCGGCAGCTTAGAGAGCAATTCAGCTACGTCCTCCGGCGGATTCTCGAAATAGCAGATGGCGTTATAGAGAAATTCTGAATATTCCGCACAAGATTGAACGGTAAGACCGCGCAGATTGAACACTTTCACCGCAAAGAATGGACACTTAGTCCGCATCAATTGAACACCCCAAAATACGGTATATCAGCTTGGATTTGTATTCAATGAATCAGAAGCTTATGCAGATGCTGTAATCCGTAGAGAAGCAGCCGGAGAGACCACAGTCAAAGAACACAAACGCAAGAAATATGTGACCGATCTGGGTAATCTGCCGGAAAATATCGAAATAGAGATTATCGACAAGGAACTGACCGAATCAAAACGAATCTGCAATCAGTGCGGCCGTGAAATGGCAGAAATTGGTGTGGATATCGACCGAAAAGTGAAGCTGGTTCCAGCAAAATTCATCATTGTCGAAACTCGCACGCACTCATATAAATGCGTTGAATGTGATAAAACAAACGCAAAATCACGGATTGTTCGGGCGGAAGCAGACAAACCGGTGATCCCGAACGGGAATGCGACAGCGGAAGCCATTGCCTATATCGCGACGGAGAAATACGTCATGCATTCACCGTTATATCGGCTCGAACAGCAGCTCAATGCTTCCGGAATACCACTTTCTCGTCAGACTATGTCCAACTGGCTGCTGAAATCTACTGAATTATACTTCGAACAGATCTGGAAACGGATGAGAGAAAAACTGCTGAAAGAAGAGATTCTTGACGCAGATAAAACAACGCTGGAGGTTCTCAGAGAACCGGGACGGAAAGCACAGAGCAAAAGCTACATGTGGCTTTACCGGACCGGAAAGGGAGCAAAACAGCAGCTGATCTTATATGATTATCAGGAAACGCGTGAAGCAAAACATCCGAAAGCATTTCTTGAAGGATTCAAGGGATATCTGCACACAGACGGATATTCCGGATATCACAATCTTTCACCGGATATTCGTGTGGTCGGCTGTCTGGCACATGCCAGGCGGAACTTTACCGATGCTGTTGATGTGATCCGGAACGAAGAAAAACGGTCTGCTTCTCCTGCAATGATCGGTATTGCTTACTTTGACAAATTGTTTGAAATTGAGAGAAATATTGCACCTTTGCCGCCGGATGAGCGAAAACAAAAGCGGCTCGAATTGTCTGAACCGGTTCTGAATGAACTTCGAAATTGGGTTTCCAAACTAAATGCTCCGCCGAAATCTCTTCTGGGAAAAGCAGCAAATTATGTTATCTCACAATGGTCCTGGCTCACAACCTGGTTGGAAGACGGACGCCTTGAGATCTCCAATAATCTGGCTGAACGCAGTATAAAACCGTTCGTCATGGGTCGGAAGAACTTCCTCTTTGCCAATACGCCAAGCGGTGCTCGCAGCAGTGCAATCTTGTTCAGCTTGATCCAGACTGCGAAAGAGAACGGCCTTGATCCCTATCGTTACCTGACTTGGGTTCTGAAAAAGGCACCATATCTCAATATGTCTACACCATCTGACGTTGATACCCTTCTTCCCGCCAATGCTTCGGCAGATTGCCGTTCTGGAAATGTCCCTGCATAGCGTCCGCTATTTGACGCTTACATATTGCCAGCATCGCTTCATGCTTTGCCTGATTCAATAATTTTCTGTTTTATTCATACCATACTCCTTTATTCTCGAGTTATCTGTAGAAATTTCGAGTTATCTCCAGATATCTAAAGACTTCTAATAGAGTATGACAAATTTTCTGTGTCATTTCAAGACGTGAATTGTTTGACGCTTACGTTGAAAAGCGCGGATGATCCAATCCGAAATACCTAAGCCAGTTTCTTCCGTTTCAGTTCCATTTTGTAATATAAGATAGGTGAAAAACGTAAGCCATAGTAACAATAATGTCAGGAAAAGCAGGAATTTCTTGTTCACTTGCCAATGATTATACATAAAAATGGGTGAGGTTATCCATTTGATTGATTCTGGTTGTGGTTTATTCTCTCATGTTTTTGACATAGAGGTCTTAGTAATTCTGTAATTCACACCGAACGTCAGACACACTTTCGGAAACCACTTTAGCCGTATCAACATAATTCACTTTGTGATAGTTTTCCTTCCACAAATGATGAAGAACATCGATAACATTCCGTCTCCATCAGCTTCAGAATAGTCAGCACTGATATACACACGCTCACTCACTGCATCATCTCATACATTATTTCGTCTTTAATCTGCTTCCAAGTTTCAAAGGAAAGTTCACAGAAGTTATAGTACTTTCCAGCGAATCCCGGTTTCCAATCATAGTTTTCCGGTCTCACTATTCCGCCTTTACTTCTCTTCTCGGATCATCCCATCCAACGGAAAAAGAATGCATCAAATGAACGGTCTCAAGCATTCACTCGACATCCGTTAGTCCATTATCTCCAACATAGGTCTGAAAAGCAGACCTCGCTGTATTGATATCATTAGGCTGTAAACACGCTTGTACTTAGCAGGTTTTCTGATCAGCTTTCTTCGGAGCTTTTAAGCTGATATCCGTAAACTTTGAATATTTGCCTTTATTAATTCGACAAAATATCCATTAATTGAGTAAGGAAAATGATACGTTGTTCCTTTGTTTCGAGCGATTCGATAATAGCATAAAGTTGTGAAGCTTTTTCTGTTTTTTGTCTAGTTTTTAAGTTAAGGACATACCACATTTTTTCAACCGGGATAATGTTTTCTCTAATCTTTTCTTCGTATTCCTCATCACTCATAATCAGACCTTTGGAAACCTGATAATAAGGTGTACGGTTATCACATAGCGCAAAGTAAAAACAAATTCCCTTTTCTTTCACAGGTAATTGATTGAGTACATAATTAAACATATTCCAAAAATGAGAATAATAATCAGATTCTGAATAACCTTCATTGGAATATAAATCAATAACACCTTCAACCAACTGTCTGTATTTCACATCACAATACGATATATCCTCAATAGTCAGATCCTGAATATCCGGCAAATTATCTATGGATTTTCTCCGCGAATAGGTATTATTCCATTCAAATCCATTAGCCCTCTCAAAATATTCTGAAGAAATCTGATCCGTCTCATCCAATAAATGTGTAATATCGGATGAAAGGTCTTCGTCATCACGGGACCATGCTTTATCAGCCTTGCGAAAGAAAAAAGAGATCAGTTCAGACTGATCTTGCGGTTCCGCATTCTGAATTAAAAAATATGCATTAATGCAGATACGTACTCTAGAAATTAGTTCTTTAGAATATCCAATACTCTGCAGCAGATACAAATGGACATCATCTATTTGCATAAAAACTCACTTTTATACATTTTTCTTTTTATTGTTCTCTTTTCGAAGTTACTATATAGCGGGTTCAACTCAAGACGTGGGGAAATAACACGCACATTTTCTAATTCAAAATTATTTTCGGAATTTATAAATATTCCCTCAGATGGAATATCAAGAGATCTTTTAGCCTTGATTTTTGCTGTATCCAAGCGTCTGAACTTTCTCAGAACCATTGTGACTTCCCTGTCAGACATATCCGAAATTCCTTGAACAATTCTTTTGATATCAAAGGACTTTATGTTGTTCTTCTCTAATTCTTCCAAATAAGATTTCAGCAACCGTATACGCCAAGAATCCCATTCGCGTTCTGACAGATGAAATGATTCCTTCTGCTGGTAACAATGATATAAATCCACCCCATTTTTTGTCAGTACATAAAAAACTCTGTTACCTGTCTTTCTGATTACACACAGGTCTTTTTGCTCAAGATAACGCAGCTGCGAATTTACATCTTCTTTAGAAAGATTCATTTCTTCGCATAATTCTTTTTCCGTAATGCCAGGGTTTAAATATAATATCTCAATTATTTTTTTGAATTCATCAAGACATAAGACTTCCGTGCGAATCTTTTGTTCCCGATCACGTTCATACATAAAAATATGGATTGCTTGGGCAGTCTGATAAACTCGCATATATGAAATTGCCCGTTTCATGTTATCTTCTGAATAGATCTGATTGTTCAAGTAGTCTGAAAACCGGTCTGTAATTTCTTGAAGAGTTTCAGGTATTTTTTCTACGGAGTTGTAAATCATACTGACAGCCAGGATATTAAAATCCAAGATCATTTTTTCCCGAATCACCAATTTTTTTAGAAAGAATTCAAGAATTTTCGTTGATAATACTTGAATCTCATCAATTAGTTTTTTAGAATGGACAACAATTGACGAATCATCTTTATGATCACGAGATATATCTGTAAATCTGATTAATTCTAACATATTTATTTATAAATCAAAATATTTTTCAGAACCCGAGGAGAGAAGCCGGGTATCACGGGTCTTAAACTCCACTGTTAAAAAAATGTCATCTACATCCGTACCTTCTGCACCTTTGGACAGTTACTTTTAATCTAAAGGAAATAGATTTCTGCCAACATAGACGATTCTCCGATTACATCAGTCAGCCACTAATATCTATGCACTGATGTGTATTGAATTGATTATACATATTTTACTCTAATTTGGGATGAAAGGGTTTAGACTCGACACTTTTAATGATTTCTGTCGAGAAGTCAACGTCTATCAAAAAGACACAACCACATTTTTGTTCACAATTTTTCCAGCAATTTACATCTCTGATAATTTTATGTGGTTTGGAATCCATTTTATTATCGACTTTTTCCGGTAAGCAATATAATCCGATCGGTTTTGTAATCTCTTCCCTTTTAACAGCATTACAGCAATCACACAGTAAAGATGATGTAAGTACTGTATCGGCAAAATGACACAACTCCGACTCGAATCTGGAGATTGATTTACTCCATGCCGAGATAATCAACAAACTGGGCAAAAACATCTCTACGAGGTTTTTCGTATACACACCATCAATCACGTCCCGACAGATAGCTGGCAGAATCCGTCCGATTGTATCAACATCGATCAAAGTACATTCCTTTCCGGGATTCGAAAGTATTTCGGAGCATTTTATATACTTTCTTTTATTAGTTTTACCATCACTTTTCGGAACAGCCTTCTCAGATCCTTTTGTATTTCGAATGAGAAAAGGAGAATACTTATAATAGCGACCGACTTCTGAGCCAAATGCGTTCAATATTGTAAGGATATTATCGCCTTTATCGTGTTCTTCTCTTTTATACATTGTACCAGCAAATACCAAGTTCAACTGTTTCCTGCGATTCCTGTCCAACCCAGACAAATATTCTTTCATTCCTTCCAAAACACGCTCACTGACAACGTATTCCGGAAATACAATAATATTGGCTTCCTTCTCTATCGCTAATTCAAGTAATAACAATATATTGGTCAGATTTTTTTCTTCCATTTTTTCCGGGTATTCCACGTAGAAGGAGCCTTCCGGTGTATCACCTTCTGCGCACGGCTGCGGATCTTTGAGATTATGAAATGCAATTGTCGGATACCCAATAAATGGGACACTTGCAATTCTGAAGTATTTTCGGGTTTCAATTTGTTCTCTATATAATGGGTTGCATCGAATTCTTTTTATTTTCGGAATCGCTGAGAATCTTTCCTTGATATAACTTCGACGAAACAACAAAACATCGCTAAACTGGTTCCCGATTCGATTTTGATAAAGAGGTTTTCTGAAATATTGGGTTTCAAGTGATGGTGATAAAAAGTTGTTATTATTCTGAAGGTAAACAACACTTTTTTCCAGACTTGCACCGCTGTTTAGTGGTCCGCAGCTTTGATTCCAGAAGGAATACATTTCAAATTCTTTTTGTTCTTCTCCGATTATATAATCCAATGCGCTAATAATATAAAATAAGCAGATCGGGAATCCTTTTTCAAAATCTGCTTCCAAAGAATCAATGATAGATTTCATTCGAGGAAATAACAGTTCACAAAACTTTTTCGGATCAAATCCTCCGAGTTGAAGCAGTTGGTCTTTTGCAATGTTTATAGCGAACTTGCGGAATGACTCAAACATGAAATAATAATGATTGTATTTCAAATCATCATCCAAACGATCTATATATTGTGTGACAAAGTTAATTTCCGTGTCTTCAACAAAGCGCAATATTTCAGCATAACAGATTGCTACAATGTCATATTCACTGCTTGCCTCACATAGCTCAGTATAAAACTTTTCCCTGATCTTCATACGCCTTCTGGTTCCGTTTTTCCTTAAAAATATAATTCACTAAATTGAAATATAATTTTCTTTGATTCCCATCTAAATTATCCTCTATAAAAATGGGTTTTTCATTATCTTTGTAAACAAATTACTCTGTAAAGATTTTTAATAATTCGTAAATATAACTCTTTCGTTTCGTATCGATCGCACGAATCATTTGAATTATTTCATTCTAAGATGGTAATAAACCTTCTATTTCATCTGCTTTCGTTGAACCCCAAAACAAATAATTAGTGTCTGCTCAACCTGTCTTTTGTTGAGCAGACACTAATTATTATAACAGATTATAACAGCTTTTTTACAGCATTCTTCATGCCAATATTTGAAGTAAGCAACGCACACGCTTTATCGTACTTTGAGCCATTGAAAGTCCTCATTGACAGTCCTCACTGAAAGTGACTTATTACCGTCATTTACTGATGAAAATGTCGCTGTTCTGCAGCCGAAAAACGACAAAACAATAAAACAAAATGTCAGTAAAAAGAAATTTCGGCTTCTGTTGTCGGTGCGGTTTGATTTAGCCTGCATAGCACTATTCCTGCTTTTTGCTATTACTCTTTTTGTTAAGTACCTGGTGTGTTTCTTCTATAATAAAATGTGAAATCGTCCGCAACTTCACCATATTTACCATTTTTCCATGGCAATATCGTCGTTTCCGAGTAATTCAGGTGGAAACATGGTTGAAAATCAACAAAATGGCGAAAATATTGGAATGGATTTTTTTACCCACGATTTCTACCACGATTTCAGGGAAAAATAATCTGGCAATATAAAATAATATTGCGGTTTTACGACTAAAGCAGCAATAATAAGGACGGTTTTGGACCAATAAAATCCCGAGGGGGACGGCTCATAACCCGGAGGTCATTGGTTCGAATCCAATCCCCGCTACTTTTTTTTGCCTGTTTTACGAGTAAATCAATCGGAAAACAGGCCTTTTTTTTTGCCATTTTAGGCCATTTTTGGCGAATGGAAATTTCAGGCCCCTGATTTCCACGATTTTTCCACGATATCAATATTTTTTTATATTCCCGCTGTATGAAGTTTGGGTAAACCTTAAAGAAAAGTCCGGGCACTGAATTTTAGCCGAATTATAATCGTAGGGTCTTTTACCCTAATCTAATGATACTAATTTCGGCCATTCACTTCCCCGGCAGAAGAAAAAATCCATTTCATCATATTGTTTTTTGTATTAACTAAGAAAGGATGGTAAAGGGCATACAGCGATCTGCTGAAACAAACAGATTTTTTATGAAAGTCCGCTGAACAAGGTTGAAGTGTTCAGCGGGCTTGTTGTGGAAACAAATAAAAACACCTTAATCGTTTGATTAAGGCGCTGAATCAATCTTTTTTTTCAGTAGGCGGGACAGGACACGAACCTGCGACCCCATCTTTGTAATGGATTGCCTACGAGCAAAATATTCGTTTGAAAACCTTTGAAAACCCTTATTTTTCCTCGTAAAACAGTATTTTCTGCAGTTTTCTTTTGAAAAAATTTTGAAAATTGTTAGACAAAATCAATTATCGCCGCAGCCTTTGTTTCCGTTTCTTTAGGGTCAGAATCTCCATGATGCTGGCTTTTTTATCTTCAGGGATGATTACATGGAAAGGAATATTGAGACTGGAATCATAGACAATTTCTGCGGAACCGTCCCACTTTGTGGCATTTATAAGAGATCGGCAAGGATAACTCTCCGATACAGGTAACCGCCGGAAACAGCTTCCTCTTCACAGGTAATCATCACCAGCGTATTTTCTCCCAGATCCCCGGCAATCAAGGCAAAACCGTCAGTATCAATCTTATAGTTGCCGTATACATTATACGTATACAGCTTGGCATTTTCGTCCGTCAGAAAGATATGATCTCCCATGTTTAACGTACCTAAAGCAACGAATGGACCGTTTTCGGTGGTGTTGAGATGATTGTGGGCGGTAAGGATCATGATCCCTTTTCCCGGCAGAGCACTGCCTTCCAGCATGCCGATGGAGTCTCCAAGCCATTCCACCGGATATTCTCCGCTGATCTCCGGAACCAGGAGCAGCTTTGATTGAATCGAAAGCTGCGGAATTTGGATCACCAGATTTGTAGAGGTGTAACGGACATTCAGCGGTTTGAAATGGAGTTCCTGCGGATGAAGCGCAGAAAAACCGGTCTTCGGCAGAACGGATAAGTGGAAGAATTCCATCACGTTGGAGTGTTTTGACTTTGCGTAAACTTCGACACCTCCGCCGTTGGGAACGTCCAGGTAATATAAGCCATCCCCGGTCTGAGGCAGCACCTTATTCGTATTCTTGTCAAAGACCTCTAAGCCAGCGGGAGCCTGGAAATAAACACGCTGGCCCTTTTTTGCTGTATTTCGTCTGTGGTTCTGCTGTGTCCAGGGAGTGCCGTCTTCCTGAACGACTTCAACTTTTCCGTTCTTCGGCTGGTCAATAGAGATGATGTAGTTAATGACATCTTCTATATTTTCTGCTTTGCTGCCGTCTTTATATTCAGCAATATTGCCATTTTTGTTTGGTATGATCTTCCCTGCGGTGATGGAGATATTACCGGGAAAACCCTCAGCCTGAACACTTGTTTTGGATCCGGCAACCAGAATGCCGGCCTTTCCGGCGTCGATGGAGATATTACCGGGAAAACCCTCAGCCTGAACACTTTTTTTAGATCTGGCAACCAGAATGCCGGCCTTTCCGGCGTCGATGGTTCCTGCGACGGAAATATCAAGAGGCCCTTCATTATCCTCGTGGATCACGATACCTGCATTTCCGGCTGAAATATTATCATAGACATTCAGTATCAGTTTCCCGTCTTTCGATAAAACGATCGCATCAATTCCGTTTCCTTCCTCTCCTTCCGCTGTAATATTTCCGGCAATGATCCTTTTCTCGTCGGAGAGGATGCTCGCATTGATTCCATCTTCATCTTTTGTATGGATATCGCCGATCATTGTAATTTTGCTTTGTCCCTGGGGGATCTGATCATTGATGACCACCGTTCCGTCAGTATCGCCAGCAACAGTGAAATCCGAAAAATCCAGGATCGGTTTATCAAATTCGAATTGTGTTCCGGTTCCATCGTCATTTGTCAGATTATCATGTGTGTTGGAATTTCGCCGATTGACGGATATTGTCGACATCTCCTGTAGCATTGATTTATAAGCATCAAACGTTTTTCCCGGAAATGCTTCCATAAGCAGCGCAAGCGCACCGCCGGTGACCGAAGCAGCCTCGGATGTGCCGTCCATTTCCCCATAGCAGTCATATTCGCAGGAATAATTTCCCTCCCAATCCGTATTGACCAGATTTGCGGAATAAATGTTCGTTCCGGGAGCGAGGATGTCGACCATATCGTGATGATCAGAGTAAGCCGCGATCATGGGTTTGCTCATATCCGGGGTAGCTCCTACCGCGATTACGTTGGATAGACAGGCCGGGAAAGAGATACTGTGATCCCTATAGTGATCTCCTGTTCCTGCCACGGGGATCATTCCCGCGTCAATCATCCGTTCAAAAATATCGTAGAAATCTTCACACCCGGCTTCCCAGTCACATTCAAAATCGTATTCATCACTGCTGAAATCAATTATGACGATCGAGACAGGTGTCCCCCCTTCATGAAGATCCAGCAGCCATTCCAACGCTTTCTTCAGGTCTTCTTTTTTCCTGGATACTCCGTATCCATCCTGATTCTCTTCCGTCATCAGCTCCGGACAGTTGGTATATTCAGATTGAATGTTGACAGCGATGATGCCGGCTCCTGGCGCGATCCCGTCAGCTCCCGCGGCGATCCCCGCAAGATGGGAACCCTGATTGAAAGATTCCTTTTTCACAGCATTGATAGGATTGGATGAATTCCCGTTGTTTTCGCAGACAAAATGCTCCTGACAGTCATAACAGTTGATGAGACATTCTTTATCATTAGCACCGCAGATGTCACATCTCTCGGTCGGGACACATTTTCGCCCGCTGTTGAAGCAGTTTTCTGCAATCACTCTTCCGCTATATTGCTCGTGATTCCTGTCAATCCCTGTACCGATCACAGCGATAGTGACACCCTTGCCTGTAAAGCCCATACTTTGGATTGTGCTGATGGAACTCAACTCTTCAACATGGTCATGAAGGTTTAATTGGTTTTCAACCCATTTGGACTGATATTCAGTCCGGTTCTGTCCGTATACAGATAAAACTGATATTTTAAGTAAGACAAGAATGACTGCTAACAGCATTCTGCCATGTTTCGGAAATAATTTCATCATTTCGTTCCTTTTATAATAAAAAACAGAAGGGTCCTCTGATCGATTTGCTATGTATTACAAATTAAAGGCGGCAATATCAGTGCCAAAAACAAAAAAGGAAAAAATCATAAAAGTTGGCTCGTTTATAACAAACACAGATATTTCACAGTCCCGCTTCAGACATTACACTAATGAGGAATTAGAAACTCGTTAGAGTGCTTGTTAAACACTTGAAATCCGGGAAAAAATATCATCATTGCTGCCATCATCACCATCATCACTGCCATCGTTGGTAACAATGGCAAAGATGGCAAAGGTGAAATAGCCATCGGCTAAAACAAGCAGTAAATTTTTAGAAAAAACCGCTGAACAAAGAGAAAGTGTTTAGCGGTTTTTCACTCATGTAAAAGGTAACGACACTCTGCTATCAGAATAATCGCTCATTGGTATCTATTTAGAACCCGCAGTGACGCACATGAGGACAGGCACGCTCGTGTCGGCTTCGCGACACAAGTAGCCAGTCCCCACGTGCTCAGTTCTGAAAAGATTCGTTTAAAGATAATTTCAAAGGAGCTCCTGTTCCATATATAATAGATATGATAAATATTCCGATTTGAAAAATGGAGGGTCGATTTTATGAAGAGAATTATTGTACTATTGAGTATATTGGGCCTGCTGTGCCTGACGATTTCTATCTGCGCTGCGGCAGACACGGAGACTTTTGAATTCCAGAATGGCATTAAGTGGGGAATGAGTCAGGACGAGGTCATCAAAACACTGCCCACCAAACGCTATGAAGTGGAACGCGAACGCAAACTGGATTATCTGGAAGTGGATGATGAACTCTATGAGTTTGAGAAAATCCCTGCGGGAGTGACCTTCGGTTTTGACCATGACGCCCTCGTCGTGATCCAGCTTTCTTTCGACACAGAAGACCGCAGCGTTTCCGAAAAAGGGATCATGGATGCGTTGGAAAAACTTTACGGCTCTGCTGAAGCTGTGAAGGATACGGCGATCATTGACGAGCTGATGAAAATCGCTGACTATGATGAAATCGACATGGATGTCAAACGCAGCGATACGCTTTATTAATGGTCATTGAAGGACGGTACGGTCATCATCATGCGGGTCGAATCCCATGATGAAGATATCAAAGTCGTCTTTTTCAGTAAATAACTTCTGAAGAATCAGCATTGTCCAATTCGGGGAACTCCACCATTTGGGTGGAGTTCCCTGAATTGTTTTACGGTATTTTAAGAGCAATACGTATTATTAATATTTTCAGATGCTCTATTTTTCTGTCCACAAATCAACACGTACGAGAAATTTCACATTGTTTTCAAGCGCAAATTTCTCTGCAGCAGTATCATCGTCAGCGATGATGGTCACATTTCTGCTATTTAGAATATCCATATCAATCTCTTCAACACTTGCCGGAATGGAAAGCACAACATCATTTTCCGCATTTGACAGTAAATCCCCTGTTAGTGATTTCAGTCCATCAGGAATCTGAATAAACTGTTCGGCAGGTTTTTGATAACCGGTATCGGGGCCTTCATTGGATGCCTGATTACGATATTCATCATTGTTAACATGCGTCCAATCCTCCATCCGGCAATAGTCTTCATTATAGACAACAAAACCTTGTTCCATCAAAAAGATCTCAACCTTTGTTCTCTCTTTGGCACATACTGCTATACCGGATCGATTTTCAAAAATGTCATCTCCAACATGGACCAGGCGCGGCGGCAGATAAAGGGTTCTGAGATTCGGCGAACCTTTAAACACATAACTGCCGATCCTGCGTAATTTTTCCGGCATATTCACAAATTCAAGGTTTTCCATATACGAAAAAGCCCAGTCACCAATATTCTCCAATGAATCGGGAAGGTTCACGACCCTGACGAAAGGATTATTTTGGAAAGCAGCGGTTTTGATATCTGTTACAGGAAGCTCTTCAACTGTTGCAGGAACATCAACAATCATCTCGTTTCCGAGATAACGTACAATCTGAATACCTGTCAGGCTTTTCGCATAAATATAGTCGCCTGTCCTGTACTGTATATAGGAATAAGGATATTTATACCCTTTCAGTATCGTCTCTGCATCCGATCCGGGAAAAACAAAAACATGCGCATTCGGCAGACCGACAAACGCATTTTTATTGATCGTGGTAGTAATTTCAGGAAGCCGAATATCCGTCAAAGAAGTACTGTTCAAAGCCAGATTCGCAGGAATTGATTTCACCCGATCCGGAATCAGCAGCTCAGTGAGCTTATCGCAATTTTCGAAAGCATTGGCTCCGATTGAGGTGAGTGTTATGGAAAGTTCCGCGGAAGTCAGCTGACCGCAGCCGGAAAAAGCACCGGCCCCGATCGTAGTGACCCACGGCGGAATATTCACTGAACGAAGATTTACCGCGCCTTTAAAAGCATTCTGCATGATTCGCCGGACGGTATCCGGCAGCTTCACCGATTCAATCGTCGTGTTGCCTTCGAAAACATTGGCAATAGCAACAGTTCCATAGGGCACTTCAACATTTGTATCATTTCCATTATACTTAACCAACAGTCCACGGCCGAGAATTACAAATTCATCCGTCTGCCTTTCAAGCCACGCAGTTCCTCTGAAGACATTCGCGCCAAGCGTTGACAGACTTCGCTGGACAGTAATATTGTTAAGATTTGTACATCCGTCAAATGCAGATTCATTGAGCGTACTGATACGTCTCGTCAGCATCAGGTTGTGAAGTCCTGTACATCCTGCAAAGGCTTCTTTACCGATACTTGTCAATCCAGCCGGAAACGCGATATTTTCCAAAGATTTACATCCTTTAAAAGCCCCCTCGGGAATCGTTTTTATGTTAAACGGCAGCTGCACTTCTCTCAGGGAAATACAGCCATTGAAAGCATTTCTTCCGATTACCGAGACATTTCCGGGAATCGAAATGCTTTCCAGAAAAATATCATTCATAAAAAGTTCGGCTGCCAGCTGGGTAACAAGAACACCTTCAAAATTATTCGGGATCTCCACATTTTTTTCAGATCCCCGGTAAGCAGTCACTGTCCATCCGGTATCATTTGACTGAACATCCCAATCACCGTAAACCATCCGAACCGGCTGATCATTCTGAGACAAAACAACCTTTACCGAAAATAAATTGATCAAACAAATGAATAATACAAATATCTTTTTCATCCGGCCTCCGCAGTTTGTCCTTATTATACATCGAAAAATCTTAATTATTGCACCATAAAACAAAATAAACAGTCTTATTTTGCATCTTTCTGCCTTGAAGTTTTTAAATACATCCGTTATTATGTATACATGTGAAATCAGATACCATCTGCAGCGGCCACGACCCGGATGCAGGTGGGAAAACATTGGTAAACATGGGAGGTATAAAATGCCAATCACAAATATTATCATTCCAGCCAGCTGTGTGGTTTTGATTCTATTAATTGTCATATTCTTTAAATCAACATACCTGACTGCACCGCCGAACAAAGCATTGATCATTTCCGGTTTTCGAAAATCAGCCGGAAAACCAAGGGTGGTCATCGGCGGCAGCACCATCCGCATTCCGTTTCTCGAACGGATCGACGAAATTGCTCTGGACCTGATCCAGGTGGATATCAAAACCAGTTCTTCCGTTCCAACTTCGGAATATATCAACATAAATGTGGATGCGGTTGCGAATGTAAAAGTAGCATCCAACCCGGAATATGTCGTCCGGGCCGCGGAAAACTTCTTAAACAAGGATGCCGACCACATCGGTTATGTCGCCCAGCAGGTCATCGAGGGGAACATGCGCGAGATCATTGGACAGATGAAACTCAGTGAGCTGATCCAGAAACGCGATATTTTCGCTCAGAAGGTCCAGTCCTCTGTTCAGGAAGAAATGGCGCGTATGGGTCTGGAAGTTGTCAACCTGACCATCCAAAACTTCATCGATGACAATTCCGTCATCACGGATCTCGGTATCGAAAACATCAGCCAGATTCGCAAGGATGCCGCGATTTCCAAAGCCAATGCGGAACGGGACGTCGCGATCGCGCAGGCTCAGGCTTCCGATCAGAGCAATAAGGCAAAAGTCGCAGCCCAGGTGAGCATCGCTGAACAAAACAAGGACCTTGCCATCCGCCAGGCGCAGTTCAAGATCGAAGAGGATCAAAAGAAAGCTGCCGCAGATGCCGCTTACAAGATCCAGGAAGAGGCGGAACGCCGCTCCATCGAAACCGCAAGCGTAGAAGCCGATATTGCCCGCCGTGAGAAGGAAATTGAACTCCGCGAAAAAGAAGTTCAGCTCAAGGAACGGGAACTGGACGCCAATGTCCGCAAGAAGGCGGAAGCTGAGCGTTACGCTGCTGAACAGGCTGCCGAGGCGAAGAAATATGAGGAAGCACAAGCCGCGGAAGCCAAACGCATTGCAATGGAAGAAGAAGCAAAGGGTATTGAAGCCATCGGTATTGCGGAAGCTCGTGCGCTGGAGCTGAAAGCGGAAGCAATGGCCAAACTCAATGAAGCCGGTAAACTGGAAATGCTGCTCTCCGCTCTGCCGGAAATCGTCAAAGCCGCCAGCGATCCGCTGAACAAGGTCGGTTCCATCACCATGTACGGCGACGGCAACAGCACCCGCCTGGTCAAAGATATTATGACCACTGTCAGTCAGGTCTCCGAAGGCGTCGGGCTGGACATTCCCGGTCTGGTAAACAAAGTGATGCCGAAGGGAGAGGAAAACAGCGGCCAGTAGTCAAAGGGCTGTAATCCATGACCGGCCCCTTATGTGATCCGGCCTGATTCGATGCTGAAAAACTAAGATTGGAGAAACCATGATCCTTGTCAGCAAATGTTTGTTGGGGGTGCCCTGTCGGATGGATGGGCAGAGCAAGCTGGTCCCGGAAATTTTGAAACTATACGAAGATAGTAAGGCTGTGGCAGTCTGTCCCGAGGTTCTTGGCGGACTGCCGACGCCCCGGGAACCGGCTGAACGTCAGAGTGACGGTCGTGTCATCAACCGGCGCGGGGAAGATGTGACTGAACAGTTTCAAAAAGGCGCGGCAGAAGCGCTCCGTATCTGCCGCGAAACCGGCTGCACGTCTGCCATCCTGAAATCCAAAAGCCCCTCCTGCGGTGTCGGAATCATTCACAACGGCAGATTCGATGGCGGACTGGTCAAAGGGAACGGCATCCTTGCCGAGCTTCTCCTCGCCGAAGGAATTCCGGTGATGACGGAAACAGATTATGCTAACAGCATAAAATCATAAGCAGGCAGGTCTCTTTTTTCTGCAAACAGCTGGCCGGAGTTTAAAGTCTCCGGCCAGCTGTTTTTTATCTCATTCCCACTCAACTGTTCCCGGCGGTTTGGAAGTGATATCGTAAACAACGCGGGAAATGCCTCTGACTTCATTGATGATCCGGCTGCTGACGGTTTCCAGCAGATCATAAGGAAGTCTTGTCCACTCAGCTGTCATAAAATCATCCGTTGTCACGGAACGCAGTGCCACCGTATAGCCATATGTCCGGGCATCGCCCATTACACCAACAGTACGCGAATCTGTCAGCACCGCAAAATATTGATTGGCGACAGTTTCAAGACCGGCCTGATTTACCTCCTCACGGAAGATGGCATCAGCCTCTTTCAACAGCGCAAGTCTTTCTTCCGTGACCTCGCCGATAATTCGGATCCCCAGGCCCGGTCCGGGGAAAGGCTGACGATTCACCAGTTCGTCCGGGATACCCAGCTTCTTCCCGACTTCGCGGACTTCATCCTTGAAAAGTTCCCGCAGCGGCTCAACGATCCGCTCAAAGCCCATCCGTTCCGGCAGGCCGCCGACATTATGATGGCTTTTGATAACTGCGGACTCTCCTTTTCCGCTCTCAACAACATCCGGATAAATCGTACCCTGTGCCAGAATATCGATTTTTCCCAGCTTGCGCGCTTCTTTCTCAAATACCCGGATAAATTCCTCACCAATAATCTTTCGCTTTGCTTCAGGCTCTCTGACACCGGCCAGATTTTCAAGAAACTGCTTCCGGGCATTGACCCGGATCAGGTTCAGCCCGAATTTGTTTTTGAAGGTCTTCTCCACCAAATCGCCCTCATTTTTGCGGAGAAGTCCGTGATCCACAAAAACACAGACCAGGTCCTGCCCGATCGCTTTATCAAGCAGAACTGCCGCGACAGAGGAATCTACACCGCCGGATAGTGCCAGGAGAACCCTTTTCCCTTCCAATTCTGTCCTGTATTTTCTGACCCTGTCATCGATAAAGCTTTCCATTTTCCAATCCTGAGAGCAGCCGCAGATATCAACAACGAAATTCCGGAGGATATCCCTGCCGAATTCCGTATGCGTAACTTCAGGATGGAACTGCACGGCATAAATATTATGTTGTACATCAGCCATCGCCGCACAGGGACATTTGCCCGTTTCCGCAATAACGGTAAAACCTTCCGGAACTTTGCTGACATAGTCATTATGGCTCATCCAGCAGATACTTTTCTCAGGAACACCTTGGAACAGCGGATTCGATTTGACATGCAGCAGAGTTTTTCCGTATTCGCTGCTGTTTTCAGCACTGCTGACGGTGCCGTTTTTCATATAAGCAATCAGCTGGCAGCCATAGCAGATACCAAGAACCGGGATGCCGAGTTCAAGAACAGCCGAATCAAAATGCGGGGATACCGCATCATAAACGCTGTTCGGACCACCGGTGAATATGATCCCTTTGTAGTTGTCAGCCTTTATTTCATCCGAAGTGATGCGGTTGTAAGCCTTGATCTCCGCATAAATATGATTTTCGCGAACGCGCCTTGCGATCAATTGGTTATACTGTCCGCCAAAGTCAAGAACAAGAATTTTCTCCATATGATCCTCTTCTTCAAATCACTCTACAGTTACGGATTTTGCCAGATTCCGCGGCTTGTCGACATCCAGCCCTCTGGCAACACTTGTATAATACCCCAGCAGCTGCAATGGGATCACAGCTAAAGAGCCCGCAAAATGCGGATCTGTTTTCGGCACATAGATCGTAAAATTGACAGCATCCTCCACATTATTATTTCCATAACAGGTAACGCCCATCAGATAAGCGCCACGCGCTTTACATTCAGCCATGTTGCTGATCGTTTTTTCCATCAGTTCTTTCTGAGTCAGTACACCGATAACAAGCGTATTCTCTTCCACCAGACTTATCGTTCCATGCTTCAATTCACCAGCAGCATAAGCTTCTGAGTGAATGTAAGAGATTTCCTTCATCTTCAAACTGCCTTCCAGACTGATTGCGTAATCCAGGCCTCTTCCGATAAAGAAAATATCATGTGCATTGGCGTATTTCGCGGAAAACCACTGGATCCGTTCTTTATCCTCCAGCACACGCTCCATTTTGGAAGGCAGCATGCTCAGTTCATCGATCATCCGGGCATAATTCTCATTTTTTACTTTTCCCTGAACCAATGCCAATTGTAAGGCAAAGCAGTACATCGCTGCAAGCTGTGCACTGTAAGCTTTCGTCGTCGCCACAGCAATTTCAGGACCGGCAAGCGTGTAAAGAACCATATCAGCTTCCCGCGCTATTGTCGAACCGACAACATTGACAATTGCCAAAGTTTTGATTCCCAATTCTTTGGCTTTCCGTAAGGCGGCAAGGCTGTCCGCTGTTTCGCCCGATTGCGAAATAACTGCCACCAATGTATTTTTTCCCGGGAGGATCTTCCGGTAACGGAATTCAGAAGCAAGTTCCACACGTACCGGGATTTCCGCCATATCCTCGATCACATATTGCGAGACCATTCCCACATGCCAGGCAGACCCGCAGGCAACGATATAGATCGATGAAACAGAACGCAGCATTTCATCGCTGATCCCGCTATTCGTCAAATTGATTTTATTATCTTTGATCAGACTGCCTAAGGTATCCCGCACCGCTTTTGGCTGCTCATGGATCTCCTTGATCATGAAATGTTCAAACCCGCCCTTTTCAGCAGCTTCAGTATCCCACGTAATTTCAGCAGTATCTTTATGGATCTCGTCTCCGTTCAAGTCATAGAAAACCACATTTCCCGGCGTTATCCTGGCGCATTCAAGATTTCCGATATAGTAGACTTTTCGGGTGTATTTGAGGATCGCCGGAACATCAGATGCGAGAAAAGATTCCTTTTCGGTAATGCCTATGATCATCGGGCTGTCTTTTCTGGCAGCATATATTTCACCCGGATAATCTCTGAACATCAGCGCCAGTGCATAGCTTCCGCGGACCCGTACCATCATACGGTTGATGGCATCCACAGGACCGATTTTATATTTTTTATAATAATAATCGACCAGCTTTATGACGACTTCGGTATCCGTATCGCTGTAAAAGTGATAGCCGTTGTTTATCAGCTTCTGCTTCAGTTCCTCGTAGTTTTCGATGATACCATTATGAACACCGACGACTTCTGATTCTACCGGACCGGATGCTGATACCCTTGCATTTCCACTTACATGAGGGTGAGCATTGATCTGGTTCGGTTCACCGTGTGTTGCCCAGCGGGTATGTCCGATACCGCAGCTGCCGGGAAGTGTTTTCCCGTTATCTGTTTTTTCGGCAAGATTCCGCAGTTTCCCGGTCGCCTTTACCACTTTGGCCAATTCTGTCCCATCACGAACAGCCAGGCCGGCAGAGTCATACCCTCTGTACTCAAGCTTTGACAATCCATCCAGCAAAATCGGTGCTGCCGGTCGATTTCCTGTATATCCTACAATTCCACACATGATCTCACACTCTCTTTCTGTTCAGATAATCCAGATAATCGTCAGATGTAAAAGACTTGAACAGCGGCAGCCACAATCTGAATGCAGCCAGAATATCTTTTGCAAGGCTGGAATCTGTATATTTCACATGCTGCTCAAGCAGATGTTTCAATTCTGCAGCCTGTTTTTCCGATACTTCATGGATCCTGACAATATCACTATTGATCCGGTCTGCAGCCGATCCATCTTCATCCAAAACCCAGGCTATACCACCGGACATCCCGGCGCCAAAATTATCTCCAATCGGCCCGAGAACAACGACCCGTCCGCCGGTCATATATTCACAGCCATGATCTCCGACACCTTCCACAACTGCAGCAGCTCCGGAGTTCCGAACGGCAAAACGCTCTCCGGCTCTTCCGGCAATATAGGCGTTTCCGCCTGTGGCTCCATAGAGTGCCACATTTCCTATCAGAATATTGTCCCGCTGCCATAAAGCATCGACAGGCGGACAGACAGCAAGTATTCCGCCGGACAATCCTTTTCCAAGGTAATCATTAGCGACACCGGACAGTGTGATTTGCTGGCCCTTTTTCAGAAAAGCGCCAAAGGATTGACCTCCGCATCCCCGCGCCTGTATTCTGCGTTCTCCATGCAGCATAGTGCCGAAGGTTCGGTCTGTGGTCGTTAATTGTACATTATCCTGAAGCAGGCGGACATCAGTACGTTCATGAAGATGAAAATCATGTTTTGCATCAGACTGCATATGAACATTCATGGAAAATCCGATAATTTTGGAAAGGTCCATCATGCTCTCATCCTTTTCCCTCAAGAGGTCACTGCGTCCGACCAGTTCATCTACAGTTCTCGCCCCGAGCTTTGCCATGATCTCACGCAGCTGTTCAGCGATGAAAAGCATAAAGTTTTCAATATATTCCGGTTTTCCGGTAAAGCGCTTTCGTAATACCGATTCCTGTGTTGCAATGCCATAAGGGCATTTTCCCTGATGACAAACTCTCAGCATATGGCAGCCCAATGCAACCAGAGGTGCTGTAGCAAAACTGAATTCTTCAGCTCCCAGCAGCATCGCCACTGCCACATCATGCCCGGTCATGAGCTTCCCGTCCGTTTCCAGTGTCACCTTTTGACGAAGACGATTGCGGCATAATACCTGATGCGTTTCCGCCAATCCGATTTCCCAGGGCAGACCTGTATGATGAACACTGCTCAACGGGGCAGCACCGGTTCCTCCTTCTCCGCCGGAAATCAGGATACCGCCGGCTCCTGCTTTCGCGACACCACTGGCAATGGTTCCCACACCTGTGGAGGAAACGAGTTTCACGGTAATTTTAGCTTTTTCATTGGCACATTGCAGGTCATAGATCAGCTCTGCGAGGTCTTCAATAGAATAGATATCGTGATGGGGCGGCGGTGAGATAAGCGAGATACCGGGAATTGAACATCTGGTCTTTGCGATGCTTTCCGTTACTTTTACTGCCGGCAGATGTCCGCCTTCCCCCGGTTTTGCTCCCTGTGCCATCTTTATCTGTATCTCTTCAGCTGACAGCAGATAATCCCGTGTCACTCCGAAGCGTCCCGATGCCACCTGTTTTATTGCGGAGTTCAAATTCGTACCGAAACGCGCGGGCAGTTCACCGCCTTCACCGCTGTTGCTTTTTCCCCCCAGATGGTTCATGGCTGCAGCCAGACATTCGTGTGCTTCCTGTGAGATCGAGCCATAGGACATAGCTGATGTTCTGAATCTTTTTACGATCTGCCGGGCACTTTCCACACTATCAAGCGGGATCGGATCACAGAGATCATAGCGGAAATCCAGCATGGAACGGATCGTATGAGGTCCCTCGTTTTCAACAAGCAAAGCATATTCATCAAACAGCCTTCTATCGTTTGTCCATACAGCCTGCTGCAGCAGTTGAATCACTTTCGGACTGTACAAATGCTCTTCCGCATCTTCTCCTGTCCTGTATTTATGTCTGCCCACCTTTGGTAAATCCGGTACAGAGGGATCAGCAAAGGCTGCATCATGATGAAAACGGCTGTCTGCTTCTACTTTTGACAAATCAGTGTCACCGGGGAAAACAGGTGTATTCGTAAAATAACGCTCCACAAATTGTTCATCCAACCCAATCGCTTCAAATAACTGTGCACTCTGATAAGCCTGCAGTGTTGAGACCCCCATCTTTGATGCAATTTTAAGGATCCCGGCTGTCAGTGCATGGTTATATATCCGAATCGCCTCCTCTGAATTTTCAGTAAATCGTTCACAGATACATGCCTGTGCCAGATATGGGTTTACAGCTCGTGCCCCATATGCGATCAGCATCGCCATGTGATGTACATCCCGCGGCTCTCCGCTTTCCAGGATGACAGAAACAGCAGTCCGTTTCTTGATTTGGATCAGGTGCTGTTCCAGGGCAGAAACAGCCAGGAGGGATGGAATCGCAAGGTGTCCGGCATCCAACCCGCGGTCGGAAAGAATCAAAATATTGATCCCATCCCGACAAGCCTCATCACAAAGTGCAAAAAAAGTTTTCATCGCTTTCCGAAGACGCTGTTCAACCGGATAAAGCAGTGAGATCACTCTGACATGAAAAGCCGGATGAGCGATCTTACGGATAGAAGCTAATTCTCCGTCTGTCAAGACAGGTGACGGCAGTTCCATCACATTACAGTTTGAAGGTTCATTTGTCAGCAGATTTCCGTCATCCGCGATATATATAGAACAGTCTGTCTTGCATTTTTCACGCAATGCGTCGATTGGCGGGTTTGTTACCTGAGCGAAACGTTGTTGGAAGTAATCGTATAAGGAAGGATGTGCTTTGGAAAATGCCGCCAATGGTTCGTCTGCACCCATGGAGACGATCGGTTCATTTCCACTCTCTGCCATCGGAAACACAATATCATGCACATCTTCATATGCATAACCAAAAGCTTTGCATAATGTCTTTGTATTACTGATCGGATACTGTTCATGAGGATTTGGTAAATCAACCGGCTGAATAATATTTTTACCCCATTCCCCATAAGGATGTGATACTGCAAAATATGTTTTCAGCGCTTCACTTTCAAGCAGTTCACCGGTATGCAGGTTTGCCATCAGCACATCACCGGATCTTAATTTCCATCGCCTGCGGATATGTGCATTTTCTTCTAAAAGAACACCTGCTTCTGAAGACAGGATCAGCCGTTGATCATCCGTCAGCGCGCAGCGCAGCGGGCGCAAACCGTTCCGATCGAGAGAGGCACAAACACAATCCCCATCAGAATATAATATTGCTGCCGGCCCATCCCAGGGTTCCATCATTGTTGAGTAGTAACGGTAAAGATCATACCAGGGGGTGGCTTTCTTATGTCCCTGCCATGGTTCCGGCAGAAGGATCATCCCTGCAAGAGGCAAAGGGAAGCCGTTCATTGACAAAAATTCCAGTGTATTATCCAGCATCTGCGAATCGCTGCCATCCGGATCAATCACCGGCAGGACCCGTTTCATGGAAACCTCATCCATGATTGGCGAATGCATAGTTTCTTCCCGTGCTTTCATCCGATCATGATTGCCGCGGATCGTGTTGATTTCACCGTTGTGCAAAAGCATCCGCATCGGGTGCGCTTTTGACCAGCTGGGAAAGGTGTTTGTAGAAAACCGCGAATGGACCATCGCCATTTGAGATTCATAGTATGCGTCCTGCAGATCATCATAAAAGGATCGCAGCTGTGAAACCAGCATCATGCCTTTATAAACAATCGTTCGTGATGACAGGGAGCAGATATAGCTTTCTGTGTTCTGCTTTTCAAACATTCTGCGCAATATGTAAAGTTTTCTGTCAAACTCAATACCGGCTGTAATATTTTCGGGGCGTTTCAGGAAACATTGGCGTATGCGGGGCATTGTCCGTCTTGCGCCTGCACCAAGTTGTGCAGGATGGCAGGGTACATTCCGCCAGCCAAGGATCCGGATCCCTTCTGAAGAAGCCAGTTGATCGAAAATTTCAGCCGCATTTTGAGCACCGACCTTATCTTCCGGCAGAAAAAACATTCCAACGCCATAATCACCTTTATTCCCCAATGTAATGCCTTCTTCCTGCGCCCATAGACAGAATAATTCATGAGGCAGTCCGGTCATGATTCCCACACCGTCGCCAGTAGTACCTAAAGCATCGCTGCCCGCGCGGTGTGCAAGCCGTTCGACGATCGTTAATGCCTGGTCTACAGTTCGATGTGTAGCCCTGCCGCTGAGGTCAACGATTGCTCCCACACCGCAGGATTCATGTTCAAATTCAGACCGCCAAAGCGGATATTCGGGATCGCGCATAGCTTCACCTCCCTGTAATCAATCGAAATAAAAAAAGACAAAGATATCACATTACATGACATCTTTGCCTTGCATTCCATAAAAGTTAACACGGTACATAAAACCTGTCAAGAAAATGTACCGAATTTCTGTAAATTATGAATATGTTCTGATTATTTCCTCCGCGACATCCCGCTTGGAAATGCAGCGGTCCATCGCCTGTTTTTCAATATATCGATGCGCCTGAGGTTCTTCCATCTTCAGCTCCGTGATCAGCAGCCATTTCGCCCGGTTGACCACGCGGATCTCCTCCATTTTTTCCTCAATGGAGAGCGTTTTGGTTTCGGCTTTCCGCAGCCGTTCCCGTACGGTCATCATCCATTCAAGGGCCTGGGCAAACATCTGTGCAGAGAGTGGTTTTGTGAGCGCAAAGACACCTGCCCCGATTAATTTTTCACGGAGATTTTCCAGAATATCTGAACGGACGATGAGCAGAACTGCTGTACCGTTTGCGGCACTGATGTCGATTGCAAAGCTGCTTCCGATATCATCCGGCAAGGGAGAGTTGATGATCACCAGATCAAAATCCCGCTGATTTGCGAGTCTTTTGCCGGCACTGATACTGCCGGCATACCGTACCGGCTGGAAGTGTGAAACCGGCAGGAGCGATTCGAGTGCAGCATTAAAGTTCTCAGACGATGATATAACGAGAACGCTGTAGATCTGCTCTTTCAGGCTCATGATTCCGATTCCTTCCTGAAACACCCAAAGCTTACTTTCCGCAGTAAATATCCAGGATCCTCTCCGGAATATGTGAGCGGATAAATTCACTGGCAGCGGCGGTTTCTCTTGCGGCCTGAAGGCTTCGCGGCAGTTTGCGAAACGCAGATAAAGTTTCTTTATCTGCATGAAACAGATTGATATTAACCGGTTCGTCCAGTTTCAGGTTATTTTCAATACCGTACAGACCTGCATAAATCATCAGGGCAAATGCAATATACGGATTTGCGGAAGGATCAGGAGAACGCAATTCCGCACGGCGATATTCACCAAAAGCCGCAGGAATCCGTACCAGCTGAGAGCGGTTTTCCGGTGACCAGGAAATACAGCTGGGAGCCTTATTTTGTCCCAAACGTTTATAGGAATTTTCCGTCGGATTCAAAAAAGCAGTCATGGAAGAAACATTTTCAAGGATCCCTGCGATCATGTTCCGGAATACATTTTCTTCCGGGAAAGGCCGGAGCGACATATTGATGTGAAACCCATTTCCCGGAGCTCCGCCGATCGGTTTCGGAGTAAAATCGGCAGACAGTCCATTTCTGGCCGCCACTGTCCTTGCCACACGCTGAAAAATCATCGTATTATCCGCCGCTGAAAGAGCATCCGAATAACGAAAGTCGATCTCATTCTGTCCCGGACCTTCCTCATGATGGGAACTTTCCGGATGGATGCCCATCTGTTCCAGCGTCAGACAAATTTCACGGCGGATATTTTCCCCTTTGTCATCCGGCGCTATATCCATATAGCCTGCATTGTCATAAGGTACATTGGTGGGTCTGCCCGATTCATCCAGTTCAAAGAGGTAAAATTCCTGCTCCGCACCAAAGGAAAATTCAAAGCCTGCTTTTGCTGCATCATGCATGGCAATTTTGGTCAGGTTCCGCGTATCACATTCAAAAGGCGTACCGTCAGGATAGGTGATATTGGCAGCCATCTGCACAACTTTGCCATTTTCCGGCCGCCAGGGAAGAGGTTTCAATGTATCAGGTTCAGGATGAAGCAGGAGATCACTGTGGGCTTCATCTCCAAATCCCGGAATCGCGGAGGCATCAAATGCTACTCCATAGGTAAAAGCACGGGGAAGTTCACCAGGCATGATGGATATATTTTTTTGTCTCCCAAATACATCGCAAAAACCGAGACGGATAAATTTTACATCCTCTTCCTTCGCATATTGCATAACCTCATCTGCGGAATAATTCATAGCTTCCTCCTGACTGCAGCAAAATGAATTTATTGTTGATGAAAACAAGTGCTTTTTGTTATACCACAACTGAAAAATCAGTGAAAAATTGGTTACTTTTCAAATGTCACAAATTTATTGACATCAAAAAAAAGCTGATGTAGAATATCGTCCATAAAGGCAAGGGCGTCTTTGAGTTTAGACTCATTCGCCCTTTTTTTATTTTATTATCACATGATGCAGTTAACCGGTCAGCAAACATTTTTATTTCTTTTCGATTCGCTGACAACTGACTGCTGATTGATCATTTATTCGTAAAGGCAAAGGCGTCTTTCCATTTGGACGTCTTTGCCTTTATTTATTTTATTTAGCTGAAGGAGTAAATTACCATGGCTACAGTTTCAGATTATTTTGGAAGTCTGGTCTTTGATGACCGTAATATGCGTGCGGCACTTCCGGCGGATATTTACAAATCGCTGCGGAAAACCATCGATGAAGGTACAAACCTTGATTTGAATGTCGCGAATGCGGTAGCGGAAGCCATGAAGAATTGGGCTATTGAACACGGTGCGACACATTTCACGCATTGGTTCCAGCCACTGACCGGTATCACTGCAGAAAAACACGAGAGTTTCATCACGCCATCACCTGACGGCAGTGTGATCATGGAGTTTTCAGGGAAAGAACTGATCCAGGGCGAACCGGACGCATCTTCTTTCCCGAGCGGAGGGCTGCGGGCGACATTTGAAGCGCGCGGATATACGGCCTGGGATCCCACATCCTATGCTTTTATCAAAGGGAAGACGCTCTGCATTCCGACGGCATTCTGTTCCTACAGCGGTCATGCGCTGGATAAGAAAACACCGCTGCTGCGCTCCATGGAAGCGCTGAACAAACAGGCAATGCGGATCCTCCGCCTGTTTGGGAATACAACAGCCAAACGAGTCGTCTCATCTGTTGGGCCAGAACAGGAATATTTTCTGGTTCCGAAGGATCTCTATGACAAACGACCGGATCTGCGTTTTGCCGGCCGGACACTGTTTGGAGCAAAACCGCCGAAGGGGCAGGAACTCGATGATCACTATTTCGGCGTCATCAAACCGGTTGTAGCTTCCTTCATGGAAGAACTGAACGAGGAACTTTGGAAGCTGGGAATCATGGCGAAAACCGAACACAATGAAGTCGCTCCCTCTCAGCATGAATTGGCCCCCATTTATACAACGACCAATATCGCGACCGACCATAACCAGCTGACGATGGAAATTATGCAGCGGATTGCGGTGAAGCATGGACTGGTTTGCCTGCTTCATGAAAAGCCTTTCGCCGGAGTAAACGGAAGCGGGAAGCATAACAACTGGTCTATCGCAACCGATGACGGGCAAAACCTGCTTTCCCCCGGAGAAACTCCATATGAGAACGCTCAATTCCTTCTTTTCCTCTGCGCTGTGATCAAAGCTGTGGATGATTATCAGGATCTGCTGCGTCTTTCCGTTGCGACTGCGGGAAACGATCACCGTCTGGGTGCCAACGAAGCTCCTCCGGCAGTTATCTCCATCTTCCTCGGTGACGAACTGAACGCGATAATGGAAGCGATCGAAACCGATACGCCTTACATGGGGACTGCGAAAACCGTGATGAAGCTTGGCGTTGATGTGCTGCCGAAATTCAATCGTGACACTACAGACCGCAACCGCACATCGCCGTTCGCTTTCACCGGAAACAAATTTGAATTCCGTATGCTTGGTTCCTCCAACAGTATTGCCTGTGCGAACATTATGCTCAACAGCGCAGTCGCGGAGAGCCTGAAGATTTATGCGGACAGACTGGAAAAAGCGGAAGACTTTGAGACTGCTCTTCATGACATGATCCAAAAGACCATTAAGGACCACAAGCGCATCATCTTCAACGGAAACGGTTATGATGAATCATGGATCAAAGAAGCCACTGAGGTTCGCGGTTTACTCAACTACAGCACAACAGCTGATTGTATGCCGCACCTTCTGGATGAAAAGAATGTGAAAATGCTCACTGCCCATGGCGTATTTTCTGAGGCGGAACTGAATTCCAGATGTGAGATCATGCTGGAAAACTACTGCAAATCCGTCATCATCGAGGCGAAGACCATGACCGATATGGCAAAAACAATGATTTCTCCGGCAGTGGAAGCATATACAGCCGACATAGCCAGGACAGCCGGTGCGAAAAAGGCGGTTTCCGCGGATATCTCCTGTAAATATGAAACAGAACTTGTGAAAAAGCTCTCCCTTTTGCTGGATGAAATCTGCGAAAAGACCGACGTGTTGGAAGCGGCGCTTATGGACCTGGACAAGGCAAAAGATACTATTGAAGAATCCGAAATGATTCGGGATATGATCCTCCCGAAAATGTGTGAGCTGCGTGTTCCCTGCGACGAGGCTGAAGTGCTTACGGCTAAACGCTGCTGGCCGTTCCCGACCTATGCGGATCTGTTATTCGGAACAAAGTAGATGATGGGGGACAGGTGTTAGGTTCCAGGTGTTAGGGGAAATTTGTGAGTAAAACAAAAAAATTCTGCAGCCGGACGTGAAATAACGATTCAGGATATAATTCTGGCCGCTGGCTGCTTCCCCTAACTCCTACCCCCTAATTCCTAATCCCCAATTGGAGGCATCATGTGTTCGATTATGGGATATTGCGGTCCTTGTACCGAAAGAGAAGCATTTGAAGAAGGGTTCTCGCGAACAAAATCGCGCGGACCCGATGACAGCCGGATCGTAGATACCGGCAAAGGTTTACTCGCTTTCCACCGTTTAGAGATCATGGGCCTGCATCCGGAAGGAATGCAGCCGTTTGAGCTGAACGGCAATTATGTCGTCTGCAATGGTGAGCTGTATGGTTTTGAAAAACAGCGTGAGGAACTGCGGAAACTGGGATACAACTTCCAAAGTGACAGCGATTGCGAGATCATCCTGCCGCTGTATCAGGAATACGGAACGGATATGTTTGCCATGCTGGATGCGGAATTTGCCATGATCCTGTTTGATGGAAAAACCGGTGAATTTCTGGCCGCACGGGATCCGATCGGGATCCGTCCGCTTTATTACGGGTATGATAATCATGGCGTGATCATTTTCGCCAGTGAACCGAAAAATCTGGTTGGCCTGACAGACAAAATTATGCCATTTCCACCGGGATATTATTATGTGAACGGCCGCTTTGTGCCGTATTGTGAAATTGCTTCTGTTGATGCTGTCTCGTCGGATGGGATGGATACTGTTTGCGGTAAGATCCATGATAAATTGATTGCAGGCGTTCAGAAACGTCTGGTTGCGGATGCAAAGGTCGGTTTTCTGCTCTCCGGAGGGCTGGATTCATCGCTGGTATGCGCGATCGCAGCAAAGGAAAGCGACAAACCCATTGAAACATTTGCCATTGGTATGAGCGAGGATGCAATCGACCTGAAATACGCTAAAGAAGTTGCTGAATATATCGGCAGCCATCACACAGAAGTTTATATGACCCCGGAGGAGGTGATCGTGTCTCTCGAAACTGTGATCGAACTGCTTGGAACCTACGACATCACAACGATTCGTGCCAGTATGGGTATGTACCTGGTCTGCAAAGCGATCCATGAACAGACAGATATCCGTGTATTGCTTACTGGTGAGATTTCCGATGAGCTGTTTGGATATAAATATACCGATTTTGCTCCTTCGGCCGTGGAATTTCAAAGGGAAGCGGAAAAACGGATCAGGGAACTCCACATGTACGATGTGCTTCGTGCTGATCGCTGTATTTCCGTGAACTCACTGGAAGCACGAGTTCCTTTCGGCGATCTGGATTTTGTCAAGTATGTAATGAGCATCGATCCGGAACTGAAGCTGAACAAGTACGGAAAGGGGAAATACCTGCTCCGACATGCTTTTGAGGGACAGGACTACCTGCCGGATGATATCCTGTGGCGCGAAAAAGCAGCATTTTCTGATGCGGTAGGTCATTCCATGGTGAACTATCTGAAAGAATATGCCGAAACCGTTTACACAGATGAAGAATATGAGACCCGCAGGCAGCAATACTTTTTTGCCCAGCCTTTTACCAAAGAATCACTGCTTTATCGTGAGATATTTGAAAAATATTACCCGGGCCAGGCAAAAATGGTGGTTGATTTCTGGATGCCGAACCGGAACTGGGACGGCTGCAACGTGAACGATCCGTCGGCAAGAGTCCTGTCCAATTATGGTGACAGCGGGAAATAGGGTTTCGGTAAAAATAACAGGGGAATTTCGCATGAGTAAATTTATCTTTGTCACAGGCGGTGTTGTGTCAGGGCTTGGGAAGGGGATCACAGCTGCATCACTCGGCCGTCTGCTGAAAGCCCGGGGGCTGAAGGTTGCTGCACAGAAACTGGACCCTTATATCAATGTGGATCCCGGCACCATGAGTCCATATCAGCATGGGGAAGTCTACGTCACGGAAGACGGAGCAGAAACCGATCTGGATCTGGGACATTACGAACGATTCATAGACGAAGACCTGAATAAATTCTCCAACCTGACTACCGGCAAGGTTTACTGGAATGTGCTGAACAAAGAACGCAGAGGGGAATATCTGGGTGAAACTATTCAGGTGATCCCGCATATCACGAATGAGATCAAAGACTTTATCTATGCGGTCGGGAAGAAGACAAATGCCGATGTGGTCATAACGGAAATCGGCGGAACCACCGGCGACATCGAAAGCCAGCCATTTCTGGAGGCGATCCGTCAGGTAGGACTGGAGCAGGGGCGGGGAAACAGCCTCTTCATCCACGTCACACTGGTGCCTTATCTGCATGGCAGCGGGGAACACAAATCCAAACCAACGCAGCATTCCGTCAGGGAACTGCAGGGAATGGGCATTCACCCGGATATCATCGTTCTGCGCTGTAACGAACCGCTCGAAAAAACGATCCTGAAGAAGATCGCCATGTTTTGTACGGTCAGCCCGGACTGTGTGATCGAAAACCGAACCCTCCCGGTATTATATGAAGCACCATTAATGCTGGAAAAACAGAATTTTTCCGGGATCGTCTGCCGGGAGCTTGGAATTGATACCCCGGAGCCGGATCTGCGGGATTGGGAAAACATGGTCAGTCGTGTAAAAACCGCTGGGAAAAGGATCACCATCGGGCTGGTGGGGAAATATGTCCAGCTTCATGACGCATACATGTCTGTTGCAGAAGCTCTGCGTCATGCCGCTTATGCAATCGGGGCGGAAGCGGATATCCGCTGGATCGACAGCGAAACCGTGTCTGAGGATACGGTGGAAAGCGTTCTGAGCGCCTGCAGCGGGATCATCGTTCCCGGCGGATTCGGCAGCAGAGGCATTGAAGGGATGATCCTCGCGGCAAAATATGCCAGAGAGAATCGCGTGCCTTATCTGGGGCTCTGTCTCGGAATGCAGATCGCGGTCATCGAATTTGCCCGTCATGTCTGCGGTTTTTCCGACGCGAATTCAGGCGAATTTGATCCGGGATCTACTCACAAAGTCATTGATTTCCTTCCGGATCAAAATGACACAGTTGCAAAAGGCGGGACCCTGCGCCTCGGCGCTTATCCCTGTAGAATTGCTCCCAATACACAAATGGCTTATTGCTATACGCAAGATACGATCTCTGAGCGGCATCGGCACCGTTATGAGTTCAATAATGCTTTTCGAGAGAATCTGACTTCTGCCGGTCTGATCCTCAGCGGCACCAGCCCGGATGGCAGCATCGTGGAAACAATCGAAGTTGCAGACCATCCCTTCTTCGTCGGCGTCCAATTCCATCCGGAGTTTAAAAGCCGTCCGAACAAACCGCATCCCCTTTTCCGCGGTTTCATACAAAAAGCATCTGAGCTGGCTGTAAACAACTCCCGGAATAAATAACAAATGTTCAGGCTAAAACACATGGAGACGCGTCTTTGCTGCTGACTCCGCAGTAAAGTTCCGCCCCATGTGTTCCGTTCTGAGCAGGCTCTATCTGATCCCTGCGGTTACTCATTCACGACGAGGTTTTCGAATGCCTCCTGCGTTACCCAGATGGAAACGCGTTTCGGTTCACAGCGGAAATCAGCCCATCCATCTTTATCGACTGTCACAGTTTCAGCACAGTTACCGAGTACATCAGAGAAAACGGAACCCGCGAATTTTTCGTCCATAAACATGCGCAGCGAGCCGCTCTCATCTCCATTGGACAAAACCGCAGCCAGCCCGGAGCCGGAATGTTCTACATCGCCTCTGCGTACCCAGCCGATCAGGTTTTGGCTTTCGAAATAGTCTTCCTGCTCACCATAAGCATAGAAATGACGCAGCTTCATCATCTTCCCGAGATTCAGCACCGGAGGGCGATCCTTCACCGGATTACCGTAATAATCCGAATAAAACACGCAGGGCAGACCTTCCTGACGCAGCATGATAATCGCATAACAGTGATCCTTAAACCAATCTTCCACAAAAGATTGCAGGCTTTGACCGTGCTGAGTATCATGATTATCAACAAAGGTCACCGCATTCTGAGGACGTTCTTTCATCAGCGTGTGATCAAGGATTGTCCGCAGGTCATACGCCGCGCCCGCTTGTGAAGCGCTGAAGAAGTTGTAATGCAGCGCGACATCAAACAGCGACATCTCATTTTTGACAGAATCCAGATAATTCAGCAGCCTTCCGATATCATTGCTCCAGTACTCCCCAACCGCCGGCAGTTCCATACCCGTCTGTTTGCGGAGATAATCCAGCAGATCCCGGTAAAAAACAGCACTGATATGCTTTACCGCATCCAGGCGGAAACCATCGATCCCGGCTGTTTTGATGTACCAACGCAGCCATTTTTTCGTCTCCCGCACAGCAGCAGAGTTCCCATAATCCACGTCCATACCCATCAGGTAATCGTAATTGCCGTTTTCCGGATCCACATCCGTTTTCCATTGCTTCCCGGCGAACCGGTAAAGATGACCGGGTTCCGGGTTGTTTTCGTCCCAGTCTGTACCGGTAAACTGATTATGATCCCAGGTAAAAGCACTGTATTTTCCGGCTCTTCCCGGAAACGTGAATCGGGAGTGGACCTTGATCAGTCTTTCTTCGCCAATCTGTTCATTTCTGTTCTGCGGGTTTTCGGGGACTGCGGTGACTTCTTCGACCTCATCCCCTCCCATGCGATGATTGAGGACGATATCCGCGAGCACTTTGATACCCTGATCATGAAAAGCCTTGATGGCTTCGATATATTCATCTTTTGTTCCATATTTTGTCCGGATCGTTCCCTTTTGGTCAAACTCTCCGAGGTCATACATGTCATAAACGCCGTATCCGACATCTTCCTGTGAAGTACCTTTATAGGCCGGAGGAAGCCAGACGCGTGTGATGCCGAGCGCAGCCATATTCTCAGCTTTGGCAGCGCAGCGTTTCCACCACAGGCCGTCATTTGCCAGATACCATTCAAAATATTGCACCATTGTTTCGTTATTCATCAAGAAAAACCTCCTTCCTGAATGAATTTTTCAATTTCTACTATATCTGGCAGAAAAAGTCAAACAAAATCGGTCGTTTTTAAATAACTTGTGACAGATTTCTTACAATTTTCTTACAATATCAGTTCGCAGACGCAGAAAAAAGTAAAATTCCGGCAATATGGATTTATGATATACTTAAACTATGATTTCTGATTCGTTTCAGCAGGGAGGAGTTTTCTTATGAAAAAGCAAACCATTGTATTATTCACTATAATTCTTGTCTTGTTTTGCACCGGTTGCAGTGCACGGAAATTGGCATTATTGGAAAAAACCTTCAATGAGGAAAAGGATGAACTGACGGCTCAAATAACTGAAGCGAATGAGCAGGTGCAAAAACTCACTCAGGAAAACGAAACGTTTCAGGATACAATAAAAGAGGAAGAGTGGGAACTAAACCAAATCAATAAAAAACTCACCAAAATATCGAACAACCTATCCAAAGCAGAATCACAGCTGGAAGAGAAAACCGCAGCTCTTACCGAGAAAGAATCTGAAATCGACGAATTAAATAATCATTTGAATGACGCGACAAAGGAAAATGCCATTTTATCACAGAAAAACGAGGAAAATGAAAGCACAATCAATACTTTACAGGATCAAATCAATTCTTTGACCACCGAAAAGGATAAACTTCAGACGAAACTCACCGAAGCAGAAACCGCCGTTACATCCCTGACCGGTGAAAAGGCTGAACTCCAAACGAAACTTACCGAAGCAGAAACCACCACTGCATCCCTGACCGGTGAAAAGGCTGAACTCCAAACGAAACTTACCGAAGCAGAAACCGCCGTTACAGCTCTGACCGGAGAAAAGGATGAACTCCAAACAAAACTAACAGAGGCAGAAACCACCGCTGCAACTCTGACCGGTGAAAAGGATGAACTCCAAACAAAACTAACAGAGGCAGAAACCACCGCTGCAACTCTGACCGGTGAAAAGGATGAACTCCAAACCAAACTTACCGAAGCAGAAACCGCCGTTACAGCTCTGACCGGAGAAAAGGATGAACTCCGAACGAAACTTACCGAAGCAGAAACCACTGTTACATCCATGATCGGTGAAAAGGATGAACTTCTAACGAAACTTACCGAAGCA
>CADATZ010000029.1:14886-15224 GCA_902791025.1 uncultured Chloroflexota bacterium | reverse complement strand
TACATCCATGATCGGTGAAAAGGATGAACTTCTAACGAAACTTACCGAAGCAGAAACCGCCGTTACAGCTCTGACCGGCGAAAAGGATGAACTCCGAACAAAACTAACAGAGGCAGAAACCTCCATTACATCTCTAACCAGCGAAAAAGATGAGCTCCAAAACAAAATAGCCAAAATGGAAGCCGCCACTACCACTTCTTCACCAGTCGAAAAGGATGAACTCCGAACAAAACTCACCGAAGCAGAAACTACCGTTACCACTCTGACCGGCGAAAAGGATGAACTCCAAAACAAACTTACCAAAGCAGAAACTACCGTTACCACTCTGACCGGCGAAA
>CADATZ010000029.1:0-14854 GCA_902791025.1 uncultured Chloroflexota bacterium | reverse complement strand
AACTACCGTTACCACTCTGACCGGCGAAAAGGATGAACTCCAAAACAAACTTACCAAAGCAGAAACTACCGTTACCACTCTGACCGGCGAAAAGGATGAGCTCCAAACCAAACTTACTGAAGCAGAAACTACCGTTACCACTCTGACCGGCGAAAAGGATGAGCTCCAAAACAAACTTACTCAAGCAGAAACTACCGTTACCACTCTGACCGGCGAAAAGGATGAACTCCTTACCAAACTCACCGAAGCAGAAACCACCGTTACCACTCTGACCGGTGAAAAGGATGAACTCCTTACCAAACTCACCGAAGCAGAAACTACCGTTACCACTCTGACCGGCGAAAAGGATGAACTCCAAAACAAACTTACCGAAGCAGAAACCACCGTTACCACTCTGACCGGCGAAAAGGATGAACTCCTTACCAAACTCACCGAAGCAGAAACCATCGTTACCGCTCTGACCGGTGAAAAGGATGAACTGAAAAAAACCGATGAGGGAAAAAACGATTTTCTGCCATCAGACCTTGAATCTTCTCAAACATCATCTGACGCTGCCGATTCAGAAGCTGAGAAAACCGGGGAAATATCTGACAATAATCCTGCAACAAAATCCGAAGATGTCATTCCGGAAAAGACGAATAGCGAGGAAGAAGGTGAAGGTGAACAGATCATTCTCATCAATCTAATGGATGCCAACGCAGTACCTATGCCGGATGAATCGAAAGGGTCTGAACCGGAAGAGCATCAGGAAGAGACTGAGGACGATACCATTCAGCCCATAGTCCGCAATATTTTTACTGACCCACTCAGCGGTATCGAAATGCTTCACATTCCCGCGGGGACCTTTCTATATGGACCGGCAGAGGAACAAACAGAAATTCAACTGGATGCATACTGGATCGGTCAAACAGAGGTGACCAACGCACAATATCGCAAATGCGTGGAAGCTGGTTACTGTGAAGACTCAGCTATGATGGACATCTACAATTGGAAAACTGCGGATCAACCGGTGAATTATGTAACTTACAGACAGGCACAGCGTTTTTGCAAGTGGATCGGCGGGAAACTGCCTTCTGAACAGCAATGGGAAAAGGCCGCCCGCGGTACGAACGGACAAATCTACCCGTGGGGGAATGAAGCCCCAACAGAAACAAATCGTTACGCCAATATACCCGGTGAAAACAGCGATATCCAAAATGTCGGAGTATTTCCGAATGGAGCAAGCCCTTATGGAGTGCTGGATATGACAGGGAATGTGTGGGAATGGACATCCACCGGTTTTGATTCAGATCAAAATACACAAGCAGACACATCTAATAAAGAATATGTCATCCGCGGCGGATCAGCCACTCCTTCCGAAACAGATGAAGCGGCAGACACATTGCGGACAGACTATCGCGGACACTCAGCTAAACCAAATTATTTTCTCGGATTCCGCTGCGTCATTCCGGATAGCGGTGTATAATCCGGAACATGGTATTCAGTTCATTTGCGTTTCTGTGGATCTTTCTTCCGATTGTCCTGATCGGAGCGCTTGTTACACGAAAAAAAGGCAGCAATCTGTTTCTGCTCATTATGAGCCTGCTTTTTTACGCCTGGGGTGAACCGAAGTTTGTCGTTCTGCTGTTGTTTTCCATCACGATGAATTATGTCGGCGGACTCCTGATTAGCGCGGCAAGGAGTAAATCTATACGCAATTTATTCCTTGCTGTCATCATCTTTTCGAACTTGCTTTTACTGGCATATTTCAAATATTTCAATTTCTTTGCCGACATACTCAATAACTTGCTGCATCAGGAAATTATCCCGCTGCGTGCCATCGCACTGCCGATCGGAATCTCATTTTATACATTTCAATCAATTTCTTATATCGCGGACCTTTACCGGGGTACGATCGAGGTTCAGCGCAATTGGATCGACCTTGCGCTTTATATTTCATTCTTTCCCCAGCTTGTCGCCGGCCCTATTGTGAAATACAAAGACATCGCCGCGTCACTCCATTCCCGTGAGCTTCATCTTGACGAGACAGTCAAGGGATTAAAACGCTTTTGTTTCGGTCTTGCAAAAAAGGTCCTGCTTGCCAACACACTCGGGTATACGGTAGATGAAATACTGAGTCACCCGATCAGCGACCTCTCATCCCTGCTGTGCTGGACCGCGGCTCTTTTTTACACATTGCAGATCTATTTCGACTTTTCCGGCTATTCCGACATGGCAATCGGTTTGGCAAAGGTTCTGGGATTCCATTTTCAGGAAAATTTCAACCTGCCATACATCTCATCCTCGATCCGCGAATTCTGGCGGCGCTGGCATATTTCTCTTTCCACCTGGTTCCGTGATTATCTCTATATTCCATTGGGCGGAAATCGGAAAGGAACAGCCAGGACACTGCTGAACCTGTGCATTGTCTTTTTTGCCACCGGCCTGTGGCATGGTGCTCAGTGGAATTTTGTTCTCTGGGGGTTATTTCATGGAGCCTTCCTGATCCTGGAGCGACTCCTGCCCGTCAGGGATACAAACAACCGCATCAGAAGTCTGCTGAAGCATCTTTATACATTGTTCATCGTATGCATTGGCTGGGTACTCTTCCGCGCAGACGACCTCACCATGGCCGCTGCCCAGCTGCGTCAGATGTTTTTCCCGGCAGGGAATGGATACTGGAATTTTTGGGAGATCGTCGATCCGGTCACGTTCTTCATCTTCATCATTAGTCTTTTTCTTTCTCTCGGTTTCGGAAGATGGCTCAGCACTCGTTTCGAGAACAGAGGAAACCGCGAAGCGCTTAGCGGAGCATCAGCTATACTTTGTCTGTTTCTTTCCATCGTGATGCTTGCAAACGCCTCTCATAATCCCTTTATCTATTTCAGGTTTTAGGAGCGGTGATGAAAAAAAACGGTATCCTTTTTCTGATATGCTTCTTCATTCTGATTTTTGCACCCGTTCCGATATTTTATCTGTTCCGCGAGCAGATCGGTTATAAAAATACGGAGAATAAAGTTCTCAGCGAGTTTCCAGAGCTTTCCAGCGAAAATTTCTCAACCTGGCCCAGGCGGTTTGAGGAGTGGTTTTCGGACATACTGCCCTTCAAAACACAATTCATCGAGCTGTACCGCGGATTTCAGCTTCGCAGCGGTCTGGATTTTGCCCAGTCGGATGTGATTCGGGGAAATGACAGCCACCTTTTCTACCGCACAACGGTCGAAAACTACAAGGGGATCAGCCGCTTTACTGATGAAGAATTGGAAAAGATCCGGAAAAATCTGGAAGGGCTTTTCGGACCTCTACAGGCACAGGGAGCCGATTGCCTGTTGTATATCGCCCCGGATAAGGAACAGGTTTATCATTCCTTCATGCCATCCATCATCCGCAGAATTTCTACTGAAAGCCGCGCGGATCAGGTGGTAGATTACCTCACAGATCGGGTAAATTTTCCGGTCCTTTACCCCAAAACCAGGCTGATGGAGCTCAGCCTGACACAACCGGTTTATTACACCACTGATACCCACTGGAACAACCTGGGTGGATGGATCGCCGCCACACAGGTCCGCTCCGCTTTCACCGGAGAGCCGGAAACGAAAGAGCTGCCGCAGTTCCATTACTATGACAGCGAAGGGAAGGATCTCGCGGGCATGCTGGGACTTTCGGAACAGATTCCGGAAAGAAACGGCGTAGCCATCGACCACAATGACGGCATCAATGTATGGAAACCGGAAACTGTCGATCACGGCAAACTGCAGCGCTTTATGTCAGATGCACCGGTGAAGAAAAAGATGCTCCTGATTGGTGACTCTTTCTCCGAGTATTTCATGCAGTCCGCCATCCACGACATCACGGAAATCCATTTTGTAACCTATGGCGAATTGTACCGCATCGATCTCGTCCAGGAATCCCCCGATTACGTGGTCATCATGCTGGTCGAAAGAAATCTGCCCTTCCTCGTCCACGGCTTTTATTGATTTTATACCAATCAAAAAAGCACCGGGTCGGTTATCCTCTGTGACAAAGACCACACGGATGAACGGCAGACGAACTGCGCATAAAACATTTTTATCGTAGATATTGAACCCTGCCCGATTTGTGTTATACTCATATAATCAGAAATCACGAAAGGATATACTATGGAACAGCAAACAAGAAGACTTGTAACCAGAAGCGATTTTGACGGACTTGCCTGCGCCATGATGCTCAAGGAACTGGGACTTATCGATGAAATCAAATTCGTCCATCCCAAGGACGTACAGGACGGCAAGGTCGAGTTAAGCAAAAACGATATCACCACAAACCTCCCCTATGACCCTCGGGTTTCCATCGCCTTTGACCATCACGAATCTGAAGAAGAACGTCTCAAGGCCATCGAAACCGGCGGAAAACTCATCATCGACCCGAAAGCCCGCAGCGCTGCCCGTGTGGTTTACGATTACTATGGCGGCAAGAAAGCCTTCCCGCGAATTTCGGATGACCTGATGGCAGCCGTGGACAAAGGCGACAGTGCCGATTTCACCATGGACGAAATCCTTCATCCGAAAGGCTGGGTGCTGCTGCACTACCTGATGGATGCACGCACCGGTCTCGGCCGTTTCCATGACTTCCGCATCTCCAACTATGCGCTGATGATGGAACTCATTGATTACTGTCTGGAGCATGACATTGATGAGATTCTTGAACTGCCCGATGTAAAAGAACGTGTTGATCTCTATTTCGAACAGGCAGATCTCTTCAAAGAACAACTGCTGCGCATCGCGAAGGTTCATGACAAAGTTGTCGTCCTGGACCTGCGCAATGAGGAAGTGATCCACGCGGGGAACCGCTTTATGATCTACGCACTCTTCCCGGAAACTCAGATCTCCATCCACGTCGCCTGGGGCTTCAAGAAACAGAACACCGCGGTTATGATCGGAAAGTCCATCGTCAATAAAGGCTCCAATGCCGACATCGGCGCGCTCTGTCTCAAATATGGCGGCGGCGGTCACCGCAACGCCGGCACCTGTCAGCTCGAAAACGACAAGGTGGATGAACAACTACCCGACATCATCGATGCGCTGAACAAGGCATAGAAGTTTGAAGTTGAAAGTTGGAAGTTGGTAGTTGGTAGTTAAAAGTTACCAGATGTAAACAATTTCCATATAAATAAAAAACAGGAAGCACAAATAATGTGAATCCTGTTTTTTTGTACCAAAGTGTAAGTTAGGCGCCAGAAATTTTATCGACCTTCTAACTACTAACTTATAACTTAAAACTTCCTACTTATTTATTCACCTGGAACTTCGTGCTTCCGGTTTCAAAGTAATCGCAAATCTGGCGGGCTGCGGCAAAACCGGCATTAGCGTTAGCTTCCGCGGTCTGAGCGCCGGCTTTCTTCGGTGTGAAGAAGAAACGACCCGGGAATTTTTCGGCGATTTCAGCCTTGTTCTTCGGAGCAACATCCGCAAGATACACAAAATCTTCCCGCTTTTCAAACATCTCAACGATTCCTTCCTCGTCCACCACTTCCGCGCGGGCTGCATTGATCAAACAGCCGTTCTTCGGCAGGTTGGAAAGAAGTTCGTAGTTCACCGACTTGATGAGATTCGGAAGAGCCGGGAAATGCAGGGAAACATAATCACAGGTCTTGTAGAGCTCAGGAACATCCGTAATGCGAGTCACACCGGCAGCTTCAAAGACAGAATCCGGAACCTGAGGAATATCATAGGCATATACATCCATGCCAAAACCTTTGGCAATCGGTGCCACACAGCGGGCAACAGCACCGAATCCGTGCAGGCCGATTTTCTTGCCGCGCAGTTCCTTGCCGGTGCTGCCGTCGAAGAAATTGCGGGCTTTGTAGACCATCATACCCATCACCAGTTCCGCAACCGCGTTAGCGTTCTGTCCGGGTGTGTTTTCAACAACGATTCCCTTCTCGGTAGCCGCGGCGAGATCAACATTATCATAACCGGCACCGGCACGTACCACCAGCTTCAGTTTCGGTGCATGTGCCATCACTTCTGCCGTGATTTTGTCGGAACGAATAATAATCGCTTCCGCATCTGCCACAGCTTCAAGCAGCTGTGCCGGATCGGTATATTTTTCCAGTTTCGCAACTTCATGACCTTTTTCGGTCAGAATCTTTGTAATTCCCTCTACAGCAGCCTTTGAAAACGGTTTTTCCGTAGCAATCAATACTTTTGCCATTTTTTCTCCTTTTTTATCTATTCAGAACAGAGCACATGCGGGACTGGCATCTTGTGCGGTACAGCCCGCACAAGCGTGCCTGTCCCCATGTGCGTTGCTGCGTATCCTAAATAGAGACATCCTTTTTTAGTTATTAGCTTCTCAAAGGGAGGCGGCTATACCACCTCGCAGCTTTCAACTTCTAACTTATAACTTTCTGCTTCCAACTAATGCGCAGCATCCCAATCATGGATCGTCGCGATCAGCGCGTCAACGCTTTCCATCGGCAGCGCGTTATAGCAGGACGCGCGGAAACCACCGACTGAACGATGTCCCTTGACGCCGACAAGACCGCGTTCCTTTGCCAGTTCGAGGAAGTCCGCTTCCAGATCCGCATATTCTTCCTTGAGGCGGAAGCAGATATTCATGCGGGAACGGTCTTCCGGATCCGCAACAGTGGGATAGAAGGTCTTGGAGTTCTCCAGACAGTCATAAACCTTGGTGGAGCGGGCAATGGCGCGTTTTTCCATTTCCTTCACGCCGCCTTCTGCTTCCATCCATTCCATCGTCTTGAGCGCTGTAAAGATCGGCAGCACCGGAGGCGTATTGTTCATGGAATTCTTCTTGGCATGAACGCGATAATCCGCCATGGTCGGGACCGGACGGCAGACAGCTTCATTCATGAATTTATCGTTGATGATGACGATGGTCACACCGGCAGGAGCGAAATTCTTCTGCGCACCACCGAAGATCATCGCGTATTTGGAAACATCCACCGGGCGGCTGAAGATATCGGAGGACATATCCGCGATCAGCGGAACCGGGCTGTCCATATCCTTGCGGATCTCGGTACCTTCGATCGTATTGTTGCAGCAGATCTCAAAATAATCCGCATCGGTCGGGATCGTGTAATTTTTCGGGATATAGCTATAGTTTTTGTCTTTGGAAGAAGCAACGACATCCACTTCGCCGTAAAGCTTCGCTTCCTTGATGCCGCCGAGTGCCCAGGTACCGGTATCCAGATAGGCGGCTTTCTTGTTCAGGAAGTTGTACGGGATCACATAGAACTGGGTGCTTGCACCGCCGCCCAGGAAAATCACATGATAATCATCCGGAATATCCAGCAGCCGTTTTGCCGCAGCAACCGCGCCGTCCATCACCGCATCAAAATCCTTGGAACGATGGGAGATGGAAAGGATCGACAACCCGCCGAAATCCTGGATCGCTTTGATAGTTTCATTGATGGCGTAATCCGGCAGCACCGCCGGCCCGGCATTGAAATTGTGTTTCTTCATAACAAACCCTCCTGATTGTAGTTGATTCAAAATACAGGCAGTTCCCTGCCCGGGATAAAATCTTTTCCTATATTTATTTTAGCCTAAACCGGGAATAAAGTATCGTGTCATTTGTCATGCAAATGTCATTTGTCTGACAATTAAAGGGCAAAATTTATCAAAATTTCTTCAGCGTTTTCAGTTCCGCAGTCAGGTGTGCACGCCGTTTGAACACAGCACGCAGCAGACGGTAGGGAAACAGAAACGGCAGCAGGATCTTGTGACGATAGAAAAAGTGATTACCATATTTAACCTGCTCCATTGTCGGGAAAAATCGGTTGAAAATATACCGCCACTTACCGCTCTTTCCGCCGCCGGCTTCATTGATCTTATTGCTGACAATGTTTTGAACAGTCCCATAGGTTCCCGAGTCCACTATATAAGCAAGCATCTCCATTTCATCTTCCGTCAGTTTTCCTTCGCTGAAAAGGTCAAGGGAAAGACTGCGAAACCGGGATTCAAAATCAGTCATTCCGAGTTTTTCCAGCTCCGTGGAGACCTTACCCAAATCCGGCGAAGTTTTTTTCAGGATCACGTAAATATCCAGTAGGGAACGCAGACCGGTACCACTGTTGGCGTAATGCTTATACGCATAAGCGAGAATATAGAGCACCTTTGAACGGCATGTACCAGATGCCGTTTTCCTCCATTTTTTCCAGAACTGCCTTCTTTTCCCTGTCAAAAAGAGCTGTTTTCCGCAGAGATCGGGCAATGCGCAAAGAGGAACGCTCGTCACGGACCCCGGCAGATTCCAGTGCCATCGCTACAGCCGCGTCAAGCATATGCCGCGAAGCCTCCCGATAAACCGCATCCAGATCCATCACCGCCACCCTTTCCGCGTCAGGTTTCACCTCATTGGCCGCGCATCCAACCAGATACGCAAGATCAAAAACAGTCTCTTCGATACCATTCCGATATTCCACTATATCCTGTCTCCTGTATCCTATTCACTTAAAAAGCCACAGTCTTATCACAAATCGCCAATGCCGCCTTGAGATGCGTAACAATGAGCACTGTTTTATCAGTGAGTGAACGGAGATTTTCTAAAAGGTTCTTCTCCGTTGCCTCATCCAAGGCAGAAGTGGACTCATCCAGGAGCAGGATCGGTGCCTCGGAAAAAACTGCCCGTGCAACAGCGAGACGCTGTATCTGTCCTTCCGAAAGGCCCGAACCGCATTCGCCAAGCAAAGCGTCCGGATCCATGACAAACTCATCTGCACAGGCGATTTGCATTGCATGCTTCAGACGTGCCTCATCCTGTGCGGCATCCGGCTCAGCAAAACTTACAACATCACGGATTGTTCCGTTCATCAGCGCGTTCCCTTGCGGCACATAAGCGAAAAGCCGCCGCCATGAGGCGTCCAGCGTCATTTCTCCATAGGAGGAAAGCAGACATAGTGTTCCGGCATGAAGCGTTTTGTCAAGTGCTTTTTCGTATTTATTGACATTTTTATAATTGTATAACAAATCATACTTTGGAGGTGAATGAAATGAGTGCACAGAAAGGTCAATATGCTTGGATGGCTACAGTTGGTGAAAAGGGACAGATTGTAATACCCAAGCAGGCACGCGAGATATTTGGAATAAAGCCCGGCGACACCTTATTTCTTTTCGGGGACGAGAAAAGAGGAATTGTAATTCCTCCGAAAGAGGAGTTTTCGGAGCTGTTTGGCAAGGTGTTTCTTGAAAAGGACGGCGATAACAAATGAAAAAGATAGCATTCTTTTGTATTCCCGCTCACGGTCATACCAATCCTATGCTTCCCGTTGCGTCTGAATTAGTCAAACGCGGCAATACTGTCAGGTTTTATTCGTTCGATGAGTTTGAGAACAAAATAAAGGCGACAGGCGCGGACTTCATTTCGTGCAACGCATTCCTCGGCGAATTAACGGAAAAGGAAGAAGCAGGACTTAAAAATGTTTCCACTACGGAAATGACGATTCAGGATATCCGTATTACTCTTAGTATGGACGCTTTTCTTGATGAAGAATTCAAAACCTTTCAGCCCGATGTCGTGTATGCCGATTCCGTCTGTTTCTGGGGCAAGCTGAACGCATGGAAACACAATGTTCCGTTGGTCGTTTCGACAAGCACATTTGCATTCAATCAGATGGCTTCGCAATATATGAAAAACTCCCCCAAGGAACTTGCGGATATGGTTTTCGGGCTGTCGAAAATATCAAAGGAACTGAAAATGCTTAAACCTTACGGGTACAAGGTAAAGAACGCATTGTCTCTTGTTCAGAGTGATAACAAAACCGACTCGGTTGTTTATACATCAGAAAGATTTCAACCGTATTCCGAAAGCTTTTCTGACCACTATGTCTTTGTAGGTCCATCTGTGTTTTCAAAGATTGAGCCGGACAAAGAAAAGGAACGACAGACCTGATTTTTATGCCAAATGCATTGATGCTCTCAAAGACGAAAAGGTTGATGTCATAATCTCCTGCGGAAATGCACTTGATATTTCCGTTCTCGGTAAACTGCCCGAAAATATTAAAGTATATCCTTATGTTGATCAGCTTGATGTATTGTCAAGAGTGGACGCATTTATCACACACTGCGGCATGAACAGCGTTTCTGAAAGTCTGTATATGGCGACACCGATGATTCTGTATCCGCAGACAAGCGAACAGCAGGCGGTTGCAAGACGTGCAAAAGAAATCGGGGCGGGAGTTATGCTTACAAACGATTCGGTTCATGGAATCCGTTCTGCGGTTCTTGAAATACTTAACAATAATACTTACGCCGCAGGAGCTAAGGAATGCAGCGAAGATTTTCGCTCGTGTTCGGGAACTGTCGGAGCGGCAGCTTTTATTGAAAATGCTCCGCACGAATCCGAGGGTGTTGATATTTTAGAAGAACTAAATAAATCGAACGGCAAAATTCAGATTTTGTATTGGCTGGCTGCTACCGCACTGGTTGTTCTTTTCGGACTGCTGACAAGCTGGAAATACGTCTGGATTATAGGAATTGCTGCGGGAGTACTATCAACGCCGATAATCAAGGCGATACAGAAGAAAAAATATAATTCCTTTGTTGAAAAATGTGGAAAGAAAAGAAAAAATGATTAGGCCATTAATTTAGGTTTGCTACCACCGCTGACCGCCTGCAAAAGCGTTAGCACAAGAATATAAGCTTTTTTCTTTCCGCTGACATTCCAAATCCAGTGAATCGTATTATTCATGCCGCAATACCTTTTTTATAAGAGGCAGAACCCCAAGCTTCCGGGCAATTCGAACGGCAAAGGCTCTGGAACGCCGATAAAATACTCGCAGCGGATAAATCGCGTTCCACAAGCGGGCATATCGCAGGTATGCTTTATCCGTCACGGAATACGTCTTTCCCCTGCGCTTGAATTCCGTCAGCACCCCGATTACATTGACAAAAGGAACATGCTCTATAACAAAAGTATTGTCCCCGCGGATCAGGTAATGGTCATCCGCCACCCCGATCACCCGATGCAGGATATAGTCAGACCCGCGTTTGTAAAGCGCCGTATCAAGTGGTTCAAGACGTTTCTCAGGCACGCGGATCACCACCAGATCCCGGTTCTGCCGCAGCATGGGTACCATGCTCACGCCCCGCGTCCGGTAGACCAGGACCCCGTCCTGATTTAGAATCTCTTCAAACGTCGCTTTTTTCATCATGTGAGTAAAATTGGCAATGGATATCAGCTTTCGATCTGATACAATCTATATGTCAGGTATAAGGGCAAATTTGTCATCCGGTCTTCTTCCAGATAATTACTCATCGAAATAAGAACGATGTAACAGTCAAGAAAAGTTACTAATACGGAACCGTCAAAGCTGTCCCTTCATGGGACGGTTCCCTTACAGCGTTTTATTCATCAATTGCATTGATGGAACGCAGTTTTTCGAGAATCTCCGCCACATCCGCAGCGATCGTTTCCCTCGGCGCGTCGTATTTGGCACACATGGCGTCCACAATGGCGGTTTCCGTGGTTTCTTCCTTCAGACAGTTCACGATAAAGGCTGCGGTTTTGTTGGACCGCACGATCCCGCTGAACGCCTCCGCACCCACCGGCACGAGGAACTGCGTATCGTCAATATCCTGCGTAATAAATTCATTCTTCAGTTTCATTGATTATTCCTTTCATATTCACGGAGCACGTGGGGACTGGCAACGTGTGCCGCGGAGCCGGCACACGCGTGCCTGTCCCCATGTGCGTCAATCCATCAAGGGAACAAACCTTCCCTCCGGCCAAATCACATCATTTTCCCCGATACCACTTTCTTTGCTCATCGCCGCTCAAGGGGACAGGCACGCGTGTGCCGGCTTCGCACCACACGGTACCGGTCCCCACGCGCTTCATCCCCATGTGCGTCAATCCATCACGGGAACAAACCTTCCCTCCGGCCGAATCACATCATTTTCCCCGATACCACTTTCTTTGCTCTTCGCCGCTCATGGGGACAGGCACGCGTGTGTTGGCTTCGCACCACACGGTGCCGGTCCCCACGCGCTTCATCCCCATGTGCGGCAATCCATCAAGGGAACAAACCTTCCCGCCGGCCGAATCACATCATTTTCCCTGGTATCGCTTTCTTCGCTCAGCGCCGCACATGGGGACAGGCATGCGTGTGTTGGCTTCGCAACACACGTTGCCAGTCCCCATGTGCTCCGTATACCTCACACCACAAAACGCTGGAGGAGGATGTCGCGGAGCAGCAGCAGTTCGGATTCCGAATCAGACCCCGGACCGGGCTGATAGACCAGACCGACCGCGTAACGGGTGACAGCTGCCAGCATGATGTGCAGGGTCGCGGAAAACATCTGCTTTTCAGGGAAGTCCGTACGAAGACTATGATCCATCTTTGCCCGTTCATACATTGCATGGAACTGTTCCGCCAACCTGCTGATTATGGCCAGATAGTGTTTCAAAATCTCCGGAGAAACCTCTTCATTGGCGACATAGACGTTAAAAAACTGGTTGAAGCGCAGGATTTCCGCATGGTTTCGGTACACATCAATAAAGGAATCCAGATAGAATTCAAATTCCTGTCCGGCATTCATACCTTTACTGACAAGAGCTGCCCTCTGACGACTGTTTTCCACAATGTAGTTTTCCCAGACCCGGGTACTGATGGCAAGCACCAGTTCCTGCTTTGTACTGTAGTAACGATAAAGCGTCGCGATCCCAACACCCGCGGCCTTCGCTACCTCATTCATCGAGACCGGATCGATCGTCTTTTCTGCGAACAATCTGAATCCCGCATCCAGGATCATCTTTCGCCGTTCAGCCATCTCCACCGCATCTTTTTCCGTATTTCTCACATTCCCACCTTGTTATTGATAATTTCTTTATCATGTTAGTTTAACTATCACAATATTTATGCTATCACCTTATTTCATGACGTTCAAGGAATTTTCAAGAAACATTGTGTAATATCTATTTCATAACAAATGAGTCGTTACAGTCTGTTCTGTTTACTCAAAAAAAGTCAATGAAAACAGGTCGCTTTGACTCAATCTGAAACAAACAGTGTTCCCTAAACAATAAATGAAAAGAACCCGCTGTATCAGTCTTGAATCAACGGGTTCTTTTCATTTATTTCTGTCTCTGGTTTGACAGCTTTGTGCCATCAGGCATACACAGCTTCAGTCTCCTTTTTCAGTTCAATTCATCAGCTATAAAGCTTCCTCATCGCTCACCTTATCCAAAAATTCATTCTGAGACATTCCAGCGAGCTTTGCCGCAAATTCGAGCTCAATTGCGCCTGAGCGATAACCGGCAATAAGGCTTTTCATAATCGATTTTCTTTCTTCCTCACGGCCTTCCTCACGGCCTTCCTCACGCCCCTCTTCACGGCCTTCTTCTTTGAAAAGCTCCATGACCTCTGTTTCATTATATTCTTCAAGTAACATACCTTTTACCTCCGCTTTATGAACTGCGAGAAATGGTTTAATGATAAAATCATCCGGCATCTCGGTAATTGCCTGATCAATCGCACTGGCCACCGCATTTTCATCATTTGATTTTTTTATACTTCGCATTTTCGCTACCAGCCAAGAATACTCCATTAACGGTTTGCAAGCATCAAGCAGTTTCTGATTTTTCCCATAATTGATATTCAACATCCGAACCTGAACTTCAACATCTGAATTAGACCCTTTTGGAAATGAATCTGTGAGGCGTAAAATCATTTCTTCCGGTTGATTTGAAGTGCCATTGAAAAAAACGATCAGTCTCGGTGCCGGAAGTTCCATCCGTTTACTGCTGTATTTGTTTAACTTTCTTTGTTTGATATACTTTTCATACAAATTTTCTAAATACTGCATCATCCGCAGCGGCGTATTTGGGTTAAAAGTCGATTGTTGTTCCCAAAGATGCATCTCTGCTGTGACCAGAATCGATACATTAATTAAAAATTTATTCTACCATATCTTGATTTGAATGTGCATTATATTTAAGTTAGAGTCTGCATTTCAAGCTCAACTTGTTTACAAATTTTGCCTTATAATTAACAGCATGAATTTGAAAAACGCACTTTATATTGTATCTATCCCGATCGGGAATCCTGACGATATCACGCTTCGGGCAATAAAAGTATTGACCGATGTTGACATCCTGGTCTGCGAAGAGTACCGCAACGGCAGCCGGCTGATGAAGCAGCTCGGCATCAAAGACAAACAGATCATCACCACCAATGAGCACAACGAATCTCAGCAGATCGATACGCTTTTGATCGAACTGGCACAGGGGAAAAGTCTCGCGCTGGTTTCGGACTGCGGCACACCGCTCTTTTCCGACCCGGGACACCGGCTGGTGGAAGAAGTGATCTCCGCCGGGTTCCAGATCATTCCTGTTCCGGGTGTCTCCGCCCTCACCACTGCCATCTCCGTCACACCTCAGAAACTCACCCGCTATGTTTTCGGTGGTTTCATGCCGCGTGCCCCGCAGGATCGCATCAATGAGCTGAAGAAACTGAAGATGATGCGTCTTCCTGTGATCCTCATGGATACCCCCTACCGCATGACCAACCTGCTGGAAGATGTAAAAAAAGTCTTCGGAAAAGGACAGCGTATTACGCTTTGCTGTGATCTCACGCTGCCCGGAGAGACGATCATCACCGCCAGTGTAGAAGAGGTTTTGAAAAGGGTCGGAGGGAAAAAGGCCGAGTTCATGCTGGTGATCATGTAATTCACACACAGGGACTGTTGCCGAAGGCGACTGTCCCTACCACAAAATCAAACAATTGTCAACCGCCAATATCGGCGGTTTTCTTTTTTTTATTTTTGAATATACTTTGATTAACGATTAAAACGAAATCGGGGACTGGACCCGCAGGGGCCTGTACCCGCCTCACGAACACTGGGAACACCGGGTACAGGCCCCTGCGGGTCCA